>PERY01000007.1 GCA_002929055.1 Methylocystis sp. | reverse complement strand
TTCGTCTCGCCCGCGGCGGCGCCAAGAAGCGCCCCTTCTATCGCGTCGTCGTCGCCGACTCCCGCTCGCCGCGCGACGGCCGCTACATCGAGAAGCTCGGCACCTTCGATCCGCTGAAGGCCAAGGACGCCGCCGATCGCGTCGTCCTCGACGCCGAGAAGGCCAAGGCCTGGATCGCCAAGGGCGCCCAGCCGACCGACCGCGTCGCCCGCATCCTCGACGCCGCCGGCGTGATGACCCGCGAGGTCCGCAACAATCCGCAGAAGGCCCAGCCCAAGAAGAAGGCCCAGGAGCGCGCCGCCGCCGCGGCCGAAGCCGCCGGCGCCGCCGCCGACGCGGCTGCGTAATTCGTTGACCCCCTCCCTGTCCCTCCCCCGTTTCGCGGGAGAGGGGACGCTCACGATCAGCCGGCCGGCCCTCGGTTGCGGACGGAGGCGGCTCCCTCTCCCGCATGAGCGGGGGAGGGTTGGGGAGGGGGCGACGCCGCTTCGCGCATGACGAAACAAAACCTCGTCCTTCTCGGCCGTTTCGGCGCGCCGCATGGCGTGCGGGGCGAATTGCGCCTGCAGAGTTTCACCGCCGATCGTCTGGCGATCGCGACTTACGGCCCGCTCACCGACAAGAGCGGCGCCAGTTCCATCAAGCTCCTCTCCATACGCCCGCAGGGCAAGGACATGCTCGTCGCGCGTGTAGATGGCGTCGGCGACCGCGCCGGCGCGGAGGCGCTCACGGGCCTCGAGCTTTTCATTCCCCGCGAGCGTTTGCCCGCTCCCGACGAAGATGAATTTTACCTCGTCGACCTCGTGGGGTTGCGCGCGGAGCTGCGCGACGGGCAGGAGATCGGCGTCGTGATCGCTTTGCGCAATTTCGGCGCAGGCGACATCCTCGAGGTCGCGCCAAGAGCGGGCGGTGAATCGCTGATGTATCCCTTCACGAAAGCCGTTGTGCCCGTGGTCAGCGTCGCCGAGCGGCGGGTCGTGATCGAACCGCCCGAAGAAATCGACGTCCGCGAGGAGTGATCAGGCGCGCACGTCCCGCGCCTGCGCCTCGCGCGCGGGCGTCAGCGCGCCGCCGCTCGCTCTGAGACCCCGCCACAGCTCTTCGAGATAGGGAATGAGGCCGAAGACGGCCGCGCCGGCGATGACAGCGGCGACATAAACGGTCGATATGTCCTCCCCCTTCCAGACGAGATCGAAACGCGGGGCCTCGTCGCCCGCGCCGAAAAGCGCCAGAAACTGCCCCCAGTGGCGCGCGACGACCAGCAGCAGCGCCGTCAGCGGCAAAACTTCGAGGAAGCTGTGCACATGCTGCTCGAAAGGCGTCACCCGCCGCGCCGTTTCCGCATAACTCACGTCCCAGATGGCGGTCGCCTCGTGCAGCGCGAACATGGCGATCATGAAGGCGATGACGAGGGCGTTGACAACGAAAAACAGCACGGCCAGCAGCGGCGCGCCAAGCTCGAGGAACATCAGCAGGTGAATGAGCGATTCCTTCGCGCCGGTCGTCGTCTCGATCTGCGTCGCGCGGTGGCAGAACCAGTCGAGCAAGCCCATCGCCAGCCAGAGCGGCGTGACGAAGTAAGCGAGGATGAGCGCGGTCGGGTCTTGCGGCATGGCGGGTATCAACGGGCACGCGCGCCGCAAGGTTCCGCATCCCGCCGCCCCATGCCATAAGCGCCCCATGTGGCGCGCGACCATCCTCACGCTTTTCCCCGAAATGTTCCCCGGCCCGCTCGGGCTTTCGCTCGCGGGCGACGCCCTCGCGCGGGGCGTCTGGCGGATCGAGACGAAGCAAATCCGCGAGCACGGGCTCGGGCGACATCGCGCCGTCGACGACACGCCCGCGGGCGGCGGGCCCGGCATGGTGATGCGCGCCGACGTGCTGGCGGCGGCGATCGACGCGGCGGCCCCGGAGGGCGATTCGCGCCCGCGCCTGCTCATGAGTCCGCGCGGCGCCCCGCTCACGCAACAGCGCGTGCGCGATCTCGCGCAGGGACCGGGCGCCGTCATTCTCTGCGCGCGTTTCGAGGGCGTGGACGAGCGCATCGTCGCGGCGCGCGGCCTCGAGGAGGTCTCGATCGGCGATTACATCCTCTCGGGCGGCGAGATCGCCGCGCTGGCGCTCATGGACGCCTGCGTGCGTCTCCTGCCGGGCGTGATGGGCGAGGAGCTTTCCGGGGAGGAGGAAAGCTTCGAGGGCGGCTTGCTCGAATATCCGCAATACACCCGCCCGCGCGACTTCGAAGGGCGCGAGATTCCGCAAGTCCTGCTCTCCGGCGACCACGCGAAGATCGCGAAGTGGCGTCGCGAAGAGGCCCTGGAGCTGACGCGGGCGCGGCGGCCTGACCTCATCGCCCGCAAGCCGGATTAGCCCGCCGGCTTCAGCGCCAGCATCTTCTCGATCTCGGGCACAGGGTGCCTGGTGAGGTCCTTGTGCAGCTCGCCCGCGACCTTGCTCTGCGCCTTCACGGAAAGCTCCTTTCGGATTTCGCCAAGGGTCCTGGGCGGCGCGACGATGACGATCTCTTTCATCTCGCCGCTTTCGGCCGCGACGTTGATGCGCTCCGCCATGGCGCGGGCGAAGCGTTCTTCTTCGAGTTCGTGCCAGTCGACATTGCCCATTGCGCTGCGGCCCGGCGAAACGGAGGAGAAAGCGCGTCCTGGCGCGTCCGAGCCCTGCTCGCGGGTGGGCGGATTGTCCTCGACGCGCGTCTCGACGACGCGCAGGTCGAGGAGTTCGGCGTCGCCGTGATTGGAGAAGAACAGCGCGCGCCGGCCGTCGCCGACCAGAACCCACGCGCCATTATGGACTGCAATTGCGCTCATCGCGTCCCTCGCTCGAAAAACTCACGCCAAAGGATGTGGCGGCGAGGCGAGGGGAGAGCAAGCTCGGCCGCGACGCATCCATCGCGCATTCCGCGAAGTCGTCAGGCTTTTGCGATCAGAATGCGCGTCCAGCGGACGCGCCGGCCGATTGGCATATCAGGCGGCGAGCTTTTCCTGAACTGCGGGTTCGTGGATCGGCTTCCCGGCGGGGGCCTTCGCCTCGGGGGCGACGGCAGTCGCAAGGCCGCTGCGCTGCGCCAGCGAGCGGCGCATGATGCGTGCTTCGTTCACCGCGAAGGCGAGGTAGCAGGCCGCCGCCACGAATAGCAGCGCCGTGAAGGGTTCGCCATTGCCGAAAAAGGAGAGATCGGGCGCGCATTCATTGGCGTATTCGCAGGCGTCCGACCAGTTCTGGAAATATTGTCTGATCGATTCCAACATGTTGACCTCCTTGGCTGGCCGCGTTCGCGCAAGGGGGAGCTTGCGCATTTAACGTGGATGGCCCTTCCTGGCGCCAAATCGCCGCGCTTGTTGTGCGTTGCAACATATAATACGCCGAGAAGCTTTCGCCAGAGTAAATTTGATCCTGAGCGCTAAAACTATCCCAAAGAATAACAGCGCTGTGCGCCATAACGCCGCAGTGCGAAAGAGTTACGCAGCCCGCCCAAAAACTGAACGACAAATGTCCGGGAGCCGACAAAAACGGGGCCCCCGAAGGGGCCCCGCGAAGCTAGGCGCATGACGCGAGAAGGGGTCACCCCTCCAGCAGACGCCGCGCGATGACCTGCGCCTGAATCTCCGCCGCGCCCTCGAAGATGTTGAGGATGCGGGCGTCGCAGAGGACGCGGGAGACGGGATATTCCAGCGCGAAGCCGTTGCCGCCGTGGATCTGCAGGGCGTTGTCCGCCGCGGCCCACGCCACGCGGGCGCCGAGCAGCTTGGACATGCCGGCCTCGAGGTCGCAGCGCTTGCCCTCGTCCTTCTCGCGGGCGGCGAAATAGGTGATCTGGCGGGCGACGTGGATTTCAACCGCCATCGCCACGATCTTGTTGAAGACGCGGGGGAAGGCGAAGAGCGGCTTGCCGAACTGGACGCGCTCCCTGGCGTATTTCAGGCCGAGGTCCAGCGCCGACTGGGCGACGCCGAGCGCGCGCGCGGCGGTCTGGATGCGGGCGGACTCGAAGGTCTCCATGAGCTGCTTGAAGCCCTTGCCCTCTTCGCCGCCGAGGAGATTCGCCGCCGGCACCTCGAAATTGTCGAAGCCGATCTCGAACTCCTTCATGCCGCGATAGCCGAGCACCTCGATCTCGCCGCCGGTCATGCCCTTGGCCGGGAAGGGCTCGGCGTCGGTGCCGCGCGGCTTCTCGGCGATGAACATGGAGAGGCCCTTGTAGCCCTTCTCGTTCGGGTTCGTGCGGGTCAGCAGCGTCATGATGTCGGCGCGGACCGGATGGGTGATCCAGGTCTTGTTGCCGGTCACCTTGTAGACGTCGCCTTCCTTCACGGCGCGGGTGCGCAGGCCGGCGAGGTCGGAGCCGTTGTTGGGCTCTGTGAAGACGGCGGTGGGGAGGATTTCGCCCGACGCGATCTTCGGCAGATATTTGTTCTTCTGGTCTTCCGTGCCGCCGACGAGGATCAGCTCCGCCGCGATCTCCGAGCGCGTGCCGAGCGAGCCGACGCCGATATAGGCGCGCGACAGTTCCTCGGAGACGACGCACATGGCGATCTTGCCCATGCCCGAGCCGCCGTACTCCTCCGGGATCGTCAGGCCGAAGACGCCGAGATCGGCAAGGCCGGCGATGACGTCGAGCGGGATATATTCGTTCTTTGCGTGCCACTCCTGCGCGTAGGGCGTCACATTCGCCATGGCGAATTTGCGCATCTCGCTGCGGATGGCTTCCAGCGTCTCATCTAAGCCCGAGGCGCCGATGGTTTCGGCCGCCGAATGATGGTCGATGAGCTCGGCGAGGCGGGCGCGGTTGGCAGGCGTATTGCCGGAGAGAATGAGGCTGTCGACCGAGGCGGGGCGCTTCGCGGCGACCTGCTGGGCCGAGAGGCCGAAGTCGGAGAGGCGGACCGTCTCGCCCTGGCTCATCGGAATGCCGCCATAGACCTGCGCCAGCAGCTCGGCGTAGCCGATCTGGTTGAGGAGCTCCTCGGTCTCGCCATAGGCGCCCTCGCCCTGAAGGCGCTCGGCGTAATCGATCAGCTCTTTAAGGCCCTGCACATAGGTCGCGAACCAGGCGAGGCCGTGGGCGGCGTGCTGGTCGGCTTCGATCAGCTCGTTGGAGAGCTTGCCGTCTTTGGTGACGCGGGCGCGCACGCTCGCAAGCGCTTCATTGTAGAGCGCCTCGACGGCGACGAGCGCCTCTTTGGCGTCGGAAAGCCAATTGGCTGGTTCGATTTTCAACGCGACGGCTGCAGTCATTGCTCTCCACCCGCAAGAAGGCCCCGTTTCCGGGCGCTTTGTGAAATTTGATCCCTACATGCCGCCATTTCGGCTGCGACGCAACAGGACTCCCCTGCGCCGCATCATCGCGGGCGGCGCTTGGTTATCGGAAAATGCGCATAGCGTCGCAAAGTTGCGCGCCGGAGGGCAAGGACTCTCCGGGCGCCCGCCGAACAACAAAACGGCGCGCCGGTGTCCGGGCGCGCCGCAGAGCTGAAAAAAGCGAAACGCTTACTTCTTCTTTGCGTAAGCCTCGACCACGTCTTCGACCGTATGGAGGCCGGTTTCCGGCGCCATGACGAGCACCGACATGTTGCCGGGGGCGTGCTCGTTCTTCCACATCTTGGTGTGCGCGACGGGCAGCTTGTCCCAGGCGAAGACCTCGGACATGCAGGGGTCGACGCGCCGGTCGAGCACGAACTGGTTCGCGGCCGCGGCCTGCTTCAGATGGGCGAAATGCGAGCCCTGGATGCGCTTCTGGCGCATCCACACATAGCGCGCGTCAAAGGTGATGTTGAAGCCCGAGGTGCCGGCGCAGAACACCACCATGCCGCCGCGCTTGGCGACCAGCGCCGAGACCGGGAAGGTCGCCTCGCCCGGATGCTCGAAGACGATGTCGATATCCTTCTTGCCGGTGATGTCCCAGATCGCCTTGCCGAACTTGCGCGCTTCCTTGGTCCATTCGTGGAATTCAGGTGAATTGACCTTGGGGAGCTGGCCCCAGCACTTGAAGTCCTTGCGGTTGAGCACGCCCTTGGCGCCGAGCGACATGACGTAATCACGCTTCGACTCGTCGGAGATGACGCCGATGGCGTTGGCGCCGGTCGCCGCGCACATCTGCACCGCGAAGACGCCGAGGCCGCCCGAGGCGCCCCAGACGAGCACGTTGTGGCCGGGCTTCAGCTCGTGCGGCTCATGGCCAAAGAGCATGCGATAGGCGGTGGCGAGAGTCAGCGTGTAGCAGGCCGCTTCCTCCCAGGTGAGATGCTTGGGGCGCTCCAGAAGCTGGCGGTCCTGTGCGCGGCAGAACTGTGCGAAGGAGCCGTCCGGGGTCTGATAGCCCCAGATGCGCTGGGAGACCGAGAACATCGGGTCGCCGCCGTTGCACTCCTCATCGTCCCCGTCGTCCTGGTTGCAGTGGATGATGACTTCGTCGCCCACTTTCCAGCGCTTCACCTTGGAGCCGACGGCCCAGACGATGCCCGAGGCGTCCGAGCCGCAGACATGGAAGGCGCTCTTGTGGCCGTCGAAGGGGGAAACCGGCTCGCCGAGCGAAGCCCAGACGCCATTGTAGTTGACGCCCGCGGCCATTACGAGAACGAGGACGTCGTGGCTGTCGAGCTCCCAGGTCGGCACGACCTCGAGCTGCATCGCCGTCTCAGGCGGGCCGTGGCGCTCCCTGCGGATCGCCCAGGCGTACATGTTTTTGGGAACATGGCCGAGCGGCGGCATTTCGCCCATCTCGTAAAGGTCTTTCTTCTCGCTCAAGGTAAAGCTCCCTCCGCTCCGGTTTCGTTGCAGTGCGACAAAATTCCGGCGCAGCTTATAATAGTCCTGCGACGCCCTTCATAGTGCGAAAATTTCGATGGTTGGGCAGGTTTTGCCTATAGCGCAAAGAAGTCGTGCGCGCGGCGTGACGATCTTGATGAAAAATCGCCTCGCCCGGGTTGGTCCCGGCGATGGGCCGCAATCGGGCGCAAGAGAGCAGGATTGCACGGTTCGAGGATTCGCGGAATCTGGCGCCGGCGGCGCGGGGGAGGCCGCAGGCCCTGCACGACCTCCGCCGCGCCCGAGCCGCAACTTGTCAAAAACCGGGTCTGTGCTATCGCAGCTTCCCGAGGAGGAGCCCGATGAACGACATGACCGCCCCGCGTCGCGACAAGCCCTGGATGTTCCGCACCTACGCCGGCCATTCGACCGCCGAGGCGTCGAACCGGCTTTATCGCTCCAATCTCGCCAAGGGCCAGACGGGTCTCTCCATCGCTTTCGACCTGCCGACCCAGACCGGCTACGACAGCGACCACATCCTCGCGCGCGGCGAAGTCGGCAAGGTCGGCGTCCCTGTCTCGCATCTGGGCGACATGCGCACGCTTTTCGACGGCATCCCGCTCGCCGAGATGAACACCTCCATGACCATCAACGCCACCGCCGTGTGGCTGATGGCGCTCTACATTGCGGCGGCGGAGGAGCAGGGCGCTCCCCGCGCGAAGCTGCAGGGCACGACGCAGAACGACATCATCAAGGAATATCTCTCGCGCGGCTCTTACGTCTTTCCGCCGACGCAGTCGCTGCGCCTGACGCAGGATCTCATTCTCTTCACCACGAAGGAATGCCCCAAGTTCAATCCGATGAACGTCTGCTCCTACCATCTGCAGGAAGCGGGCGCGACGCCGGAGCAGGAGCTGGCCTATGCGCTGGCGACGGCGGTCGCGATTCTCGACGGCGTGAAGGCCGCCGGCATGTCGGACGAGGATTTCGCGCAGGTCGTCGGCCGCATCTCCTTCTTCGTCAACGCCGGCATGCGCTTCGTGACGGAGCTGTGCAAGATGCGCGCTTTCACGGAGCTGTGGGACGAAATCACCCGCGAGCGTTACGGCGTGAAGGACGAGAAGCTGCGCCGTTTCCGCTATGGCGTGCAGGTGAATTCGCTCGGCCTCACCGAGCAGCAGCCGGAAAACAACGTCACCCGCATTCTCATCGAGATGCTGGCGGTCGTGCTTTCCAAGAGCGCCCGCGCCCGCGCCGTGCAGCTTCCTGCCTGGAACGAGGCGCTCGGCCTGCCGCGCCCCTTCGATCAGCAATGGTCGCTGCGCATGCAGCAGATCATGGCCTATGAGACGGACCTGCTCGAATATGGCGACATTTTCGACGGCAATCCGGAGATTGCAAAGAAGGTCGCGGCGCTTAAGGAGCAGGCGAAGGCCGAACTCAAGAAGATCGACGACCTTGGCGGCGCCGCCGCGGCGGTCGAGATCGGCTACATGAAGTCGAAGCTCGTAGAATCCAACACCGCGCGCCTTGAGGCGATCGAGGCCGGCGAGCAGACCGTCGTCGGCGTCAATAAATTCACCGGCGGCGAGCCGTCGCCGCTGACCTCGGGCGAGGATCAGATCATGGTCGTGCCCGAGGGCGTCGAGGCGGATCAGATCGCCCGGCTCAACGCCTGGCGCGAACAGCGCGACAACAAGGCGGCCAAAGCCGCCATTGAGGAGCTCGCCCGCGCCGCCAGGGAAGGCCGCAACATGGTCGAGCCCTCCATCGCCGCCGCCAAGGCTGGCGTCACGACCGGCGAATGGGGCAATGTTCTGCGCGGCGTCTTCGGTGAATACCGGGCTCCTACGGGCGTCTCTTCTACCGCCCGTCAGGTTGGCGGCCAGCTCGACGCCGTGCGCGGCGAAGTCGAGCGCGTGTCGCAGAAGATCGGCACGCGCGCGAAGTTCCTCGTCGGCAAGCCGGGCCTCGACGGCCACTCGAATGGCGCGGAACAAATCGCGGTCCGCGCGCGCGACGCCGGCTTCGACGTGATCTACGCCGGCATCCGCTCGACGCCCGCGGAACTCGTCGAGACGGCGAAGAAGGAAGGCGTGCATTGCATCGGCCTCTCCATTCTCTCCGGCTCGCATGTCACGCTGGCGCATGAAGTCATGAAGCTGATGAAGGAAGAGGGCGTCGCCGCCCCGCTCGTCGTCGGCGGCATCATTCCGCCAGCCGACGAAAAGCTGTTGCTGGAGGCGGGCGTTTCGGCGGTCTACACGCCGAAGAACTACGACCTCAACGTCATCATGACGGACCTTGCGCATATCATTGAGAAGAGCGTCGTCTGACGGCGGCGCATCTTCTCCCCGCGCGGCCCATGCTTCGGCTCGTCTATTTCAGCACGGCGAAGCTCGGGCTCGATCAGGGCTCGCTCGAGGCGATCATGGCGTCCGCCGTCGCGCATAATCGCGCGGCGGGCGTCACGGGCGTGCTGCTCTTCAATGGCCTCAATTTCCTTCAGGCGCTGGAAGGGCCGGAGCCCGTTCTCGAAAGACTCTATGCGCGCATTGAGCGCGATCCGCGCCATGCGGGCGTGAGGATCATAAGGAGGGAGGCGATCGAGGCCGTCACCTTCCCGGACTGGGGCATGAAGTTGACGCAGGTTCCGCGTAGCGAGAGCCTGCCGCTGCGCAAGAGCGAAGAAGTTGCGAATTCGTTGATCAATCTGTCGGGCCAAGATATTCAGAAGATCATAGATGCGTTCCTGTCGTTGAATTGACCCGGCGTCGCGTGGAGGACTGGAAGAAATGGATGCAACCGTTCCGCCGCAACCGAGTTTCTTCAGCCGCGAACGGACCATTGCTTCACCGACTTTCAACCGCTGGCTCGCGCCGCCTGCCGCGCTCGCCATCCATCTGTGCATCGGCATGGCCTATGGCTTCTCTGTCTTCTGGCTGCCGCTCTCGCGCCTCGTGGGCGGCGCCCAGCCGAAGGAATGCCCCGCCGACCTCGGCTTCTTTTCGACCATCGTCGCGACGGACTGCGACTGGAAGATCAGCATGCTCGGCTGGACCTTCACGCTGTTCTTCGTGCTGCTCGGCTCCTCGGCCGCGATTTTCGGCCATTGGCTCGAGACGGCGGGGCCGCGCAAGGCCGGCCTCGCCGCCGCCTTCTGCTGGTGCGGCGGCCTGCTGATCTCGGCGCTCGGCGTTCATCTTCACCAGATCTGGATGCTCTGGCTCGGCTCGGGCGTCATCGGCGGCGTCGGGCTGGGACTGGGTTACATCTCGCCCGTTTCGACGCTCATCAAATGGTTTCCCGACCGGCGCGGCCTCGCCACGGGCCTCGCCATCATGGGCTTTGGCGGCGGCGCCATGATCGGCGCGCCGCTCGCCGACAAGCTCATGGGCTTCTTCGCGACGCCGGCGTCTCCGGGCGTTTGGCAGACCTTCGTGGCGCTCGCCGCCATCTATTTCGTCTTCATGGTCAGCGGGGCGCTCGGCTACCGCGTGCCGCCGGACGGCTGGGCGCCTGCGGGCTGGACGCCGCCGGCCGCCGCCGCCAACGCCATGGTGACGCATCGCCACGTGCATCTCGACGTCGCCTGGAAGACCCCGCAATTCTGGCTGCTCTGGGGCGTCCTCTGCCTCAATGTCTCCGCCGGCATCGGCGTTCTCGGCATGGCCTCGCCCATGTTGCAGGAGGTCTTTGGGGGCAAGCTCATCGGGGTCGACCTCGGCTTCGACGCGCTCGACGCCGACCAGAAGAAACAGATCGCCGCCATCGCCGCCGGCTTCACCGGCCTGCTCAGCCTTTGCAACATAGGCGGGCGCATCGGCTGGGCCTCGGCGTCGGACTTCCTGGGCCGCAAGGGCGCCTACGCCATCTTTTTCGTGCTCGGCCTCCTGCTCTACGCCGCCGTGCCCTTCGCGGCGAAGGGCGGGGTCGTCTTCCTCTTCGTGCTGCTCTTTTCCGTCATCATCACCATGTATGGCGGCGGCTTCGCGACGATCCCCGCCTATCTCGCCGATATTTTCGGGACGCATTATGTCGGCGCCATTCACGGGCGGCTGCTCACCGCCTGGTCGACGGCGGGCGTGCTCGGCCCCGTCCTTGTGAACTATATTCGCGAGTATCAGCTTTCCATCGGCGTGCCCCGCGAGGCCGCCTATAATCAGACCATGTATGTGCTCGCTGGCCTGCTGCTGGCGGGCCTCGCCTGCAATCTCCTCGTCGGTCCCGTGGCAGAGAAATATTACATGAGCGACGAGGAGGTCGCTGCCGGGAAGAAGACCAGCGTCGCGGCGGTGAAGCAGGAGGAGAAGGAGCCGCACGCCGACTTCGAGGATTATGTCGAGGAGGCTCTCGAGCCGGACGACGACCCGCCTGCGCCTGTCGCTCCGCGCGCATCGCCCGCTGGCGTCTCGCCTGTCCTGATGCTCTCCTGGATCGCGGTGGGCGTTCCCCTTCTCTGGGGCATCTCGATGACGGTGCTGAAAGCGCTGGCGCTCTTCAAATGAGCGCGCCGCGTTTTTCGCAGAACGAACGCGCCCTGCTCCTCGCCGTCAAGGGCGTCGGACCGGGCGTCGTGAAGCGGTTGGAGGAGATCGGCGTCGCGAGTCTCGACGACCTCGCCCGGCGCGACGCGGGGGAGATTTGCGCACAGGTCGCCGCGCATTTGGGAACGACCTGCTGGAAGAACAGCCCCAAGGCGCGGGCCGCGGTCGGCGCGGCGATCGCCGCCGCTCGCGCCGCGAAGACCGGCGGATAGCGGCGGATAGCGGCGGATAGCGGCGGATAGCGGCGGATAGCGGCTTGCGCCCCCATACCGCCGTGTTTTCACAACATTAACTTTAATCTGGGCAAGGTTGAAATTCCGTGACGCCCTGCGCGCAGACGCGCGCCAGCTTCCGGCGGGAGAAAAAATGGCGAGCGCTTGCACCAATGGTCTCGACACCGGCTTTGTCGACCTCGGCTATATGAAGGTGGCGGCGCTCGGCGTCGTGCAGGGGATTTCCGAACTCCTTCCCATCTCCTCCACGGCGCATATGCGCATCGTGCCGGCGCTGCTCGGCTGGAAGGATCCCGGCTCCGCCTTCTCCGCCGCCATGCAACTCGCCGCGCTCGCCGCGGTCATCAGCTACTTCTGGAGCGACATCCGCACGCTTGCGGTCGGCTCCGTCAGCGCGCTCAAGCGGCGTGACTTCAACGACTGGAGCTTCCGCTTCGTGATGTGGATCGGCTTTGCGACGATCCCGATCGGCCTTGCGGGGCTGCTGCTCTCTCATACGCTGAACACCTGCGGTTCGCCGTTGCGCTCGCTCCCCGTCATCGGCATTTCCTGCATCGTCATGGCGGCGCTGCTCGCCATCGCCGAGCTCTACTGCAACCATAAGCGCACGCTCGATCATGTGAGCCTCAAGGACGCGATGATCGTCGGCTTTGCGCAGGTCGGCGCGCTCATCCCCGGCGTTTCGCGTTCGGGCTCGACGCTGACCGCCGCGCTTTTCCTCGATCTCAAGCGCGAGGAGGCGGCGCGCTTCTCCTTCCTGCTCGGCCTGCCGGCCATCGCGCTCGCGGGCATGAAGGAGCTATGGGAATTGCACAAGGCGCATCTCGATGCGCATGGCTGGTCGGTGCTGGCCGTCGGCCTCGTCATCGCGTCGATCTCGGCTTTTGCCGCGATCTGGGGCCTGCTGCGCATTCTCGAGCGCTTTTCGGCCTGGCCCTTCGTCTTCTACCGCGCGTTCATCGGCATTGTGTTGCTCGTCGGTTTTTACGCGGGCGTCCTCGTTTAAGGCGTTCGACTGCAGGGAACGAAAAAAGACCCGGAACCTCAGGTTCCGGGTTCTTTTATTTCCAGCGTCTCGGTCTGCGGTCTATTCCGCTGCGACACGCAGCCTTTCACGCGCCTGGGCGCGCAGGTCGTCGATCGGCGCAAGGCGGCCCTTTTCCTCGTAATGCCAGAAGGTCCAGCCGTTGCAGGCGGGCAGGCCCTGCGCCAGCGCGCCGGTCTTGTGGATCGAGCCGACAAATGCCGACAGCGCCAGCGCGCCATCGGCGCGCACAATGGCCGAATGCCGCTTGCGCAAATCGGTCAGGGCGACGCCCGGCGCGATGAGTCCCGCTTCGACGAGGCTCGCAAAGGCGATGCGCGGTTCGGCGCGCTTTGTCGGCGCGACGGCGACCGTCTCCGCGGGCAGGGGTTCGATCGCGGCGATTCGCGCGGCGGCCGCCTTGGCGTAGGTCGGGTCTCGCTCGAGGCCGAGCCAGTCGCGACGCAGACGCTTGGCGACGGCGCCCGTGGTCCCCGTGCCGAAAAACGGATCGAGCACGAGATCCCCGGCGTTCGAAGCCGAGAGAATGACGCGCGCAAGCAGGGGCTCCGGCTTTTGCGTCGGATGCGCCTTGCGCCCCTGCGCGTCTTTCAGACGTTCGCCGCCGGTGCAGATCGGCAGCAGCCAGTCCGAGCGCATCTGGCAATCTTCATTGCCGGCCTTCAGCGCTTCGTAATTGAAAGTGTAATTTTTCGCCGAGGCGTCGCGCGAGGCCCAGATCATCGTCTCATGGGCGTTGGTGAAGCGGCGGCCGCGGAAATTCGGCATCGGATTGTTCTTGCGCCACACGATGTCGTTGAGGATCCAGAAGCCGAGATCCTGCATGATCGCGCCGACGCGGAAGATGTTGTGATAGGAGCCGATGACGAAGATCGTCGCCGTGGGCTTCATCACCCGGCGCGCGGCCGAGAGCCAGTCGCGGGTGAAGGCGTCATAGGCGGCGAAATCGGTGAATTTGTCCCAGTCGTCGTCGACGGCGTCGACGAGGCTTTGATCCGGGCGGGTGAGCTTGCTGGCGAGCTGCAGATTATAGGGCGGGTCGGCGAAGACGAGGTCGACGCTCTCCTCCGGAAGCCCGCGCATCAACTCGGCGCAATCGCCTTGCAGGATGGCGTTGCGCGCAAGCGGCGCGCGAAGCGGCCCTGCAATGGATAACCCGGTACGCGTGACCTTTATCCGGGTATTTAGGCGGGCCGCCCCGACGCGCGCGCTACTCATGCACTCGACACCACATACGCTACCAACACGTGTGAAGATGCCGGAATGAGGTAAAAGTCGCGTATAGAGCCGCCAATTTGCGGCGTCCCTTTTTCGAACGGAAATCTTAATGAAACAAAAAGCTTAAGCATTCACCCGCGGGCGTCAGCCCTCGCGAAGCGGGGAAAAGCTCAAGCGATGCGCGGGCGTTGGCCCGTTGCGGCGCAGGGCGTCGAGATGGCGCTGCGCCGCATAGCCGACATTCGTCTCGAATCCATAGTCGGGATAAATTGCGCCAAGTCGTCGCATCATCGCGTCGCGCGCGACTTTCGCGACGATGGAGGCGGCGGCGATGGACAGCGCGGTTGCGTCGCCCTTCACGATCGCCCTGCATTGATAAGGGAGATCAGGGGGATCCGAGCCATCGACGAGTACGAACGCCGGCGCGAGCGACAGGCTGGCGACGGCGCGCCGCATCGCCGCAAGCGACGCCTGACGAATGTTCATGGCGTCGATTTCCATCGGCGTGACGAAGGCGACGCCGACCGCGAGAGCGCTCGCCATGATCCGTTCGAAAGCCAGCTCACGCAACTTGTGATTGAGAGCCTTGGAGTCGTCGACGCCGATGGGCAGGCGCGCGGGATCGAGGATGACGGCGGCCGCCGCAACCGGGCCGGCGAGCGGCCCGCGTCCGACTTCATCGACGCCTGCGACCGGCCATGCGCCCTGTCTGCGCAATCGGCTCTCGAGGCGAAAGTCAGGTCCCATCTCGTCACGCTACCGGCAATCAGTCGCCTTCTTGCGACGCGCAGCTAGTTACAATGATCACGCTTGAGGGCAAAGGGAGAAGGCGTAGCCGTGACGCTTTTAGAAGAGCGCCAATTGCTGCGCGCCGCGCCGCGGCGGCTCGAAGAGGTCGGTGCGCAGCCGCATCGACGTCTGCGCGAAGCCGAGACGTTTCGCCGCGATCTCGAACCTGCGGCCGACCATCCAGGCGTAGGGGCCTTCACCCGTCATGCGCTTGCCGAAGGTTGGATCGTAGGTCTTGCCGCCGCGCGTCGAACGCAGCAGCGAGAGCGCGCGCCGCGCCTTGTCCGGAAAATGCGCGACCAGCCATTCGGTGAAAATATCGCGCAGCTCCAGTGGCAGGCGTAGCATGATGTAGCCCGCCTCCCGCGCGCCGGCGGCGTGAGCGCGCGTCAAAATGGCTTCGATCTCATCGTCGTTGATCGCCGGTATCACCGGGGCCGTCATCACGGCGACTGGCACGCCTGCGGCCGCCAGCTTCTCCATGGCGTCGAGACGGCGCTGCGGCGTCGCTGCGCGCGGCTCCAGCAGTCGCGCGAGCCGGGGATCGAGCGTCGTGACTGAGAAGGCGACCTTGGCGAGCCCTTCCGCCGCCATGGGCGCCAAAAGATCTCTGTCGCGCAGCACCAAGGCCGATTTCGTCACGATGGCCACGGGATGTTTCGTGCGCGCCAGCACCTCAAGGATGGAGCGCATGACGCGATGGCGCTTTTCGGCCGGCTGATAGGGATCGGTGTTGGTGCCGATCGCGATGACCCTGGGCGCGTAAGTCTGCGCCGAGAGTTCGCGCTCGAGAAGTTGCGCGGCTCCTTCCTTCACGAAGATTTCCGTCTCGAAATCGAGGCCGGGCGAGAGGCCCATGTAAGCGTGGGTCGGCCGCGCGAAACAATAGACGCAGCCATGTTCGCAGCCCCGGTAGGGATTGATCGAGCGGTCGAAGGCGATGTCGGGCGAGTCGTTTTTCGTGATGATCGAACGCGGCTTCTCGACATGTATATTCGTCTTGAGCGCCTCCAGCCCCTCGAGCGCGCCCCAGCCGTCGTCGATCTCCTCGCGAATTTCCGGCTCGAAGCGGCCGCTGCGCTTCGATAGCGCCCCGCGTCCGCGGCGCCTGTCGGCGTCTATCAGAGCGCTGGCCTGCGCCTCCGGCGTCAGTTCCGCCAACCCACCCATGACCGACCTCCGCCTGTTCTCGATGGGAGGCCGGGGACGCCGGCCTCCCATAATCGCGGCTAAGGGGACTCATTGCCCCGCATCGGCTCGACCAGCCAAGGCGTAACATAGCGCGAATAAAGAACAGATAAAGAACATTTCTCCCGGGCGCAAGTGGGTTCGCGCGCAAGATCGCCTTGCGTCACAAACCGGGCGTCGTCCCCGCAAAGAGGCGGTCAAAATCCGTCGTGGGCGCAGGCGACGATTCTTCCGGCCTGGAAATGACATCGAAGGCCTTGTTGCGCGCATATGGCGAGAGCAGCGCCTGCGCGACCGTCTCCGCGACGTCGGCGCGCGGCACGGCGGCGGGAACGCCCTCCGGCGGATTCTTGAGGAAGGCGTCGTCCTTTCCCACCAGCAGCTCCCGCATCCCGCCCGGCTTGTCGAGGAGGCCGCCGGGCCGAATGATCGTGTAATCTAGGCCCGAATCGATCAGATACGCCTCGGCCTTCCGCTTCCAGACAAGAACGTTCCCGTCGCCCAGACGGTTGAGCGGATGGCCTTCGATCGTCCCGCCCATCGATCCGACGAGCACGACATGAGCGACGCTCGCGGCGCGCGCCGCGTCGATCTGCGCCTTCTGGCCGCGATAATCGACCTCTTCGGGCATGCCGCCGGCCGCGAATTCGAATTGCGGCTTCTCCCCCGGCTGAGGGGGCGCCTTCATGCGGGGAGTCGAGCTTGTCAGGATCACCAGCGCCTCGACGCCGGCGAGCGCGCCGGCAAGCGTTTCGGGTTTGGTCACATCGCCGAAGACGAAGCCTTCGGCTGAACCGAAAAGCTCTTTCGCCTTCGCCGCATCGCGCGCAAAGCCCCGCGTTTGGAAATCCTGCGGCCGTTCCCGCAGCTTCTTCAGCACAAGCGCGCCCGTGCGCCCGGTCGCGCCGGTGACGAGAACATGTTTCATGCCTTGGCCTCCCTTTTCCTTCGCCGCCGTTGCGACGAGAGGTTAGGAGGCGGGGACAGTCCCCGCAACCGCTACAGCAGCCAGCCGCCGCCCGCGGTTTCGAGACGATCCGCGAGCGCGCGGGGCTCC
The DNA here is from genome assembly GCA_002929055.1 of Methylocystis sp. Taxonomy (GTDB): domain Bacteria; phylum Pseudomonadota; class Alphaproteobacteria; order Rhizobiales; family Beijerinckiaceae; genus Methylocystis. Next base: position 86,402 of record PERY01000007.1, on the reverse strand, counting down.
TTCGGGGCGCCGGGGAACAACGCCTCGAATTTCTGGTGATAGCGGCGCACGGATTCGGACGAGCCGGCGAAGCGGCTCTGGCATTTGCGCACGCTGTCGATCGTCACCTGCGGAAAGACGAGGCCATGCGCCATCAGACGGTCGCGATGGCCGGTCTCGAAGCGCCACGGGTGGCGGGCGATCTCGGTGTTCACAGCGGTATGCGCGAGGAAGACCTGATAGCGCGGGTCGAGCGAGGCGAGCGGCGCCTCCTCGAGCGAGCCATAGACCCGCAACTCACGCGGATGAACGACGAGATCGCTGAAAAGGCGCCAAAGCTCCTCGACTGTCGGCAGAAGATCGGGCGAGGAGACGACATTCACGAAGGCGTCCTCCTTCAGCGTCTCCCGGGCGGCCATCAGCGTCGCGATGAAGGCGTCCTGGTGCAGCAGCGGCAATTTGTGCGAACTGGCGACGACATGGATGGTTTCGCGGTAGCGGCTCATGAGAACCTTCGCGAAGGACTGCCAATATTGGTAGAGCCCGTAGGGCGGGCCGAAATAATGGCCGTCGCGGCTGTCGCCGATCACGATGCTCGGCCGCAGGATGAGGAAGGGCAGGCCGCTTTCGGCGACAATCCATTCTGCGCGCCGCTTGAAGCGAGTATATTCCGTGGGGTCGCCCGCAGGCTCCGCAAGCAGGGTCTCGGGCGCGGCTTCGCTCGTAAATCCATGCGCGAAAGCGGTCGAGATATGGATGAAGCGCGCGATGCGCGCCTCCTTCGACGCCGCGAGCAGGTCATTGACGAGATCGACGTTCGATTGCTTGAGCGCCGCGACGTCGTGATAATGCACCGCACCCGCGCAATTCACGACTTCCTCGATCCTTTGCTCGCGGAAAAGGCCGGAAAAGCCGCGGGCGTCGCCGGGCGCCGGCAGGGGGACGATGCGCAGCCGTTCGAGCGAATCTCCCTCCCGGTCCCCTGCGGCCGTGATTTCCATGCGCAGGCGCGCGACAATGTCGTCGCGCTCGTGCCCCGGCCGGGTGGCGAGAACGACGACGTCCTGTGTCCGGGTGAGAAGAGTCGCGGCGATCAGGCCGCCGAGATAGCCAGTGCCGCCGATTACGAGCACGCGCGCCAAATCAGCCTCCATTTGAAATCGTCTGTGAAACGCTTAGCGAAGATGATGCCGAATGGCGGGACATCGCCGCGAGAGTGGGCTGGACGCCCGCGCGGCAAGCGCCGCCCGGCTTGGAATGTTGAGTTGATTCCTGCTCCTATCCGGCCGCGGACGCCTGCGTCGCCGTCGCGGATTCGCATAATAGGAGACGCTTCGCGACAAGCGGGGGATAGGACAATGCGTGAGCGTCCTGCCTCATTTCCTGTCGTCCGCGCCGGGCGGCAGGTCAAACGTCCCGGAAAACGACAGCGCCGCACGATGGAAAACCAATTCGTCGAAGAGATGCGCTAAATTAGCCGGGCTTCGGCGCCGCCTGCAACCGCCAAAGCAGGGAAATAGCCGGCTGCAACACGCAACGCGCTTGGGCTTTATTCCGGCCTCGGGACGCGATGCTTTGTAAGTCGCTTTGGGCGCATCGTATTTCGGAGCAGCCCGGGGTGGAGGCGCCCATATCGCAATGACACGTCGCGGCAAAAAAAGAGGCGGCGCTGCAGCGCCGCCTCCATGTGTCGCATTTGCAGGTTCGCCTTCAGCGCACAAGAATATTCCTGAACTGCCAGGGATCGCTGTCGTCGATGTCTTCGGGAAAAAGCCCCGGCCGTCCGTCGAGCGGCGTCCAATCGGTGTAATAGCCCTTCACCGGCCCGAGATAGGGCGACTGCACTTCGAGGCAGCGCTTGTAGTCGACCTCATCGGCCTCGACGATGCCGGCTTGCGGATTCTCCAGCGCCCAAACCATGCCCGCCAGCGCGGCGGACGAGACCTGCAGGCCGGTCGCGTTCTGGTAGGGCGCAAGGTCGCGCGTCTCTTCGATCGAAAGCTGCGATCCGTACCAATAGGCGTTCCTGGCGTGGCCGTAGAGCAGCACGCCGAGTTCGTCGATGCCGTCGACAATCTCGTGCTCGTCGAGAATCGTCCAGCTGTCCTGCATCTTGCCGGCTGCGCCGAACATCTCATGCAGCGACAGCACCGCGTCGTCGGCGGGGTGATAGGCGTAGTGGCAGGTCGGCCGATAGACGGCCTTGCCGCTCGCGTCGCGCACGGTGAGATAATCCGCGATCGAGATCGACTCATTGTGCGTGACAAGGAAGCCATATTGCGCGCCCGGCGTCGGGCACCAGGAGCGCACGCGGGTGTTGGCGCCGGGCGAGAGCAGATAGATGGCGGCGCCGCAGCCCGTAGCGTGCGTCCGGCCGATGTCGGGCAGCGCCTTCTCATGCGTGCCCCAGCCCAGTTCGGCGGGCTGCATGCCTTCGGAAACGAAGCCCTCGACCGACCAGGTGTTGACGAAGACGTTGCGCGGCTTGGGGCTGCGTGCGCGCTGCGTGTCGCGCTCGGCGATATGAACGCCCTTCAGGCCGAGCTTTTGGGCCAGCGCCCCCCATTCGGCGCGAGTCGTGGGCTCCTTGTCGAGCGCGCCCGTGTCTTTTGCGATGTCGACCAGCGCCTGCTTCACGAACCACGACACCATGCCGGGATTGGCGCCGACGCAGGAGACGGCCGTCGCGCCGCCGGGGTTCCTGCGGCGCTCTTCGAGCACCGTTTCGCGCAGCGCGTAATTGGTGCGCGCGTCATTGCCCATGCTCTTGTCGAAGTAGAAGCCCGGCCAGGGCTCGACGACCGTGTCGACGCAAAGCGCGTTCAATTCCCGCGCGAGCTTCATGATCGCCAGCGAGGACACGTCGACCGAGAGATTGACAACAAACCCCTGGCCGCCGCCCCTGGTGAGAAGCGGGGTGAGAACCTCGCGGTAATTCTCGGGCGTGAGTTTCTCCTTCAGGAAGGCGATCCCGCGCTCGTCCAGCAATCGCCGATGCGTATCGACGGGATCGATCACCGTGAAGCGGTCCTTGTCGAAATCGAAATGGCGCTCGATGAGGGGCAGGATGCCGCGTCCGATGGAGCCGAAGCCGATCAGAACGATCGGACCGGTGATTTTGCCATAGACGGGCCAGACGGACATGGGGCGGATCTCCTGAAGGGGGCCATTGCTGCGCCGCGATAAAGCAGGCGCGAGCGTGATAATCAAGTGCGGCATCCCCCCGTCTTGCCAGTGGGCGCGGCCGCCCTTGATTGTGACAATTGGATGTCGGCAGGTGAGCGCCTCGATGCTCAGAGGCAGGCAAATGGCGCATTCGGATAACTCCGCAGACCCGCTGGCCGGCGCCGACGCCGGATCGCGGGCCGCCGGAGAGCCCGCGCCCGAGCTGCGCAAGGCGCAGCCAATCAAGCTTCTTCAAAGCGATTCCGCCGAGGACGCCGCCGTCTGCGTCTTTTCGGCGACGCTCGACCATTTCGAGGCCAACGCAGCGACCTTCCGGGAGCGTCAGTCGGTCGAGAGCGTGCATCAGATGCGCGTCGCGCTGCGCAGGCTGCGCGCGGCGATCGGGCTCTTCAAGGATGCGCTCTGCGGCCCTTCGCTGGACGCGGCGCGCGAAAAGGCCAGAAGCCTCGCCGCCGTTCTTGGCCAGGCGCGCAACTGGGACGTTTTCCGCAAGATGCTCGACGCGCCAGGCGCGGCGCTCGCCGAGGAGCCGAGCTACTACGCATTGATCGACGCTGTCGAATTGCGCCGCGCAAAGGGATATCGCGCCGTACGCGCCGCGCTCGAAGGCGACGAGGCGGCGGCTTTCGTCCGGAGTTTCCGCGAGGCGATCGCGGCGCGGGACTGGACGGCTGCGCCCAACTATAAGGAAGAGGGTTCGGCGAAAGATTTCGCGCGCGCTGCGCTCTCACGCCTGCGTAAACGTGTGCTGAAGAAATCGAAGGGCCTCGCCGCGCGCACGCCCGAGGAGCGTCACGAACTGCGCATCGCCTTGAAGAAGGCGCGCTATGGCGCTGAGTTTTTCGAAAGCCTCTTCGCGCACAGGAAGGACGCCGCGGATTTCGCCGCCGCGCTCGCCAAAATGCAGGACGGCCTCGGCGCCTATAACGACATGGCGACAGCAAATGCGCTGCTCGTTGAGGTCGACGCGCAGGGCGGCGCGACCTTGCGCGCCTCCGGCTTCGTGCGCGGCTGGTTCGCCCATGCGGCGCAGGCGGGCGTCGCGCATGCGCGGAAAAGCGAAAAACGGCTGAAGAAGCTTCAGCCGTTCTGGGAGTGAAGGCCTTGCGGAACGCGCTCAAGCAGCCTCTATCAGGGTTTCTCGGCGTTCTACAGCCTCCAGGATCGTCGGAAACGCAGTAGCGAACCAGATGATCAATTGCCGCTTGCGTGTATTGGCAATCTGATCCAGATAACTGGTGGCCCTCCACCTTCAAGAATTTTACGTTGCGCGAAATCCTCGTCTTTTGAAATCAAGATAGACCGCGCCCCGCTGAAGCGCATGGTCCCAAACAGCTCCGTCGTCAGAGTCGCCGAGTCCAACATCGGCGACATGCCAAGCTTGGTGGTCGCCGCCATTTAGCCACCGCGCCAATGCGGGGGGCAGTTGCGCGTCGACCACAAAACGCATCAGGCGCTGCGCAAGATGGGATGATCGTTCTGGCGCGCCGCGAACTCAAGCGCGGCGCTGATGTCCTCTGCTTCGAGTAGGGGGTAGTCCTGCAAGATCTCTTCCTGCGACGCGCCGGCGGCGAGAAGGTCGAGGATGTCCTTGACCCGAATGCGCAAGTCGCGGATGCAGGGGCGACCGCCGCATTTCTGCGGGTTGGAAGTTATGCGGTGCATCTCGCACGTTCTCGTCCTAGCTTTGTGTCGACCGTAGTGAGTATAGGCCCTTTTTGCGATCACGCCGAGAGCGTCGTTGCGCTTCCGTCGATGCGGCCGAGCACGCCATTGGGTATCCGCGGCCCGCCCGCCATGTAGCGCCCGCGCTCGCGCACCATCTTCGTAACGCCTGCGAAGTCGAGCTTGCCGGAGCCGAGCAGGGGAATGTGCTCAACGGGCAGGATTTCGGCCGGAATCGAGAGATCGGACGCGCCTTTCGATTTGGCGTATGCCATGAAGTCGGCGCGCGCCGCGTCCTTCTGCTGCGTCACGAGCACGATGCGCTCGCCCTTGCGCGGATCGATCTCGGTCGCCGCCGCCGAAAGCGCCTTGGGCCAGAGCTCCGCGGCAAGCTGCTCGATCGCCGCGAGCGACACCATCTCGCCGCCGATCTTGGCGAAGCGCTTGGCGCGGCCCTTGATGGTGATGAAGCCCTGCGCGTCGATCGCGACGATGTCGCCCGTATCATACCACCCGTCTTCCGGCGGCTGCAGCACGCCGGGCTTGTCGGCCTTCAGATAGCCCATCATCACATTGGGGCCGCGCACGTAAAGCCGCCCGCCCTCCTCGACGCCGGGAACCTTTTCGAGCTTGTAGTCGATGCCTGGCATGAAGCGCCCGACCGTGCCGAATTTGTTGAACATGGGCGTATTGAGCGAGAGCACGGGCGCCGTTTCAGTGACGCCATAGCCTTCGAGAATGCGGACGCCGAATTTCTCCGACCATGTGTCGCGCGTCGACTGTTTCACCGGCTCCGCGCCCGCGACGACATAGCGGATCGAGCGGAAGTCGTAAGCGTGCGCGCTCCTCGCATAGCCCGAGAGAAACGTGTCTGTGCCAAAGAAGATCGTGGCGTTGGTTCCGTAGATCAGCTCCGGGACGATGCGATAATGCAGCGGCGAGGGATAGAAATAGACCGGCACGCCGGAGATGAACGGCAGCATGAAGCCGATCGTCAGCCCGAAGCAATGGAAGACCGGCAGCACGTTGAACACCTTGTCCTGCCGACCGAAGTCGATGCGCGCCGCCGCCTGCGCCGCATTGACCAGCAAATTGCGGTGAGAGAGCGCGACGCCTTTGGGCGCGCCTTCGGAGCCCGAGGTGAAGAGCACCACCGCCATGTCGTCGGCCTTGCGCGCCACAACCGGCTTCCTGAAGCGCAGGGCGGCGCGCAGCTTGTCGGCGAGCTTAACGCCCGCGCGCATATCCTCGAGATAGACGAGGCTCACTTTCTCTTCGAGAGCGGCGGCAAGCTTGTCGAGCTTGCCCTTCTCGATGAAGGCGCGCGAGGTGAGGATCGTCTTCACTTGCGCGCCTTCGCAACCGGCGAGAATGTTCGTCGCGCCGGAAGTGAAGTTGATCATCGCAGGCACGCGGCCCGCCGACGTCACGGCCAGAAACGTCACGCCCGCGGCGTTGGCGTTGGGCAGCATGATCCCGATTGCGTCGCCCGCCGCGCCGATCTTCGCGATCTTCTCGCCGAGCACGCGCGCGCCGATGAGGATCTTGCGATAGGTCAGCTTGCCCGTGATCGGGTCTTCCAGGGCGACGCGCGAGAGCCCGTGCTTTTCAGCGGCGCCGACAGCCGCCTCGAAGACCGTCTCGTCCGTGCGCGTCGTCTTGAAGATCAGGTCCGACATGATCTGATAAAGCGCCGCGCCCGCCGCCATGCGGCGCGCCTTGCCCTTGAGTTCGTCGTCGACCGTGAGGCGTACCGGCTCCTGCACGGTGAGGGTGAATTTGGGGAACCAGCGGCGGCGCGCCTGTTCGCGGGTGAGGCGCGAGAACATCGTCGCCTCCGGCCCGTCGATCTTCACCGGCACCACCATCGCGCCGGACTTCTCCGCGATGAGGCCGGCCCCGTCATAGACCTTCATCAGACTGCCGGTGACGGTGAGGCGACCTTCCGGGAAGATCACCAGCGGATCGCCCGCCTTCACGGCGTTGACCAGCGTGCGCGTGCCGAGCGGCTTGGAGGGGTCGAGCGGAATGGCGCGGGTGAAATGCAGGAAAGGCTTCACCCACCACCGCTGCGAAATCGCGTGGTCGATGGCGAAGACGGGCTCCCTGGGGAGAACGGAGAGAATGGCCGCGGCGTCGAGGAAGCTGACGTGGTTGAGCGCGATGATCGGGTTCGGTCCCGCCTTCTCGAGATTCTCGATCCCCTTCACCTCCAGCCGGTAGAAGGCGCGAAAGAAGATGGAGACGATGTCGAGCAAGGGGTTCTGCACGACGGCGCGGCGAATCCAGATCGCCGAGAGGAAGGCGACGGCGGCCATGCCGAGGAAGAGCTGCGCGAGCGTCACGCCCTGGGCCTGCAGAAAGGCGACGCCGGCGCCGCCCGCCGCCATGAAAGCGGCGTTGTGGACGTTGACGGCGGCGACCGTGCGGGCGCGCTGTTCCGGCGCGCTCTGCGCCTGGATGGCGGCGAAGGCGGGGACGATCATCAGCCCGCCGGCGAGCGCCAGAAAAGCAAGATCGATGGAGGCGCGCAGGGCGCCGGGCTGCTCGAAGTAATTGGCGATGTCGCGTTCGCCGGCTGTCGTCTGCGTGCGGAAGAGCTCCGCTATTCCAAGGTCCGCGGAGGCGAAGGCGATGATCACCGCGCCGATGGCGGCGGGGAGCAGCACAATGCGGCCCTTGAGCAGAAAGGCGGCGAGGCCCGAGCCGATCGCGATTGCGACGGCGAAAATCGCAAGATGCAGGGTGACGACGCTTTCCGCGCCATGCAGGGCATGCGTCACCAGCGGCGGCATCAGGGACATGGCGATGGAGCCGAAGAGCCAGAAGAGGCTCGTCACCGTGGTCAGTTTGCGCAGCATCGGCTCGGCGCGCAGGGCGCCAAGCAACCTGAAGGTCGAGCGGAATATGTTGACGTCGATCTTCAGCCCGGGCGCCGCGCTGGTCGTCGGCGGGATATACCAGGCGGCGGCGTAGCTCGCGAGCGCGACGGCCATCACGCCAACCGCGAAGGCGAGGGCGCCCGCCGGGGAGCCGTGCTCCTGCATGGCGAGGCCGCCCGCGATCGTGCCCGCGAGAATGGCGAGAAAGGTCGCGCTTTCGACGAGGGCGTTGCCGGCCGGCAGCTCCTCGCGGGTCAGATGGTCCGGCAGGATGCCGTATTTGACGGGACCGAAGAGCGCGCCGGTGATCCCGAACAGGACGAGCGCGGCGAAAAGCGTCGGCACGTTCGAGAAGTAGAAACCCCCGGCCGAAAGGGCGGCGACGCCGATCTCGGCGAGGCTGAGACGCCGCGCGATCGCCGCCTTGTCGAATTTGTCCGCCATCTCGCCGGCGACGCCGGAGAGGAAGAAGAAGGGCGCGATGAAGACGGCCCCCGCCAAAGTGACGAGGGAGGCGCCCGTCTCGCCGCCGATCTGCGCGAGAATGAGAAGGACGAGCGCGTTCTTGAGGAAATTATCGTTGAAGGCCGCGAAAAACTGGCGCCAGAAAAGGGGCGCGAAGCGGCGCGAGGCCAGAAGCGACTGCGACATGGCGGAGAATCCGGAAGGGCTAGGCCGGCGAGAATTGACCAAAGTTGATTAAGGATCGGTCAAGGCGCCGGCCGGTTGCAAGGAAATAGCGGCCTCACGCGGCCTTCGAAACATCCATGAGGAGACGTTCCGTCTTGGCGTCCTCGATGCGGTTGAGGAGCTTCTCGGCCTCGACATTGTCGCGGATCGTCTTGGTGAGGATGATGCAGGACTGCACGAGCATCACCGTGCCCATGACGAGAAAGCCCTTCATCCAGTGGTCGATCGGCATGACGAAGACGCCGCCGGCCACCATCAGGACGGAGAGTCCGAAAGAGATGTAGGAGAAGGTCACGAAGGCGGAAGAGTGCTTGATCGGTTGAGCGGACATTGACGCTTTCCTTTTCATTGGAGTTGCGTGGGGAGGGAGCGATCAGGCCGGCGCGCCGGCCTTTTCCTTCAGCCGCGCCAGCACGTCGGAAGCACGCGGCTTTACGGGCGGGCCGAAGCCCGCGTCGGCGAGGGTCTCGTTGAGGCTCGTCGCCTTGGGTTCGGCGTCGAGCGCGTCGAGCGCCGCTTCCGCCGCAATGCCTTCGGTCTGCTGTTCGCGCAGCCGCGCGAGGGTCGCCTCGGCCTCGGAGAGGGTGGCCTGATGGCAGGGCGCTTCCTCCAGCCGTCCGCGGCGGGCGACGCGCACGGCTTGCGCAGCGCGCGCGATCCGTCTGCCTCTTTCAAGCTCAGCGAGCCGCGCCGACTGGTCGCGCACATGCCGTTCGAGTTTGGCGATCTCGGCTGCGAAAAGGGTTCGCGCCCTTTCGGCCGCCTCGGCGTCGCCTTCGAGCGCAGCGATGTTTTCGGCCGCCTTCTGGGCGAGGTCTTCGCGGCCAGCCTTGAGAGCCTCGACGGCGCGGCCCTCGAGTTCGGCGAGCCGGTCGCGCGTCCCCGAAAGCTTCTGCTCCTCGGTTCTGTCCTGGGCGATGGCGATGGCCAGCGCTTTCCTGGCCCGATCGACGGCGAGCGCCGCATCGCGCATCTGCTGATCGAGAAGCGAAAGGGCGTGGCGGTCCGCAAGGCGTTCTTCCGCCTCGAATGCGCGCCCTCGCAGCAAAGTGACGACTGTCTTGAACATGAGACATCTCCTGTAGTGAACGAGGTTCACAGGGAGATGCTAACCCAAGACTGAACGCAGTTCAAGCGCTATCTTGAACGACGTTCGCAGTTGTGGTTTACGGGCCCCTGGGGGGAACCGGCCGCAGGTTCCGAAGGTTCTGGGAGCGTGGGGTGAGAATATTTGGCAGGCGGCGCAACTTCGCCGCAGCTGCGTGCGAGGGTTCAGGCAGGACTCGAAGCCAAAAGGGATGTCGCGGTGAGCGAGACGAGGACGCAGGCCGGCGCGCAGCGCCGGTCAAAATTGCGGGAAAGGCTGCTGGACGCCGCGCGTCACGCGGTGGCGACGCGGGGCTTGCAGGGCATGAAGGCGCGCGACCTCGCCGCCGAGGCGGGCTGCGCGCTCGGCGCGATCTATACGGCCTTCGACGATCTCGATGAGCTTGTCTTGCGGGTCAATCTCTCCACCCTGGAGCGTCTTGGGGAAGCGCTGGACGACGCCCTGCGCGACGCGAGCCCCACCGATTCCCTTCCAGCGCTTGCACGCGCCTATCTCGAGTTCGCGCGGCGCGAGGAGCCGAGCTGGCGGGCGCTCTTCGAGCACCGCCTCTCTCGTGGGACCGAGTTGCCCGACTGGTACGCCGATGTTCGCAACCAGCTCTTCAGGAGGCTCGAGGCGCCGCTCGCGGCGCTGCTGCCGGATCAGGAGACGGAGGCGCGCGCGCGTCTGGCGCGCACGCTGTTTTCAGCGGTGCACGGCGTCGTCGTTCTGGGCCTTGAAGAAAAGATTTCCGAGGTGCCCCCCGAGGCCCTCGACTCGGAGATCGAAACGCTGGTTCGTCTGATCGCGGCGGGGCTGGCGAGTGAACCAGCCGCCGCGGCCTGAGGGCCCGCTTGCCATCGGCTGTGCGACCTGACATAGGCGCGCATGGCCTACGTTCTTCTCTTCACCGTCGCCATCTGGGCCGGCGCGCAGAACGCGCTCGCTGGCGGCGGTTCCTTCCTCATCCTGCCGACGCTGATGTTCACCGGCATGGACGCGCTGGCCGCCAACATCACCTCTTGCGTCGCACTTTTTCCGGCGCAGATCGCCACCGGCTGGACGGGTCGGCGACACGCACAGGGCGTCGGCCCTCTCGATCTGCGCTGGCTCTTCGTCATCAGCATCGTCGGCGGCGCTATCGGCGCCGTCATCCTGCTGCAGACGCCGCGCGGGCTCTTTGCGCGGCTCGTGCCCTGGCTGGTCTTGTTCGCCACCGCGCTCTTCGCCTGGGGCAGCTTCCTCCGCAAACCGGTCGACGCCCACGGCCATCTGAGCCCCGGCGGCGCCGGCTTCGTGCAGTTTCTCATCGCCACCTATGGCGGCTATTTCGGCGGCGGCGCGGGCTTTCTGATGGTGGCGGCGCTCACCATGGCCGGGCAGGCGGTCCGCATCGCGAGCGCGACGAAAAATGTTCTGGCCGGCGTCATGAACGCCTCCGCCGTCGCCATCTTCCTTTTCTCGCCCGATCTGCATTGGACGCAGGCGGCGGTCACGGCGGCGGGCGCGACGATCGGCGGCGTCGCCGGCGCGCGGCTCATCCATCGCATCGATGAACAGGCGTTGCGCATTTTCATCGTGGTCGTCGGCGCGGCGCTCACCATCGGACTGTTCGCCAAAGCCGCCTAATTACGAAAGAAATTTCGTCCGGGCGGCGGGAACGGTGAGGAATCGTCAATCTGTCCAAGCCTATGCTGTCGGCGCGTCGAACAGGCGGCGCTGCAGGGACGACCATGGCCACCCCCTTTCTCGACCGATCCACGCGTAAAATCGATGCGGCCGACGACAGGCGGGAGACGTCACGCATGAAGTCCTATGCGGAAGCCTGGGCCGATCCCGGCGGAATGGACCCGGCGGTGCCCTGCCGCATCATCGACATCTCGCGCACGGGCGCGAAGATCGAATGCGCGGCGACGCTCCCCGACGAATTCATGCTGCATGTGGGCGCGAACAAATTTGTTGGGCAGGTCGTGTGGCGGCGCCAGCAATTGCTGGGCGTCGAGTTTCGTCTGGCGAGCAAGGCCCTGAAGTCGACCCTGCCCGCGCGCAAGTAGGGGCGTCGACAGCTACTTCGCGAGCGCCTTTTCGATCTCCGGCAGGAGCGTCGTCGCCGCGCTTGCGGGCGTCAGCGGCCCAATGAACTTGTAGGCGATGGTTCCGTCCCCCTTGACCACGAAAGTCTCCGGGACGCCGTAGACGCCGAAGTCGATGGCCGTGCGGCCGGCTGGATCGACGCCCACGCGCTGGAACGGATTGCCTTCCGCCTCGAGAAAGCCGAGCGCGTTTGCGGCTTCGTCCTTATAGGAGAGGCCGTAGATCTCGACGCCCTTCGCCTTCAGCTTCTCGTCCTGCGCGAGCGACATCAGAACGGGGTGCTCCTGACGGCAGGGCGCGCACCAGCTCGCGAAAATATTGATGAGGCTGACATGGCCCTTGCGCAGTTCGGCGGTCGAGAGGCCCGGCGTATCCTTCAGCCCATCGAGCGCCGGCAGCACGAAATCGGGCGCGGGCTTGCCGATCAGGGCCGAGGGAATGCGCGAGGCGTCTCCGGCGAACAGCCGGAACAGAAACAGCGCCGCAAGCAATGCGAAAAGGGCGAGCGGAAGGAAGCGCAGCGGCGAGCGCGGCGCGGTCGCGGGTTCGTTCACGCGGCGTCTCCCTCGTCGCGCTGACCCTCGTCTGGCGGACCCTTGGCGCCGAAGCGGGCGAGTTCCGCCCGCAGGCGGCGGTAGTCGAAAATGATCCGCGCGGCGACGCCGCCGATCGTCACAAAGGCCACAGCATACGAAATCGCGACAAATAAGGCGTGTTCGCTCATTGCGCAGCCCCGAATGCCGTTTGCTCGCCGCCTTCGTCCCGGGCGCCGTCCTGAAGCGCCTGCATCGACAGGCGAGCGAGGCGGCGGCGCAGGATTTCGTTGCGGATCGCCATGAAATGCAGGGTCAGGAAGAGCAGCGTCGCGGCCAGCGCCATGACCAGCAGCGGCCACAGCATGGCGCCGGAGATGGTCGGCCCGCCCATGCGGAAGACGGAGGCCGGCTGATGCAGCGTGTTCCACCAGTCGACCGAATATTTGATGATCGGAATATCGATGGCGCCGACAAGCGTCATGATGGCGGCGATGCGCGCGCCGCGCGGCGTGTCGTCCATGGTCTGACGGACGGCGATGAGACCCAGATAGAGCAGGAACAGCACAAGCATGGAGGTCAGCCGCGCGTCCCAGACCCAATAGGTTCCCCACATGGGCTTGCCCCAGAGCGAGCCCGTGACAAGGCAGACGAAGGTGAAGGCGGCGCCGAGCGGGGCGGCGGTCTTCTGTGCGGCGTCCGCGAGCGGATGCTTCCAGACGAGCACGCCGAGCGACGCCGAGGTCATGGTCACATAGGCGAAGAGCGCCAGCCAGGCCGACGGCACATGGATATACATGATGCGCACCGTCTCGCCCTGTTGATAGTCGGGCGGCGCGGCGAAGGCGCCATAGAGCCCGACGGCCAGCAGAATGACGGTGAGCCCCGCGAGCCACGGCAGGACGATCCGCGTGAAATTCAGGAAGCGCGTCGGATTGGCGTAGTCGAGGATGTTCGGCATATGGGTCCAAGCTGCCAGAAAAGAGAAAGCGGACGCCGCATTTCCCGCGGCGCCCGCTTTTCCAGCCCTGTCCGCCCCGATTAATTGGCCTTGGTCGGAGCCTTTGTCGAGTCCTTGGCGACTTCCTTGGTCTGCTCGGCCATGATCTGGGCCTTCGACTTGCCGTGCAGCAGTTCGATGGCGGCGATCAGTTGCTTGTCCTTCTTCTCGTCCGGCGGGACATAGGCCTGAGAGCCGCTCTTCTCGTCTTCGCCGTTCTTGAGATGGCCCTTGAGCGAGGCTTCGCCCTTGGTGTCGTCCTTGCCCTTCAGCTCATCCGGCACGTCCTGCAGGATGATCATGTCGGGGTCGATGCCCTTGGCCTGGATCGAGCGGCCCGACGGCGTGTAGTAGCGCGCGGTGGTGAGGCGCAGCGCGCCGCTGGAGCCGCCGAGCGGGATGATGGTCTGCACGGAGCCCTTGCCGAAGGAGCGCGTGCCGATGAGCGTCGCGCGCTTGTGATCCTGCAGCGCGCCCGCGACGATCTCCGACGCAGAGGCCGAACCGCCGTTGATCAGCACGACGACCGGCTTGCCCTTGGAAAGATCGGCCGGACGGGCGTTGTAGCGTTGCGTCTCGTCCGCGTTGCGGCCGCGCGTCGAGACGATCTCGCCCTTGTCGATGAAGGCGTTGACCACCTGGATCGACTGGTCGAGCAGTCCGCCCGGATTGTTGCGCAGATCGATGATATAGCCCTTGAACTTGTCGGCGGCGATTTCCTGCTGCGCCTTGGCCATCGCGTTGCGCAGGCCGTCCGCGGTCTCCTCGTTGAACTGGGAGATGCGGACATAGCCGATGTCGCCGTCCTGAATGCGCGAGCGGACCGACTTGATGTGGATCTCCGCGCGCGTGAGCTTGACGTCGATCTTTTCCTTGTCCTTGCCGCGGAAGATCGTGAGCTTCACCGGCGTGTTGATCGCGCCGCGCATCTTGTCGACAGCCTGGTTGAGCGTCATGCCCTGAACGCTGTCGTCGTCGATGGCGCCGATGAGGTCGCCCGACATGATGCCCGCCTTGGAGGCCGGCGTGTCGTCGATCGGCGTCACGACCTTCACGAGGCCGTCTTCCTGCGTCACTTCGATGCCGAGGCCGCCGAACTTGCCCTCGGTCTGGGTCCGCATGTCCTTGAAGCCCTTGGCGTCGAGGTAGCTCGAATGCGGATCGAGCGAGGTGAGCATGCCGTTGATGGCGTTCTCGACGAGCTTCTGTTCGTCGGGCTTCTCGACATAGTCGGCGCGGACCTTGTCGAAGACGTCGCCGAAGAGGCTCAGAAACTTGTATGTGTCGGCGGTTGCCGCGACCGCCGGCGTACCAACGAGCGCGCGGGCCTGCTGGCCAAGCGTCGCGCACCCGGCTCCGATGGCGATACCGGTAGCAAGTAGAGCTGTTTTGCGAATCATCCGCCGACCTTCCGACTGTCAGACTTCGCCCACCATGGGCTCGAGTCGATCGAGTTTCCGTCCTTGCGAAACTCGACATATAAAATGGGTTGCTTCGCGCCGATCGCGATGGTCGCCGCTGTTTGCGCGGCTCCGTCTCCCATGCTGGCCACCGGCTCGCCCGCCAGGACGAACTGTCCGACGTTGACGTTGGTGCGACTCATGCCGGCCAGAACGACATAATAGCCGCCCCCGGCGTTAATGATCAAGAGTTGACCATAGCTTCTGTAAGGCCCTGAAAAAGCGATCCATCCGTCGCAGGGAGCGACCACGAGGCCATTGGCCCGCGCGCCGAGGGAGACGCCCTTCTCCTTGCCGCCATAGCCATCGGGCGCGCCGAAGCGCTTGACGACCTCGCCTGCGGCCGGAAACGGAAGCTTGCCTTTGAGGTCGCCGAAGGAGACCGCCGGCGCAAGGCGCGCCGCGTCCTTGAACGGGGCGGAAAGCGCCTTCTGGCGCTGCTCCTCGCTCAGCCTCGCCTGCGCCGCCGCGCGTTCCTCATCCGCCTTGCGGGCGGCCTGCGCAGCCTTGCGCGCCGCCTCGCTTTCGGCCTCCATGCGGCCGATAAGATCCTTCAGGCTGGTCGCCTGACGCGCAAGCGTCTGAGCGCGCTCGGCTTCCGCCTGCAGCGCGGTCCTGGCGGCCGTGAGCGCCTCCTGCCGCGCCCCAATCAGCGACGACAGCCGCTCGCGCTGTTCGGCGAGCGCGATCTTCTCCTGGGCGAGCCGCTCCTGCTCCAGCCGCACGCTGTCGCGCAGGCGCAGCAGTTCGGCGAGGTCGGTCTGCAGCGCCTTCACTTCCGCCCGCATTTGCGGCAGCACGTCGCCAAGGGCCAGCGAGGCGCGCACGGCGTCGAGAATGTCCTGAGGACGGGCGAGCAGCGCGGGCGGCGGGCGCCGGCCCATCCGCTGCAGCACCATCAGCACTTCCACGATGAGGTCGCGCCGGCTCTCCAGCGAGGCCGCCAGTTTGCGCTCGCTCTCGGCGAAGGCCGCAAGCCGGTCCTCGACGCGGGCGGCGCTCGCCTCGGCGTCCTGCAGCTTGCGCGTCGCCTCCAGTAGCGTGTTGTTGAGGTTTTCCCGGACGGCGGCGTGAGCGGCCACCTCTTCCTCGAGCTTGCGGGCATGCGCCCTGGCCTCGCCTGCCGTGTCCTCCAGCCCGCGCAATTCGAGGCGCTTGAGATCGAGGTCGGGCGAAGGCGCGGCCTTCTCTTCTGCGCGCGCAAGCCCGGACGCGGCGGCGAGCGCAAGCGCGAAGGCGAGCCTTTGCCCGTCGCCTGCCGTGAACCGCTCGCTCGACACTCTCATGCACGCCTTGGGCTTTTGTGGCCGAAGGGCTGAAATATGACGCAGGAATCTAGACCAGATTACGGCGAAGCCCTTCGATTATCGCGCGCGCCCGCGAAGTTGAGAAGAGTTCTTCGAGCGGGGGCTCCAGTCTCCTGCGCCAGTTGGGCCGCTCCTGGTCGGTTCCCGGCAGGTTCACGGCGATGCGCGCGCCTGCGAGATCATCGAGTTGCGCCATGGCGAGACGCGAGGGCGTTCGCGCCGCAAAGGCATGCAGCGCCCTTGCAATGGCGTCGTCGAACGGCGCGTCCTCCGCGACGTCGCCAATAAGCCCCTCGCTGCGCAGCGCGTCGAGGAGCGCGCGCTTGTCATTCGCACGGGCGCCGCGTTCGCCGGCGGCGGCATCTGGCGCGAGAAGGCCTAGCGCCGCCTTTTCATCGATGTCCGCGCCGAGCCACCACCCTTCGAGCGTCGGCAGGTCATGCGTCGAGACGCAGGCCATGGCCTTCTCCGGATAATGCGGCGGCGGCGTGAAGCCCGCGCCCGCGCGCTCGAACCAGACGACGCGGTAGCTGAGCACATTCGCGGCCTCGAGACGATCGCGAAATCCCCAGGGCAAGGTGCCGAGGTCTTCGCCGACCACCGCGCATTTAGCGCGCTGGCTTTCGAGCGCGAGTTGCGCGAGCAGCGCATCGAGCGGATAGGAGACATAGGCGCCCGCGCGCGCCTTGGCGCCGTCCGGCACGAGGAAGAGGCGCGCGAGGCCCATCACGTGATCGATGCGCAGGGCGCCCGCGTGGCGCATGTTGGCGCGCACGAGTTCGGCGAAATCGGCGCCGGCGTCCTCCAGCATTTGCAGCGGGTTGGGCGCCGGCAGGCCCCAGTTCTGTCCCTCTCGGCTGAAGGGGTCAGGCGGCGCGCCGATGGCGAAGCCGTCGAGGAGACGGCTCGCCTTGCTCCAGCTTTCGGCTCCGTCCGGCGCTGCGCCCACGGCGAGATCGCGGCAGAAGCCAATTGCGAGGCCGGCCCCCTGCGCCTCGCGGGCGGCTTGCGCGAACTGCCGGTCCGCGACCCACTGCATGAAGCGATGGAAACGCACACGCGTCCCATGCTCCAGCGCGAAGGCCGCGAGCGCGGAGGGCTTTGCGTCGCGCAAATCCTCGGGCCACGCCCGCCAGCACTCGCCGCCGCGTGCTTCGGCGATCGTCTCGAACAGGGCGAAGCGCGCCAGCGACTCTCCGCTCTCCGCGCAGAATTGCGCGAAATCGGCGACGGGCGCGGCGTCCGGGCGCTGCTGCGCGAGCTGTTCGAAGTGCGCGAAGACCTGTTCCAGCGTCTGCCGCTTGAGGGCGTGAACCTCGGGATAATCCACTGTGTCCTTCAAGGAGAGCGCGCGCGCCGCCGCTTCGTGGACGCCGTCGCCGAGAAGATCGGCGAGATCGACATAGATGGGGTCGAGAAAGCGCCGGTCGGATGGATAATAAGGGCTCGCCCGCGAGCGGTCCTGCGCAAAGAGCGCATGCAGCGGATTGATGGCGACGAGCGCCGCGCCCGCCTCCGCGCTGCTGCGCGCCAGTCTCGCGAGGGTCGTGAAATCGCCAATCCCCTGATCGCCCTCGCGCCGCACCGAATAAAGCTGCGCCGAAAAGCCGAAGGCGCGGTGAGGCTCCGCAGGCAAGTAGCACTGACCGGGCGCGACGATGAGACGACAGGCCGCATCGTCATCCTCGCCGCGCAGGCCGTAGCGCCCGGCGGGCAGGGCGGGCAGCTCGAGCCGGTAGCCGCTGTTGCTTGCGCCGTCAGCGCCGGTCCATGAACAGGGCGTGGCATTGGCCACCGCGACTGGCTCCTCGCGGCCGTCCTCGCGGCGAAGCACGAGCGCAGTCGGCGCGGCGCCCTCTGAAGCTGCAAGGCGCAGCGCGATCGTCTCGCCTTCGCGCGCAATGGCATGCTGGGGCAGCCTGCGCCGGTCGCGCGTTTGCGCAAGTTGCGCGAGGCTGTCGCGGGCCTCATCGCGCATCTGCGCGGGCAGGCCGAGGCGCGCGAGCAAAGCCTGAAGCGTTTCGCGCGGAACCTGATGCTCGGCGCCCATGACGTCATGCCAGCGCGTCGCGATTCCCGCGGCTTCCGCGAGTTGCGCGACGAGCGTATCGTCGGCGGCGGGTGCGGGCCGCGGCCGCGCCGGGGCGTCTTCCTCCGCCTTTTCCTCGACAAGCAGCAAGGACGCGCGCGGAGAAACGTGGATCGCGTCGTCGCAAGCGCCGCTGGCGTCGTCGTTGGCCGAGTCGAAGGCGATGCGCCAGGCGTGGCCCTCGCGCGGCGGCGGCGGCGTCGCCGTCACGGGCGCGCCGCCGCGATGGAGAATGACGAGCACGCGGTCGCCTGCGGCGTAAAGCGCCACGATCAGCGTCTGCGCGTCGCCGCGCCGCCAGTCCTCGTCGCGCATCGTCCTGCCGTCGGGCCCGAGCCATTGCACGTCGGGGAGTCCGGTCTCGTCCTGCGGCGCGCCGTCGAGGAAGCGGTCGTCGCGCAGCGCGAGATTCGCCTTGCGCAGCGCGATCAGCCGCGCCGTTGCCTCGATGAGGCCATGGTCCGCCTTGACCCAGTCGAGCCAGCCCGTCTCATTGTCCTGCGCATAGGCGTTGTTGTTGCCCTTCTGCGTCTGGCCGAGCTCCGCGCCCATGGAGAGCATGGGCGTTCCGCGCGAGAAGAGAAGCGTCGCCAGCAGATTGCGCTGGTCGCGCGCGCGCGCGGCCTTCACTGCATCGTCGTCGCTCTCGCCCTCGACGCCATTATTCCAGGAGAGATTGTCGTTCGTCCCGTCGCGACCTTCTTCGCCATTCGCCTCATTGTGTTTCCTTTCGTAGGAAACGAGGTCGCGCAGCGTGAAGCCGTCATGCGCGGTGACGAAGTTCACGCTGCGCGACGGACTGCGCCGCGCGAAAAAATCCTGCGAGCCCGCAATCCGCGTCGCGAGATCGGAGACGCCCGCCGCATCGCCGCGCCAGAAGCGTCGCAACGTGTCGCGATAGCGGTCGTTCCACTCGGCGAAGGGCGCGGGGAACTGTCCGAGCTGATAGCCGCCGGGGCCGATGTCCCAGGGCTCGGCGATGAGTTTCAATTCGCGCAAGGTTGGATCTTGCAGCAGCGCCGTCAGGAATGGCGCGTCCGGGTCGTAGCCGGAGGGATAGCGCGCCAGCGTTGTCGCAAGATCGAAGCGAAAGCCGTCGACGCCGCCATAAATCGCGAAAGCGCGCAGCGCGTCCATCGCGAGGCGCACGACCGGCGCGCGGTCGAATGCGAGAATATTCCCGCAGCCGGCGTCGTTCACATATTGCGCGCGGTCATAGGCGAGGCGGTAGTAAGTGGCGTTGTCGAGCCCGCGCAGCGAGAGCGTCGGGCCTTTTTCGTCGCTCTCGCCCGTGTGGTTGAACACGACGTCGAGAATGACCTCGAGGCCAGCCACATGAAGCGCGGCGACGGCGTCGCGCACTTCCGCCCAGCCGCCCGGCGCAAGGCGCGGATCGGGCGCCATCATGGCGACGGGATTGTAGCCCCAGTAGTTCGAAAGCCGCAGCGGCGGCAGATGGCGCTCGTCGATCCAGGCCGCGCAGGGCAAAAGCTCCAGCGTGGTGACGCCGAGCTTCTTGAAATGCGCAATGGAGGCCTCATGCGCGAGGCCGGCGAATGTTCCGCGCAGAGTCTCGGGCACATCGGGATGCGCCGCCGTGAGGCCCTTGACGTGCATCTCATAGACGATCGTATCGCGCCAGCGATGGTTCGGGCGCGTCGGCGCCGCGACCTGCGGACGCGTCATCACGCATTTGGAAACATGCGGGGCGCTGTCATCATGCGCCGTCTCGCCAAAGGCGAACTGGCTGGGATGCAGCTTCAGGGATGCGTCGAGCGCCAGCGCGTAAGGATCGACGAGGAGCTTCGCGCTGTTGAACCGCCGGCCTTCGTGCGGGGCGTCGGGACCGTAAGCGCGAAAGCCATAGCGCTGGCCTTCTTTCAGCCCTTCGACATAGCCGTGAAAGACGTCACCGCTCTTGCCCGGCAATCGGATGCGCGTCTCGTCGCCCGCGTCATCGAACAGGCAGAGATGAATCTCTTCGGCATGGGCGGAAAAGACGGCGACATTGGCGCCCGCTTCATCGAGCGCGACGCCGAGCGGCTCCGGCGCGCCTGTCGTGACGCGCCTCATGCGAATGCTATCCAGCGCGGGCGGCGACCGCCTCGCGATAGAGCTCCGCATAGCGTTCCGCCGGATGGCGCCAGGAAACGTCCGTCTTCATGCCGTTGATCTGCAATTTGCGCCACGTGTCCGTGTCCCTGAAAAGTCGTTCGGCCTGGGCGAGCGCGATGGCGAGCGCTTCGGCCGTTGGCGGTGAAAATTGCAGGCCCGTCGCCACGCCCGCCTGCAAGGCCATTTCATTGGCGTCGATAATCGTATCCTTCAATCCGCCGACGCGCGAGACAACCGGCACGGCGCCGTAGCGCAGGGCGTAGAGTTGCGTGAGGCCGCAGGGCTCGAAGCGCGAGGGCACGAGGAAGGCGTCGGCGCCGGCCTGGATGAGATGCGCCAAATCCTCGCTGTAACCGATCGTGACCGAGACGCGTCCGGGATAGGCGTCCTGCGCGGCGCGAAAGCCTTCTTCGAGATCCTTCTCGCCCGTGCCGATGAGGGCGAGCTGCGCCTGCCGCGCCATCAGCGCCGGGAGATTGGCGAGCAGCATATCGTGGCCCTTCTGCCACGACATTCGGCTGACGACGCCGAGGAGAAAGGCTTCCGCGTCGGCGCGCAGGCGCATGCGCTTTTGCAGGGCGGTCTTGTTCCTGGCGCGCGTCGCAAGGCTGAAATGGTCGTAGCGCGCTTCGATGCGCGGGTCTTTGGCAGGGTTCCAGACGCTCTCGTCGACGCCGTTGAGAATGCCCGTCACCACTTCGGCGCGCGCCCGCAGCAGCCCCTCGAGACCCATGCCGAATTCGCTGGTTTCGATTTCCTGCGCATAGGTCGGCGACACGGTGGTGATGCGGTCGCAAAGCTGCAGGCCGCCCTTGAGGAAACCGATGGCGCCGTAATATTCGACGCCGTCCACGGCGAAGGCTTCGGGCGGCAGCAGCAGATCCTCGAGCAGCTCCTTGGGATATTGGCCCTGGAAGGCGATGTTGTGCACGGTGAGGACCGTCGCGGGCCGCGGCCTGTCGCTGTAATGCAGATAGACCGGCGCGAGCGCCGCCTGCCAGTCGTGCGCATGCAGCACGTCCGGGATGAATTCCGAGAGCGCGCCTTGCGCCATTTGCGCGCCGGCCCAGCCCAGCGCGGCGAAACGCAAGGCGTTGTCGGGATAATCGACGCCGTCCGTGTCGGCGTAGGGTCCGCCCTCTCGCGCATAAAGATGCGGCGCGACGAGCGCATAGACGTCAACGTCGCCGAGGCGCCCCGCATGAACCCACGCCGGGCCGCCGAAGAGATCGTCGAAGGAAAGGACGGTCTCGCCGACGCGCAGGGCGGCGAGCACTTCCGGGTAGCCCGGAATGAGCGTTCGCGTTTCGACATTCTGGGCGGCGAGCGCGGCCGGAAGGGCGCCGACGACATCGGCGAGTCCGCCGGTCTTCACCAGCGGGTTCATTTCCGAGGCGACGGCGAGGACGCGCAGTCGCGTCATAGGGCGAGCCTGTCGATCATCGGCTGGGTGATGAGGCAGACGCCCTGCTCGCTGCGCCGGAAGCGCTTGGCGTCGAGTTCGGGGTCTTCGCCCACGACCAGCCCCTGCGGAATACGCACGCCGCGGTCGACGACCACATTGGCGAGCCGCGCCGAGCGGCCGACGTCGACGTAAGGCAGTACGACGGCGTTCTCCACCGTCGCATAGGAATTCACGCGCACGCCTGTGAAGAGCAGCGAGCGGCGCAACGTCGAGCCCGAGACGATGCAGCCGCCGGATACGAGCGAGGAGAGCGCCTGACCGCGCCGCCCGACCTGATCATGCACGAATTTCGCGGGCGGGGTGATCTCGGCATAGGTCCAGATCGGCCAGTTGCGGTCGTAGAGATCGAGCTGCGGCACGAAATCGGTGAGGTCGATGTTGGCGGCCCAATAGGCGTCGACGGTCCCCACATCCCGCCAATAGGCGTGCTGCTCGCTCGCCGAACGCACGCAGGAGCGCGAGAAATGATGCGCGACGGCTTTCCCGTGCTCGACGAGATAGGGGATGATGTCCTTGCCGAAATCATGCGTGGAGTTGGGATCGTCGGCGTCGCGGCGCAACTGGTCGTAGAGAAATGTCGCCTCGAAGACGTAAATGCCCATGCTCACCAGCGCGCGGTCGGGATGGCCGGGCATGGCGGGCGGATCGGCCGGTTTCTCGATGAAGGAGATGATGCGGTCGTCGTGATCCACATGCATCACGCCGAAGCCCGAAGCTTCGCTGCGCGCGACTTCGAGACAGCCGATGGTGACGTCGGCGCCCTGCTCCACATGCTGCTGCAGCATGTGTTCATAGTCCATCTTGTAGATGTGGTCGCCGGCGAGCAGCACGATGTATTTGGGATCGTAGCTCTCGACGATGTCGAGGTTCTGGAAGACGGCGTCGGCCGTGCCGAGATACCAGTGGTCTTCGGAGACGCGCTGGCTCGCCGGCAGAATGTCGAAGCTTTCGTTACGCTCGGTGCGAAAGAAGCTCCAGCCCCTTTGCAGATGGCGAATGAGGCTGTGGGCCTTGTATTGGGTGGCGACGGCGATGCGGCGAATGCCGGAGTTGAGAGCGTTGGAAAGCGCGAAGTCGATGATGCGCGACTTGCCGCCGAAATAGACCGCGGGCTTGGCCCTCCGGTCCGTCAATTCCATCAGCCGGGAGCCTCTGCCGCCAGCGAGAACATAGGCCATGGCGTAGCGCGCGAGCGGCGCGTTGTCATAGGCGGCCATCAGTCACATCCAGTCCGCAAAAGATGCGATTCGAGGTTATTGTAGACCATCGGATTCGAATTCGAAGAACAAAGTGGCGAGCGGCGGGATTTGAATCTCCGCGCAGGCGGGGAAGGCCCCGCCGACTTCCGCGCGCGCGACGACGGCGCCGAGGTTGCCCTGGCCGGAGCCGCCATAGATCTCCGCATCCGAATTGAGGATTTCGCGCCAGCGTCCCGCGCGCGGCAGGCCGAGCCTGTATGCGACGCGCGACACCGGGGTGAAGTTGGAGACGACGACGACGGGCCGCGCGCGATCGGCGCCATAGCGGATGAAGGCGAAGACGGAACTCTCCGCATCGTCGACGACGATCCACTCGAAGCCCTCGCTCTCGCAGTCGCGGGCGTGGAGCGCCTCATGTCTGCGATAGACACGGTTGAGGTCACGCAGGAAGTCGCGCAGGCCGCGGTGCGGCGCGTGGTCGAGCAGCCACCATTCGAGCTGGCGCGCAAAGTCCCATTCGCTCGTCTGGCCGAATTCCTGGCCCATGAAGAGAAGCTTCTTGCCCGGATGCCCCCACATAAAGCCATAGTAGGCCCGCGTCCCGGCGAAGCGCAGCCAGTCGTCGCCCGGCATTTTCGCGATGATCGAGCCTTTGCCGTGGACCACCTCGTCATGCGAGAGCGGCAGCACGAAATTTTCCGCGAAGGCGTAGAGGAGGCCGAAGGTCAATTCATTGTGCCGCCATTTGCGATAGACCGGGTCCGCCGACATGTAGCGCAGCGTGTCGTTCATCCAGCCCATGTTCCATTTGAAGCCGAAGCCGAGCCCGCCGGCGTTCGTCGGGCGCGTCACGCCGCCCCAGGAGGTCGATTCCTCGGCGATGGTCACGACGCCGGGATAGAGGCCGTAAACAAGCTCGTTGAACCTTTGAAGAAAGCGCACGGCGTCGCGATTGTCGTTGGAGCCGTCCGGGTTTGGCGCCCACTCACCTTCCTTGCGCGAATAATCGAGGTAGAGCATGGAGGCGACGGCGTCGACGCGCAGCCCGTCGATATGGAAGCGGTCGAGCCAGTAGAGCGCGCTGGCGATGAGGAAATTCGAGACCTCGCGCCGGCCGAAGTCGTAAATCGCAGTATTCCAGTCGGGATGGAAGCCGCGCCGCGGGTCGGAATGCTCATAGAGCGGCCCGCCGTCGAATTGCGCGAGGCCATGCTCATCCGTCGGGAAATGCGCGGGCACCCAGTCGAGGATGACGCCGAGGCCGGCTTGATGGGCGCGATCGACAAAACGCTTGAAGCCGTTGGAATCCCCGTGGCGCCGCGTCGGCGCGAAGAGGCCAATGGGCTGATAACCCCATGAGGCGTCGAGCGGATGCTCGTTGACGGGCAGAAGTTCGATATGGGTGAAGCCGAGATCGGCGACGTAAGGCACGAGCTGGTCGGCGAGTTCGTCATAGCTGAGGAAGCGCCAGCCTTCCGCCTTGCGCCATGAGGGCAGATGCACCTCATAGACGGACATGGGCGCGCGGCGCGGATCATATTTGGCGCGCTCGCGCATGTGGATTTCGTCGCCCCATTCATAGGGCGCGTTCGAGGCGACCACCGAGGCTGTCGAGGGCCGCAGCTCCGCCTCGAAGCCGAAGGGATCGGCCTTGAGCGGCAGCAGATTTCCGTGACGGCCGACGATTTCGAATTTGTAGGGCGCGCCGGGTCCGACGCCGGGGATGAAGATTTCCCACACGCCGCTGTCGACGCGCTTGCGCATCTGGGCGCGGCGTCCGTCCCACTGGTTGAAGTCGCCGACGACGGAGACGCGCTGCGCATTGGGCGCCCAGACGGCGAAATTCACGCCCTGCGCCGCATCATGCGTCACGACATGGGCGCCGAGCCGCTCATAGAGCTTTTGATGCTCGCCCTCGACGAGGAGATAGTCGTCCATGGCCCCGAGAACGGGCGGGAAGGCGTAAGGGTCGGCGAAGGACCATTGCGCCGCGCCATTGGCCGCCGACAGGCGATAGGGCGCGCGGGCGCCGAGCGCCGTCAACGCCTCGAAGAAACCATCCGGATGCACACGCTCCAGCGTCGCGATCACCCGCCCTTCGGGCGTGGCGGCGGCGATGGTTTGCGCGCCGGGCGCAAAGCAACGGATCACAAAGCCTTCCGCCGTCTCGTGCAGGCCGAGGAGCGCGAAAGGGTCTGCGTGGCGGGCCGCGACGATCGCCGCGATCTCGTCCGGGTCCGCCCGCCAGCTGGGTCTTGTCATGAGAAGCTTTGTGATCCGAGTGGTTCGGCGGAGACGCGTCCGCAGATGCAATGGCGAAGCCAATCGCCCATGCGATGATGACCTTTCTGGCGCCGCGGGCAAAGCCTTGCAATGGCGCCAGATCGCCGCACGCCCAGATTCCCGGCGGGCATGCGCCCGTTCCCGTCGCCGAACGGTTGACAGGCCCTTGCGGGACTGGGCAAAATCAAGTCTCGGCGATGGGGTTCCGCCGTGTAACCGCCCTCGGGGCTGATGACTCCTGCTTGCACAGCGCGCTTTGCGGCGCATGCCCGGAGTCCGCCTTGTCAACGTCATCACGACCGACCGATTCGTCCGCCCGCAGCGCCGCCAAAAGCGAGGCGCGCCGATGACGGCGCCCGGCGACGAGAGGCTGACAGGCTGGCGCTTTCTCGCCTTCAGCGCGGCGCTTGCGTCGGCCAATGTGGTCGCGCTCTCAAATGTCCCGGGCTACACGATTCTGGTGCCCTATGCGGCCGGGAGCCTGCAGGGCGTCACGCCGAGCTTCGGCACCTGGGGCACGACCGACCATATGATGGGCATCGTGCTCGGGCTGCCGCTCGCGCGCTGGCTCGCAGGGCGCTATGGCGCCTGGCGCGTCTATGTCGCCGCCTGCCTCTTCTATGCGCTTTTCGCCCTCGCCTGCGCCTGGAGCGCAACGATCTGGGTGTTCGTGCCCATGCGCTTCCTGCTCGGCGTCGCCGGCGGCGTGCTCCTGCCGCTCGGGCAGGGGCTGGCGCTCAGCGAGATACCGGAAAAATATCGCGGCTACGGCGTCGCCTGGTGGGGCGTTCTCAGCATGGCGCCCTTCACCCTGGGCGTGTTCATGGGGGGCTTCTGGGCGGAATACGCCGGCTGGCGCATGCTGTTTTACTCCGATGTCTTTTGCATGCTCACAGTCGCCGCCGTGGTGGGCGCGGCGCTCTACGGGCGCCCCTGGAAGCGCCGCGTCACGCGCTTCGATGCGATCGGCTTCATCCTGATCGCTATCGTGCTGGTCGGCGTTCAAACGATACTCAATCAGGGCAATGATTTCGACTGGTTCGACTCGCCTTTCCTGACGGGCGTTCTGGTCGCCGTTATCATCGCCTTTCCCGTCTTCGTCCTGTGGGAGCTCGGCGAACGTTTCCCGGTCCTCGACATCCGGCTGTTCGGCTATCGCAACTACGCCGTCGCGGCTTTTTGTTCGCTCGCGGGCTTTCTCGTCATTCAGGGAACGCTGTCGGTTTTCATTGGCCAATTGCAGACGCTGCTCGGCTATACGTCGTCGCTGGCGGGCGTCGTCTATCTCACCATGATCGTCCTCGCCGCCCCGCTGGTCTCGATCGTCCATCTCGTCGTCAAGAAGATCGACCTGCGCTATCTCGCGAGCCTGAATTTCATCGGCTTCGCCGTGACGCTGACCTGGCTTGCAAAATTCGACAAGGCCGCCTCCTTCGATCAGATCGCGACGCCGATGCTGTTCTTCGGCTTCTTCCTCGCGACCTTCTTCGCGCCGACCGCCGCGATCGCCGTGCAGGGGCTTTCCGGCAAGAGGCTGATCCGCGCCGCGGAGGAGCTCGCCATGCTGCGCACGGCCTTCGGCGCCTATGGCATCACATGGCAGGCTGTCATGCAGTTTCGCGGCGCGCCCTTCCACCAGCTCGGCATGGCGGATCATTTCGGCGGGCGGTCCTATCCCGAACTCGACGTGATGGGACAACTCTCCAGCAAGCTGCAGGGTCTCGGCATGAGTGAAAGCGTCGCGCGCGCGCAAATGGGGCGGCTGATGCGCCAGCAGGCGCTGCTGCTCGGTCTCGACGACGCCTTCTATTTCGGGGCGCTGGTCTTCGTCCTTCTCGCCGTTGTGGTGTGGCTCGCGCGCCCGGCGCCGCCTGCAGGGAAGCCCGCCCGAAAGCCGAGCCTCGAACGCCTGGAGGCCGAGGAACTGATGGAGCAGCCTTAAGCGGTCATCGAGATGACGTTGCCGGCGGCTAAGAACGCACCTCGCTCGTCTCCAGCGCCGTCTCCGCCTCAGCCTCAACCATCGGCAGACGATGGCGCGGCAGATAATATGTGTTGGCGATCAGCGTGGGGATGACCGCCGTCGCGATGATGGCGGCGACGAGCGTCGAATATTGCGCCTGGTCGATGACGCCATTGGAGAGGCCGAAAAGCGCGGAGATCGTGCCGAAGGTGAGGCCCGAGGCCATCAGCAGTGTCGTGTACACCGCGTCCTTGTGCGGATGCGAGAATTTGCGCGCCACCGGATAGACGCTGACGACCTTGCTGGCGATTTCGACGCCGAGAAAGACAATCACGCCCAGAGGCGCGGCGAGCACGGCGGGCAGAGACACGAAATAGCCGGCGCGGATGAAATAGAAGGGCGTGAGCAATCCGATGGTGATGGTGCGCAGCCGTTTGATCAGCGCCGCGTCGCGCCCGACGCTCCCGGCGAGCGCCATGCCGATGAGATAGGCCGGGAGCACCGCTTCGCTCCCCGCCCAGGTCGCGAGCGCGCCGAGGCCCATGAGCGAAAACAGCAGGAACTTCGCCTCGAATTCGGACGGGCGCCCGCCAAAGCGCGCGAAGGCGAGCGGGACGATTTTCGGCAGATAGGCGAAGGCGGCGGCGAGCGCGCCCGCAAAGACCAAGGTCTTCCAGGTGAAAGGCGCGAAGACGAGGCCGAGCGTCACCACCGTGCCGAGATCGGTGATGAAGCAGGCGGCGAGAATGGTCTTGCCGTAATCCGTGCGGTTGAAGCCATATTCCATCATCACCGTGTAGACGACGGCGACGGAAGTCGCGGCGAGGGCGATGCCCGCGAGAAGCGCGGGGGACGAGTCCCAGCCGAGCAGATAATGCGCCGCCGCCCAGCAGGCGATGGAGGGAAGGAGAAAGCTCGCGCCGCCGATCGCGGCGGCTTCCTTCCATTGGCGCTTGAAGACGTCCGGGTCGAGTTCGGCGCCGGCGAGGAAGGTGAGAAGAATCGCGCCTATTCCGGCGAGCGTCTTCACCCAGGGCTCCTGCACGGCGAAGATCGCCTCATAGCCGACAAGGCCGAAGGCGGCGCGCGCGCCGAGACCTACGAGGATCTCGACGAGCGCGGTCGACAGTCGGAAGCGATTGGCGATCAGGCTGGCAAGCAGCGCGAGCCCGAAGACCAGCGCCGCCTGCGCCCAGATCGGCGTCACTTATTTCACGCCGATGAGTTCGACGTCGAAGAGGAGGGTTGCGCCGCCGGGGATCGCGGAACCGGCGCCGCGCTGGCCATAGCCGAGGTTCGGCGGAATGACGAGCGTGCGCTTGCCGCCGACCTTCATGCCCGCGACGCCTTCGTCCCAGCCCTGGATGACCTGGCCGCCGCCGAGCGGAAAGTCGAAAGGCTCGCCGCGGTCGCGCGAGGAATCGAACTTCTTGCCCTTGGTCCCGCCGTTGTAGAGCCAGCCCGTATAATGCACGGAGACGGTCTTGCCAGGCTGCGCCTCGGCGCCCGTTCCGACCTTCACGTCGGTGTATTTCAGGCCGCTCGCCGTGAGCGTCGTCTCGGGCTCGGCGCGCACGGCGGCCGGCGCGAGAGCGAGGCCAGCCGCGACGGCGACAAGCGCGATCGCCAGTTTCTTGTGATATGCGCGCATCCCTTGTTCCTCCCTTGGTGTTTTTGTTCGATCAAGCTAGGACTTCAATCAAAGCAGGACGCCGTTGTCGCGCGCGAGTTGAAGGAGATCCTTCTGCGGGCGCGCGCCGACATGCGAGATGATTTCTGCCGCGGCGAGCGCGCCGAGCGCGGCGCTTTTTTCGTGCGGCAGGCCTTTGGTGTAGCCCGCGAGGAAGCCGGCGGCGAAAAGGTCTCCTGCGCCGGTGGTGTCGATAACTTCCTCGACCGGGAAGGCGGGGGCGGCGATCACGCTCTCGCCCGTTGCGACGACGCAGCCCTTCTCCGAGCGCGTCACGACGCCGAGCAGATTCTTTTCCGCGCGCAGCGCCGCAAGCGCCGTGTCGAAATCGGCGGTCTCGTAGAGCGCGTGCAATTCGCTCTCATTGGCGAAGAGAATGTCGATGACGCCATCGCGGATCAGCGAAATAAATTCCTCGCGATAGCGGCCGACGCAGAAGGAGTCGGACAGGGTGAGCGCGACCTTGCGGCCGTTTGTGTGCGCAACCTTGGCGGCGCGCAGAAAGGCCTGCTTGGCGCCCGGAGGGTCCCAAAGATAACCCTCCATGTAGAGCACCTTGGCGGCGGCGACCCGCTCCTCGTCGATGTCCTCCGGCTGCAGGGCCTGACAGGCGCCCAGAAACGTGTTCATCGTGCGTTGCCCGTCCGGGGTCACGAAGATCAGGCAGCGCGCCGTCGCCGCGCCGTCGTCCGCGGCCGGCGTGTCGAAGGCGACGCCTGCCTTCCGGATGTCATGGGTGAATTCGCGGCCTGCGTCGTCGTCCTTCACCTTGCCGACAAATTCTGCTTTGGCGCCGAGGCTCGCGAGGCCCGCCATCGTGTTCGCGGCGGAGCCGCCGGAGATGATCGTGGTCGGGCCCATGAGCTCGTAGAGTTCATCGGCGCGCGCCTCGCCGACCAGCGCCATCGCGCCCTTGATCAGGCCGGCGTTGATCAGAAGGTCGTCGTCGGTGCGGGAGATCGTATCGACGATGGCGTTGCCAATGCCGAGCACATCGAGAGAAGTCATGAGCGGCGATCCGATGAAGGGGCGCGCGATGAGCGGGCGCGAAAAAACAAAACCGGCCGGTCCGTGGCGGACCAGCCGGGCGATTGTTTAACATTGCAAGCGCCGCTCGCCTAGAGCAGGGCGCGGCGGTCAGTCGAT
Organism: Methylocystis sp.; assembly: GCA_002929055.1. Taxonomy (GTDB): domain Bacteria; phylum Pseudomonadota; class Alphaproteobacteria; order Rhizobiales; family Beijerinckiaceae; genus Methylocystis. The sequence continues at coordinate 56,569 of PERY01000007.1, read as the reverse complement.
CATGTAGCGGAAGCCCATGCGGACCTGCTGGCTGATGAGATCCCTGGAGACCGGCATGTTGTAGCGGTCGACCCCGTCGATCCTGCCCATGTTCACCCAGCGGTAGCCAACGTCCACCTTCCAGTGATTGTCGATGTCGTAGGAGACGCCACCCATGAAAGCGTAGGCCAGGCGAAGGTGGGTGCCTTCGTATTTCACGTCCCAGTTTTGCATGTAGACGTTGTTGTTGCGCGGATCGGTGAATGTCGTTCCCGCATAGGGGACGCCATTTCCCATGAACCAGTTCACCGAGGCGCGCTGATAGAGAACGTTCACGCCGACGCCGGCGCCGACATAAGGCGTGAAGCCCCACCAGTTGCCGAGGTCGAAATAGGCGTTGCCGAGAAAGAGACCCGATTCCGTGCGATTGCGAACCGACGGAACGCAGGTCGCGTAAGTCGCGGCGACCACGCCCGGGGTCAGGGGATCAGGCTGGTAGAGGCCCGTGATGCAGGGTAGAAGCGTGTCGCTGCGGATCGAATTCTTGTTGTAGAGATTCTGGTATTCGGCCGTAATGTCGGCGCGGAACCAGTTGTTGAACTTGTAGCCGCCGCCGAGGCCGATGCCCCAGTTGTTGGGGAAGCTGTTCGACAGCGACACGCCGTTGAGATGGGCCGGGCTCACTTGCGTGAGATCGAAATCTCCGCGCAGATACCAGTTGGATCCCCACTCGACGGGGCCTTCCTCGATCGGAGGAGCCTCGACCGGAAATGGCATGTCGGCGGCCTGCGTTGCGGGCGCGAGGAGCGCGCCGAAAAGCGCGGTGAGGATCGTCGCGCGGGCGCGCAAAAACGGGCGGACCATTGCTGTCTTCCTTGGCTTGCGCCGGCCGGGCGCGAAGGCGCGGCGCGGGGAATGAAGGAAGAATGAGCGATTATGTTTAATGCCCGCTTAATTTACGCTCATGGTTTCGGCAAAGTTTACGAGGGCGCCGCAAACAGAAACCGGCGGCCGCAAGTCGCGGCCGCCGGCTTGTTTGAACGTCACGCCGAGCCGCTTAAAACTTGAGCGACGACAAGACCACCTCGATCACCAGCACATAGAGCGCCGCCGTCACGAAGGCCGGGATCGGCCGCAGCGACACATGGCGCAGCAGGAAGGCGTACATGAAGGCCGTCCAGACGATGATCGGGAAGAGTAGAAAACGCGCAAGGCGTTCGGTGGGTAGCGGCGGCGGCAATGCGACGCCGACGATGAGATGCAGGATGATATAGGCAAGCGCGGCCACTGCGCCCATCACCGCCATTGCGGTGACCGTTTTGATGAATTTCTCTTCCTGCTTCAGGAAACGCAGCAGAAACAGCGTCGCGCCATAGAGCACCGCGGCGCTGGCGATCCCGTAGACGATACTCACGGGAAGAGATTTACCGAAAGACTGCGCGGCGGCCTGCAGGACGGCATAGGCCCCCAGCGAGCCCATCATCAGGTTCTGCGACTCGGGCAGCGACAGCTGCGAGGCCTCCAGATTGATCATCTTGAAGAACGTCCGGGGCGTCGGATCGTTAATGAGCGGAATATTGAGCGCCATTTATCGGGTTCCTCTTGGGCGGCGCCGAATGGCGCGCGAACATGGAAAAGTCGCGTTTTCCAGGGCGTGGCTCTACGCCTCCGGAACGCGCGACCGATTGCCGCCTCTCTAACATGCTTTAGCCTCGGACGAAAACAATCCGGCCGGCGACGAATTGCTGCGTTGCAGCAACAGTCAGGGCAGCCGCCGCAGCCAATCTTCGCGCGCGACGACCGTGACGATGCGCCGGGCCGAATCGGCCCATGACACATCGAGCGCCTTCGCCGGATCGACGGCGCGGGCGCCAGACGCGAAATCGCGGATCGCCGCGGCGAGAGCCTCGGCGTCGTTGACGCGGAAGTAGATCGCGCCGTCGCGCCCGACTTCGCGGAGCACCGGAATGTCGCTGCAGATGACGGGACGGCCGCGCAACGCCGCCTCGACGATCGGCAGGCCGAAGCCCTCGGCGTAGGAGGGGAAGATCAGCGCGGCGGCGCGATCGTAGAGATAGGACAGTTCCCCGTCGCCGGCGTCGTCGAACCAGAACAGGCGCCTGTCGAATTCGGGATGGCTCTGCATGCGGGCGACGATCGCCTCCTCGAACCAGCCGCGGCGCCCAACAATGACGAGCCGGGCGTCCATCCCAGAGGCCCACAGCGCCTCGAAGGCGTCGAGCGCGACGCGATGGCCCTTGCGCGGCTCGATCGTGCCGACCATGAGGAAGACCGGCGCGCTCCCTGCGACGGCGGCCGCGATTTTGGGACGCGGGGAGTCCGTCGCGGGCGCGGCGAGATCGGCCCCGCATTGAAACCAGCCGATCTTCAATCCGGGACGATGGGGCAGGCCGCTCGCTGCGACATAGTCAGCCAGCTCCTCCGCCACCGTGCGCGAGATGGCCAGAAAGCCGTCGCTCTCCAGCAGCGCCTTGCGCAGCCAGGCCCGGTAGCGCGGCACCGTCACCTCGTGGCAGGCATGTGGATAAAGCTCGGGGATCAGGTCGAAGATGCAACTGACGATTTCGCCCCCGCCGGCGCGGATGCGTCCGAGGACTCCGCCAAGCTCGTCGAAAGCGTTCCAACTGTCCGAAAGCATCAGGAAGCGGTCGCCGGGCTCGATCCCGATCTCGGCGTCGGGATCGCTCGTCACGGCGCCGAGAGAGGCGGCGAAAGCGTTCGCGGCATAGAGCTTGCCCGCTTCGCAGCGCACCGCCAAGACGGGAATGTCGAGATCGGGGCCGCAATAGGACGCGCGCACCACTTCCTTCACGACGCGCTGGATCCCGGTGCCGGCGTCGCGCTTGACCGTGCCTGTCACATCGATGAGGAGACGGCGCGCCGGCAAAGTCTGAAAAGCGGGGTCCGGGAGCTTCGGCGAGGCGGGCGCCGGCGTCGCCGCCGGCTTCCCCTCCCGCGGCCGGAAATGCGCCGCGACCGCGGCGCCGGCGTCCGCGAGGCGCTGCTCGATCGGGCGCAGGAGATGGTAGATATGGCCGGAGGCCGAATAGATCAGCCGGTAGCGCTCATGGGTGAGGTGCAGAAGTTCGCTGCGCAGATGGTCGAGCTGGAACTCGAGCAGCCGGATGCGTTCCCGGTCGGCGTCCTGACGCGAGGGTTCGTCCCCGCTCATGCCGCGCCGTCCGCCTCCGCGGCGCGCCATTCCTCTAGGAGAGCCGCGAGCATGTCGCCAAGCGGATAGCGCGGCCGCCAGCCGGTCGCGGCGCGCAGCCTGGAGGCGTCGCAGGCGACGCTGGTGATGTCGATGTCCGAGGGACGCAGCCGTTCGGGATCGACCTCGATGTCGAACGGCGTCCTGGAAAGGGCGCGCAAGTCGTCGAGCAACGAACCGATCGTGCGCGCCTCGCCCGAGGCGACGTTGAAGACCGAGACGCGTTCGGGCAGGTCACGCGCCGCCGCGATGAGCCGAACATAGGCGTCGACGACGTCCCGCACGTCGAGAAAATCCCGCGCCTTTGAAAGGTCGCCGACCTTGATGCGCGGTTCGGCGCGTCCTGCCTCGATGGCGGCGATCTGCGCCGCGAAGGAGGAGAGCACGAAATGGCGGCTGCGCTGGCCGGGCCCCGAGTGGTTCACCGGGCGGGCGACGATGAGCCGCCCCTCGGGCGCGAGAACATCCGCCAGCGCGCTTTCCGCAGCGGCCTTGGAGCGGCTGTAGACGTCCTGCGGCCGAAGCGGCGTCTCCTCGTCCGGCATGCCCTCGCGGAAAGCCGCGCCATAGGCCGCGGCCGTGGAGCTGAACAGCGTGACCGCCGCCGGCGCATGTCGCGCCAGCGCCGCCCCGAGCGCGAAGGCGCCGTGAAAATTGACCCGCCAGGTGTGCTCGGCGGCTTTCGCCGCCTGACCGATGGAGGCCTGGCCGGCGAGATGGACGAGAAGGTCCGGGCGCAGGTCGGCGACGAGCCGGTCGATGGCGTGTTCATCGAGGAGATCGGCGGTCACGCAGGCGAAAGACTTCGGCGCGCTCCGCTCGCCGGGCCGCAGCAGCATGGCGCGCGTCGCCCCCGGATAGGCCTCGGCGAGCGCCGCCGAAAGGTGGGAGCCGACGAAGCCGCCCCCGCCCGTCAACAAGATACGCTCGTAATCGGCCATGATCCCGCGGGTGTGCCTCGTTAGGGTTCCCGGCGCAGGCGCTCGAGATCGGCGTCGACCATCTCCCGGATCATCTGATCCAGGTTCACTTCCGGCGTCCAGCCCAGCACGCGGCGCGCCTTGCTCGAATCCCCGAGCAGCACGTCGACTTCCGCCGGGCGGTAGAAGGCCGGGTCGATGATGAGATGCTTCTCCATGTCGAGGCCGGCGTGGTCGAAGGCGATGCGGCACATGTCGCGCACCGTCGTCGTGACGCCCGTGGCCACGACATAGTCGTCGGGCGTCTCCTGCTGCAGCATGAGCCACATGGCGCGCACATAGTCGCGGGCGTGGCCCCAGTCGCGTTTTGCGTCGATGTTGCCGAGCCGCAACTCATTGGTCTTGCCCAGCTTGATCTGGGCCACCGTATGCGTGACCTTGCGCGTGACGAATTCGACGCCGCGCAGCGGGCTCTCATGGTTGAAGAGAATCCCGGAAGAGGCGTGCAGGCCGAAGCTCTCGCGGTAGTTCACCGTGATCCAGTGCCCGTAGAGCTTGGCGACGGCGTAAGGCGAGCGCGGATAGAAGGGCGTCGTCTCGCTCTGCATCGGCTCCTGAATGAGCCCGTACATCTCGGAGGATGACGCCTGATAGAAACGCGCGCCCGGCGCGCCGAGGCGCATGGCCTCCAGCATGTTGGTGACGCCGGTGGCGGTGACATTGGCGGTCAGCACCGGCTGGCGCCAGGACGAGGCCACATAGGACTGCGCCGCGAGATTGAATATCTCGTCCGGCTGCACGTCCTGCACCGTGCGCAGGAGGCTCGAGAGGTCGATCAGGTCGGCGTCGTGCAGCGTCACCTTGCCGCTGATGCCGAGCCAGCGCAGGCGATGGTCCTCCACTCCGCGATGCGAGGAGCGGCGGACGACGCCATGCACTTCGTAGCCTTTTTCCAGCAGAAACTGAGACAGATAGGCCCCGTCCTGCCCCGTGACCCCCGTCACCAGCGCGCGCTTGGTCATCAATCGTCCTTATTCAAACCACTCTGGCGTCGGGCTTACTCAATCGAGCCCCCAGTGGCAAGTCAAACTCCCTTCCGCGGCCGTCAACAAAAAAGCCGCCGGCCAGGCCGACGGCTTGATGCTTCCCGCGGATCAGGCGCTCAGTAGAGCGATTTCTTGACGTCTGTCTTTTCCGGCTCCGGCAGCTTGCCTTCCGGGGTCGCCTTGTCGATGGCGACCGGGAGATACTCGGCGAGGAGATCACGAGCCTTGCTCACATCGACGCCCGCCGCCTCGGCGAGCTTCTTGATCTTGTCGATGCCGATCGCCTGACCGACCTCGATGGAGCTGATCGCCTGATTCTGGCCGGTCGAAATCCAAGATTCGACCTGCTTCTTGTAGCCGCCGTCCTGAAACTTCTTCACGACCGAATCGAGGCCGCCTTCCTTCTCGACATATGCCTTGATGACGGTAAGCGCCTCCGCGCCAATGGCGCCGCCCACGATTGCCTTGAGCCAGCTCATATACAAGACCTCCTCTTGAAAACTCGGGCGGCGCTGGGCCGCGCCTTCTAGATAGGGGCGGCTTCCGGCGGCTACAACGATCCGGGCGGGGATTTTTTGCACCGCGGTAAAAGGCTGGTCTCTTCGGACCGCTCAAATCAGGTGATCGCAGGCGGCGGGCGTGGCCCCGGGGCAAGCCCCTGATGCGCCGTTCTGGGCCGCTCCCCGGGGAAAGGCGCGCGCCTGACAAGGCGATCGGGCGGGCAGGGAGTCTGGTGGCGCGGGCGGCGGTTCTTGTCGTTCGTTTCGCTGGCGCCGCCTTTCTTTATTTCCAGTGCGGCGAGGGGTATAGACGGCCCGACGCCGGTTCGAGGCGACGAGAGAAGGACGTAAGGGCGAAGAACGATGGCCGGGCATAGTCAGTTCAAGAATATCATGCACAAGAAGGGCAAGCAGGACGCGATCCGCTCCAAGCTCTTCTCCAAGCTCGCCCGCGAAATCACCGTCGCCGCGAAGATGGGCCTGCCCGATCCCAACATGAACGCCCGCCTGCGCGCCGCCGTTCTGGCCGCGCGCGCCGAGAACATGCCCAAGGACAATATCGAGCGCGCCATCAAGAAGGCCTCCGGCGCCGATTCGGAGAATTACGACGAGGTGCGCTACGAGGGCTACGCGCCCGGCGGCGTCGCAGTCATCATCGAGGCGCTGACCGACAACCGCAATCGCACGGCGGGCGAGGTGCGCTCCTATTTCACCAAGGCGGGCGGCGCGCTGGCCGAGACGGGCGCCGTCTCCTTCATGTTCGACCGGGTCGGCCTCATCGAATTCGACAGGAAGGTCGCCTCCGAAGATTCCATGATGGAAGCCGCGATCGAGGCCGGCGCCGACGACGTCTCCTCCACCGAGGAGACGCATGAAATCATCACCTCGCTGGAATCGCTGCGAGACGTGGCCAAGGCGCTCGAGGAGAAGTTCGGCGACTCCAGGAAGGCTGCGCTGGTCTGGCGGCCGCAGAACACGATCAAGGTCGACGACGAGGCGGGCGAGAAGATCGTCAAGCTCGTCGGCGCGCTCGAGGACAATGACGACGTGCAGAACGTCTATGCGAACTTTGAAATCTCCGACGCGCTGATGGCCAAGCTCTCGGGGTGATCTCGCGACAGAGCGAACCGCGATGCATGTAAAGCGCCGCTATCATCATGGTTCGCTCAAGCAGGCGCTGGTCGACGCGGCCATCGAGTTGCTCGCCGAGGGCGGCCCCTCGGCGCTCACCCTGACCGAAGCCGCCCGCCGCGCGGGCGTCACGCCCGCCGCGCCCTACCGTCATTTTTCCGGCCGCGACGCGCTGCTGGCCGAACTCGCCCGGCAGGGCTTCGAAACCTTCGGCGAACGGATAGAGGCCGCCTGGGACGAGGGGCGCCCGGACGCGCAAGCCGCCATGCGCGCCATGTGCGGCGCCTATCTGAAATTCGCCCGGGAGGAGCCCGGCCTCTACGCCGCCATGTTCGGCCAGGCGGCGACGCTCGCCGATCCGGGGGCGGGAGGCGCCGCCGACCACGCGCTGGAGATTTTGTGGCGGGCGGTGGTGGCCTGGCTGCAGGAGGCCGGCGCCCCCGCGCAGGGCGCGCGGCATGTCGCGATGCAAATCTGGGCGCTGGCGCATGGCGTCGCGATGCTGGCGATCTCCGGCCATCTGGACCCCTGCAAGACCGCCGATCCAGCCCTGGTGCTGGAGGGCGCGGTGCAGGGGGTGATGGCGGCGGCGGGGAAGGCGAAGACGTAAAGGCGCCGTGCTCTATATCACGGGCGTGCCATCTCTCATGGGAGCCCGGCCATGCTCACGCTCTATTACCACCCCGGCGCCTGCTCGCTCGCCGCCCATATCGCGCTGGAATGGATCGGCGAGCCCTATGCGACGAAGGAAGTCGCCTTCGGCGACAAGGACTATCTCAAGATCAACCCCGCCGGCGCCGTTCCCGCGCTCGACGCCGGCGAAGGCTGGATCCTGACGCAGGACGCCGCCATCCTGCGCTTTCTCGCCCGCCGTTTCCCGCAGGCGGGGCTGGACGTCGCCGGGGGCGAGCGGGACCAGGCGGAGGCCGATCGCTGGTCCTTCTTCATCACCGGCGACCTGCATCCCGCCTTCTTCCCGCTCTTCGTGCCCAACCGCTACACAAGGGCGCGGGAGAAGGAGGCTTTCGACGACATCCGCGAAGCCGCCAAGGCGCTCGTGCGCAAGAAATTCGCGCTGGTCGAGGCGCATCTGACGGGTAAGCGTTTTTTCCTGGGCGAGGCGCGCAGCTATCTCGACGCCTATGTCTTCCCAATGGAGCGCTGGGCGCAGACTCTGCTGGACGACAAGCTGTCCGAGTTCCCGTCCGTACAGGCCCACCACGACATGATGGCGGCGGACCCCGCCGTGCAGGCGGCGCTGGCGGCGGAGGGGGCGTGACTGTCCGGCAGTCATTGAGAGCGTAGCGAAGCAATCCAGAGCCGCGCCGCCCCCTGGATTGCTTCGTCGGCTTCGCCTCCTCGCAATGACGGGAGGCCAGCCGCGCCTCCTCAAGGGGGAGGCGAGGAGCCGCATCCTCCCTTGATTCTCTCCCGCGCCTCCCGTAACCTTGCCAAACCAACGGAAAAGCGGGGCGCGATGCGCGGTCTTCTCGTAGTAGGCAAGGCGCCGGAGTCGGAGCGGGGGTAGCCCGCATTCCGCAGATGGCGCTTGACCCGAGGCCCCGAGAGGGCCTTTTTTGTTGCCCGCAGCGGGCCTTGAACCCGCAAAGAGGATAGAACGGAAGAGACCATGTCGAAGGAAATGACCGGCGCGGAAATGGTGGTCGAAGCCCTGAAGGATCAGGGCGTCGATATTCTCTTCGGCTATCCCGGCGGCGCAGTCCTTCCGATCTATGACGTTCTCTTCCATCAGGAGAAGGTGCAGCACATTCTGGTGCGCCACGAGCAGGGCGCGGCCCATGCGGCCGAGGGCTATGCGCGCTCCTCCGGCAAGGTGGGCGTGCTGCTCGTCACCTCCGGCCCCGGCGCCACCAACACCATCACCGGCCTCACCGACGCGCTGATGGATTCGATCCCGCTCGTCTGCATCACCGGCCAGGTGCCGACCCATCTCATCGGCTCCGACGCCTTTCAGGAATGCGACACGGTCGGCATCACGCGCCACTGCACCAAGCACAATTATCTCGTGAAGAACGTCGCGGACCTCCCGCGCATCCTGCACGAGGCGTTCTATGTCGCCTCGTCGGGTCGTCCGGGGCCGGTCGTGATCGACATCCCCAAGGACGTGCAATTCGCGCGCGGAATCTACACGCCCCCCCGTGGCGCACAGCACAAGACCTATCAGCCGCGCCTCGACGCCGACATGGACTCGATCCGCGAGGCTGTGAAGATGATGGCCGCCGCCAAGCGTCCGATCTTCTATACGGGCGGCGGCGTCATCAATTCCGGCCCCTCCGCCTCGACCCTGCTGCGCGAACTCGTGAGCCTCACGGGCTTTCCCATCACCTCGACGCTGATGGGCCTCGGCGCCTATCCGGGCTCAGGCCAGAACTGGCTCGGCATGCTCGGCATGCATGGCACCTGGGAAGCCAATCACGCCATGCATGATTGCGATCTGATGATCGCGGTGGGCGCGCGTTTCGACGACCGCATCACCGGGCGCCTCGACGCCTTCTCGCCGGGCTCGAAGAAGATCCATATCGACATCGACCGTTCGTCGATCAACAAGAACGTCAAGGTCGATCTCGCCATCGTCGCCGACTGCGCCCATGTTCTGGAGGCGCTGGTGCGCACATGGCGCGCGGAAGCGATGCACGCCGACAAGCAGCCGCTCGACCATTGGTGGGCGCAGATCGACGAATGGCGCGCCAGGAAGTCGCTCGCCTTCCGCAATTCCGGCACGACCATCAAGCCGCAATACGCCGTGCAGCGGCTCTATGCCCTGACGAGGGACAAGGACGTCTACGTCACCACCGAAGTCGGCCAGCACCAGATGTGGGCTGCGCAGCATTTCCACTTCGACGAGCCGAACCGCTGGATGACCTCTGGCGGCCTCGGCACGATGGGCTATGGCCTGCCGGCGGCGATCGGCACGCAGCTCGCCCATCCGAGCGCGCTCGTCATCGACATTGCTGGCGAAGCCTCGATCCTGATGAACATTCAGGAGATGTCAACGGCGATTCAATATCGCCTGCCGGTCAAAATCTTCATCCTCAACAATGAATATATGGGCATGGTGCGCCAGTGGCAGGAATTGCTGCATGGCGGGCGCTATTCGCACAGCTATTCGGAGGCGCTGCCGGATTTCGTGAAGCTCGCCGAGGCCTTCGGCGGCAAGGGCATCCGCTGCTCGGACCCGAAGCTCCTCGACGCCGCGATCGAGGAGATGCTCGACTACGACGGGCCGGTGATCTTCGACTGCCTCGTGGAAAAGAGCGAGAACTGCTTCCCGATGATCCCCTCGGGCAAGGCGCATAACGACATGCTGCTCGCCGATCTTTCCGACGACGCCGGCGTCGACATCGGCGCGGTCATCGACGAAAAGGGCAAGATGCTGGTCTGAAGACGCCGCCTCGTCACTTAGAGTTTCTGGCCGTCATCGCGAGCCTGAGGCGATCCAGGGGACGCATCCTGGTTCTGGATTACTTCGCTCCGCTCGCAATGACGACGTAAATACAGGTCGATCATGAACGCTCCCGCTTCACCGCCGTCCCCCTATTCCGCGGCGACGCCGAATTCCAAGATCGAGTCGCATACGCTCTCCGTGCTCGTCGACAATGAGCCGGGCGTGCTGGCGCGCGTCGTCGGTCTTTTTTCGGGCCGCGGCTACAACATCGAAAGCCTGACCGTCGCCGAGGTCGCTCATGCCGAGCATCGCTCGCGCATCACCATCGTCACCTCCGGCGCGCCCGAGACGATCGAACAGATCCATCATCAGCTCGAGCGCATCGTTCCTGTGCGGCAGGTGACGGATCTGACGCTCACGAGGCGCTCGCTGGAGCGCGAACTCGCCATGGTGAAAGTGCGCGGACGCGGCGACAATCGCAACGACGCGCTTCAGCTCGCGGAAGCCTTCCGCGCCCGCGTCGTCGACGCCACGACCGAGAGTTTCATCTTCGAATTGACCGGCAAGCCCGAGAAGATCGACGAATTCGTCGATCTCATGCGCCCCATCGGCCTCGTCGAAGTCTCGCGCACCGGCGTCGCGGCCATCTCGCGCGGACCGGACCCGATCTGAGCGGCGCCTGAACAGCAGTTTCGTTGCCGATATGACACAGCAGCCTGCAAATGCGCGCCGCTTCGCGGGCTTCGCGCAGTTCGCGCGTTGACGGTTCATTACTCTTAATCATTGTGGACGCACGATTGCCGCCTGACGGCGCCGATCCGGCCCGGCAAGGAGCGCCCCATATGTTCAAGAAGCGTTTGCTGTCCTGCGTCGCCATTCTCCCGGCGCTCGCCGCCTTTTCGGCCGCGGCGGCAGACCTGCCTTCCCGCAAGGCCCCGCCGCCTCCGCTTCCGCCTGCGCCGATCTTCACCTGGACAGGCTTCCATATCGGCTACGGCACGGGCTACGGCGGCGCGGTGTACGACGCCAATATCGTCCTCGCCAATCCGCTCCTCGGCGCGGTCGGCACGCGCAGCTTCGATCAGGGAAGCGGCTGGTTCATCGGCGGCCAGATCGGTTACGACTATCAATTCGCCAATGGCGTCGTGGTCGGTATCGAGAGCGACATGCAGTGGAGCGAGATCGGCTCGTCCCACCAGGCGACGACGACCGGCTCCAATCCGCTCCTCTTCACCCACGTCAACACCCGACAGAGCCTCGAATGGTTCGGCACCACGCGCGGGCGTCTGGGCTATTCCTTCGGCCGCCTCCTGCCTTACGTGACGGGCGGCGTCGCCTATGGCGAGGTTTCCGCCAATGGCGTGCAGGCGCTCGCCGCCGGTCTCGTCTCCGGGGGTTCGAGAAGCTCCACCAATGTCGGCTGGGCCGCCGGCGCCGGTCTCGAGTTTGCAGTGTCGAACCGGACGTCCGTGCGGGCTGAATATCTCTATCTTCAGCTCCCCGGCGTCACCGGTCCCGCGATCGGCCTGCCGCCGCCGCCTTTTCCTGCCCTCGTCGGCGCCTTTTCGACCGGCGTCATGCAGGCGCATATGGTCCGGGGCGGCATGAATTACCGGTTCAACGGCGTCGGCGATCTCATGCCGGGCGGCGGGCTCTTCGCGGGGCTGTTCGAAAAGCCGGCGCTCGACTGGACCGGCTTCTACGTCGGCGTCAACGGCGGCTACGGCGGCGGCAAGGTCGGCGGCGTCACGGCCTTCGCCCTGCCCGGCGCCGCCTTCTCGACCTACGCCTCGAACCGCACCGGCGGGGCCATCGCGGGCGGCCAGGCCGGCTACAATTACCAGCTCTCGAACCAGATCGTTCTGGGTCTTGAAACCGACGCGCAATGGAGCGGCGTGAGGGCGTGGCATCAGGCGACGACCGTGGGCGGTCCGGGCGCTTTCGTCTTCACAGACACGCCGAATGCGATGAACTGGTTCGGCACGACGCGCGCACGCATCGGTTACGCGCATGGTTCGTCGCTGACCTATGCGACGGGCGGCGTCGCCTATGGCGAAATCGCCGTGTCCGGCACGCAGTTCGCTGGCGCCCTGTTCACTGGCTCGGGTTCGCGGACGCAGGTCGGCTGGGCGGTCGGCGGCGGCTCGGAATATGCGATTTCCCCGAACCTCTCGCTCAAGGCCGAGGCTCTCTTCCTGAATTTGAGCGGCGTGAACGGCCCGGCCGTCGGGTTGGGGCTTGCGCCTTTTGCAGGCAGCTTCTCGACGCAGCGTTTCACGAGCAACCTCACGCGCGTTGGCCTGAACTGGCGTTTCGGCGGCGGGACGTTGGCCCCGGTCGTAGCGAAATACTGAGTTTTCCCGGCGATGAAAGACGCAAAGGCCGCCACACGATGGCGGCCTTTGACCTTGACCGCTCCCGCGCGTAAAAGGGCGCGCGAATTCATGACGTCACGCCGGGCGGTCCCGTCATCCGCCAAAAAACCAGACAATCTAAGGAACGACAGGAAATGCGCGTTTATTACGATCGGGACGCCGACATCAATCTGATCAAGGGCAAGAAGGTCGCCATCGTCGGCTATGGCAGCCAGGGCTTCGCGCACGCCCTGAACCTGAAGGAATCGGGCGTCCCGGACGTCGCCGTCGCGCTGCGTGCAGGCTCCGCCTCCGCCGCCAAGGCGGAAGGCGCCGGCCTCAAGGTCATGACTGTGCCGGAGGCCGCCAAATGGGCCGACGTCGTCATGATGCTGACGCCGGACGAGTTGCAGGGCGAAATCTACGCCAATGAGTTGGCTCCGAACCTGAAGCAGGGCGCCGCGCTCTTCTTCGCGCATGGCCTCAACATCCACTTCAACCTCATCGAGCCGCGCAAGGATCTCGACGTGATGATGGTCGCCCCCAAGGGCCCCGGCCACACGGTGCGCGGCGAATATCTCAAGGGCGGCGGCGTGCCCTGCCTCGTGGCGATCCATCAGGACGCCTCCGGCAACGCCAAGGACATCGCGCTCTCCTACGCCTCGGCGATCGGCGGCGGCAAGGCCGGCATCATCGAGACGACTTTCCGCGAGGAATGCGAGACCGATCTCTTCGGCGAGCAGGTCGTGCTCTGCGGCGGCCTCGTCGAACTGATCCGCGCCGGCTTCGAGACGCTGGTCGAGGCGGGCTACGCCCCCGAGATGGCCTATTTCGAGTGCCTGCACGAAGTGAAGCTCATCGTCGACCTCATCTATGAAGGCGGCATCGCCAACATGAACTACTCGGTCTCGAACACGGCCGAATATGGCGAATACGTCACCGGCCCGCGCATCATCACTTCGGAAACAAAAGCCGAGATGAAGCGCGTGCTGGAAGACATTCAGTCAGGCAAGTTCACCCGCGACTGGATGCTTGAAAACAAGGTCAGCCAGACATCCTTCAAGGCGACCCGCGCGCGCAACGCCGCGCATCCGATCGAGGACGTCGGCGCGCGCCTGCGCGCCATGATGCCCTGGATCGGCAAGAACAAGCTGGTCGACAAGGAGCGTAACTGATCGCACGATGATCGGCGCGCGGCGGGGCGGTCGCGCGCGCGACATCTTGGGGGAATGCATGGCCGATGGGGGAGGCCGCGCGGTAAAGCTCAGCGCGGCGGACATGCGCTTTGTCGTGGCCGAGATGCTCGATTGCCGGATGAGCCGGCAATATGAGCGCTTCACGTCCTATGTCGATCCTGCGGTCGTGCTCCACTGCCATTCGTGGCGCGTGGGGATCGTAGGCCCCAAAGTCTGGCGTGGCGCGTCCGGCGTGCGCGAACTCTTTCGTCGCACCGACGAAAACTATCTGCCTCTTGGTTATGAGATCGTCGACATCCTCGTCGATGGCGAAAACGCCGTCGTCAGATGGCGCGCCGATTGGCGCCGCCATGAGAACGGCTGCATCTACACCAACGACGCCGCGCATTTCCTGCGCTGGGAAAACGGGCTCGTCGTGGAGATGCACGAGTTCTTCGACGCGCATTGCCCCTCGACGCCGGGCTGCGCCTGTCCGCCAAGTTTCGAGGCGCTCTTCACGCCGCGGCCCGCCGGCCTCTCCCGGGATGAAATGGAGCGGCGCGCGCGCAAGCTGATCTCCTTCGAGGAGGACGGGCCGGATCACGTTCTTCTGCGCCAATGGTGCTCCCCCGACATCGTCTGCGAATTCGTCGGCGACAAGTCGCGAATCCCTTACGCTGGCCGCCACATCGGCATTGAGGCGGTGATCGGGATCATTCGCGCCATCCGCGTCGAATTCGAGCAGCGCCTCCAGGGGGTTTCGGACGTCCTTATCGAGGATTCGCGCGTCGGCGGCCGTCGGCACGTGCAATGGCGTCACCGCGGCACGGGGCGGACCGGCGTTTCGGAACTGGCAGATTTCGTCCGCTTCGACGATGGGCTCATCGTCGAACTCATCGAGTTCCGCGACACGGTGACCTTGCGCCGGATGCAGGACTGAGCGGGCTGCCCGCTTTAGTTGTGGAGTCCGGTCGAGAGAGAGCTTGTCGACAATGCGGCAAATTGGCGCATAATGGCGCAAAGAAAAAACTTTCGGGCTCGACGGGTCCGGGGGGAGCCATCCTGCTGAGGGGCGCGGATGGCTGGGGGAGGCGCATCCACGCGCGCAGGCGATGCACGGATCAGGCGGGCGGGTGAGCAAAACTGCCGACAGCGACACGCGCCGGCGCGTTCACGAACTCGTTCTCCATCGCATGGCCGGAGACGTCGATGCGCTCCTGCGGCTCTTCGTCGAGGATGTGGAGCTGCGCTATAATTGCTCCAAGGTCGGCCTTTTTCCCGCGGGGCAGTGGCGTGGCCACGAAGCGTTGCGAGAAAATTTGCGACGCACCGACATCGACTACGAGCCGCTCGACGCGGAAATACTCGACCTTCTCGTCGAAGGCGACCGGACGGCCGTCCGTTGGACGACCAATTGGCGTCACCGGGGCACCGCCCTGCATTTCGCCATGGATATGGCCCATTTTCTTCACTGGCGGAATGGCCGCGTCGCGGAGATGAACGAATTCATCGATCATCGATGCGTCTCGCGGGCGGTGGAGGCGATCCCGCGAAGCCTCGAAGAGATGGAGAACCCGCGCCCGCCGGGGCTCAGCCGGGACGAGATGGCCCATCGCGCCACGACACTGGGCAATTTCTCCCGTTCCGGCCCCGACATCGATCTGTTTCGCCGCTTCTGCGCGCCCGATGTCGTTTGTGAGTTCGCGGGTGATCGCAAGACGATTTCTTACGCTGGCCGTCACCGGGGCATCGAGGCGCTGGTCAACATCGTCCGGGCGGTCGATGTGGATTTCGAACAGTTCGGCGCCGCGATGCCCGAGGCGGTGGTCGATGGCGGATCAGTTGCGGTGCGGCGCACGGTCGAATGGCGCCATCGCGGCACGGGCCGGCGCGGCATTGTCGAACTCGCCGACTTTCTGCGCTTCGAGGATGGCCTCATCGTGGAACTCGTCGAGTTCCGTGACAGCGTCGCGCTTCTGCGCATGCAGGATTGATCGGCCCGCGTGACCCGAGGCTTCACCTACCACCTGCTCGACGTCTTCACCGACAAGCGCTTTTGCGGAAATCCTCTGGCCGTCGTCGAGGGCGCCGACGCGCTGGACGATACGCAGATGCAGGCGATCGCGCGGGAATTCAACCTCAGCGAAACGGTCTTCCTGTTGGAGCCGCACGATCCGGTCCACTCGGCCAGAATGCGGATCTTCACGCCGCAGCGGGAACTGCCCTTCGCCGGCCATCCGGTGGTGGGGACGGCGGCCCTGCTCGCGGAGACGCGCGCGGGCGACGTCATCGCCAGAAGCGACGTCGTCGTCGTCCTCGAGACGCAGATCGGACCGCTGCGCTGCGAGGCGCTGAGGGCGCGCAATGGCGTCACCTACGCCGAGGCGGCCCTGCCCATTTTGCCGGCCGCGGGCGCCGGCGAGGGGCCGAACGCGGAAGTTCTCGCGGCGGCCTTGTCCGTGCCCCCGGAGGAGATCGGCTTTCGCGGACATGTTCCCACAGTCTTTGCGGCCGGGCCGGCCTTCGTCTTCGCGCCCATGCGCTCGCGGCGGGCGCTCGAATCGGCGCGCCGCGACGCGGCGTTGTTCGCGGCTGCGCTCGGCGAGGCGGTCGGGGCCTTTCTCTACACGCATGAGACGATAGAGCCGCAGAGCGCCATCCACGCCCGCATGCTGGCGCATGGGCTCGGTTTCGACGAGGATCCGGCGACGGGGTCGGCCGCGGCGGCCTTCGCGGCCGTGGCCTGCGCCTTTGAAAACCCGGACGATGGAGAGCACCAAATCTTCATCGAGCAGGGCTACGCCATCGGCCGGCCCTCGCGCATCACGCTGCGCATGACGGTCGAGAATGGAGCGCTCGCGCGCGTGGCCGTCGGCGGCCAGGTCGTGCGGGTCGCCGAAGGAAAGCTGCGCTTGTGACCAAGGGCTCCCGCATATTCGAGGTCGATCGGCTGGACTGCCGCCTCGTCGCCCACCGCTGGGCCTTCGCCGAGGCGCAGGCGGCGGAGATCGACCGGCGCTGGGCCGCATGCGTGAGCGAGAATCCGGCGCTCTACGATGGCCCCGTCCTGCTCGCCTGCCGCGCCGAGGTCGCCGCCGAAGGCGCCGGGCGCGTGCTGCGGCTCGACGCTTTCGAGACGAGCTTCTCCCGCTTTCTCGTCTGGCGCGATTTCGGCTGGCCGGACAAGGGCGTCTTCAACTGCTTCGCCATGCCGGCGCTGCGCTCCAGCGACGGGGCCTTTCTCGTCGGCGAGATGGCTCCCGGCCACTCCGCCGCGGGCAAGCGCTACTTCCCCGGCGGCACGCCGGACCCGTCAGACGTCCTCGCGGGCGGCGTCGTGGATCTGACCGGCAGCCTCATCCGGGAACTCGTCGAGGAAACAGGCCTTCCCGCCCATGAGGGCGTCGCCGAGCCCGGATGGACCGTCCTTTTCGACGAACAGCGCATCGCGTGCATAAAGCAACTTCGCTGGCCCCAGCCCGCGGTCGAGATTCGCGCCCGCGTTCAGGCTTTTATCGCTTCCGAGGCGGAACCCGAGCTCTGCGACGTCCATATGCTCCGTCCCGGTCCCCAGACCGACTCCCGCCTGCCGACCTTCATGGTCGATTACCTCGCCCATGCGGCGAAATTGCCGGGCTGAATTTCGGGGGCCCTCAGTATAGATTGCCGGCCATGACACGGACGCAGACCCTCGGCGCCCCGCCGCTCCCGTCCAGCGGCGACGAGCGCGTAGCCCATATTCGCACCACGCTCGGCGACCGCGCCCTCGTCTTCGTCGGCATGATGGGGTCGGGCAAGAGCGCAATCGGCCAACGGCTCGCCGCAAAGCTCGGCCTGCCTTTCGTCGATGCGGACGCCGAGATCGTCGCCGCCGCCGCCGGCATGACGATCCCCGAGATTTTCGCCAAATATGGCGAGCAATATTTTCGAGACGGCGAACGCCGCGTCATCATGCGGCTTCTCAACAGCGGCCAGATCGTGCTCGCCACGGGCGGCGGCGCCTTTATGGACCCGCGCACGCGCGAGCGCATCGGCGAGCGCGCCGTCTCCATCTGGCTCGACGCGGACCTCAATACGTTGATGAAGCGGGTGCGGCGAAAGAGCGACCGGCCGCTGCTGCATACCGCCGACCCCGAAGAAACGATGCGACGCCTTCTCGAGGCGCGCCGCCCCATCTACGAACTCTCCGACATGCGCGTCGAATCCCATGACGAGCCGCAGGATGTCATGGTGGAGGCGGCGCTGAACGCGCTTTGCGCTGAACTCCCGCGCATCGACGCCTCTCGCCGCGCTGCGCAGAAGAAGGATTTCACCAAGGCCATGACCCATCTGCATCTGGAGCGCGCGCAGACCGAACAGGGCGCGACACATCGCGAGACGATACATGTCGCACTTGGCGGGCGCTCCTACGACATCCTCATCGGCGGCGACCTTCTCCGCGAAGCTGGCGACCATATCGCCAGGGTCGCGCCGGGCGCGGCCTGCGCCATCGTCACCGACGAAAACGTCGCGCGGCTGCATCTGCCGACGCTGGAAGAGAGCCTGAGGCAGGCGGGAATACGCTACTCGATCATTGTCGTGAAGCCCGGCGAGGCGTCGAAGTCGCTTGCGACATTCGGGCGCGTCTGCGACGAGGCGCTCGCCGCGAAGATCGAACGGCGCGACCTCATCGTCGCTTTCGGCGGCGGCGTCGTCGGCGATCTTGCCGGCTATGTCGCGGCGAGCCTGCGGCGCGGCTCGCGCTTCGTGCAGATTCCGACGACGCTGCTGTCACAGGTCGATTCCTCCGTCGGCGGCAAGACCGGCATCAACTCGGCCCACGGCAAGAATCTCATCGGCGCCTTCCATCAACCCGCGCTCGTCCTCGCCGACGTCGACGTGCTGAAGACCCTGTCGACGCGCGAATTTCGCGCAGGCTACGCCGAGGTGGTGAAATACGGCCTTATCGGCGACAAGCGCTTCTTCGAATGGCTCGAGGCCGACGCCGAGGCCGTCTTCCAAAGCCGCGCCGAGCAGATATGCGCCGTTGCTGTGAGCTGCGAAACCAAGGCGACGATCGTCGCGCGCGACGAGACGGAGCAGGGCGATCGCGCGCTGCTCAATCTGGGACACACCTTCGGCCACGCTCTCGAACTGCTGACGCATTACGACAGCGAGCGCCTCGTCCACGGGGAGGGCGTCGCGATCGGCATGGCCTGCGCCGCGCGTTTTTCGGCCAGGCTCGGCCTTTGCGCCGTCGAGGACGCCGAGCGCGTCGCAAGTCATCTGGCGAGCGTCGGTCTGCCGACCGAGATACGGCAGATCCCCGGCTGGAGCGCGGACGCGCAGGCGATACTCTCCGCCATGTATCAGGACAAGAAGGTCGAGGGCGGCGCGCTCACCTTCATCCTCATGCGCGGCGTGGGCGAAGCCTTTATCGCGAAATCCGTCGAGCCGAGCGAAGTGCTGAGCTTTCTGAGAGACGAACTCGCGCGAGGCTGAACGACATGCATGGGCTCGAAACCGGCGGCGCGCATTTCGACATATGGACGGATGTGCTGATCGTCTTCGTCTGCGTGCTGCTTTCCGCCTTCTTCTCGGGCTCCGAGACCGCGCTCACCGCCGCATCCCATGCGCGCATGCACACGCTGGAAAAGGAAGGCGACAAGCGCGCCGGCGCGGTCAATCGCCTGCTGCGCCAGCGCAATCGCATGATCGCGGCGCTGCTGCTCGGCAGCACGCTCGTCAATATCGGCGGTTCGGCCTTCACGACGAGCGTGCTCACCGTCATCGCCGGAGAGAATGGCGCGGTCTACGCCACGATCCTGATGACGGTGCTGCTCCTCGTCTTCGCAGAGGTGTTGCCCAAGACGCTCGCTATCAACCATCCGGACGCCATGTCGCTGCGTGTGGCGACTTTCATCACGCCTTTCGTTTCCGTGTTTGGTCCTTTGCTTGCGGCGGTGGAGTGGATCGTGCGCGTGGTGCTGCGTCTCGTCGGCGTAGAGCTCGGCCACGGACGCACGGTGCTTTCGCCCTATGAAGAGCTGAAAGGCGCGGTCGACATTCTGCACGAGGAGGGCGAAGTCGAGCGTTCGGCGCGCGACATGTTCGGCGGCGTTCTCGATCTTCAGGTGCTGCATGTCGCCGACGTCATGATCCATCGCACGAAGATGCGCACGATCGACGCCGATCTGCCGCCCGACCAGATCGTGCGCGAGGTTCTGGCCTCGCCCTTCACACGCATGCCGTTGTGGCGCGAGCAGGCGGACAACTTCGTGGGCGTGCTCCATTCGAAAGATTTGCTGCGGGCGCTGGACGCCGCCGGAGGCGACGCCTCCAGGATCGATATCGACGAGGTGATGTACGCGCCCTGGTTCGTGCCGGAAGCGACCTCGCTCGAGGATCAGCTCGAAGCCTTCCTGAAGCGCAAGACGCATTTCGCTTTGGTGGTCGACGAGTATGGGGAGGTGATGGGACTCGTCACGCTCGAGGACATATTGGAGGAGATCGTCGGCGACATTCGCGACGAACACGACCTCGCCGTGCAGGGCGTGCGGCCGCAGCCGGACGGCTCGGTGCTCGTCGATGGCTCCGTGCCGGTGCGCGATCTCAACCGGGTTATGGCCTGGAGCCTGCCGGACGAAGAGGCCACGACCATCGCCGGTCTCGTGATCCACGAGGCGGGGGCGATCCCGGAGGCCGGGCAGGTTTTCACTTACCACGGCTTCCGCTTCGAAGTGATGCGCAAGATCAGAAACCGCGTCACGGCGCTCCGCGTGACGCCGCAGCACGCGCTCAACGGCGAGTAGCTTGCAACCTCACCACTTGAGGAGCAGAATGTAGATCGCGCCCAGGCGCGCGATATTTTTGCAGTATTAAAAGGCTAGCCCAATGACTTTTTGGCGCAGGGCCGCATTTGCGGCTATCATTGTTTTTTCAGCGGCGCCGCTGTCGGCCGCTCCCTACAATCCCGTTACCCAGCACGCCCAGAGCAAGATGGCCGCCGCCGGTTTCGATCCGGGTCCGCTCGACGGCATGGCGGGCGGGCGCACGCGCGACGCCGTGACGCGCTACCAGCAGCAGTCGGGTCTTCCCCAGACCGGCGAGCTTGACGATGCGACGCTCGCGAAGCTGGGGATCGGCGTCGCCGACAAGTCTAAATCGGTTTCGGACTGGATCGCGGGCCCGGCGCAGGCCGACATCGACAAACTCGCCGGCCCGGTCAACGACCCGAAAAACGCCTATGCCGACTATCGCCCGAATGCGCCGGCCGCCGGCCTCTCGCTGCCGGGCGCGGCCATCCTCGCGGCGATGAACAAAAGCGCCGACCTCTTCGGCAGCCGCCTGCCCGGCGGCGCGGGTTCGACCGAGCAGGGCTACAAATACATGCGCGAGTGCCTGAAGACGAATTACGCGCCCACGCATTGGGCCGACATCACCATCCATTATTACTGCCAGATGTCGCAGCCGCGCGCCTGCTACACTTACGCGCTCTCCGGCAAATCGGCGCCGCCCGGCGTGAAATATCCCCGGCCCCAGGCGTATCAGGGTTGCATCGCCGGACGCCTGAAGGAAGCGGCTCCTTTCGCCTTCGTGGCGAAGACGCAGCCTGCCGTCTTTCAATATGTGATGTTCGGACAGACCCACGCCTTCGATCACGAGCAGGAGCAGGCGATCATCAACGCCTTCTATGGCGTGCAGAACCCGGCGGACAAGCGCGAATGCGCGCAGAAGCGCCCGCGCCGCACGGAAGACCCTACGGACGGCACGCATTGCCTCGTCAACAAGGAGATGTCTACGCGGCTCGCCGGCAAAGGGGACTGAACGCCGCCTTAGATTTCGGCGCTGAGAGTCGCGCGAACGCCTTCCGGTTCGAATACGATCTCGATGTCGCCGCGGTATTGACGGGCGAGCACCGTTTTCATCAGATATTGGCCGACGCCCGTGCGCTGGGGATTTTCCACGCGAGGGCCGTCATGTTCCCTCCAGTTCACTTCGAGGCGGCGGCCTTCGTCGTCGCTCACGCGCCAGTCGACCGTGACCCTGCCGTCTTCGGTCGACAGGGCGCCATGCCGCTCTGCGTTGGAGAGCAGTTCGTGCAGCGCCATCCCTAAAGCGAGCGCCACATCCGAGCGTAATTCGACGTCGTCGCCCGAGATGGAGATGCGTTCGCGCAGCGCCATAGTGTCGCTTGCTAGCGCCGTGGAGACGAGGCTGCTCATCGGCGTCTGCGCCCATGAATTTTTGCCCAGCAAGGTCGAGATGCGGCTGAGACACTGGATTCGGTCGGAGAAACTGTTCCTGAAGCAGGAGAAGTCCGCCGCCGTGCGGGCGGTTATATTGGCGATGCCCTGAATCATCGCCAGTGAATTGTTGACACGGTGATGCAGTTCGAGATTCATCATTCTGCGCTGCTCCACCGCCGTCTTGATCTCGTCGATGTCGGTGACCGCGACAATCGCGGCGATGATGTCTCCCCGCTCGTTGCGGAGCGGCGCGCCGACGATGCTGATCCAGCCCCAGGTGCCGTCTCCGCGCAGATGGCGGCATTCGAGAACGGGTCGCTCTTCGCCCGCGAGCGCGCGGGCGAGCGGATATTCTTGCTGGAGCACGGGTTCGCCGTTTTCGTGCACCGAGGTCCAGTCGGAGTAAACCGCCACATTCTCGGAATAAACGACAGGGCCGCGCCGTATCGTCTCTATGGCGGCGTTTCCTTCGAGGATGCGGCCACCCGGCGCCTCGGCGATCAGCACGCCCACGGGAAGGGCGTCGATGATGGCGCGTAGCTGGTTGTTGAAACCATGCGGGCCGCCGTCGCCGCTGCGCAAAAGCTCCTCGTTGAGGCGGGCGAGCATTTGCCGCTTTCGGCGCAGCCGCTGTTCGAATTCGTCGAGCGTCCGGGCGATGGCGTCTATGTCCGGCACGCCCGACCTCTCCCAGACCGGCGCTTCTCCCGCTTGCAGCCGCTGGGTCAGTTCCGCCAGCTTGCGCGTCGCGCCGAGCGTGCGTCGGCGGGACATTTCGAGCCGCGCCAGCACCAAGAGGAGCGCTGCGAGCGCGCCTAAGACGCCGACCGTTGTGGCGTCGGCGCCGAAAAGCTCCAGTCGCGCCGCCTCTTCAGCCTCGGCTCCGACCGCGGCGGCGACGCACAGAATTGCTGTAAGTAGAAACAAGGTCGACAGATTAGGCTTCACCCACGCGCTCCAAACCGCCGGCGACAGCGCCGGCGCGGCCGGGGGACTGATGGCTCCACAGCCATCCCATGCAACCAGCGACGCCTTCGCCGGGTTCCATGAAAATCGCATCTCAACAGAAATTATTCTTTTAAACTGCTTTGGCGCCTCTGCGCGCCGTCAGTCCCGCCAGGGTGGGGTCGTAATCGATCTCATGGACGCTGCTGAGGCCAAGGTGCTCGGCCAGCTTCGCGCGCGCGCGGTTTAGGCGGCTCTTGACCGTTCCCACGGCGATATTACAGACTTGCGCCGCCTCCTCATAGGAGAGTTCGGTGATGCCGATCATCAGCAGGATCTCGCGGTGCTCGGGCGCGAGCTTGTCCAGCGCCTTCTGAACGTCCTGCATCGTCACATTGGATTCCTGCCCGCCTTTGACGGGAATTTGCTCGGCGAGGACATTGTCGCTGTCCTGCACTTCCCGCGCGCGCTTTCTGTATTGCGAAAAATATGTGTTGCGAAGAATCGTGACCAGCCAGGCCCGGAAATTCGTGCCCGGCGCGAAGCTTTCCGCGTGCGACCAAGCCTTGACCAGCGTGTCCTGGACGAGGTCGTCGGCAACGCTATATGAGCCGGAAAGCGAAATGGCGAAGGCGCGCAGATAGGGAATCTGAGCCACCATCTGTTCTCCGAACAAAGTGTCGGTCATTTCTTCTCGCGCTGTTTGGCTTCGAGCTGGGCAAGCAGGACGTTAAACTTGTCCGGTATGGGCTGATGAATCAGGTCATCGCAGAATGAACGCAGCACGCGTCCCAATTGTTCTTGAACCTGCGGATCCAGGAAGGCGGTTTCCGGAGAATCCGGATCACCCTCGAGAGGACGCGACTCCGCCGCGGCGGACAGCGCCCTCGAGTTCCCTTCCTCCCGTTCATTACCCTGCGTCATCAATGGCCCCAATGGCGTTTGTGCGTGGCGGGCTCTATTCCGTGGGCCCGCCCTCGCTTCAGGCGCCTATATACGCAACTTCGATGAAACGCATTCGTTCCATGACGGAAGTTGTGGATTTCTATCCCCGCGCCACGTAGGAATCCATTGCAGTAAGCTGCTCTCAACACGCGCAAGGTGCCGCTATGAATATCTCACGCGAGATCGCTCCGCATCTTCCCTATCTGCGCCGCTTCGCGCGTTCCCTTTGCGGGTCGCAAAAAAGCGGCGACGCTTACGTCGTCGCCACGCTCGAGACGCTGGTCGCCGACCTCGACTCCTTTCCGCCGAACATGCCGGCCAAGGTTGGGCTTTACCATCTTTTCATGACCTGCTGGACCTCCATCCCCATCAATGTGGATGAGATGCCCGGTGACGAGGAAAACGCCGCCCAGCGCAATGTCAGCCTGCTGACGCCGAAATCCAGGCAGGCGTTTCTGCTTCGCACGGTCGAAGGGTTCTCGCTTCAGGACGTCGCCGCCATTCTGTCGATCAGCGTGCCGGAGGTGGAGAGACTGATCGCCGAGGCCGGGCGTGAAATCGCCGAACGGGTCGCCACTGATGTGCTGATCATCGAGGACGAGGCGCTGATCGCGCAGGACATCGAATTCATCGCCCGCGACCTTGGGCACAATGTGATCGGCATTGCGCGAACGCACAAGGAAGCGATCGAGCTTGCGAAAGGCAAGCGCCCGGGCCTCATCCTCGCCGACATTCAGCTCGCTGACGGAAGTTCCGGGCTCAACGCCGTGAACGAAATGCTCGACAGTTTCGAGTCTCCCGTCATCTTCATCACGGCCTTTCCCGAGCGTCTGCTCACGGGAGAACGGCCGGAGCCGGCCTTTCTCATCAGCAAGCCCTATAAGGTCGATACGGTGAAGGCGACAATCAGCCAGGCCCTGTTCTTCGAGCGAAAGGCGTCACGCGTCGCTTGAGAGCCATGAGCGGGAGAGGCGGCGTTAAAGAGGCGTCCCGCAAGTGTTTCTCTGGGCGCCTCTCTCGCGTTGCGGCCTTAACAAGGTCGGGACGGGAACAAGGTCGCCAAGCGCGCGTTTCCCACGTAACGCCACAGGCGCGTTCGAGGAGGGGAATATGTCGCTCAATCCCGTTGAAGGTTCTGATACGGAACGCACGGCGCTCAATACGCCGAGCGATCTTTCCCCTGAGGCTACGGAAGTGCTCGCCGAGCGCATCAATCGCCTCGTTGCCGACGCTTATGTGCTCTACTTGAAAACCAAGAACTTCCACTGGCACGTTAGTGGTCCCAATTTCCGCGATTTCCATGAAATGCTCGACGAGCACAGCGAGCAGATACTTGAGTCGATCGATCCGCTGGCCGAGCGGGTGCGCAAGCTTGGTCAGCCGACGCTTCGCTCCCTTTCGCAGATTCTTGAGCTCGCGTCCCTGCGGGAAAACGAGCGGGAGTTCGTGTCTCCTTACGAAATGCTCGTGGAGCTGATGAACGACAACGTCGCCGTCGCCAAATCCATGCGCGAGGCCCATGGCGTGTGCGACGATTGGGAAGACGTCGCGACGGCAAGCCTCATCGAGCAATATCTCGACGAGACCGAGAAGCGCACCTGGTTCCTTTTCGAGGCCGCCCGCGCGGCGGACATCGGCGGCCACTGACGAGAGCGGGGCGGGGTTGCCGCGCCGCCGCCGCCTTTCGCACTTGCGAAGCTGTCGCAAAGACGCATATTTTCCAGCAACGCGGGCGCGATTTGGGGGCTCGGGATCCCCGGCGGCGGCTGGAAAGGCAAAAATGGCGTCAGAACCGGAGAATCTCATCGGCTCGGTGACGTCGCATTACGCGGCGGCGCGCGGTTTTCTCTCCCGTTTCTCCGCCTTTCTGGCGAAGGTGACATTTAAAATTCCCAAAGGCGCCTCGCCCGCTGAGTCGATCGACGAGCTGGGCAAAAGGTTCACGCTCGACGAAGAACAGCGCCTGACACTGCAGATTCTTGTGAAGACGAAGCCGGGCGTCGCTTTCCTCGATGAAAAAATTCAGAGCATCAATCGCGCGGCTTATCATCGCTCTGCCTTCGCGCTCAACGCGGTGACGCAGCTCCTGTTCGTGGATATGGCGGCGCAGCTCTACATCTCGTTTCCGCAGCTCAAACTGGCGCTGTTCGGCGCCAATCTGCTCCTTGCGTTGATCGCGCATTCAGAGGTGCGGGCGCTGTTCAAGGCGCTCATCGCCGGCCCCAATGCGCTCCCGCCGAAGCGGCGATTTTTCAACATGTTCCCCAATCCCGAATATAATCGGGCGGTGAAAAAGCACTCCCGCCACTACGCTCGCAGCGCCTGGAAAGAGAAATCGCTTTACCGGCCCGCCTATTTCGTCAATGCGGCCTCCATCTTTCTGGGCGGGCAGTTCGTCCTTCCGCTCGAGCGGCTGATTTTCCCTTTCGGTTTCATTATCGGCAAGGTTTCCGGCCTTTTCACAACCGTCGTGATGGTGTTCGATCTGTGGCGGGGTTTCCGCGCTGGGGAAGATGCGCGCCTTGCGCGCGAGCGGGAAATTGCAGTTTATCGCGATCTGGACATATGAGCCGCTCGCACGTCGAATGATTCGAACGCGCGCGTCTGCGGCGGAAAGAACTTCATGCTTTCTTTCGAGATCGGTCTCGTGATCCTGCTGACGCTCGTCAACGGCGCGCTCGCCATGTCGGAGCTAGCGGTCGTCTCCTCGCGGCCGGCGCGGCTTCGGGCAATGGCGGATCGCAAGGTCAAGGGCGCCGCTCAGGCGCTCGCGCTCTCCACCGGCCCCGGGCGCTTTCTCTCCACCGTCCAGATCGGCATTACGCTCGTCGGGATTCTCTCGGGCGCCTATTCGGGCGCGACGCTGGGCGAAAAACTCAGCGCCTGGCTTGTCGGACATGGCGTTCCGGCTGCCTGGGCCTATGTCGCGGGCGTCGGCGCGATCGTGACCGCCATCACCTATCTGTCTCTCATCGTGGGGGAGCTGGTTCCCAAGCAGCTTGCGCTGAGGAATCCCGAAGCCGTCGCCTGCCGGGTGGCCCCTGCTATGGTCGTGCTCGCGACGATCGCCTATCCGATCGTATGGCTGCTCGACTGGTCGGGGAAGATTCTGCTCGCGGCGCTTGGGCACAAACAGGAGGGCGAGCGCAGCGTCACGGAAGAAGAGATCAAGACCCTCGTCGCGGAGGCCGAGAGCGCGGGCGTCATCGAGCCGGGCGAGCGCAAGATGATTTCGAGCGTCATGCGCCTCGGCGACCGCTCCGTTCGCGGCGTCATGATCCCGCGCGTCGACGTGCGTATGATCGATCTCTCCGCGCCGGTCGCGGATTCTTTCGCCGCCATGGCGGCGAGCCCCCATTCGCGCTTTCCGGCGCATGACGGCGATCCAGAGTTTGTGACGGGCGTGCTCGGCGTCAAGGATCTCCTGCGCGCGGGCGGGGAAATGCCTGACGATCTGAGGCCATTCGTCCGCGCGGCGCCGACCATTCCCGCGGACGTCGATGCTTTCGACGCGGTCGAGATCCTGCGGAGATCTCCGGTTCATATGGGCATGGTGCACGACGAGCATGGGAGCTTTCTTGGCATATTGACCGCGACCGACATTCTAGAGGCGATTGTCGGCGTCTTCGCAGAAGAAGGCGAAATCCCCGAGGAGGCGATTGTTGAGCGCGAAGATGGTTCGCTCCTCGTCTCCGGCTGGATGCCGGTGGACGATCTCGCCGAAACGCTCGGCCTCTCGCTTCCGGAAACGCGCCCTTATCAGACCGCCGCGGGTATGCTGGTCGATCTCTTCGGCAAGCTCCCGACGGTGGGCGAGCGGCTCAGTTTCGCGGGCTGGCGCTTCGAGATCGTCGACCTCGACGGGCGCAGGATCGACAAGATTCTCGCCGTGAAAGAGTCCTGACCCGCTGGCGGAAAATCACTGACGAACGGCAGGAATGAGCGAGGGCGCTGGTGCGTGCCCGTCGCTAGGATGAATCGTCTATGCAGCGGGCGGCTTCGCCCCGTGCCCGAAGGGAAGGAGCAGGACCGTGCAGAACATCGCCGGCAAGCCTACTGGCAAACAATCGGAAGAGCGCAAACAGGGACCGCTCTGGTTCGCAATAGCCGGACTGCTGATCGTCATGCTCAGCCGCACCATGCAGGAGGAAATGATCGGCGACGTCGTCGCCTGGGTCGGCGCCGCCTTCACGCTGATCGGCCTCTTTTACTGGTTCGCGCGCCCCAATCACGGCATGCGATAGCCCCGGGCTGGATCAAAAACAGGCGCGCTCAGACGTGCGCTTGGGCAATCTGATTCCGCGACGGCGCCTGTTGGGGCGCCGTCGAAGTCAGGGTGCGGTCGAGTGCGCACGCCCAAACTGCGCACGGCGCTCCAGATTTATCGGCCGTAGCGCGCCGCGCCGTCCCCGCCAGCCGTCGCGCTTTGCGTCCGCAAACAGCCCGGAACCAAGCATTTGCGCGCCCACCCGCTTCGGAAGGGTGTTTTGACCGGATGCGATGTCCGCGACAGCCATGTCGGAACCCTCTCCCACTGTCTTGCGCATCATGGACAGTCTCCCACGCGCCGGTTCGATCCGGCGCATCCAGCTCTTGCTTATCTCATGCCAGAATGATCGGTCGATCTTCCGGCAGAGAGCCTCAACGAGAAAGCGCCATAGCGCCATCCTCTTCTGGCGCCATCATGCCGACGCTTACGTCCCGCGCAGAGTTTCCGACCTTCGCCGCGGGGTGCGGCAATGTGGTGGATTGTAACTGGTCGAGGGCTCCCCCAATATGGAACGGCCCATGATACGCGCCCCTGTCTCCAACGCAGTCATCGTTTCAGTCCTCTTCTCGGTGCTGGCCGGCGGGGGAATGCTGCTTGTGACCGAGCGGCCGGCGTTCACCCGCGCGATCGCAGCAGCCGGGAATTGTCTTCCTGCGAGCGGGGTCTTCAGGGCGTCGATCTTCTCCCGCAATATCAAGTAAACGCAGGCCTCCACTTTCCCGGACCGCTCCCGCGCCCTACTTGGCCTTTCTCACGTAGTGCGAGGAAGGACCATGGCGGGCAAGTCTGCATTCTCTCCGTCCGAGTGGAAGAAAGTCGCGCAGGCGCCGCTTCTCGCCGGTTTCGCCGTAAGCGCAGCGGACCCCAGCGGTTTTTTGGGTTTGCTGCAGGAGGCCTTCGCCGAGATGCGGGCGTTGTCGCACGCGCGCGGCGCAGGCGGCGGAGAATTGATCAGGGTGGTGGCTGGCGAACTCCTGACCTCCAGCGGACGCGCAGATGCGCGAGAGGGCGTGCGCACAATCACGCAGGGCGCCACTCTGGACGAGATCAAGACTCGGTCGCTTGCGGCGCTGGAGGAAATCGGCTCCGTCGTCGAGGCCAAGGCGCCGGGCGAAGCGCATGAGTTCAAGGTGTGGCTCATTGAGATCGCGCGCTCGGTTGCGGAAGCGGGACTCGAGGATACGTTTCTTGGCTTTGGCGGCATTCGGATGAGCGAAAAGGAGAAGGCGACCCTTGGGGAGCTGTCTCATATTTTTAGGCTCGAAGCGTCCGAGGAGCCGCTCGGTCCGACGCCTCCGTCAGAGCCCTCCGCCTGATATGGCGAAGGCGCAGGTCGCACCGGGACCGTGAAGGCGCTAAGCTCGACGCTGTTGGAAACGCAGCGCGAGTTCGTAATGACCGAAAGATATCGATACGCCATTGAAATCGAATGTCTCGCTTGCGGGGCGAGGGGAGCGGCCTACGCTTCCGAGGACGACCAGCCGCTAAACGGCCTGTCCTGCTTTTCCATAGACAGCGTTCCCATCGGGTTCAGCCTCTCACGGACGGGCGCGACATTCGCCGACTCGCGGATCCTGTGCTCCGGCTGCGGCGGGCGTGCTCGTGAAGTCGGCGGCTCGGAGTGCGCGCGCGTATTGCAAAACTGATCTACGCTTCGGCCTGTGCGGCTGCGCACGCACAGTTCTACGCAAGCCTTTTAACCTTTGTTCGACAAACGAAGGAGAGTGGCTATGAAAATCGTAGTTGCAACAGGCGTCTTCGGCGCTGCCGTCATCGCGGTGCTGACGGAAGTGATGAATGTCTGTTTGACTTTCACCGCCCTCGACCACGCGGCCGCCTACAACGCCTGGATGGCGATGTGAGGCGAGGCGCCGCGCCGAGTCAGGAGCGATTGCACGAGAGAACCCATGCCCATTCGCACGTCGCTCCATGCGTTGTTCAAGATACTGCCCGGCGCGCTCTTCTCCTTGTGCGCAATTGCGCCCGCAAAGGCGCAGACCCACTCATCATGGCCAGACGCATTCTTGTCCCGAGTTGAAATTGTGGCGCTGATCCAGACGCTCAACGCCTCGCTGCTGTCGAGCCGCAGCGCAACGGCCACCCTTGAAAACTGGTGCGCGGCGCACCGCATGTCGCCCGAGCCGAAGGTGACGGCGCTGCGCCTGACGGGCCCTGAAAAGCCACCAAGCGACGAAACCCGCCAGCGCCTCGGCGTTTCGCCGGGCGAACTCGTCAAACATCGCCATGTGCGGCTTTCATGTGGCGGCCATGTCCTGTCGGAAGCCGACAACTGGTATGTGCCCTCGCGTTTGCCCCAGGAAGCCAATCGCATTCTGGAGAGCACGGACACCCCTTTCGGAAAGGCGGTGCAGTCTCTCCAGCCTTTCCGCCGCACCTTCGAGGCGAAGATGAAATGGTCGCCGCTGCCGGATGGATGGGAATTGGGCGCCGGCGCGCCGCAAGGCGGCGGCGCGCTCGCCATCCCGCACGAGCTCTTCGAGCATCGCGCCATCCTCTATGCGAGCGACCGAACGCCTTTCTCCGAAGTTCACGAGACCTACACGAGCGAAGTTCTGGACTTCGACGTCGGCGTCCCGCGCCGCTGAGGCTCGAAACAAAGGACCGCCCTCATTCGGCGTGAGCGGTCTTTTCGATGTCGTGCGCAGCGTCAGTGGCGACCGTCGGCGCGCCTTGCGCTCTTGCGGGCGCATCGGGGGTCTTCTTGCGCTTCCTTGCTTCGTCGAACTGCTGAAGGATGACGAAGAACGCCGGCACGAAGACGACGGCGAGACAGGTGGAGGACAGCATGCCGGTCAGGACGCTGACGCCAAGCGACCGACGCGCGTTCGCGCCCGCGCCGGTGGCGATGGCGAGCGGCACGACGCCGAGAATGAAGGCGAAGGACGTCATGAGGATCGGCCGGAAGCGAATGCGCGCGGCGTCGATGGCGGATTCAACGATGGGCTTGCCGCCGAAAATGCGGTGTTCGCGCGCGACTTCGACGATGAGAATGCCGTTTTTCGCCGAGAGCGCGATGAGCAGCATGAGCCCGATCTGCACATAAAGATTGTTGTCGATCCCCAGGCTCGTCAGCGTCAGCATCGGCCCGATGAGCGCGAGCGGAACGACGGCGATCACCGCGAGCGGGAGAATCCAGCTCTCGTATTGGCCCGCGAGCACAAGATAGACAAGGAGCACCGAGAGGGCGAAGCACCAATAGAGCAGATTGCCGGTGATCTTCTCCTGGAAGGAAATGGCGCTCCACTGGAATGCGATGTCCCTGGGCAGCTTCTCCTTCGCGATCTCCTCCATCGTCTCCATCGCCTGACCGGAGCTGAAGCCCTTGCTCGGCGTTCCCACGATCGTCGCGGAAGGATAGAGATTGTAGAGCGTGATCAGCGCCGGCGCGCTCGTTTCGGTGAGGCGCGCGAGCGTGCCGAGCGGCACCATGTCGCCGTCCCGGCTGCGAACATACATGCCCAGCAGATCGTCGGGTTGCAGCCGGTAGCGCGAATCCGCCTGGACATAGACCTGTAGCGGCAGCCCGTATTTGACGAATTGGTTGACGTAGCTCGACCCCACATAAGAGGTGAGCGTCGCGAAGACATCGCCGACCGACACGCGCAGGCTCTCCGCCTGGACGCGATCGACCTCGACGCCCACATGCGGCGCTGACTCCTTGAATGTCGTCATCACGCGTTGCACTTCGGGGCGGGATGTCGTCGCCCCGACGACCGCATTCGCTCCCGCCGCGAGTTTGGGGAAGCTGAAGCTGCCGCCCAGCAGCTCGAGCTGCATCTGGAAGCCGCCGGCGTTGCCGATGCCCTGAATCGCAGGCGGAACGACCATGAAGGCGCGGCCGTCCGCAAGCGTCTCGACCTTCTTCTGCAAGGTCGTCACGAGCGAGACGATGTCTTCGTCCTTGTGCTTGCCGCGCTCTTCCCAGTCGTCGAAAATGACGTAGTTGACGCCGGCGTTCGCCAGCGATGCGCTGTTGTCCAGAACGGAGATGCCTGCGATGGTGAGCACCTTCTTCACGCCCGGCGTGTCGAGCGCGAGCTTTCCCACCTCGCGCAGCGCAGTGATCGTGCGTCCCAGCGCGGCGCCTTCGGGCAGTTGCACGGCGGTCATGGCGAAGCCCTGATCCTCATTGGGGATGAAGGCGGTCGGCAAGCGCGCGATCCCGACAATGCCGGCCAGAGAGGTGAGAAGCCCGACGATCACGACCAGGCCGCTGCGCGCAACGAGCCGCTCGACCAGCCGCGCATAGGCGCGCTCCAGCGGGTCATAGACTGCGTTGAACAGGCGGTAGACGGCGTTGCGTTCCGCCGGCGGCACGGCGGGGCGCAGCCAGAGGGCGCATTGCGTGGGCTTCAGAGTCATGGCGTTGAGAGCGCTGATGAGCGCAGTCGCCGCGATGACGACGGCGAACTGGGCGAGCATCTTGCCCGTCAGGCCCGGGAGAAAAGCCGCCGGAAGAAACACCGCCATCAGCACGAGCGTGATGCCGATGATCGGCCCGGTCAGCTCCGACATGGCCTTGATCGCCGCGTCATGACTGTCCATGCCTTTTTCAATGTCGGCGGAGACCGCCTCGACAATGACGATCGCGTCATCGACGACAATGCCGATGGCGAGCACGATGCCAAAGAGCGTCGAAAGATTGACCGTGTAGCCGAGGCCCGCCATCGCCGCGAAGGCGCCGATGATGGTGATGGGCACGGTCGTCGCCGGCACCAGCGTCGCGCGGAAATTCTGAAGGAAGAAAAGGATGACGGCGAGAACGAGAAAACCCGCCTCATAGAGCGTGTGATAGACCTCGTCGATCGACGCCTTGACGAAGATCGTCGTGTTGTAGGGGATGTCGTAGACGAGATCCTCGGGGAAGCGGCGAGCAAGCTCGTCCATCTTCGCCTTCACCTCCTTGCCGACCTGCAAAGAGTTTGCGTCCGGCGTCTGATAGATGGCGATGAAGGCCGCGGGCTTACCGTCGACATAGGTTTGCTGCGAATACGTCTGCGAACCGAGTTCGATCCGCCCGATATCCTTCACCCGGACGAGCCGGCCGCCCTGCGCGGTCTGCGCCTTGACGACGATATCGGCGAATTCGCCGGGGTCGTCGAAGCGCGACTGAATGTCGATCGTATATTGAAAATCCTGCGATCCGGGCGCGGGCGGCATGCCCGTCTGGCCTACCGCGACAACCTGGCTCTGCTGCTGGACCGCCTTGATGACGTCCGAGGGCTGCAGGCTGAAGGTGTGCAGCTTCTCGGGGTCCATCCAGATGCGCATGGCGTATTTGCCCGCGCCAAAGACATTGGCGTTGCCCACGCCGGGAAGACGCGCCAGCTCATTGACGAGATTGATGGTCGCGTAATTGCTCAAAAACAGCGCGTCATGCGTCTCCTTGGGCGAGACGAGCGTGATGATCTGCAGGATAGATGTCGATTTCTTGTTGACCGTGACGCCTTGCGCCTGAACCGCCGCGGGTAGCGAGGCGAGCGCGTTCGACACCCTGTTTTGAACGAGCACCTGCGCCGTGTCGGGATCCATGCCGATCTTGAAGGTCACCGTCAGCGTATAGGTTCCGTCGGCGGCGCTCGTCGACTGCATGTAGAGCATGCCGTCGACGCCGTTCACTTGCAGCTCGATCGGCAAGGCGACCGTATCGATCACCGTCTGCGGGCTCGCGCCGGGGTAGCGCGTCGTCACCTGCACGGTCGGCGGCACGATGTTGGGATATTGCGAAACCGGCAGATTGAAGAGCGCGACGGCGCCGATCACGACAAGCAGGATGGCGATGACGTTTGCGAGGACCGGGCGCTCGATGAAAAATTTCGACATCATGGCTGCGCATCCTCGGCGGCGCGCCCGGAGCGGTCGATGGATGTCAGTCGCGGCGTGATCTTCGCTCCCGGATTGGCGCGCCACAGATCGGCGATCACGACCCGGTCGTCAGCGTTCAGTCCCGAGAGTATGACGCGCAGCTCTCCTTCCAGCTCCCCGAGCGTCACATAGCGCTTCTCGAGAATGTCGCCCTGGCCGACGACGGTCAGGAAGCGCCCGCCCTGGTCGCTCTGTACCGCGCGATTGGGAACGAGCAGCGCATTGGGGATGACCTTGCCCGCGGGCAGACGCATGCGCACGAAGAAACCCGGCAGGAGCTTGCGATCGGGGTTCTTCAGAATCCCGCGGACCAGCATGGTGCCGGTCTTGGGGTCGAAGGCGGGAGCGACATATTGGATATGGCCGTGGTACGGATAATCCTTTCCGGCTTCGAGGCCCACATCGACCGGCGTGTCATGGATCTCCGCGAGAGTCAGTCTTTTGCCGAGCGCCTTGCGAACCCTTTCGACTTCCTGCTCGCTCAGATTTGCGACAACATAAATCGGGTCGAGCTGGATGATCTCCGCCAGAACGGTGGGCTGGCCGGCGCCGCCGACCGTATTGCCCGGGTCGATCTGATGCTTGCCCATCTGGCCGTCGAAGGGCGCGCGCACCTGCGTATAATCGACATTGAGCCTGGCGACCTCCACCTGCGCCCGTGCGGAGGCGAGTTCCGCCTCGGCCTTTTTCGCCTGAAAATTCCAGTTGTCGACGACGACCTGCGAGGCGGCGCCTTTTTGGCGCAGGCCCGTAAAACGCGCGACCTCGATGCGCGCATAGGCGAGCGCCGCCTCCTGGGCCTTCACCTGCGCCTCGGCCTGGATCAGCTGATTCTTGTACTGATCCTGCTGGACAGTGAAAAGGAGATCGCCTTTCTTGACGATCTGGCCGTCCTGGAAATGAATTTTCTCCAGATAGCCTTCGACGCGCGCGATGATGTTGACGCTTATCGTCGGCGCGGCGTTGCCGGTGAGCTCGATATATTCGGTGACTTTCTGCCGCAGCGGCAGGGCCACGGGGATCGCCGGGGCCGCGGGGTCGGATGGTCCACCGGCGGGTTTCGGCGTTTCCTCGGCGCGCGCTACGGCGGAAAGCGCGGCGCATGCGCAAAGCAGGCACGACAGGAATGTCGATACGCGCACGCTGGACAGGATCGTTACAGGGATCAGTCCCTTTTTCATGTCACGACGCCTTCCGATCATGAACTGAAGCGCTCCTGCGCCTTACCATTGCGGTAGTTTGACGCCTGAATCGACGTCCTGCGCGGACGGCAGGGCGGGCGGGCTCTCCGGCTGCGGCTGATCCGGGGGCGGCAGAACATCGCCCCAGTTGGTCCGATTGCGCATTTCCTGCGCCGTCGCGGCGTTGACGAAGGGCTTGCCCTCTCGAATCTGCCAGCCGCCGCCGAGCGCGCGATAGAGCGAGACGAGGCCGATCGAGATATTGCCCGTCGCCACCGCCAGATTGTTTTCCGCCTGCAGAAGATTTTGCTGGGCGGTCAGCACCGTGGTGAAGTCGCGCGTGCCCTGCTGATATTCGAGCGCCGCTATGTCGAGCGCGCCCTTCGCTTCCGTCACGCTACGGCGCAAATAGCCTGCTTCCGTCGACGAGAGGAGGAAGGTCGCTATGCCGTTCTCGACCTCTTCCTGCGCTTTCAGCACCTTGTTCTGATAGTCGATCAGGAGCTGCTGGAGAGTTGCGTCCTGGAGGCGGACGTTGTTGGTGATCTGTCCGTAATTGAGCAGATTCCATTGGAAGGAAGGGCCGACGACGAAGGCGCGTCCGATCGGCTGGAACATCTGTGCGAGGTTGCGCGTGCCGACGCTGCTCGCCTGTCCGCCAAATGCGCCCGTGATGCTGATGGCGGGATAGAGTTCGGCCTGCGCCATGCCGATCTGCGCGCTTTGCGCCGCGGCGCGCAGTTCCGCGGCGCGAATGTCCGGTCTGCGGCGCAACAGGTCCGCAGGTATGCCCACGGCGGCGCGACCCGGCGCGAGGGGGATCTTCCCCGTTCCGCGCGCAAGCATGGAGCCCAGCGGCTCGGGCGACATGCCCAGCAGCACGCGCAGCGCATTGAGGCCATGCCTCAGATGAATCTCCAGCCGCGGGATCGACGCCTCGGTCGAGGCGAGGACATTCTGGGCCTGATGCACGTCGAGCATCGTCGAAGCGCCGCCCTGAAAGCGGTCGCGGGCGATTCTGACCTGTTCGCGCTGCCGCGCGACATTGGCGCGCGCGATGGCGATCTGCCGTTCGAGCGTCCGGATCCCGACATAGGCGCCCGCGACGTCGGACAGGAGGGTGACCAGCACGTCGTCGTAGGAGGCGATGGAGGCGAGATAGGCGGCGTCGGCCGATTCGATGCCGCGCCGGAATTTGCCCC
The DNA here is from genome assembly GCA_002929055.1 of Methylocystis sp. Classification (GTDB taxonomy): domain Bacteria; phylum Pseudomonadota; class Alphaproteobacteria; order Rhizobiales; family Beijerinckiaceae; genus Methylocystis. Next base: position 20,169 of record PERY01000007.1, on the reverse strand, counting down.
AAAGATCGAGCTCCCAGGAGGACTGAAGGAGCCACTTGTCCGCCCAGAAGTTTCCAAGAGTGGCGGAGTTGCCGCCTTGCGAGGACGGCGTCGCGTTGCTGGCGCGAACATAGGCGACGCCGGCCGTCGCCGCCTGCGCCTGGGGGAAAAACGCGCCGGTGGCCACGCCGAGCTCCGCGCGCGCCTGAAGCACCTTCGTCCCCGCGCTCAGAAGCGTCAGATTCTGGGAGGCCGCGGTTTCGATCAGCCGATCCAGCACCGGATCGCGAAACAGGCGCCACCATTCGGCTGGCGCAGCTTGCGCGTGCTTGAGTCCCTTGTCCCGCCACTCGAGCCATGTGTCCGCCACCGGGGCGGCGGGCGCCGAGAAGTCGGGGCCGACCATGCAGCCTGTCAGAGAGGCGGAGAGGACGCTGGCGAGGGCGCGTAAGGCGTCGCGCCGGTCGAATTCAGAGCGGCCGCGAGGTTCTCCTGAACGCGAGGCGCGAATGTCCCCAAGGGCCGCATCCTGCGCAGAAATTCGTTGAGGCATTTAGGCTTGGGTCCGGGGGAGGATGGGCTAACCTCTGACTCAGGCGTAGCAACCGGGCCAAAGCCTCGCAACCCCAATAACCCTTTATTCACTTATTTGAACGCTCGCCGTCGGCGCCGATGGCGCTAGTCAGGCGCGATGCCGAAGAGCGGGGTTCCGTCGCCCGGAGCGATGGCGTCGCCGGACCTGATATTGACGTGCGTCACGGTTCCCGCGACCGGAGCCTTGATCGCCATATCGTCAAGCAGTCGCCGGGCGGCGGCGAGCGCCAAATCGCGCCGGGCCGTTTCCGCTGCGTTCCGCTCGGCCCGCGCCTGCGCCCGCTCCAGAACGGCCCGCGCTTTCGCCCGCGCTGCGCGAGGGGCCTTGGCGGACTGGGCGCGTTGGAGAGAGGATTGCGCCGCCTGGACTGCGGCGGCGCCTTTCATCTCGCGTTCCTGCGCGCTCGCGAGCGCCGCCTTGGCGCGCTCGAGGCTCGTCTCCAGGGCAGGCGCATCCAGCCTGGCGCAGACGCGCCCCGCAGCGACATGTTCCCCCACCTTACAGTCGACGGACCGCACGACCCCGGCGGTCTTTGCGGTCACGCTCACGGCCGCCACGGGGGCGGACCGCTGCACATCCTGGCCGGATACGTCCCTCTCGCCATCAACAAGAGGCGCACGCGTGGCGAGATAAAGCGACCCCGCTACAGCCGCTATGGCGAGGCTCCCGGCCACGCTCGCCCAGCGCCACCCGACGCCAGCGCCGGCAGGGGCGGCCGCCGTCGCGGGCTCGGCCCCGACAACGACTTTGACCGTTGGGCGCCTGTGGCGCTCCATCCACCATTTCTCCGCCTCCATCACGATCAGCAGAGAGGAGCCGATCAGGAAAAGGATCCCCCATTCCTGGAACGACACGGGCCAGATTCGCAACGTGTCGGCGAGGCCAGGCACATGCATGGCGGCAAGGTGCAGCAACTGCGCGCCAACGACGCTCGCGACCAGAAGCAGACTTGCGAGCAGGCCGCGATGGAAAAGCGTGTGATGTTCGGAGCGCGCGTTGAGCGCCTGGAAATTTTCGAATATCACGAAGAGAAGCAGAAGCAGATTGCGCGCATGCGTCTCGTCGTAACCGTTCTCCAGCAGCCAGTAGAAGACGGCGAAGCCGACGCCCGCCATCACCAGCGCGGAATAGACGTTGCGGGCGATCATTGTGCGGTCGAAGATCGGCTCCTCAGGTTGGCGGGGCGGGTAGGTGAGTTCGTCGCCTTCCGGCTTCTCGGCGGCGAGCGCCACATGCTGCACGCCATTGGTGACAAGGTTGAGCCACAGGAGTTGCACCGGCAGAAGCGGCATGGGCATGCCGAGCGGTATGGTCAGAAGGAACAGCAGAAGCTCCGCCGCGCCCGTGGAGACGAGCAGGAAGATGACCTTGCGGATGTTGGCGTAGGCGACGCGGCCTTCGAGCACCCCGCGCAGGAGGGAGGCGAAATTGTCATCTGTGACGATGATGTCGGCGCTTTCCTTGGCGACGTCGGTGCCGTGCTTGCCCATGGCGACGCCGACATGGGCGTGTTTGAGCGCGGGCGCGTCATTGACGCCGTCGCCGGTGACGGCGACGAAATGGCCGTTGCGCGCGAGCGACAGAACGATGGCGAGTTTCTGGATCGGCTCGACTCGCGCGTAGATTCGGGCTCGGAGGGTCAGACGGTCGAGAGCGGCCTCGCCCTCTTCCTCGGCGCGCCGCACCTCATCGCCTGTCACGACCTGGCTCTCGTCGAAGGCCATGCCCGCCTCTCGCGCGATCGCCGATGCTGTCCCGGGCGAGTCGCCCGTGACCATGGCGACCTCGATCCCTGCATCATAGCAATCCCGTATCGCGCGCGCCGCCTCCGGCCGCAGCGGATCCTGCATGCCGACGAGTCCAAGGAAGACGAGATTCTCGAGATGCCGGGGCCCATATTCGTGGTCAGGCTCGAGCGCAATCTCGCCTTCCACAAAGGCGAGAACGCGCAGCCCCCGCGCCATCAACCTGTCCTTTTGCGCAGCGAGGGCGTCGCGATCGATGGGTGCGAGCCGGCCGCCGACGTCCATGCGGTTCGACATGGCGATCAGCGTCTCGGGGGCGCCTTTTGCGAAGACCCGCACCGATGCGGCTTCTTCATGGCGATGGAACGAGGCCGCATATTTGAGATCAGGCTCATAGGGAATGCGCTTCACCAGAGGATAGCGGACGCGAAGCTCCTCCTGAACGACGCCGACCCGATGCGCCGCGACAAGCAGGGCGATGTCCACCGTATCGCCGACGCCCCTGACGCCTTCCTGCTCCCTGCGGATCTCCGCCTCATTCGGCAAGGCTGCGGCGCGCAGCAGCGCAGCGACGAGCAGGTCGGCCTGCTCGCCCTCGGCGTTCACCGCGCGAAAGGAGTAAGCCTCGGTCTCGCCCTCGGGAGCGTAAGAGAGCAGCGATCCGTCCGGAAGAAGGATTTCGGTGACGGTCAACTGGTTCAGCGTGAGCGTGCCCGTCTTGTCGGAGGCGATCATGGTGCAGGAGCCGAGCGACTCGACCGCCGGCATCTTGCGCACGATGACATTGGCCCTAGCCATGCGGCGCATGCTGATCGCGAGCGCGACGGAAATGGCGACGGGCAGCCCTTCGGGAATAGCCGCCACCGCGAGCCCCACCGCCATCATGAAGACCTCGGCGAGGCTCATCTGGCGCGCGTAGCCGGCGACGGCCAGCACAGCGATCGCGACGCCGACAAGCAGCGCGATCATGCGGGAGAAGCGCTCCATGCGAATCATCAGCGGCGGCTGGGAAGCGGAAGGTTTGACCAGTTCCCCCGCGATCTTGCCGACTTCGGTGGCTAGGCCTGTGGCCGTCACTTCGCCCGCGCCGCGGCCGCGCGTCACCATCGATCCTGCGAAAACCTTGCTGCGCCTGTCCGCTTCGCCGCCCACCTCCGCCTCCGCCGCCGTCTTCTTGACCGGCAGCGATTCCCCGGTGAGGAGTGACTCGTCGCAGCGCAGATCAGTGGCCTCGACGAGCCGGATGTCAGCCGGCGCCCGGCGCCCGGCTTCCAGCAACACGAAGTCTCCCGGCACGAGATTGCGCGCGTCGATTTCCTGCTGCGCGCCGTCGCGTACGACAAGCGCGCGCGGCTGGTCATGCTCCCTCAAGGCGGCTGCGGCCTTACCTGCCGAGTGTTCCTGAACGGCTCCGATCACGCCGTTGATCAGCAGGACAATCGCGATGAAAATCGCGTCCTTGACGTCCCCGATGACCACGGCCACAACCGCGGCCGCCACGAGGATGTAAATGAGAGGGCTGAGAAACTGCCTGAGGAAGATGATCAGGAAGGAGGGCGGCGAAGGCTCCGGAAGCGTGTTGGAACCGAATTGCTCGAGACGCGCGCGCGCCTCGACAGTCGTCAAACCATTCATCTCGCGGCCGCCGGGCTTGCGAGGCGCGCCGCGAGCCCCGCGCCCGCCCGCTACCTTCCGTCCTAGAGATAGCGCCGCCCTTGATCCGGCGCAGTAGCGCAATTGACGCAGTCGCGGCCCCGGATCAGGAAATGTCGCGCCAAGCGAAATCGTCGCCTTCCGGCGCGAAGGAAATTGTCACGTAGTTTCGGGTATGGTACCGCCACCCCGGCTCGAACGGGGGACCCCCAGATCCACAATCTGGTGCTCTAACCAACTGAGCTATGGCGGCTCAAAGCGGCGCGAAACTATTCGCAAGCGGCGAGGATTGCAAGCGTTCCGGCGAAGGGCCTTGAAAGCGCGGGGGCAGGGCGGTTTTCGGCTGCTACTTGCGCTGCGCCAGCGCGCTTTCGCCGAGTCTGACAAGCGCCGCGCGCAGCGTTTCGTCGGCCACGCCCTCGGCCGCGGCTTCCGCGCGGGCGCGGGCGGCGAGGTCTGCGGGGCGTCGGCGCGCGGCCTTGTCGACGCGCTGCGGCAGCGCCTCCTGGCGCAGAGTGAGGCGCGCGACGCAGCGCCAGCCCAGATGCGCGTTGATCCTGTCGATGATCGCCGGCGCCATGTGCTGGATGTCGAGTCCAAAGCCCGGCTCCACGCGCAGAATGAGCGTCGAGGGCTCCTGCGGCTTGTCGGGGGCAGGCTTGCGGGCGCGGGCGGGCCATTGCAGCTTTTCGGGCGCGCAGATGTCGGCGACGCGCGCGCCCACGATTTCCCGCCATTGCATGAGGAGCGAGGCCTCGCCAAAGCCTTGCCTGGCGACGAGCGGGTCGATCTGACGAAGCACGTAATCGGCGAGGGGGCGTGCGAAGACGCCCTTCTTGCGCGGCGGCGCGCTCATCGAAGCCTTCTCCCTTGCTTCGGCGCGCCAGCGCCGACTAATGCTGGCGCGATGATAAAGCCTCCCGCAAGCGCAAGGAAGCCCGGTTCGGCGCTTCTCGACTGGTATGACGCGCATCGGCGCGTCCTGCCCTGGCGCGCGGCGGCGGGGGAGCGGGCCGATCCTTACGCGGTCTGGCTGTCCGAGATCATGCTGCAGCAGACGACGGTCGCGACGGTGAAGGGCTATTTCGAGCGCTTTCTGACCCGCTGGCCGACGGTCGAGGCGCTGGCGGCGGCGCCGCTGGAGGACGTTCTCGCACAGTGGGCGGGGCTCGGCTATTACGCCCGCGCCCGCAATCTCCACGCCTGCGCGGTCATGGTCGCGCGCGCGCATGGCGGGCGTTTCCCCCAGGACGAGACCGAGCTGATGGCGCTGCCCGGCGTCGGACCCTATACCGCGGCGGCGATTTCGGCGATCGCCTTCGACAGGCCCTGCGCGGCGGTCGACGGCAATGTCGAGCGCGTCGCCACACGCCTGCACGCGATCGAGGCGCCCGTGCGGCAGGCGAAGCCGCTCATCCGCGCAAAGGTCGAGGAGATGCTGCCCGACGCGCGCGCGGGCGATTTCGCGCAGGCGCTGATGGATCTCGGCGCCACCGTCTGCACGCCGCGCACGCCCGATTGCGGCGCCTGTCCGCTGGCGTCCGGCTGCGTCGCCTTCCGCGCGGGCGCGGCCGAGCGCTTTCCGGTCAAGGAAAAGAAAGCCGACAGGCCGAAGCGCCGCGGCGCCATCTTCATCTTGCAGCGCGGCGCGCAGACATTGGTGACGCGCCGCCCGCCCAAGGGGCTTTTCGGGGGCATGAGCGCCTTTCCGGCGACGCCCCTCACGCGCGACGTCGCGCCAGAGGAATGGCTGCGTTTCGCGCCCTGCGAGGCGCAATGGCGAGCGTTGCCGGAGCCGGTCGCCCATGTCTTCACCCATTTCGCCCTGACCGCCACCGTCTTCATCGCACAGACGAAAGCCTCGCCGCAGCTCGCCCCCGATTGCCGCTGGGCGGCGGGGCGCGATCTAGGTAAGGAAGGGCTCCCCGCCCTGATGCGCAAGGCGGCGCTCGCGGCGGGGCTCTCTATGGACTAACGAAAGGTCGTCGATGGCGCGGGCGAAGATCAAGGTCGAGATGACCGAGGGCGCGATCCGGGTGCATCACGACGGACGCACGCTCACGATTCACGCCGAGGCGCCGGACGCGGATTCGGGCGAGGAAACCGATTTCGTCGTGCGGCTCGACGAGATTGATCATTGGGACGCGCCAGACCAGGACAAGGAGATCGACATCGTCGAGCTGCAGCGCATTCTCGACGCCGTCGAGAAGGAGCTCGCCAGGCACGGGCTGACGGTGGATTTCGATTAGCGGCTAGAGCGTCCACCCCAGCGAACGCTCTACAGCCTTCTCCCAGGAGGCGATCAGCCGGGCGCGCTCCTCCTGCGCCATCGCTGGCTCGAAGCGCTGCGCCGCGCGCCAATGCGCCGCGACGTCTTCGACATCCTTGAAAAAGCCGACGGCGAGACCAGCCGCATAGGCGGCGCCGAGCGAGGTTGTTTCGAGATGGCGCGGGCGCACGACCGGCGCGCCCAGAATGTCCGCCTGGAACTGCATCAGCAGTTCATTCGCCGCCATGCCGCCGTCGACCTTGAGTTCCCGGATGGCGACGCCGGTGTCCGCCTCCATGGCCGCGAGCACCTCGCGCGTCTGATAGGCCGCAGCCTCCAGCGCGGCGCGGGCGATATGGCCCTTGTTGGAAAAGCGCGTGAGGCCGGCGATGATTCCGCGCGCGTCGCCCCGCCAGCGCGGCGCGTAGAGCCCCGAGAAGGCCGGCACGAAATAGACGTCGCCATTGTCCTGCACGGTCTGCGCCAGCGCCTCGATCTCGCGGCTGTTTTCGATCAGGCCGAGATTGTCGCGCAGCCATTGCACCAGCGCGCCGGCAATGGCGACGGACCCTTCCAGCGCATAGACCGGCTTTGCGTCTCCAAGCTTGTAGCCGAGCGTCGTGAGCAGCCCCCGGGTCGAGGCGCGCGGCGCTTCGCCCGTGTTCATCAGCAGGAAGCAGCCTGTGCCATAGGTGTTCTTGGCGTCGCCGGGCGCAAGGCACGCCTGCCCGAGCAGCGCCGCATGCTGGTCGCCGAGCGCGCCGGCGAGCGGCACGCCCGCGAGCGCGCCTGTGCAATCGCCATAGACGTCGCTCGAGGAGCGGATGTCGGGCAGGCACGCGCGGGGGATGTCGAAGAGCGCGAGCAATTCGTCGTCCCAGTCCAGCGTCGTCAGATTCATGAGCTGCGTGCGCGAGGCGTTCGTCGCGTCGGTGACATGACGCCCGCCCGCCGCGCCGCCTGTCAGGTTCCAGACGATCCAACTGTCGATGGTGCCGAAGAGGGCCTCGCCCCGCTCGGCCGTCGCGCGCGCGCCGGGAATGTTTTCGAGGAGCCAAACGAGCTTCAGCGCCGAAAAATATGTGGCGAGCGGCAAGCCGGTCTTTGCACGCACCCCTTCGCCCACGCCATCCGCCGTCAGCCGATCGACGAGCGGCTGCGTTCGCGTATCCATCCAGACGATAGCGTTGGCGAGCGGAGCGCCGGTCGCGCGGTCCCACAGTAGGCTCGTCTCGCGCTGATTGGTGACGCCAACGGCGGCGAGATCGCGCGGCGAAAGGCCTGCCTTGGCGAGCGCACCCGAGATCACGGCCTGTGCGTTACGCCAGATTTCCGCCGCGTCGTGCTCAACCCAGCCGGGGCGGGGGTAGATTTGCGCATGTTCGCGCTGGTCGAAAGCGCGGATTTCCCCCGCCTCGTCGATGACGACAAAGCGCGTGCTGGTCGTTCCCTGATCGAGGGCGGCTATGAAACGGGTCACGATCAGCCTCGAATTCTGGACAATGGATGAATGAGGGCTTCAGCCCCGGTTCAAGCCGCGGGCGCCATCTTGTCGCTGTCAGTTTTCGGGCAGGAGAATGCGCCATGAAATCCCCTGGCGTCAAAATGTCGCTCGCCGCTTTGGTCGTCGCGGGCGTAGCCAACTTCGTTCTTTCCCCCGCGCAAGCCTTGCCGGGTCTCGACCGCAGTCCGGCATCCCGTGATGCGCCGATGGTTCAAAAGACCGGGTGCGGGCCTTATGGCTGCGGCGGCGGCTATGGCTATGGCGGCGGCTACGGCTGGCGCCCGCGCCCCTATGGCTATGGCTATGGCTACGGCTGGCGGCCCCGTCCGCGTCCCTGGGGATATGGTTACGGCGGGCCGCGTCCCTGGGGCGGCGGCTACGGATGGGGCGGCGGCTGGGGTCATGGCTGGTGACATTGGCTGGGCGACGAGATCGAAGCCGCGGTTTTCCCGCGGCTTTTTTTATCGCGGGAGGTTGGCTGCCGCGATGACAGTTCGAAATGATTCCAAACGGCATGTCCCTTGCCATTACTCGAATGGCGACCGCCCGGTGTCGGGAATCTGACACAGGCCGGTTGCATAAATGGGGAAATGTTGTAACCTACTGATGTAAAAGGTAGTTTGCAATCTTTCCAAACTAGGCGCAGCTATGATCGTCTGTTCCTGCAACGTCCTGTCCGACAATGATGTGCGCGATACGCTTGGCGCGCGCACCGACCGTCCCTCGGTCGCTTCGGTATTCCGAAACATGGGGTGCGAGGCGAAATGCGGACGTTGCGTTCGCAGCATTGTCGCGATAGTGGACCAGCACGCCTCGTCAAGACTGGACGAATGCGGCGGAACCAACGATTGTGACAGCTGCCGCGCCGACGGCCTGGCGGCGTGATCACGACGATGGAAAGGGATTGCACATGCGCGGCGACGCGAAGGTCATCGAATATCTCAATCGCGGGCTTCGCGCAGAGCTGACGGCGGTCAACCAGTACTGGCTGCACTATCGCATTTTCGACAATTGGGGCTTCAAGGAGCTCGCCAAGAAGTGGCGGGAGGAATCGATCGAGGAAATGCGCCACGCTGACGACTTCACGGCGCGCATCCTGTTTCTCGAAGGCTTCCCCAACATGCAGGTGCTCGATCCGCTGCGCATCGGCCAGACGGTCGAGGAGATCGTCGCCGCCGACCTCGCGACCGAGATCGACGCCCGCGCCATGTATATCGAGGCGGCCGTCTACTGCGACTCGGTGAACGACCGCGTGTCGATGGAGCTCTTCGAGCGCATCGTGAAGAGCGAGGAAGAACACATCGACTTCCTCGAGACGCAGCAGGAGCTGATCAAGCAGCTTGGCGTGCAGCTCTACAGCCAGAAACACATGGGCGAATTGTCCTAGGCGCTTTCTGTTTCTTTTTGGGACGGGCGGGCGGCTGCGGTCGCCCGCCCTTTTTTTTCCGTGATGACGCTGCCGCGCGTCGCGCCCGCCACGGCGAAGGACAGCGCGAGCCCCGCGCCCGCCATCGCCGCCATGGCGAGGTAGCCGCGCTGACCGAAAGCGGCCTCCAGAGGCCCGGAAGCGTAGAGGGCGGCGCTGAGCGTCGCGCCATTGGCGGCGGCGAGCCAGCCATGCACCCGAGCCGTATAGGCCTTGCCGCCGAGTTCTGCGATGAGATAGGCCGCCCCCAGCGCCACGGCCGAGGCCGAGAGCGGGTTCAGCGCCTGCGCGCAGAGAACGCCCCAGGGCTCCGGATCGTTGGCGAAGATCGTCCAGCGCAGGATTGCGCCGGCCGCGCCGATCATCAGGAAGAAGACGGCGCGCTTCTCGCCGCCGAACCATTCGCCCGCAGCCATGAAGAAGGCCACTTCCGCCGCCATCGCCGTCGCCCAGGCGATCGAGATAAACGTCGGATCGAAGCCGCGCGCCGCCCAATGCAGCGAGGCGAAGACGGTCAGGAAGCCGTGGCTTCCCTGAACCATCGCCGCGCAGGCGATGATGGCGGCGAAGAGCAACGGGCGTTGCAGCGCCGCGTGGGTCGCTTGCGGCGCTTCTGGCGTTTCATGCGCCGCAGGCCGCGCGGCTGCAAAGCCGTGGACAAAGAACGCGCCCGCCGCCGTCGATAGGAAGGCGACGCCTGTCATGATCCAGATCAGCGCGTCGGCAGGAAGGCGCTGCGCCAGCGGACCGCTCGCCAGCATGAAGACAAGCACCGACGCCGATCCCCAGCCGCGCACGGCCGAGAAGTTGAGCGCCGGCAGCCCCAGTTCGCGCCGCCGATGCGCCTCGCCCAGCACAAGCCCGTCGTTGAGCACCGAGATCGGCGCCTGAGCGAAGGACAGCGCCGTGACCCCTGCGAGCAGCACCCAGAAGCCCTGCGCGAAGCCGAGCGCCACGAAGATCGCAGCCGAGGCTGTGGCGTAGAGGATGATCAGCCGGCCATAGTCGCCGCGCGCATCGCCGATCCTGGCGCCGATCAGATTGGAGAGGATGCGGATCGCCGGGCAGGCGGCGAGGATCGTCGCGATCTCTGCGCCCGAGAGCCCCCGCGCGCCGAGCCAGAGCGGGAAGAAGGCCACCTGCACCCCGCCTATGGCGTAGAGCGCCGCTGTGAGCGAAGAGAGGCGGCGCTGGGCGTCGTCCTTGCGGTCCGCGCCCATCCCTATTCCATCACCGCCGCCTTGAGGATGCAGACCATCGTCGCCTGGGCGGGCGCGGCGCCAGGGTTGCGGATGAGGTGGGGCCGATCGCATCTGTAGCGCAACGTTTCGCCCGCCCTGACGGTTTCGATCACGCCGGCGACTTCAACCTCGAGTTCGCCCTCGCGCACCGAGAGGCTTTCGACCGATCCGCGCTGATGGGCGTCCGATTCCAGCACGCCGCCGGGATCGGCTGTGAGTTCGTAGGCCTGCAGCCATTCAACGGTCTTGATCCAGCCGATGATCGCGAGCCGGCACTTGCCGTCGTCGGAGAGCAGAATCGGCGTGTCGGCCCTGCTCGTCTTTTCGAGGAAGGGCTCGTCTTGGGTCGTCTGGAGCACCCGTTCGATCGAGACGTCGAGCGCCTGCGCGAGGCGCCAGATGGTCGCGAGCGTCGGGTTCGTCTCATTGCGTTCGATCTGGCTGATGATGGACTTCGCCACGCCCGACTGCTGGGAGAGTTCGGAAAGCGACAGATTATAGGCCTTGCGCAGCCGCTGCACGGTCGCGCCCAGTTGTCCCGAGAGCGCGAGAGCGCCCGCCTCCAGTATCTTCTGCTTTTCTCGACCTTCGACGCCCATGTGCCTCGACGCCGCAGCGTCCGCTCCTTTCCAAGTTCGAGCGGTACAATATCCGATTTCGTTCGAAAAAACGAACGGCTCAGCGTATCGGGCGCGCTGCCGAAGGCGCTGTCATCGGACTGTGACCTGAATCTGGTCAAAGGCGCTCGATACATCGACGGCGGAGACGCTAAGCTCATGGCCGACAACAGACTTGCCAATCTCCCGGCGCAGGCGCCCGCGGAACCCGAGCCCCGAAGCTACCGTACGCTTTTCCTCTCGGACCTGCATCTTGGGGCGAAGTCCTCTCAGGCCCATCTCCTGCTCGATTTCCTCAAGCACAACGACGCCGACACCATCTATCTTGTCGGCGACATCGTCGATGGCTGGAAGCTGCGCAAGGGCTGGCACTGGCCGCAGGCCCACAACGACGTGGTGCAGAAGCTTCTGCGCAAGGCGCGCAAGGGCGCGCGCGTCGTCTATGTGCCGGGCAACCACGATGAGTTTGCACGCGACTACACCGGCCTCACTTTCGGCGGCGTGGAAGTGATGGATCACGCCGTGCACGAGACCGCGGACGGCAAGAAAATGCTGATCATCCACGGCGATCGATATGACATCGTCGTGCGCAACGCCCGCTGGCTCGCGCTCCTTGGCGACTGGGCCTATGACGCCGCCATTGTCGCCAACACCTGGTTCAACCGCGCGCGCCGCCTTTTTGGCGTCGGTTACTGGTCGCTCTCCGCCTGGTTGAAATACAAGGTTAAGAACGCGGTCAATTTCATCGGCGACTATGAAAAGACGCTCGCGGCGGAAGCCCAGCGCCGCGGCGTCGACGGCGTGATTTGCGGCCATATTCATCACGCGACGATCAAGACCATCGACGGGATCCTTTACGTCAACACAGGCGACTTCGTCGAAAGCTGCACGGCCGTCGCCGAACATGAGGACGGCAGCTTCGAAATCCTGCATTGGCGCGCCACTGCGGCCGAGCGCGACGCTGTCTCCGCCGATAGCGTCAAGGCGCTTCCCGCGCCGCAAGCCGCCGCCGCCTGATGCGCATACTCATTGCGACAGACGCATGGCGTCCGCAGGTGAATGGCGTCGTGCGGTCGCTGGAATCGATGGCGCAGGCGGCGCGCAATCTCGGGGCGGAGATCGATTTCCTGACGCCGCGCGAATTTTTCTCCGTTCCCATGCCGACCTATCGCGAAATCTCGCTCGCGCTGGCGACGCCGACAGCCGTGCGCAAAAGACTCGCGCGCGGATACGATCACATTCACATAGCCACGGAAGGCCCGATCGGTCTGGCGACCCGCGCCGTCTGCCTGCGCGACAAGCGCGGCTTCACGACGAGCTTCCACACGCGCTTTCCCGAATATGTCCATGCGCGTTCGGGCCTGCCGGTCGGCGTCTCCTACGCCGCGCTGCGCCGATTTCACAACGCCGGCGCCGGGGTCATGGTCTCGACGCCGAGCCTTGCGCGTGAACTCGACGAGCGCGGCTTCAGGCGATTGCTGCGCTGGTCCCGCGGCGTCGACCATGGGCTGTTCACGCCAGAGGCGCGTTTGGCGCTCGATTTCCCGCGGCCGATTTTTCTCTATGCCGGCCGTCTCGCCGTCGAGAAGAACGTCGAGGCCTTCCTCTCGCTCGATCTGCCGGGAACGAAGCTTGTCGCCGGGGACGGGCCGGCGCGCGCCGCGCTCGAGGCGCGCTTTCCGGACGCGCGTTTTCTCGGCGTGAAGACTTCGGCGGAACTTGCGGCGCTCTACGCCTCGTCCGACGTCTTCGTCTTCCCCAGCCGCACCGACACTTTCGGCATGGTGCTGCTGGAGGCGATGGCCTGCGGCCTGCCCGTCGCGGCCTATCCCGTCATGGGGCCGCTCGATGTGGTGGGCGCAAGCGGCGCGGGCGCCCTCGATCAGGATTTGCGCGCGGCGGCGCTCGCGGCGCTGAACATTCCCCGCTCTGTGGCGCGCGCCCATGCGCTGACTTTCACCTGGGAAAATTGCGCGCGCCAATTTCTCGACAACATCGCTTATGCGCGCGGCGCCACCAGTCTCGGCGGCGTGGGGATTTGCGCGCTGCGCGACTCAGGAGAAAAGCGCGAGGCGGTCGACAAGCGGCAGGCTGTCCAGCCATGACAGCGGCGGCAGGCGCGGATCGATAGCCGGCTCCGCGACGGGCTCGGGGGCGCGCGCTTCTCTGGCCTCCAGAACACACTCTCGCCCGGTCTCATTTTGCGCGATCGGCGCTTGCGTCGCGCAAGCGGGCGGCTCCAGCGACTCGACAGCAGGCGACGCCGGTTCGACGGCGGGCGCTTCTCTCCGGGGCGCGTCTTCGACAGGCGCGGACGCGCCGCGGCCGGCGAATTCGCCGGCGCCCTTGATCTCCCGCGAAAGCGTTTCGATTTTTCCGCAAACGAAATCCTCGACGCCCCCTTCGCGAAGCGACCAGCTCAACTCCATCAGACGGTCGGCGAGCGTGAAGGCTTCCAGCGGCGCCAGCGCCCGTTGCGCTTCGAGCCGCGCTTCGAGGCGCTCGATCGCAGCCAGGACGCGCGCGTCCTCCTCGACGCGCACGCGGCGGGCGTATTCGGCGAGGAACCAGCGGCCGCGCGCCGTTTCCATGACGGCCGCCGCGATCTTGTCGTAATCCTCCGGCTGGAGGCCGGGCGGCGGGGCCGCTATGGTCATGAAAAGAACCGCCTGATAAACCCAGCGCGAATCGCGCAAAGCGCAGCATGGCTGGGCTGACGCTTTTATCAAGCGGCGCCGCGCGGGAGACCGGATGAAGCTCACGTCTGAGGAGATCGAACGCTACGCCCGCCATCTCGTGCTGCGCGAGATCGGCGGCCCGGGCCAGCAGAAGCTGAAACAGGCGCGGGCGCTCGTCGTCGGCGCCGGCGGGCTCGGCGCGCCGCTCCTCCAATATCTCGCCGCTGCGGGCGTCGGAACGCTGGGGATCGTGGACGACGACGCCGTCTCGCTTTCGAACCTTCAGCGGCAGGTGATCCACGACACGCACGCTCTGGGCCGCGCCAAGGTCGAGAGCGCGCAGGCCGCCATCGCCCGTCTCAATCCGCATGTGAAGGTCGAAACGCACGCCATGCGGCTCAACGAAGCGAACGCCCGCGCGCTGATTGCGCGCTACGACGTCGTCGCCGACGGCTCGGACAATTTCGCGACACGCTATCTCGTCTCCGACGCCTGCTATTTCGAAGAAAAGCCGCTCGTCACGGCGGCGGTCGGCGGCTTCGACGCCTCGCTCACGACGCTGCGCCCTTTCGAGACCGGGCCGGACGGCAAGCCCAACCCCACCTACCGCTGCCTTTTCCCCGAGCCTCCGCCGCCCGGGACGGTCCCAAGCTGCGAGGAGGCGGGCATATTGGGCGCGCTCACCGGCGTCGCCGGCGCCATGATGGCGCTCGAGGTCGTGCGCGAAATCGTCGGCTTCGGCGAGGGGCTCGTCGGCAGGCTCGTGCTCGTCGACGCCCTCGCCATGCGCTTCGAGACGTTGCGCTACGCGTGGGATCCAGACAATCCGCTCTCCGGCGCTACCGCGCCGCGATGACGGCGATCTCGACCTTGTAGTCGGGCGTCACGAGCTTCGCCTCGACGGTCGCGCGGGCGGGAGGGTTGTTCTTGTCCACCCAGACGTCCCAGACGCCGTTCATCTCGGCGAAAGTCGAGATGTCGGAAAGATAGATCGTGGCCGAAAGGATTTTAGCCTTCTCGCTGCCCGCCTCGGCAAGCAGATCGTCGATCAGGCCCAGAATCTCGCGGGTCTGGTCGGCGACGGAGCCGCCCTTGGTCTTGTCGGCCACCTGGCCGGACGTATAGACGGCCTTGCCGCGCACAACCGCCTTGCTCATGCGCGGACCCGCGCCAATTCTTTTGATATCGCTCATGATCCCCTCCGGTTCGTGGGCCGGGTCTAGGCCAAGGGTCGGCGCGCGGCAAGGGGCGATAAAAGTTTGGCGGGCGGCTGGACAAGAGCCAAAGCGCTTTCTATAAGCCCCTCCACGCGCTGCGCGCGGGCCCAGGTAGCTCAGTTGGTAGAGCATGCGACTGAAAATCGCAGTGTCGGTGGTTCGATTCCGCCCCTGGGCACCATAAGCTCCCGGATTTTGCGCCTCGTCACATCGGGAAGAACAGCCAATAGGCTCCCGCGCTGGCGACAGCCGCCGAACAGACTTGCACGAAACGCAGATTTCGCTCTCCGTTGAAGAAGCGCTTGTCGATGAGCACAAGGAGCGGAACCACGATCAGCACGACGCCGATCTGGCCGACTTCAACGCCGATGTTGAAACTCGCCAGCGCTGGCACGATGGCGCGTTGCGGCACACCCATTTCAATCAGGCCGCTCGCGAAGCCAAAACCATGCACGAAGCCGAAGAAGAACGTGTCGCGCCAGCGACCGTCCACCTTGCGCGTGAAGAAATTTTCCAGCGCGACATAGATGATCGACAGGGCGATGGCGGCTTCGGTCCATCGACTGGGAATGTCGACGATCTGCAACGCCGCCAGCGACAGCGTTATGGAATGCGAGACGGTGAAGGCCGTAACGATCTTGACGACCGGCCAGGCGCGCGACGCCCACAAAACGACTGCAAAGAGAAAGCAGATATGGTCGTAGCCGGTGACAATATGCTCGATTCCCGCATAGAAAAATTTGGGCGCGAGTCGCCAGGGAGAGAGCAGAGGCTTTGAAAGATCGATGGGCGCGTCGCCGGGATAGATCATCACTTGACCAGGAGCGGGCTCACTGCCGTTTCGCTGCGCTTCGGTCAGCGTCGACTCGTCGCCTTTCTCGCCGATGCTGACAAGATGCTTCGCGCGCGGCCCCTGCGCCCTCAGAAGCTCGAAGGGATTGTAGAAAATCTGTCCCGGAACGGCGCTGCACTGCATCCTCAGAACCGCCCTGGAATCAGACGGGTTGGCCTGATCCTCGCCGACCGAGACGACCAAGCTCGGACAGACTTGCCCTTCCTCGTTTTGCAGAGCGACGCGCTTCTGGATAAATTTGCCGATCATCGCTTCGATGACGCCGGACTCCGTCAGGTCGACGTCCGTCATATCCTGCCTGTTTTCGGCGAACATTCGCTCGATGTCCGTTCCAAGGAAGCCGACCTCGACGCGATAATTGCCGCTTCCCTCCGGAACGATGCGGCTGCTGGAGATATTGGCCGTATGGGCGCTCGCCGCCGTCGCAAGACCGAAGATCGCGCAAAGGACGGCGGCGGCGATACACGCCATCCGCGCCATTGCTGGCGACTGTCTTGACGCGCGGGAAAGACGCTGAGTATGCATAATGACAGAATAGCGCATATCCGTCTGAAAATGACAAGGTTCAGCGAGGTCGCCTGGCGCGAAGGCCTGTGTTGTGGGGACTCGTATGAACTGGAGCATGCGTATCGTCGAAATCGCCGGAAATCCGTACAATGCGCGCGTCTCGTGTTTGAAGGTCGAACTTCATGACTAGATTGGAACAAAAGGACCGTGACGCCACCTGCCTCGCGATGATCGGCGGAGTCTTCGCGTGCATCTTATTGGCGGCTTCCGTCCCGGGGAGCGCGGCGGCGGCGTGGAGCGGCGTGGCGCCTGGCGACGCGCAGCGCGGTCCGCCCGTTTTGGCGCGCCCGATTGCACTGGGCGCCACCGCGCGGCCGGCGGCGGCGCCAGAGGGGCTCATCATCCTGGCGCACGCCATCGTTGTCCGCACGTCCCCCGCGCAAGGCGGCGTCGCGGAGGGGGGCATTGGAAAAGTCGATGTTTGGTACGACGCGGGCATACGCGACGCCTTCGCCGCTCTCGCGGTCGTGAGCGCCTCAGGCGAGCGCATCGACAAACGCGACGCGGCGATCGACAGCGCCGATCCGGCGCATGTCTCCGTGAGCGTCAACCCACTGGCTGCGGGCAAATACACGGTCCGATACCGCGCACTTTCAGCCGATGGCCATCTCGTGAGCGGCGCCTGGGAGTTCGAGGTTCGCCCCTGATTGGCGACGTATGCGTTGCAGCAAAAGAAAAGCGTTTGAAGCGCTCAGTGTCGAGAGGAAAAGGAAACTCAACCATGAGTCCCAATGGCCGGCTTAACTTGATTCTGTTCCTGGGCGTCGTGCTGCTCATGGGCGTCAACGGCGCGGTTTTTTCTTATGGATTATGGGGGCCCGCCTTCAACCAGTATGTGAGCGACTTCTGGAAAGCCCATAGTCTCAAACCGGCCGTCAAGGCCGGCGATCGCACGATTTCGGAATGTCTCGGCGTGAGCGATTTCTATTCGGTGCACCTTACGACGTATTTTCTCGCCGACTCGGCCGAAAGCGCGGGAGGCGCAACGGATGACATGAGCAGATACGACGAGTACTGCGACCGCGTTCCCGGAACAGGCAAGGTCATCTTCTCCGTCACGCTCATGGAAAAGGAAGCTCGGGGAGAATCTGTCGCTCTCTCGTTCTTTCAAGAGGAATCTGACGGCGCGCTGAAGAAGATCAATTCCATCGCGTCAAAGCCCTATTCGAGCGGCTTTGCGACTCTGGATGCGACGGTCGCTACCAAAGGCAGATATATTCTCAAGGTTGCGTTCGGCGAAGCAAAAAACAAAGAAGACACGATCGAAATGCCGATCCTCGTGGGACAATGAACGTCAAGGCGCCAATCGCCTCCGCGCCCGGCGTTTTTGCAGCCATCGCGTAAAGCCGGTCACATAGAGGATGAGAGGCGACAAACCTGTCAGAAGAGCGATCGGGCGGCCCAGGCCGCCGAAGGCCTCGCCACTATGGATGGGAAACAACCATTCGAGAAAAGTTTCGCCCGCGGAAAATTGGTTTCGATCCTGCACATATAGAACTTGCCCGCTGTATTGCTCGATGCCGACGTTCCTGTAGGTCTTGCTTTGGTTCGGCTCGACTTGGGATTGCTTGCCGACGACGTAGACAGCGGTTGGAGAACTCGGCAGGAGAATCCAGTGAAGCCTGCCATCGGGGAACACGCGATTTGCAATCTCTGCCGCAGCGCCTGCGCCGATCGGAGAGCGGTCGGCGCTCGGGGAGGATTTGCCAAAATCCGGATCGGCGCGCACCGGCGACAATAGATTGGCGAGGGAGCGCGTCGTCGGCTTGAAGATCATTGCGACTCCGGTGAGGAGCATGACAAGCAGAAAGGCCGTGCAATAGGCGCCCGCGCTCCTGTGGAGGTCGTAAACGACCCTCTGGGCGCTCGCGCCCCATTTCACCTTCAAGCCCAGCCGCCAATCGCCATTGAGCGGCCACCAGAGATACAGCCCCAGCAGGACGGAGCAGAACAGCAAAATGCCGATGACGCCGACGATATACGCATTATTGACGCCGAGCAGCAACGTCCAGTGGAAGGTCATGAGAATTGCGACAAGAGGCTGGGAAAGCGGATCGTCGCCGTGGAGGAACAGCCGCTGGCCTTTGACTGTCGCCGTATAGGGGTCGACGAATAATTCGTAGACATAGGTGTCGAGATCATCCGTCTCGACGAGGTAAGATATGGTGGCCGCCGATCCGGCCTGGCGCGGCATCGTCAGCCTTTCCATCTTGCCGTCCGGCGGCATTGAGGCGACAGCGGCCGCGATCAGTTCGTCGATCGAACGATAGGCTGCGTCCTTTTGCGGTATTTCGACGCGCATGATCGACGCGTTCAATAGTTCGTCGATGTCCTCGCGGTAGGACAAAACTGCACCGCTGAGGCCGATCAACACGAAGACGAGCCCGGCGAACAGGCCGATAATGCGGTGAATGCGGAGAAACTGGTTTCGCCCGCTCCAAGGCAAACGCTCGGTGGGTTCGACAGGCGCGACGCCGGCGTCAGTTGAGCTGTCGTTCATTCAGAGGCGGCTCTATTTCTTTTTGCGCTTGCGCTCTTCGATGATCGCGAAAACAGCGCCGATGGCGATGATCGCAATCCAGCTGGGAACGATCAAGAGCCACGTCTGCTCGCTCCACATGGCGCATCTCTGATTTCAAGTGAGGGGAAAATCCGTGCGGCCATTGATCGCGCAATGGACTTTTTCCCGCTCCCTTACGCTACGAAGCCGGAGCATTTCCGCCGCGAAATTCGCGGAGAAAGTATGAACTATACTATGTTTTAGCCTACTGGCCGTCAAGGCGCGCGACACTCGCCCAGGGCGCGTCCGGGGCGTCGCGGCGTCGGCGCAACCGAGCCAAGCCCTCGTCGCTGTGATCGGTTCATAAACGCAGAGGAGGCCGGCGACACGCCGGCCCCCTCGCAGGAGAATCTTTTCGTTTCCCCATCGGGGAGCGGCGGCTACATCAGCGTGAACGGCACAATCACGTCCATGAGGAACAGGCCCTGCGAGCGCGTGCGTCCGGTCCGACCGAAGAAGGGGGACGCGCCGTTGACCGCGGTGTCCCACCGAACCTCGGGACGCAGGATCAGCCCGTCGATGATCGGCATCTTCGGTATCTCGGGGGTGATCGTCAGACCCGCCGTGAGCGCCAGAAAGCTCGTGCCGACGTTGCCCGGTCCGGCGAAGATGCACGAGGGACAAGGGAAGCCATGTCCGAGGTTGACGAGGTCGAAATAGCCGGGGAAGCCGACGACGAAGAAATTCTTGTTGTCGCGATAGAATTCGATGCGGCTATTGAACTTGAACGTATTGTTGATCTTGTAGGAGGCGTATTGCGCGATAGCGTAGGCGTCGGCCCCCTGCGGCTTGAGCGGCAGGCCGGCGAGATTCGTGCCGAACGTGCCGTCGAGCGCAGCGATCGTGTTGCCTGACAGGCCCGTCGTCGAAATCGGGTTCCAGCCGGTTTCACGATCATAGGCGATGTCGGTGGTGAAGGTGAGGTTCTCGGTCGCCTTCCAGGTCGTAACGATATTGGCGAAGGTGCGGTTGGTGGTGGTTGGATCGCAGGCGCAAAGGAGCGCGGTGTTGGTCCAGCCGACCCTGAGAGGGTCAAGCTGCTTCGCGTTCTCCGGCCCGTGGTGCACCATGGCCATGACTGTCAGATCGCCGTCGAGCAGGTTGAGGCCGACGCCGCCGTAGAACGACGCAGCGGCGTTATTGTCGCCCGGCCAGCCGATGCTGGTGTTCACGCCCGTGGTGACGCCGGCGTAAATGTCCAGCCATTTGCGGACATGCGTGGCCGTCATTACGCCGGTGTGAATGAACGGCCCGTAGTTGAAGAG
>PERY01000006.1 GCA_002929055.1 Methylocystis sp. | reverse complement strand
TCGTTCCAGTGCCAGGTGTCGTCGAACGCCTCGATCTGCGCCCGCGACTGCTCCCCGGAGGGCGCCTTGAACAATACATTATAAGAAGCGTTCGAATTGAAGGGCGGGTCGAGATAGATGAGGTCCACGCTCTCATCCGCGATGGACTCGCGCAGGACGTCGAGATTGTCGCCGTAATAAAGCTTGTTGGTCATACGCCGCGCCGCAGAGAGGATGAGAACAAAGCGCTAACACAGCCGGGCCGCCGCGCACAAGCCCGCGCGCGCCTTACCCACGGGTTTCTCGCCGAAAGCCCCTTCATGCCGAGGACGGCTCTCGGCGCGTCATGGCCGGGCTTGTCCCGGCCATCCACGCCGGGACGTTGCGCTCAATTCGCAGGATCGTTGGCGTCCTGACCGCGTGGATGCCCGGCACAAGGCCGGGCATGACGGCGCTGGAGCCGCGGGGAGCGACCGTCTTCTTATCCCCCCTCCCCAAACCGCCTCCATACTCGCCCCGCTCCGCCATCTTGCAGGGGCGCCGCCCGGGTCGGCGGCGTCGGCGGGGCCGGTCAAGCATGGGGCGGCGACCCTCGCCCCAGCGGACCCCGGCGTCGCCAGTCGGGCTTCTCCATCGTGCGGAGGCTCAAAGCTGGGCGTAATGGCCGGCCGCGGAACGGGGCGCGCACCGAAAGGGAAAGCGCCCGCGGACGGCGGCGGCGCGTGGGAGGTCCTTGCGACGCGCCCGGTTCGCCAGCGAGCCGGGAAAGAAGCGGGCGCCGTCTGGCGCGCGCGCCGGGAGGGGGAAACGCCGCGGGACGGCGCAAATCCCGGCCGGAAAGGTGCGTCGCGAAGAAAGGCCGCAGCCGGGACGCCCTCGCCCCGACGCGCATTCCTTTTCACGCTCTCGGCCGAACGGGGCCGGGGCGTCCCGGCTTCCTCGCATCGCCCCGCGCCGGGTTTCGGCGGCGGGGGCGAAGGCGCGCGCCTGCCTCAAGGGGCCGGCCGCTCATGCCCCGCGCGGCCGTCGACCAGCACTTCGACCGCGCCCGTCTCCACCCGGTAGAGCCAGCCGTGGATGCGCGGCAGCGCGCCGACCGCGCGCATGTTCTTTATGATGGCGAGGCTGTGAAGACGCTTGATCTGCAGCAGGACATTCTCCTTCGTGAGCAATTCCAGCTTCTCTTCGCGGCTGAGCTTCTGCTCCCTGGCGGCGCGGTCCGCGTTCTCCTTGGCTGGAGCGGCGATGCACAGCCAATCGGCGATGTAATGTTCGTGCACGCCGTCCTCCATCGCCGCAATGCCCCCGCAGCCCGTGTGGCCGCAGACGATGATGTCCTCGATCTTGAGATGCACGAGGCCGAATTCGAGGATGGAGGCGATATTGACATCGTTGAAAGCGACGATGTTGGCGACGTTCCGATGCACGAAAATCGTGCCCGGCTTGGACCCGGTGAGGAGATCCTCGCTGACCCGGGAGTCGGAACAGCCGATCCACAGCACTTTGGGCGTCTGGCGCCTTGCGATGGACTGGTAATAGTCGGCATGCTCCTGAAACTCCCCGGCGACGAACTCGGCGTTGCCGCTGAGGAGGTGGTCTATCGTATCCTTCGCCATGTAAAGTCCGCTTCCCTGTTCGCAACCGACGGCGCCGCCGCGAGTTTCGAGCATGGAGCAGTCGAGATCAAGCCTTGGCCGCGGTCACCTGGCTGGAGAGGAAGTCCAGCGCCTCGGCCGGCGCGCGCTCGATGGGCAGGGCGATGAAATGGTTCGTCGCGACAATGAGCAGCCAGACGCGCTCGCCGGGCCAGACCGCCTTGATCTGCTTCCACGGCAGGAGCGGGGCGCCGCCGCCGGCGTCGATCACCACGCCCTCGTCGAGAAGCCGCGCGCTGGAGAGATGGCCCCTCGCCTTCTCGACCTTCTCGCGCATCATGCGCTGCTGCATCCGCCAGCCGCCGAAGACGAAGATCGCGAGAAGCGCGAGAACGCCGAAGAAAAGCAGGAACGCGTCCTCGCCATCGCCCGCATACACGAGGCCGGCGCAGGAGAGCGCGATGAGCGCCAGAGGCAGGGCCGCTGCGACCGGCTTCTCGAGAAAGAGCGCGCGAAGCGCGAAGGCGTTGACGGCCGCGCGCATGTCGGCGTCTTCAAAACGGATGGGGAAGGAAAAGCGCTCGGACATTTGCGGGGCTCCTGAAAGGCGACCGCTCGCATATAGGCGCGCCGGCGCCGCAGAGAAGACCTCAGGCGAAGGCGGCGTTCAGCCCCTTCGCCGCCTCGATCAGCGTCTTCACGCTGCCGACCGACTTGTCGAACATCGCCTGCTCGACGGCGTCGAGCTTGATCTCCATGACCTTTTCGACGCCATTCGCGCCGATCACCGCCGGAACGCCGACATAGAGGCCCTTCACGCCATATTCGCCGTCGAGAAAAGCGGCGCAGGGCAGAACGCGGCGTTTATCCTTCAGATAGCTTTCCGCCATGGCGATGGCCGAGGCCGCCGGCGCATAATAGGCCGAGCCGGTCTTGAGCAGGCCGACGATTTCGCCGCCCCCCTTGCGCGTGCGGTCGACGATGGCGTCGATGCGCTCCTGCGTGGTCCAGCCCATGGCGATGAGGTCCGGCAGCGGCACGCCGCCAACCGTGGAATAGCGAACCGAGGGCACCATGTCGTCGCCGTGGCCGCCGAGCACGAAGGCCGAAACGTCCTCGACAGAGACCTTGAACTCCTCGGAGAGGAAATAGCGGAAGCGGGCCGAGTCCAGCACGCCGGCCATGCCGACCACGCGGTTCGCCGGCAGGCCGGAGGCCTTCTGCAGCGCCCAGACCATGACGTCGAGCGGATTGGTGATGCAGATGACAAAGGCGTTCGGCGCATATTGCCGGATGCCCGCGCCGACCTTGGAAATGACGCCGAGGTTGATGCTGAGCAGGTCGTCGCGGCTCATGCCCGGCTGGCGGGGCACGCCCGCGGTGACGATGACGACGTCAGCCCCGGCGATGGCCGCATAGTCCGACGCGCCCGAGAGATTGGCGTCGAAGCCGGAAACCGGCGAGGATTGCGCAAGGTCGAGCGCCTTGCCCTGGGGCACGCCGTCGACGATGTCGAACAGCACGATGTCGCCGAGTTCCTTGAGTCCGGCGAGATGGGCGAGCGTGCCGCCGATGTTGCCGGCGCCGACCAAAGCGATCTTGTTTCGCGACATAGCCAATCTCGTGCTGTGATTTCCCTGATTGTGCTACCGCGCTTTCGGGCGCGAGGAAAGACGTTCGCCCTCTTTTTTGCATTTGAAACCTCAATCGGAACAAGCTTGCGGTTCGCTCAAAAGGGCGGCGCCGCTTACAGGGCGCCCGTTTGGCGCGCAGATCGGCGGGCAGGGCGGGCGCAAATGTCGCAGGAATGTTGCGAGAAACCGCGCCGCTTCCCACCTTGCCTAGCGCAGCGCCGCTTTGGCGCTCTTGAAAGGGCAACGAATGGGCAATTCTATCACGCGCAAGCGAGGGGCCGCTTTTTCCGCGGGGCTGTGCCTCTTCGCCGCGGCCACGGCCGCGATGGCCGGGCAGGACGCCGACGAGGCGGAGTTGCTGAAGAGCTTCGAGAAGGTCGACGTCTGGCATTTCCCCGTCGACACGACCGTCCGTTACAACAACCAGGACGCGGTGGTGACCCGCGAACTCGTCTTCAAGGACGAGCAACCGAAAGGCGAACTCTGCTACGTGCGCTTCGACCTCGTGAAGGGCGAAGGCGACTTTGGCTACGGGCTCAATCCGGCCGGGCCTGGTGGCGAGCGCGGAAACGCCTTGTGGGGGACGAATGTGCTCAAGCGCGGCTCGATCCTCGACCAGCATTATTCGGCGCTGCGGCTCAATGTCGTCTATTTCTTCGTCGAGGGGCCGAAATCGCCGGAGGCCAGAGCCGTATGCGCCCAAAAGCAGGCGGCGCCGACAGCGCAGGCCGGCAACGCCTATAAGGGGCCATGGGCCGAGTTGGTGACCAAGGCCAAGGCCGTCCATGGATGGCCGGCCACCGCTAAATGAAGCGTGCAATTTGAGGAGAATGCGAGAAGCGACAGAAATTTGACCCCGCAACGCTCATCGCGCTGGACAGGGCGGAGCGCATTTGATATTCGCTCCCCCGTTCCGAAGGCGCTGCGGCGTCCCACGAACGGGCGCATAGCTCAGTTGGTAGAGCAGCTGACTCTTAATCAGCGGGTCCAAGGTTCGAGCCCTTGTGCGCCCACCAATAAAAAGAATGACTTGCCTTGACTGTTGGCGGCTGAAGACTCTTCTCAAAAGAGTTCGAGGCGGCCAATCTCCAGACGCATTCCCTCGCCCTTGCAAAGCGCGGCTATAGTCCCGACGGGACGCCCGCCGCGCGGTTCCACCAACCCCCGCCAAGCGCCATGAAGAGCGCAGCGGTGTCAGCTAGCCGCGTCGCCTCGGCCTGCACGCGAGAGAGCGAAGTGTTGAGAAACACCCGTTGCGCATTCAGCACCGCTATCTGTGAGACCTGCCCGTATTTGAGCTGCATCCGCACGATGTCGAGACTGCGTTTTGCCGCATCCTCGGCCTTTCGCGCGGTATCGACGGCTTTGGCGTCGGACTGAAGCGAGCGCAGCGAGTCGGTCACGTTCTGGAAGGCGTTGATGACCGTGCTGCGGTATTGCGCGTCCGCCTGCTCGAGCGCTGCGACGGTGGAGCGCTCCCTGTTGAGCAGCGTCATGCCGTCGAAGATCGGCTGCGCCGCATTCGCCGCTAAACTGTATAAACCCGTCCCCGGCGCAAAGAGTTGCGCTGCATGCAGGGCGCTCGCGCCGAGATTGGCCGACAGCGTGATGTTTGGCAGGCGGCTGGCGCGGGCGACGCCGACAGCGGCGGTGGCCGCATGGAGATTGGCCTCCGCCGCGCGGATATCCGGCCGTTGCTCGACGAGCAAGGACGGCACGCTCACCGGAACGCTCGTCGGCAGCTTGAGCTTGGTTAGCTCGAATTTCTGCTCCACCTCCTCGAATGAGAAGCGCCCGACGAGCGCCGTCAGCAGATCCCGCTGAATGGCAAGCTGCTTTTCGAGCGGCGGCAATGTCTGTTCCGCTTGAGCGAGAGCGGCCTCTTGCGCAATTACGTCGGCCTTGGCGATCGAGCCGAAGGAATACTGCCGGTTCAGGATTTCGAGCGACTCCTTGAGGATCGTGATGATCGTCTTCGTCGCGTCGATCTGGCCGCGGATCGAAGCTTCCTGAATCGCCGCCACAACCACATTGGACGTCAGCGCGAGGCGCGCCGCCTCCATCTGGAAAACCGCTTGTTCGGTCTGCGCTTCGAGCGACTCGACGCTTCTGCGATTCAACCCCCAGATATCCGGGGTGTAGCTGACCGTCAGCTGCTTGAGAAAGAGACCATAAGGCGCGTTCGGGTTTGTCGTCGCCGGACTGGGTGAGGCTTGTCCTGTCGCGAGGTTGTAGGGGCTCGGGTAAAATTGGTTGAACAGCGACTTGTTGATCTCGCCAAGAGCCCGATTATTCGACTGGAGGTTCTGGCTTTCATTCGCGTTGAGGAAAACCTGCGGAGAGAATCCGCCTTTTTGAGCCTCCGCGTTGAAATAGGCGATACGGATCGCCGCCTCCGACGATTCGATCGATGGATTGTGATCGAGCGCCTCCCGCACCAGGGCGTCGAGCGGCCTGGAGCGATAAAGCGTCCACCAATCCGCAGGGATATCGCGGCCCTCCGCAAAGCGCTGTCCGGAGCCGGGCGAAGCTGTCTTCTCCGGCGTAAAATGCGCCGCATCGGGCGCCGGCGGCGACTGGAAATCCGGACCGACGGCGTTGCATCCGGGAAGCGACGCGAGCAGCGCCGCCAGCGCTGCCGCCAGCGCCGTCGCCGAACGCCTCTTTCCACTGATCGTCTCGGGGCTGCGACGCATGTATCGACTCTACAACTCGTCGGGACCGGCGGCGCCGGCCATGACACGCTTCTCCACAAAACGTTCGATCACGAAATGCAGCGTTGGGAGCACAAAGAGTATCAAGCCGGTTGCGACGACGAGTCCGCCGACGATGACTGTCCCGAGGCCGCGCTGCACGTCGCTCCCAACGCCCGTCGCCAGCGCCGCGGGCAACATGCCGACCATTGGCACGGCGGACGTCATGAGGACGGATCGGAAGCGTTCTGTCGCCCCCTCGAGCACTTTTTCGAGGAATTGCTCGCGCTCGTCGCCATCTATCTCGTCCGTCGCCACATCCGTGGAAAATCTTCGTCCACGCCAGGATGCGACATGCACGGCGGTCATCCGGTTGAGATGCGACACCATGATGATGCCGTTCTGCACCGCGACTCCGAAAAGCGCAAGAAAGCCGACGCCAGTTGCGACGTTCAGCGTCTCGCGCGTCATGATCAGCGCGACGAGACCGCCAAGCGCGGAAAGCGGCACGACGCCCAGGATGAGCAGGGCGTTCCTGAGCTTCGTGAAACCGATATAGAGGATCAACAACATCAAGACGAGCACAACAAGCACGATGATCGAGAGGCGCGCCTGGGCGCGCTGCTGGTTCTCGAATTTCCCGCTCCAGACAACCGTGTTGACGGCCGGGTCGTAGCGTACGAGCTCCTGCACTTTGGCCTGCGCTTCTGCGAGATAGGAGGAGAGGTCGCGATCGGCATAATCGAGGCGCACTGTGATGACGCGCTTCGTCTTCTCGTGCGAAATCGCGCTTTCCCCGTTCTGCAGCGAGGTCTTGGAAATCGCGGACAGCGGGATTTGCGCATTGGACGAAGTCTTGACGAAAAGATCGCTGAGCTTCTCGGGACTGTTGCGCGCCTGCAGCGGATATCGCACCGTCATGTCGTAGCTGCGATCATTCACATATATCTGGCCGATGGAGGCGCCGCCGACGCCGGTCTGAATGAGGCTCGACACGTCCGAGACATTTATCCCGTATCGTGCGGCCGCAGCGCGGTCGATATGGAATGCGATCTGGGGGATCGGCGGCTCCTGCACGATCGAGGTCTGGGTGGTGCCCTTGACCGTCTTCAGCGCCGCGACAATCTCTGTGCCAATTCGGCGCGTTTCCTTCAGGTCTTCGCCGTAAATCTTCACAACCATGGCGCTGTGCGCGCCGCTGACGAGCTCGTTGACATTGTCGATGATGGGCTGACTGACGCCGATCTCCATTCCGGGCAGTTTGTTGAGACGCTGCGTGAGCCGCGCGATGAATTTTTCCTTCGTTTCGCCGCCGGGCCAGGTCGCATAGGGGGTCAGACCGATTGGCGCTTCGATATGGCTTGTCGTCCAGGGGTCGGTGCGGTCGTCGTTCCGGCCAATCTGCGTGATGGAATAGGAGACTTCGGGAAACTCCATGACGGCCTTGCGCAGATCGCTGGCCATTTCCGACGCTTTCTCAAAGGAGATACCGCTCGGCAATTGCACCTGCAGCCACAGCGAGCCTTCGTCGAGATTGGGCAGGAAATCCCGACCGACCGCGCCGCCCGCCAACACCACCGCGACCACCGTGGCCGCGGTTCCGGCGTACACGATCGCCGGGCGTTGCAGGCAGCGGTAAAGGCCATCGCGATAGCGCGCCTCCAGCCACTCCAGAACGCGATTGTGGAAGGGCTTCGATGGATAGCGCAGCGCCATGTAAGCGAGGCTGGGCACCAGCGCGAGGGTGCAGATGAGCGCGCCCAGAAGCGCATAGGCTATGGTGTAGGCGACCGGCGAAAACAGCCGGGCCTCGACGCGCTCGAGGCCAAGCAAGGGGACGTAGCTGGCGATGATGATGATCGTCGCGAAGAAGATGGGCTTGATCACCTGGCCGACGACGAACTGCACATCGACGATGGCGAGCTCCTTATCCGGATTGTTCTCCCGCAGCCGCAGGATCGCTTCGGTCACGATGATGGCGCCATCGACGATGATGCCGAAGTCGATCGAACCCAGCGACAGCAGATTGGCCGGCAGCTTGGTGATATTCATCAATATGAAAGCGAAAACGAGGGACAGAGGAATCGTCACCGCCACGACGAGCGAGCTGCGCGGGCTGCCCAGGAAAAGAATGAGGACCACGACGACGAGAACAATGCCCTCGGCTACGGTTCGGCCGACCTTGGAAACGGTCAGCTGCACCAGTTCGTTACGGTCCATGTAGGGAACGATTTTCACTTCCTGCGGCGCGAGCTGTGCGTTGAGCGCGTCTATCCGGTCGTGCAGCGCTTTCAGGACGTAAGTTGCGTTTTCACCCTTCAGCATCTGAACGACGCCCTGGATAGCGTCGGAGTTGTAATCCTTGCCGAGCATGCCCTCGCGTTCCTGGTGACTATAACGCGGGGTTCCGACGTCGCGCGTCAGGACCGGGACGCCTCCACTTTCAGCGACGACGATATTGCCAAGATCCTCTTTGGTCCTGACGAGACCGATGCTGCGAATGACGTAGGACTGTTCGCCGCGCGTGATGCGGCTGCCGCCGGCGCTCGCGCTATTGGCGACGATCGCGCTGGTGACATCGGTCAGGCCGAGGTTGTAGCGTTGCATCGCGACGGGATCGAGTTCGAGCTGAAACTGCCTCGTAACCCCGCCGAAGTTGGCGACGCTGGCGACGCCTGGTACCTGGTTGAGAGCCGGCAGCACAATCCAGCGCTGGATTTCGGACAGCTCATCGAGATTCTTGGCGTCGGACTCCAGAGTGTAGCGTAAAATTTCCCCCGTTGGCCCCGACAGCGGGCCAAGCGTTGGCTGGATGTTCGCGGGCAAAGACACCTGCGCGGTGCGCTCCAGCACGCGCTGGCGCGCCCAGTAATCCTCGACGCCATCCTTGAACACCATGGTGATCAGCGACAGCGCGAATGTGCTCGTCGAGCGAATGGTGATGAGACCCGGCGTGCTTGCGAGCGCTCGCTCCAGCGGAACGGTGATCTGCTGCTCGACCTCCTCCGCGGCAAGACCCGTCGCCTGTGTGGTGACGATGACCGTCACGTCGCCAATCTCGGGATAAGCCTCGATCTTGAGTTGCGTCCACGAATAGAGGCCGATCATGAAGATGATCGCCGTCGCCAGAATGACGCCCATCCGGTGTTTGAGGCAGAGTTCGACGATCCTCTCAATCATTGAGGAGAATCCCGCCGCGCACCACGATTTTTTCGCCGGGCTCCAGACCCCATACGACGGAAGCTCCGTCGATATCGGCGTCTGGCCGCACGGGCCGGCGCTCGAAGGTCCAGGGGGCGATTTCGACGAAAACGCTGGAGGCGTCGTTGACGACCATCAGCGCCGACGGCGGGACGACGACGCGCTCCGTCGGCGGCGCGAAGAAGCGCACCGTCGCGAACATGTTCAGCTTGAAGATGCCGCTTGGATTGTCGAAAAGGATGCGCACCTTGTTGCGGCGCGTATCGGCTTCAAGCAACTGACTGATGATCGCAACCTTGCCAGGAAAGACCTCGCCCGGATAAGCCACGAGCGACACTTCGACCCGCTCGTCCTTCTGAACGAAGGATAAATCCTTCTCCTGCACGCTCGCCGTCACCCAGACGCGATCGAGGTTGGAGATCGTCATCATCGAGGCAGTCGTATTGTCGATGAAATCTCCCGGCGCCGTGTCGAGAGCCGTAATCGTGCCGTCGATCGGAGCGTTCAGCGTGATCTTGCGCTGACCTGTCACCTTGCCATTGTCGCCGATAACGTCGAGCCGCGCCTCCGCGCGCTTGAGTTCCGACGTCGCCTGCAGGTAGTCGTTCTGCGCCTGCTCGAGTTCGCGTATCGCGAGCCCGCCAGCCTTGTTCAGGCCTGTGGCGCGCTCCAGCGCGCTCTTGGTCAGCTTCACGGAAGCGCGCGCCTTTTCGGCGTCGGCGACAGCCTGAGCGAGATCGCCGGAGTCGATCGTCGCCAGCGGTTGGCCCTTCTTTACATTGTCGCCGAGATCGACCGTCAACTCGCTGACGCGACCGTTGACGGGCGCCAGTATCTTCACGGTGCGCGCGGGATCGGCCTCGACCGCGCCGGTGACGACACGGCTGAGGCTAACGCTCTTTATCCGCGCGGGCGCTACCGCAATATGGCTGCGATAGGACGAACCCTCAGGGATGAAAATCGTCTTGCCCTTGCGAATGAAAGGCGGCGCCCGCGCTCCTTCGGCGGCCGGCGGCAGACCTTCGACATTTTTGGCCCGCATCTCCGCCGCTCCGAAGAATCCGGCGAAGAGGAAGCGGGCCAGAATGATGAGAAGCGCAAGCGCCACCACGATCAGAACGCGCCGACGCAAGGACATCGCCTCGAAAAATTGCAACGCCAAGAACCACCTCACCCCTTCGCAAGCCGTTTCGACGGAGCGGGCCGGCTGGCCCTATTGTCTCGCATCCTTAATAGAAAAAGAGATGCCAGGCAAGGACGTTACCTTACGAAATACATAAGACATACTTGGGAAATACATGGGAAATACTTGGGAAATACAATAGACATATATTGGGAGCCACTGCAGCACGCTAATGAAGGAGGATATCGGTCCAGTTCCACATTGAGCGGCGCAACCTACCGTTGCCCGCGAGCGATTCTGTCGTCAGCAGGCGTCTCCTTGTTTGCAACGCCGGGCTTCGACGAGCGGTGTTGCGCGACCGCGCCGCCATCGCTCGACAAAATCCGCGCGACAACAGCCTTACCCCGATAAATTATCGACTGCGGCAAGGGAATATAGCCGAGGACAGGCGCGATATTTTGTCCCCGATCCATGATGAAGTCGAGAAATGGGGCGAGAGCGCGCCAGCGATCCTCCGGATAGTCCCAATGCAAGACCAGCCAAGTGAAGGTGACGACCGGATAGGCTCCGTTGTATGACGGGTCGAGAATTGCGGCTTTCAGACGATCAAGCCCAAGATAAGGGGTTTCCTTGATCGCGGCCAAGCCTGACTCGAATGAAGGGGCGACGAATTTGCCCTGCTTGTTCTCGATCGACGCAGCGCGCAATCCGGCGCGCCGGGCGACTCCGAATTCCGCATAGCCAACAGCTCCGACGGTGCTCCCCACGGCCGCAGCAACGCCTTCATTGCCGTTTGCGAGTGTGACAACCTCCGACCAGGCGACTTTCTTGCCGACGCCCGGACCGGTCTCCGACCAGCGTGCGTCAATTGCCGCAAGGTGACTTGTGAAGGCGAATGTCGTTCCGCTCGAGTCGAGGCGCGCGATGGGGCGGATGGGTAAGTGCGGCAAATGAAGATGCGGGTTTGCGGCGACGATCTGCGGATCGTCCCAGAAATGCAACGCGCCGAGGAAGATGTTCGCATACGCCTGTCGAGACAATCTGAGTTCGCCATCGACTCCCGGAACATTATAGGCGATGGAAATCATGCCGACCGCGACGGGGAATTGCGGCCCCTCGCTTTGAAATCTCTCTGAACTAAGAGACGGCATTGGGGCGTCTGTGCAGGCGAAGTCGACTTCATTCGCCTTGAACCGCACGACGCCCTCGCCGGAGCCGACCGAGTCGTAGCGGATTTTTGTGCCCGGGTGGTCCTTTTCGAAACTCTCGATCCAGCCCCGCGCCAAAGGCGCGGCAAAAGTGGATCCGGCTCCGCTCAGTTCAAGCGCCGAAGCTGCCTGCGAGCCCCCGATCGCCATCGCGAGAACCAAAAAGCTGAATCCGGATGATCGAAAATTCGACATACTGCGCCCGCAAGTTTCACCAAGGGCTCAGCGTTAAGCCACGTTGATGAAGGCCATGCGACGCCTGTGTGACAACGGCGAACGCCGTTCTGGCATGGGTAAGCAATTGATGTTGAACGCATAACAAAGACTTTCTACGGAACAAGGACGAGCCATATAGACGAACCCGCCTTTCGCGGCTCCGCATTGGCGGGGTTCGCTGAGGCGTCGCCGCGCGCCATTCGATGGCCGCTTGCCGGTTCACAGCCGTTCCCTGCGTCAGGAATTTGTTAAGCAAATCGCCATGCTTTGGCTATATGTATACGAAGAATCAGCTCCCCTTTGGCCCCGGATTTCATCGCAATGAAAGTTCTCGTTTGCGGGTCACGCAACGTCGGCCGATCGTCCGAAAATGTGCATGTGTCCTTGTCAGGACAGGAGGTCGCGAAAGCTGGCGCGCAACGCGACTTCGTCTCGAGCACGTTGACGATCCTGCACAGCGAGTGCCGCTTCTCACTTGTCATCGCAGGCGATGAAGGCGGCGCCGAGCGTCTCGGGCTCCACTGGGCGCAGCGCAACGGGATCCCGACCATGGCCGTCGCCCGGAAGAAGGGCGTCCTGCTTCAGAAAAAAGTAGAAGACATCAAAGAGCGCAATCTCAGGATGCTTCGGGAAGGCGAGCCTCAGTTGATCGTTTGTTTCGGGGAGGGAGAAAACACCTCTCGACTCCTCGCCGCCGCGCAGGCGAAAGGGATCGAGGCGCTCCTGTTCGATCCTTTTGCTGGCGCCCCGCCGCCGCGGGCCGAGGCCCCGCGTCCGCCGGGCGTCGTCACATCCGCCGCCAGGGCGCGCTGAGACCGGCGCCCGTCTGTCCGCTGCCGCCGATGAGGCTGGCCAGCAGCACGGAGACAACTCCCGTCAAGAAAATGCCATCGAAGACGCCGGCGCCGCCGGTAAGCGTAGCTCAACACGCCCAGTTGAACGAGCGCGAGCAGCACGACGACGGCGCTGGCGTACAAAAGGGATATTGGCGGGCGACGGGAAGATAGTGTGCGTCGCCGAAATACATGGCTGATCCCCTCCGGAGATGGAGAGATGGATCGCATTTCCGCTGCGGCCAGCAGCACCGCGTTCTGGCGGTCAAAAAAGGGCCCGGGCTTTCGCCCGGGCCAAGTAGAAGGGAGGTTTCCTGTTGAGAAAAGTGACGCCGATCCCCAATCCGCGACATGGCTGCCGCCGCCAATTCTCGCTCGTTTCTCGCCACGCTTGCCCCACGCGCCTCGAAACCCACCTAGCGGTTCTCCCACCCCGAGGCTCCGGACATGTTCGATCCCTTTGGCGCAACCGTCGTGAAGGCCATCGCGCTCGCCGGCGCGTCCTATTTCGCCGTTAGATGCGCGCTCATCGCCGCCCTTCCGCTCATCTCTCACTGAAGGAATGTGGCGCCGACGCGGTTTGTGTGTGATGCTTTCTCATGAATGCGTCGTTGATGATTCATGGTGGAGCCGGCGCCATCCGGTCACCGGAGCGCTTCTTTGAATCGCTGCGCTCGGTCGTCCGGTCGGGCGACGATCTCCTCGCATCCGGCGCAAGCGCAATCGAGGCCGTCGCCCATTGCGTGACGCTTCTCGAAGACGACACGCTCTACAACGCCGGACGCGGAGCTGCGCTCAACGCAGACGGGGTTGCATGCTGCGACGCCTCGATCATGGACGGCCGCACGCTCGGAGCCGGCGCCGTCGCTGGCGTGCGGGGCGTGCGCAATCCCGTGGCGCTTGCCCGCATCGTGATGGAGGAAACCCGGCATGTGCTACTGGTCGGCGAGGGCGCGGAGCGCTTTGGCCGCGCCCGAGGCGTTCGCTTCGAAAACGAAAGCTATTTCGTGACCGAGGAACGACGCGAGCAGCTTGCACGGGCGAAGGAAAGACACGCGACTACGCTCGACCATATGCAGGCAGAGCACGGCAAGCTCGGCACCGTCGGCGCCGTGGCGCGCGACCGGGACGGCAATCTTGCGGCGGCGACCTCGACCGGCGGTCTCATCAACCAGATGAGCGGCCGCGTCGGCGACTCGCCCATCATCGGCGCCGGCTGCTTCGCCGACAACGCCGGCTGCGCGGTCTCCTGCACGGGCGTCGGCGAGGATTTCCTGCGCACTGCGCTCGCCCGCACCGCTTCATTTTTCGTCGAGTCGCAGGAAATGGACGCCGCTCGGGCGGCGGAGGCCGCAGTCGCCTATCTGGTGCGCCGCGTACAAGGGTCGGGCGGTTTGATCGTCGTCGATCGCAACGGCGTCTGCGCCGCCGCCCATTCCACGCCGGGAATGCTCATGGCCAGCGCTTGCGACGGAAAAATCACCGTTTCCGCCGGCCGGCAACGAGAGAAGGCCGCCGGTCCTTCGACCGGCGGCCGTTGCGACGGCTATTAGTTGTAAAAGGCGACGCAGACGCGCTGGCCGTAATAGTCCCAGCCCCATTTCGCGCAGCGCTGCGGCGGCGCGGTGGCCGCGCCAATCACTGCGCCCGACGCCGCACCGATCGCGGCGCCCGCGAGCGTGCCGCCGGCGCGCCCGCCAGACGCGAGGGCGCCGATGCCGGCGCCGCCCAGACCGCCGATGACGGCGCCGCCCGCAGCGCGTTCGCCCGGCGAGTTACAGCCCATCAACGGCGCCGCCAAGGCGATCGCCGCCGTGAGCATGAGCATCTTCTTCATGCGAGAACTCCTTCAAGGCCGCCCGCGGTGCGGCGCGGCGTCATTTGCTGACGCAAACCCGAAATCGGCTGCACACGCCTGCATGACGGCCATTCGAGCCGGCGCCCTGCGCGCAGCCCACCCGACCGCTGTCGGCGGAGCGCAGATTAGAGAAAGGCTGGAGGGATAGCTGTCGCAAAAATACAACATCGACGCAGTTTGGACTGACCTGAAATCAAGCGGCCGCCGCAACTTGGCCGCACATGGGCAGATTATGCGCCGCCAGCGCGCTTTTGCGCCCGGCTTGGGCTTTTGCGGCAAATTTGCTAGCAGCAAGACGCAGAGAGACCGGAACAAGGGGACGCAATCGCCGATGGACGCAGCCAAAAAAGCCGAGGAGTTTCACCGCCGCCTTGAATCTGCGGCCGACGCCACCGAGGCCGCGCTCGACGCCCTGCTCGCCCCGACCACCCTGCCCGGCGAGATCACGCGGCCCGCGCGCCTTCTGGAGGCCATGCGCTATGCGACGCTCGGCGGCGGCAAGAGGCTGCGGCCATTCCTCGTCATCGAAAGCGCCCGTCTCTTCGGCGTGGAAGACGCCAGCGCGCTTCGCACCGCCTGCGCTCTGGAGATGATCCACTGCTATTCGCTCGTGCATGACGATCTGCCGGCGATGGACGACGACGACCTGCGCCGCGGCCGTCCCACCGCGCACAAGGCTTTCGACGAGGCGACCGCCATTCTCGCCGGCGACGGCTTGCTGACCTACGCTTTCGACGTCGTCGCCGACCCCGCGACCCATGCCGACGCCAATCTGCGCGCCGCGCTGGTGCTGGCGCTGGCTCGCGCCTCGGGTCTGGGCGGCATGGTCGGCGGACAGGCGCTGGATCTCGCCGCCGAGACGGCCGCCGTTCCGCTCGATCAGGCCGAGACCCTGCAGATGCAGGCGATGAAGACCGGCGCCCTGCTGCGTTTCGCCGTCGACGCCGGCGCCATTCTGGGGGGCGCAACCCCGGCCCAGGCGCAGGCGCTGCACCGCTACGGCAAGGCGCTGGGCGCCGCCTTTCAGGTTGCGGACGACATTCTCGACGCCGAAGGCGATGCCGCGGCGCTCGGGAAACGCGCGGGCAAAGACGCTGGGCGCGGCAAGGCGACCCTCGTCGGTCTGCTCGGTCTCGAGAAGGCCAAAGCACGCTGCGACGAACTCGTCGCTGAAGCGACGACGGCGCTGATCGAAACGGGTCTCGGCGAGAAGACGG
The DNA here is from genome assembly GCA_002929055.1 of Methylocystis sp. Taxonomy (GTDB): domain Bacteria; phylum Pseudomonadota; class Alphaproteobacteria; order Rhizobiales; family Beijerinckiaceae; genus Methylocystis. The sequence continues at coordinate 90,420 of PERY01000006.1, read as the reverse complement.
AGATCCTCGCGCAAGCGGCGCGTTTCGTCGCCGCAAGACGCAGCTAGGCCGCACGCATGCCCGATGCGCGCGATGACGACCGCAAAAGCCGATCGCCGCTCCTTGCGCCCTGGCGCGTGCTGCGCGCACATGCCCGACTGGTCATTTCCGCAGCCACCGGGGTTTCGGTCGGGCTCGCATTCCCTCTTGTCCTGAACCTGGCCGCTCCCGGACGGGCGTGGCTGCCGGCGGAAACCTCCGCCATCACAAGCGGCCTCGTCGGATGGAACGCGGCGGTGCTGGTCTATTTCGTCCTGGCGGCGATGCTTCTCCTGAGTGCGACGCATGAATCGATCCGCAAGCGCGCCGAGATGACAGACGAAGGCCGCACTGTAATTCTTTTCCTCACAGCCGCGGCCACATGCGTCGCCATCGGCGCGATCCTTGCGGAACTCGGACAATCGAAAACATTCTTCGAAGAAGAGAAAGGCGCCCATGTTGCTCTGGCGGTGATAACCGTCTTCACCTCGTGGGCCTTCATGCATCTGATCTTCGCCTTTCATTATGCGCATGAATTCTACAGCGAGGCGCAGGACGCCACGCAAACGGGGACGGCGCGCGGCGGCCTGCATTTCCCCAATACGCCGGCGCCGCAATATATCGACTTCCTCTATTTCTCTTATGTCATCGGCGTCGCGTTTCAGACCGCCGACGTCGAGATCTGCTCGCGCCCGATGCGCGTGGTGGCGCTCGCGCATGGCGTCGTGGCCTTCTTCTTCAACACGACGATTCTCGCGCTGATGGTGAACATATCGAGCGGCCTCGTCTGATGCGCGATGCGGCTGCGCCTCCCGTGGACGAAAGGGAGCGCATTCGGGCGATTTTCGTGGGCTCCGTCGGCAATCTCGTGGAATGGTACGACTTCTACGTCTATTCCGCCTTCTCGCTCTATTTCGCCGACGCGTTCTTCCCCGGCGACGATCCGGTGGCGCAGATGCTGTCGGCCTCGGGCGTCTTTGCGCTGGGCTTTCTGATGCGGCCCATCGGCGCCTATGTCTTCGGGCGCATCGGCGACGGACGCGGGCGGCGGGCGGCCCTGATGCTGTCCGTGCTCCTGATGTGCGCCGGCTCCCTCATCATCGCGCTCGCGCCGACCTACGCGACGATCGGCCCGGCGGCGCCGGCGCTGCTGCTCTTCGCGCGGCTTCTGCAGGGCGCAAGTCTGGGCGGCGAATATGGTTCGAGCGCCGCCTATCTTGCCGAGACGGCGACCCCGGAGAAGCGCGGCTTCTACTCCAGCTTTCAATATGTGACAATGATCGCCGGGCAGCTTCTCGCGCTCGTCGTGCTGCTCGTCCTGCAGAATGTCGTGCTCGACGAGCGCGCGCTGCGCGACTGGGGCTGGCGCATTCCCTTCGCAATCGGCGCGCTTCTCGCCGTGGTGGCCCTGCTCATGCGCCGCGATCTTCCCGAGACATCGGCTTTCAAGGCCGCTCAGAAAGACGCGTCGCGCGGATCGCTGCGCGCGCTGCTCGCACACAAGCGCGAGACCGCGACGGTTGTCGGGCTGACGCTCGGCGGCACCATCGCCTTTTATGTCTACACGACCTACATGCAGAAATTCCTGAAGCTCTCGGCAGGACTGAGCGCCTGGGAGACCACATGGATTTCGGCCGGATCGCTGCTTTTCGCGCTGATGCTGCAACCGATCTATGGCGCGCTCTCCGACCGCATCGGCCGCCGCCCCATGCTGATCGCCTTCGGCGTCTTCGGCACGCTCTTCACCGTGCCGCTGCTCACCGCCATTTCGCAAGCGCGCGACGCATGGACCGCCTTCGCGCTCATCTGCTGCGCCTGGCTCATCGTCGCGCTCTACACCTCGATCAACGCGGTGGTGAAGGCGGAGCTTTTCCCCGCCGCCATCCGCGTGACAGGCGTGGCGCTGCCCTATGCGGCGACCGTTTCAATCTTCGGCGGCTCGGCGGAATATGTGGCGCTGTGGTTCAAGGCGCAGGGCCACGAAAACCTGTTCTTTTGGTACGCCAGCGCAGCGATCTTCGTGTCGCTCGTCGTCTATACGACGATGCCGGAGACGAGAGGTCACTGCCGCATGGAGAACGACGCCTAGAGAGCGTTGGTCTGCCACGTCGAGGACCAGAACGGACTGTCGGCGGAGTGCATGAACGCCTGCCAGATATCAGACTTCAACTTGTCGAGCGGCTGTTCCCAAAACGCGTCCGGCAACGCCACAATTTTTGCGATGCGGGCGCTTGAATCCTCCGGCTCCTTGGCGAGAACGAGGCAGCCGCTGGCACGTTCCTCCAACCAATATATGAAATCAGGAAATTTACGGCACAGGTTCGACGAATCTCGCCATTGGAAGGAAAGCGCCAGCGCCTCGTCCTTACGACGCCGCCACAAGGGCTCGAACATCAGCTGTCGTTCGGGTTGCTCTTCAGAGCCGCGCACCAAATATTCCATGTCGTCGGCGATCGATTCGCACAGCATTACGCGCCACCGCGCAACATTCTCATAGCTCTCGGGGCCGAACGGAACGACGGTGTTGAATGGATCATCGAGGCCCGGTCGTTCTGCGGGATGAAATCGGAACGAAACGAAAGGCCGCGGCTCGAGCGCGTTCAGGATCAGCCGCATCGTTCGATACGCGCCGTGCTGCTGCTCGCAGATCGCGCTGATATGGTAATCGTTCAGAGCCGGATAAGGGTCGAGAAAGCTCTTCTCGGCCGCTTCGCTCGCAGCAAGCAGCGCGCTTATTATTTCGCACATGCGCCGCCGCTGATTTTCGTCGCTCAATTGGGGATACGCGGACTGCGCCCAAGCAGCGAACAAAGTGCGTAGCGCGCCCAGGAGAATTCTCTCGACCGCGGCTTCATCCCCGTCACGAAAACAAATGCTCTGAAGGTTTGCGAGGTTTGGCGCGACGCGAAGCGCGAGGCGCGCCGAAAGCGCACGCCCCCAAGATGATGGCTTCTGATCGAGCCACGCGGCTAACGCCTCTGAGCTTTGGCGCACAGTGAAAAATTCGTTGGTCAATCGAACATTCCCGAAAGAAAAAAGCGGCGCTTGGCGCGCCGCTTGCAACTTTAATTGTCCAGGAAGCTCCGCAGCTTCCGGCTCCGTGACGGATGCTTGAGCTTGCGCAGCGCCTTCGCCTCGATCTGACGAATGCGCTCGCGCGTCACCGAGAACTGCTGGCCAACCTCCTCCAGCGTGTGGTCGGTGTTCATGCCGATGCCGAAGCGCATGCGCAGAACGCGTTCCTCACGCGGCGTGAGCGAGGCCAGAACCCGCATCGTCGTCTCGCGCAGATTGGACTGAATCGCCGCCTCAATGGGCAGGATGGCGTTCTTGTCCTCGATGAAATCGCCCAGATGCGAATCTTCCTCGTCGCCGATCGGCGTTTCGAGAGAGATGGGCTCCTTGGCGATCTTGAGAACCTTGCGCACTTTTTCGAGCGGCATGGCCAGCTTCTCGGAGAGTTCCTCCGGCGTCGGCTCGCGGCCGATTTCATGCAGCATCTGGCGCGAGGTGCGCACGATCTTGTTGATCGTCTCGATCATATGCACCGGGATGCGGATGGTGCGCGCCTGATCCGCGATCGAGCGCGTGATCGCCTGGCGAATCCACCAGGTCGCGTAAGTCGAGAACTTGTAGCCGCGGCGATATTCGAATTTGTCGACCGCCTTCATCAGGCCGATGTTGCCTTCCTGGATAAGGTCGAGGAACTGAAGGCCGCGATTGGTGTATTTCTTGGCGATCGAGATGACGAGACGCAGATTGGCCTCGACCATTTCCTTCTTCGCCTGACGCGCTTCGCGCTCGCCCTTCTGCACCATGTGCACGATCTTGCGGAACTCGGAGATTTCCAGTCCCGTCTCGGTCGCCAGAGCATGGATTTCCGCGCGCAGATCCTTGATGCGATCCTTTTCCTCGGCGACGAACTCCTTCCAGCCTTTCGAGCGCAACTGCGCGACGCGCATCACCCATTTGGGATCGAGCTCGGAGCCGTGGAATTTGTCGATGAAATCCTCGCGCCCGACGCCGTGGCTGTCGGCAAGGCGCAGCAGCTTCGTCTCATAGCCGATGAGCCGCTTGTTGATGTCGTAGAGCTGCTCGACCAGCGCCTCGATGCGGTTCTGGTTCAGCGAAAGAGACTTCACATCCGTGACAATCTCTTTCTTCAGCGTCTTGTATTTGCGCTCCTGCGCCGGCGTCAGCGTCTCGTTCTTGAGCTTGTTCTCGACATTCTGGTCCTGCAGGCGGCGCAGCTTCTTGTAGGCGTCGGCGACGCGCGCGAAGGTTTCGAGAACCTTCGGCTTCAGCTCGGCCTCCATGGCGGAGAGAGACACGGAGTTCTCCATGTCGTCTTCTTCTTCGAAGGATTCCTCAGGCGGCGCGCCTTCCTCTATTCCGGCGGGCGGCGTGCGCGGCGCGGTGGCTGGCGCCATCTCGACGGCGGCGGTCGTCTCTGCAGGCTTCGCCGTCGCCTTGCCGTCGGGGCCGGCGTAGGTCGCCTCGAGGTCGATGATGTCGCGCAGCAAAACCTTGCCGGCCTCGAGCTCCTCGCGCCAGATGATGATGGCCTGGAAGGTGAGCGGGCTCTCGCAGAGGCCCGCGATCATCGCTTCGCGCCCGGCCTCTATACGTTTGGCGATGGCGATTTCGCCTTCGCGCGAGAGCAACTCCACCGAGCCCATTTCGCGCAGATACATGCGCACGGGATCGTCGGTGCGGTCGGCGGGCTCGGAGGTGCGGGTCGCGACGGCGGTGGCGCGCGGGCTCTCGACGAGATCGCTGCTCTCCGCTTCCTCCTCTTCGGCCGCCTGCTCCTCCTCGACGTCGTCGGGATCGTCGCCCTCGGAGACGGTGATGCCCATCTCGGAAAGCATGGCGTAAACGTCTTCGATCTGGTCGGAGGAAACTTCCTCGGACGGCAGCACGGCGTTCAGCTCAGCATAAGTGACGAAGCCGCGCTTCTTGGCGAGCTTGATCATCCGCTTGACGGCGGCGTCGTTGAGATCGAGAAGCGGGCCGTCGGCGGTGTCGACCGTCGCGGCGCCTTCGTTCTCGACCTTATCTTCGTCTTTCTTGGCCATTAAAAGCTCCACGCGGTTCCCGGCGCCGCGCCTCGCGAGCGGCGGACGGGCCTCGTATCTGATCGACATGTCCGGAGACAGCCACCTGGCCCCTCCCCGGCGACGGAACGCGCCGCGCCGCGATTCTCCCCAACATCCTCCGCGGGGTCTTAACGCCCCGCTAACCAACATGAAATTGCGCGATAGGACCAGAAAGTCAAAGCGTGCGAGAGGTTCGCCCCGAGGAGGCCCCGAACCCCTCCAAAGCCGCCTCTGCGCCATCTAGCGCGGACAGTTGCGTTTGAATATCCCTTAGCCGCAACAAATCTTGCTCGCTGGAATTCTCAGCCAGACGAGCCTCGACCGCGCGGAGTTCTCTATTTAACGCCCAGAACCGGCGATGCAAGACTAAAGCCTGACGCAGGCTCTCTGCGGCGTCGGCGGGGGCGGCCTCCGGGCGCACGCTCCAGAGGGTCGCGTGGGCGACCATGCCGTCGAGGCGCGCGGCGAGGCCCCCGAGGCCGGAAGCATCAAGCGCATGGGCCAGTTTGTCGCGATCGCCGCCGCCAGCCTCCGTGAAGCGCACCAGCGCGTCCCGCAACGCCGCCGCCTCCGCGGAGGCGAATTCTAGCGAGGCGGCCTCCTCGACCTGCGCGGCGAGAACCTCCGGATGATTCATGAGAATCAGCAAAATCAACGCGTCACGTGGCGCAATCGGCGATTTGACGCCTCGGAACAGCGGCGAATTGGCGAGGGCGGAGCTGATGCGGACTGGCCCGGGCTGGGACGCCCCCGGACGCCCCGGCGCGCGGCGGCGCGGCGAAAAGTCCCGCCCGCGGGGGGGCGCTGGCGTCCGGCCGAAGAGAGCCGAAAGCCGTTCGCTCAATTCCTGGGCATAATAGCGGCGCAGCGTCTCGTCGCCTATTTGCCCGGCAATTTCCCGCAGGCGCCGCTCCAGGGCGGCGCGGCGCTCGGGAGTTTCCAGGGCGGCACCGTCCGTCTCGCGCATCCAGAGGATGTCGACAAGCGGCAGCGGCTGGGAAAGCGCCTCGGCGAGCGCGCCCGGGCCGCCGGCCCGCAGCAACTCGTCCGGATCCTGACCGCCCGGCAGCAGGACGAAACGCAGCGTGCGGCCCAGACCGATGAGCGGCACGGCCGTGTCGATCGCCCGGAAGGCGGCCTTGAGGCCAGCCTTGTCGCCGTCGAAGCAGAGGATCGGCTCCTCGGCCATGCGCCACAACAGGCCGCATTGGTCGGGCGTCAGCGCCGTGCCCAGCGGCGCGACCGCGTGGGGGAACCCTGCGGCCGTGAGCGCGATGACGTCCATATAGCCTTCGACCGCGATGACGGTCCCGGCGTCGTGAGCGGCCTTGCGGGCGTTGTGAATGTTGTAGAGGGTCGCGCCCTTGTGGAAGAGCGGCGTCTCGGGGGAGTTGAGATATTTCGCCTGGGCGTCGGCCTCCAGCGCCCGCCCGCCGAAGGCGATGACCCGCCCGCCCCGGTCGCAGATGGGGAACATGACGCGATTGCGGAAGCGATCGTAGGGGACGGGGATGTCCTCGCCGTGGATGAGCAGGCCCGCCTCGATCATCGTCTCGACGCTTGCGCCCTTGCCCGCGAGGTGATCCCGCAGGGCGTGGCGGTCGGCGGGCGCATAGCCGAGGCGGAAGTTCTCGCGCGAGGCGGGAGAGACCTGCCGGCGGTCGAGATAGGCGCGCGCTTCCCGGCCCGCGGGGCTCGCGAGCTGCCTGACGAAAAACTCCGCCGCCCAGTCGAGAACCTCCTGCAGGGACGCGCGCCTTTGCTCCTGCTCGCGCTGCTCCTTGGTCTCGACCGGCATGGCGAGGCCCGCCATGCCGGCGAGCCGCTCGACGGCCTCGGGGAAGGAGAGGCCGTCGGTTTCCATCAGAAAGTCGAAGATATTGCCGTTCTTGCCGGCCGAAAAGTCGAACCAGCGCATCTTCTGATCGTTGACGTAAAAAGAGGGCGTCTTCTCGGCGTTGAAGGGAGAGAGCCCGCGCCACTCGCGCCCCTCCTTCTTGAGCTTCACCTTCTGGCGCACGACCTCGGACACCGGCAGGCGCGCGCGGATTTCTTCGAGGAAGGCGGGTGAGAAGCGCATGGGGGCTTATCTAGCACAGCTTTCGGGAATCAATCCGCGCCCCTGGCCTGCGCCTTCCGCCATGCGCGCCAGTCGATCGGCTCGGCCTCGGTCTCCTCCACAAGAATGGCGTCGGGCGCAAGGCGGTCGGTGAACAGCATTGCGTTGAGGCACTCATGACGGGCGCATGGGGCGATCAGCCCATCGAAGCCAAGAAAATAAGCCGCATCGGCGATAGCCTGCGTTTGCGCATAATCGCGTTCCCGATAGCGCGCCGTATCCACGCCCAGCGTGGCGAGCGCCGGCAGATCTGCGAGCCGAAGCGTCTCCTTCGCATCTACCGCCAGCCGATGCGCATAGGCTGCGAGCTTCGAGGGGAAAACCGGCTGGAGGCTCAGCAACGCATGGATTTCGGCAAGCGCCCCGTCGCGGGCGAGCGACGTGTAGAGGATATCGAACGTCCCGTTGCACCAGCGGCTCTGTGACGCCGCACCCAGGGTGGGGTCGCGGCCCTCGCGGCAGACCCGCCAGACCGGCTGTGCGAAGGGCTCACGCTTGAAAGCATCGACAGCGTCGAGGAGATCGAGATCGCGGGCGCGGCGCGATTCAGACATAGGCGCCGGAGTCGAGGGCCTCGATCACGGCCAGCACGTCCTGCGTGCGTCCGTCGTTGATGAGATCGATTGCGCGCGCGCCTTTCAACATTGGATGAGCGGAGTGCAGCCAGAGGCGCGTTTCCTCCGGGGAGTAAAAATCGGCGAGGCGATCCACAACATAGCGAAGTTCGGCGATCACCGTCTGCGTGCGCAAATCGGGCGTCGCCTTGCCGCTCGACCAGCGGGAAACCGTGGCGGGGGAAACCTCGACGATATTGGCGATATCCTTCCCCTGAAGGCCGCCATCCTCGCGCAGGTGATCGAGAATTTTACGAACTGCGACAGACATCACTCTAACCCGGCTTTTCTCGTTCCAACAGGCGCCGCACGCGTGATTCCAAAAAGGCGCGAGAGGGGCTGAGGGCGCCCATGCAGGTAGTGAACATTCGACATCGCAGCCTCCGAGAACTCCCAGAGACATACTTGCATTTTGATTTCAAAAAATCAATATTTGAAATCAATCTGCAATACGAGGGGCGGCCTCGCTCAATTCGAAAACACCCGGAACGGCTCTCCGACGTCCGGCAGCGTCGTGATCGGGCCGCCGTCGAGGTTGAGCGGCCCGCCGACGCTGAGGCGCACGGCCGGGGGCTCCATGGGCTTGAAGTGGCGGTCCATCACGCCGACGCCGCAGACCGGGCCGGGCGCTATTCCGGCCTGGCACTGCTGGAACAGCGCATCGGTCGGGATGAGCGAGCCGTAGCCATAGGTGATCTGGTCGGAGCGCGAGTTGAAGATGTTGAAGGCGTCGAGCTGCACGCGCCATCCGTCCGCCCAGCGATAACCCAGACGCGCATTCATCGTGCCCGTGGCCGGCGAAGTGAAATATCCGTCCGGCGTCAGGGGTCGCTCGCCGAAGTAGCGATACTTCAGCCCGCCGAACCAGCCAGTGGCTTCGCCGATCTCGACGCCGCCCATAGCGACGATCGCAGGGGCGTTGAAGAGATAATTGCCCGGCGCATTGCCGAGATACGTGCCGTAAGGCAGCGCCTCGGGCGTGATGAGGTCGAGATAGCCGAGCCACGCCTGCTGATCCACGCCGCGGAATCGCGCATTCACCAGAGACACATTTCCGTCGAACATGAGCCAGGACGTCGGCTTGTAGTGGTTGGCGATTTCAATGCCGTACCGGCGGCTCGGGCGGCCGAACTCCGTGGTGCCGGCGTCGCCGACAAACTGGTTCTCCGACTCGAGGTTGAGCCAGAAGAAGGTGATGCTCGAATCCAGACCGTCGATGAACTTCGTACGCGCGCCGATCTCGGCGCCGCGCGACTTCACGAGCAGCGGGATACGGGCGACATTCGCGAAGTTGTCGTCATCCCCGAGCTCGGTCGTGGAATAGCGAAGCACCGTGCCGCGCGCGTCGGTGGAATGGAAACCCTCGCCATAGTTCAGAAACAGCTCGGTCTTGTAAAAAGGCCCGACAATGATCGAGGCCTTGGGGCTGACGAGCGCCGCGCCCTTCGAGCCCTGATTGAACGGCCCCGCCCAGACGAAGGCCGGCAGCCCGTTGCTGTCGAAGACCTTCGGCGCATCGTAGAGCGACTGCACGTTGCGGACGGCGGCGTTGTAATAGTCGAAGCGCACGCCGCCGACGGTCCTCAGCCAGGGGGTCCAGGCGACGGTGGTGTCGGTCCAGACGCCAATGCTGCCTTCGCCGACATAATTGTTGGCGAGGGTGTTGTAGAGCTGGCGACGCTCGCCCTCCTGCAGGCCGAGGCGAATGTCGTCGTAGCGCCCCTGGAAGCCGATGCGCGTCGTGACCGGAAGGCCGAAGCTGTTCCAGTTGATCCCGTGCTGGGCGTTGACGCCGAGGAAGGTGCGGTAGTCGAACTGGCGGAACTGATCGCCGACGTCAGGATGCGCGAGAAAATAAGTGAAGTTGTTATACAGCTCCAGCGTGGAGCGCACGACATAGCCCTCGACACGCGAGAATTGATTGCCGTCTACCTGGCTCCAGCGGCCCGAGAGCGAGAAGCGTGAGGTCGCGCCGCCGGAGGTGGGATCGAAGGTGCCCCAGAGCGACTTCACGCCGCTCGTGACGGCGCGCAGCGGAATCTGATCCGTCGAATACCATTTGTTGGCGTAGCCCATGAAGGTGACGGCGGCGCCGTCCTCCTCCGTGCCGCGCGACCAGCGCAAGACGCTGTTGAACTTGCGCACGCTGTCGCCCCGCTCCCAGGGGCCGTTGTAAATATTCATCTCCACGGCGCCATAGGCCGAGCCGCCCGCGAAGTCCTTGTAGGGATGGATCGCAAAGGCGCGGGCGTAGCCGAAGCTGCCGCCGGTCAGGCCGAAATAGCCTTTGTCGACCTTGTTCACATATTGCATGTAGACCGAGCCGGCTGACGAGAAGTCGCCGTCCTGCGCGTCATAGGGCCCCTTGCGCGCGAGCACATAGGACAGAAGCTCGGGGATCAGGAAGTTCGTGTCCGCGTACCCCTGCCCGTGGCCGTGGGTGCGCATGTTGAGCGGCATGCCGTCGAGATAGATCGCGAGGTCGGTGCCGTGGTCGAGGTTGAAGCCGCGCAGGTAATATTGATTGGCCTTGCCTTCGCCCGAGTGCTGCGTGACGACGAGGCCGGGCACGATCTCGAGCGACTCGCTCGGACGCGAATAGGGATAGGCGGTGACTTCCGGGCCGGTGAAGAATTTCTCGCTCGACGCGGTGATCGGCGGCCGTTTCGGACCGGGCTCGGGGGCGGGCGCGACAGCGGGAGCCGGACGCGGCGCAGGCCGGGCGACCGCTGCGACGACAGGCGACGAACGCACGGGACCGCGGGAGGGCGCCCTGACGACGGGGGCCGGCGCCGACGTGGTGCGGTGCTGCTGCCCGCCGACGACGATGGTCGGCAGAGAGGTGAACTGGGCCCGCGCCTCGATGCTCCAGAGGGCCGCGCACATCCCGCAAAGAGAGACAGTGACAAGATAATGGCGTTTCATGCGCAGCCTCGACAAGACATGTGATTTTTTTTTAAACTTGTCTTACGCCACGCGTGACTGTCAATCGGACGTTAACGAATTACGGCCGGAGTAACTATTTTGCAACAGAAGGTTAAATGCGCGTTAACCCTATGGGTGCGCGTGGGCGTGGGCGGCGTGCCGACGCTCTTTTCCGGCGTCTTCGTCCTCCGCCGGCACCACGACGAGCTGGCCGTAGCGCACGCCGCGCTCGCCGATGAGGTGGCTGGCGAAATGCTCCACCTCGGATTTCTGGCCCTTCAGGAGCGAGACCTCGAGGCAGCTGGCCTCGTCCAGATGCACATGAAGCGTCGCGATCGACATGTCGGCGTGGGTGTGGTGGTCGTGAACGAGCTTCTTGGAGAGTTGCCGGGTCTCGTGGTCGTAGACATAGACGAGCGCCGCGACGCAGGCGCGGGCGCCGTCATCGGCCTTGGGCTGTTTCAAAAGCCCGGCGCGGACGAGATCGCGGACGGCTTCTGAGCGGTTCTGATGGCCGCCCGCCTCCATGTAGCCGTCGAGCGCGTCCATCAATTCGTCGTCGATCGTCACCGTCACGCGCTGCATGCTGGTCCCCGGTTTGGGCCGCCCTCTTGGCCGCTGGCTCCTTTCATACCTCTCTGACACAGGCGCAGCAACGCCGCCGCCCTGCTTGGCCTTGTCCGGGGCCCGCTCCTTTGGCATGGTGCCGCCCAACCAAAACAAAAGGAAACGCCGAATGACCGGGTTGTGGAGGAGACTGGCCGCCTTATTCCTGTTCTGCGTCGGGGCGAGCCTCGGCTTCGTGGCGCCCGCATTCGCGCATACGCCAGACATTTCCACAGGCAAGATCACGCCCCAGGCCGACCGCGCCTATGTCGTCGACGTCGGCTTCCTTGCGACCGACCTGGAACGCATGTTCCAGTCGACGATGGATGAACGCGCCAGCGTCGACCTCTCGCCGCCAGGCGCCCTCGAGGAGGAGATCGGCAAATTCGTCGCGAGGCGCGTCGCGATGCGCGACGAGACGGGACGCGCCTGCATCGCCAAGGTCGAAAAGGCGGGCGAAGACCCCACGAACCAGGACAGCGCGCTCGTCGTCATGCGCTTCGACTGCGCCGGCACGACGGGGAAAGTCCTCTACGACGCGACCAGGCTCCTCGCCACGCAAGGCTCGAAAGGCAAGCACCTCGTCACGCTGCTCGGCGAGAACGCCGGCGAGACCATGCTTTATCCACAGAACCCGCCGCTCGATCTCTCGCAGCCGATGGAGACGACCGGTCAGTTGATGTGGAAATTCTTCGAGGCCGGAATCGAGCATATCGTCACCGGCTACGATCACCTGTGCTTCCTGTTCGCGCTTATCCTCTGGGCGACGCGCGTCTGGCCGGTGGTGAAGATCGTCACAGCGTTCACTGTCTCGCATTCGATCACGCTGTCGCTCGCGGCGCTCAACATCTTCACCCTGCCCTCGTCGCTCACCGAGGCGCTGATCGCCGCCTCCATCGTCTTCGTCGCAGCGGAGAATTTCTTCTCTCGCGATGTCGACAACCGCTGGCGCAACACCTTCCTTTTCGGTTTCATCCACGGTTTCGGCTTCGCATCGGCGCTGACGGAAATGGGCGTGCCGCAGGGCGGCGTGCTGCCGGCGCTCGCCGCCTTCAACATCGGCGTGGAAGCCGGACAGATCGCCATCGTCATGGCCGTCATGCCGATCCTCTTTGGCATCGACAAGGCGACGGGCGGCAAGCGCAACGAAAAGCTCGTCTACGCGCTCTCGGGGCTTATCGCGCTTGCGGGCGTCTACTGGCTCCTGCAGCGCATCGGCGTGCTGCCTGGCTGACGCCGAACGAAAAAGGGGGCCTGCGCGGCCCCTCTTTTTTTATCCTCTCACCCGGACATATTCGCCCGGCGCGTCGCAGAGCGGCTTCAACTTGCCGCCGTCGGGCTGGCGCGCGGGAACCTTGCGCGGCGCCTGCGACGTGATCCACGCCAGCCAATGGGGCCACCAGGAGCCCTTGTGCTCCTGCGCCTTGGCCACCCATTCTTCGAAAGTCCCCTTCACCGGTCCGCCGGTCATATAGCCATACTTGCCCCTCGCCGGCGGGTTGATCACGCCCGCGATATGGCCGGAGCCGCCGAGCACATAGGTCACGTCGCCACCGAAAAACTTGTCGCCCTTGAAGACCGAGCGCGCCGGCGCGATGTGATCCTCCTTCGTGGCGATCGAATAGATGGGCTCCTTCACGACGCTGAGATCGATCGGCACGCCGCTCATCACCATCTCGCCGCGCGTGATGCGGTTCTCGAGATAACAACTCCGCATGTAGAAGGAATGGTTGGCGCGCGGGATGCGCGTCGAATCCGAATTCCAGTAAAGCAGATCGAAAGCCGCAGGCTCGACGCCCTTCATGTAATTGTTGACCACATACGTCCAGATGAGTTCGTTCGGCCGCAGCATGTTGAAGGCGTTCGCCATCTTCACGCCCTCGAGATAGCCGGTCTTGGCCATCTCCTCGTCCAGCGCCTCCATCCGCGCCTCGTCGATCAAAATTTGAAGATCGCCCGCCTCGCTGAAATCGACCTGGGTGGCGAAGAAGGTGACGCTCTCGATGCGGTCGTCGCCCTTCGTGGCCATATAGGCCAGCGTGAGCGCGAGCAGCGTGCCGCCGACGCAATAGCCCGCCGCAGCGACCTTGCGCTCGCCGGTCGCCTTCTCGATCACCTGCAGCGCGGTGAGAATCCCTTCGTGCATGTAGGCCTCGAAACCCTTCTCGGCCTTGCTTTCATCGGGATTGATCCAGGAAATGATGAAAACGGTGAAACCCTGCGCCACCGCCCAGCGCACGAAACTCTTCTCGGGATTGAGGTCGAGCACGTAGAATTTGTTGATCCATGGCGGCGTGATCAGCAGGGGTCGCGCGTAGACTTCATCGGTCGTCGGCGCATATTGGATCAGCTCCATCACATCGTTGCGCCAGACGACCTTGCCGGGCGTCGTCGCAAGGTCGACGCCGAGGCGAAATTTGCTGTCGTCCGTCTGACGAATCTTCAGCATTCCGTGGCCGGCGTTTATGTCTTCGGCGAACATCTTCATTCCGCGCACGAGATTCTCGCCCTTGTTCTCTATCGTCGCGCGCAGCAGTTCGGGATTGGTGGCGACAAAGTTCGACGGCGAGACGGCGCTGGAAATGAGCCGCGTGTAGAAGGCGGCCTTGGCCCGCGTATGGGGATCGACGCCCTCGGCCTTTTCGATCATGTCGCCCGCCCAGCGCGAGGCGTAGACATAGGACTGCCGCAACCAATCGAAAAAGGGATTCTGCTCCCATTCCGGAGAAGCGAATCTCTTATCGCCGGGGTCCGGGGGCACGATGGGCGGAACGCTTTCGCCCGAGTAGCGACGCATGGTCTGGCGCCAGATTTCGCTCAGGCCGCCATAAAGCTCCGCCTGGGCGATGGCCGCGCGCTCGGGCTTGGCCAGCCAATATTCCGCGACTACGCCCAAAGTCTTGGTGGCGTCGGCGACATTGGCGGCGAGTTCGCTGCGCTGACCGCCCGCATCGACGCTGCCAATCGCTGCGGCGAGCGCCTTTCGGCCCTGGTCGACGAGTTGGGCCATATTTTCAGCCAGCGCCTCCATGTCGACGTTTGGCATCTCGATATGAGGCATGTCGATATGAGGCTCGGCTTGGGCCTGCGTCGGCCTGGCGCCTTCTCTGACGTCCTGGCCACCGCGCGCGCCGTTCGTTCCCTCGCCCTTTTCCGACCGCTTCGCGGGCTCCTCGTCCGCGAGCTCAGCTTGCGCAGCCTTCTTTGCGTCCTTCTTGCCCGACTTCTTCCTGCGCTCCGAAACCGCCTTGGCCCCGGGCGGGGTCTTCCGCCGCTTGGCCGTTGGCTCCTCGTCGCGACTGATCGTCATGCTCTTTCCTATTCATGCTCCAGGCCGAAAGCGGAACCCGGGAAGCCGGGTCAGTATGCCCAGTACTGCGCGCCCCGGTCCATCAATATTGCAGTGGCGGGCAAGGCCGGGACGACACTTTCGCCCGCGCTGCGGCGCACTAAAGATAAGTTCGGTATATTACAGCTATATAGGTCACGCAAAGCGCTGCCGCAGAGCCATGTTGTCGCGGGCCGGAAGGCTTCGCGCCAGCCTCTTCGCGCAAAAGGGAACGGCTCGCCGCCTTTGCTCCCGGCGACGGCGGAGACCGGCATGCTGACATCGACGCGCGCAACCCTGGCCCTCGCCCGCGCCTCGAGCCTTGCCCGAAGCCTAGCCCGAAGCCTTGCCTGCGCCTTGAGCCTTTCGGCCTGCGCCAGTCTGCACGGCGAGATTGCGCCCGATCCGGTCCCGCCCTCCGCTTACACGCCCGCGACCTGCCGGGAACTGACGTTGATGCATGCCAGGACGATGCGCACGCTCGTCTTCTCCAGCATCGCTCAGGACCATCAATATGCGGAAGACCGGACCCGCGTCTTCGGCGCGCCGGTCCCGATGGCCCTCATCTTCGAGGAGAGCCGCGCGGCGGAGGTGGCGCGCCTGAAGGGCGAGGCGATCGCGCTCGCGGCGCAGTTCGAGCATATGGGATGCGTCGCGCGGGAAGGATGAGATTGCGCGGGCCTTGCGCGGGCCGCGCAGGCTCCGGCGGCGCGCAAGTCTTTCTTCAGATGCGACGATCAAGCTGGCGCCAAGGATACGCGTGAGGGGAGTGTTTGAAATGCGGGTTGCCAGAGACGCTGAAATAGCCGCCATGACCATCGAAGAGTGCCTGCGGCTCGATACGCCGCTTCGTGACGATCTTGAGGCGCTCGATTACGAAGTGCGTGATCTCGTTGCGCGAATTCGCCGCGAGGCGCGGGACGCCGGAACAGATGATACGACCTTCGTGAAAGCCTCCACGACAGTCCTTCTCTCGATAGCCGCAGGATTGATTGCATGCGCCGCCGAAGAAAGCCGCGCCGTCTTCGACGCACGCGCTTTCGCCGCCAGCGCCGACCGCGCCGCCAGATGGGCGAGCGAGCGACGGCTGAGAAGCTTCGTCGCCGGCGAGGCCTGAGCGCGTCAGAGCGCGTAACATCTGCTGCGCATTCTTTGCACGATGCGCGCATTTCCTCCAGCCGCCGACAGGCGGCACCCGATCTCGCTGCCGCGCCGCCATATGACGCGCGCCGCAAAGAGGTCGCCGCTCTCATCCTCAAAAAGCTGGAAGCGCTGGGGGACGCCTATGTTGCGCGCAAGCTTCAATCGTGCGCCGACGCTCGTGCGGTCGGCGATGAGGCAATCAGACAGAAATCGTTCGGCGCAATCGAGCGTCTTGCCCCATCTGAGTCGCGCGGCGCGGCGCGCTTCGCTCCTGCGCTCCGGGGCTGCGTCGCACAGACGCGCATAAGCGGCGACGCCTGACTTTCGCGAACGCAAACGCGCCAGGGCGGCATTCGGAAACCGGACGCCTTCGACAATGCGTTCTTTGGACATGCTCTCTTCCGACTTCGCCGCTTCATCCTTTGTTAAGCGCATCGACTTGTGAAGCAAGTCCGCGCGGCGTGCGATGAAAGCTTCGGACAAGCCGGCTGACGTTTAGTCTTATCGGGTCAGTTCCTGCGAGGCGGCGATGAGCAGCACTTTCGGCTTGTTCAATTCATCCATCATGGGCATGTCTGCGCAGGCGGACGCGCTTGCGAACATTTCCGAGAATATCGCCAACTCCAGCACGGTCGGCTACAAGCGCGCGACGACGCATTTTCTGACCGTCCTGAGCGGATTTCAGGGCCCGGACCAGTTCGGCGGCGGCGTCTATACGCGCAGCCGCTACGACGTCACCGGCCAGGGCGCGCTCACACGCACGGCCTCTTCCACCGATCTTGCGATCCGCGGCAATGGCTTCTTCGTCGTGTCGGACGGATCGGGCGCGACCTTTCTCACCCGCGCCGGCTCCTTCGTGCCGGATGCGGAAGGCCGCCTGGTCAACGCCGCCGGCTTCTATCTCAAGGGCTTTCCGCCCGGCTCGGGCTCCGATGCGCTCGGCGACATGGAAGTGGTGCGCGTCAGAAACGACAAGCTCTACGCCAGTCCGACGACGGCGGGAACTCTTTCCGTCAATCTGCCAGCTTCGGCGAATGTGACGCCCGCAGCAACCCTGCCCTCTACGAACGCAGCCGGCGCGCAATTCAGCGCGAAGACTTCCGTCACCGCCTACGACAATCTGGGCAAGCCGGTCGTCCTCGACGTCTATTTCGCCAAGACGGCCGCCAACACGTGGGAAATGTCGGTCTACGACTCGAGCGGCGCGACGGGCGGCGGCTTTCCATACACTTCTCCTGCGGTCACGACCACAACTCTGGCTTTCGATCCGGCGAGCGGCGCGATTCTGGGCGGCGGAACTGTCAACCTGTCGCTGCCGGGCGGCGCCGCTATCGATCTCGACATGACGAGCGCCACCCAGCTCGGCGCCCCCTTCGTCGTCAACAAGGTCAATATGAACGGCAACGCCCCGGGCGCCATTCGCTCGATCCAGATATCCACCGACGGCGCGATGAGCTATCAACTCGACAATGGCCAGGTTGCAGCCGCCTATCGGATCGGACTTGCGAATGTGGCGGCGCCCACGGCGCTCTCCAACTATACCGGCAATGTCTATGCGGCGAACGGCGATTCCGGACAGATTTCGGTCGGCGCCGCGGGCTCCGGCGGGCTCGGCCTCATCGCCTCCGCAACGCTGGAAGCGTCGACCGTCGATCTCGCGACCGAACTTTCCACCATGATCATTGCGCAACGCAGCTACACGGCCAACACGCAGTCATTCCAGGTCGCGTCGGAAATCCTCCAGGTTCTCAACAATCTCAAATAGCGGAGTCGCGGAATGTCGCTGCAAACGGCCGGCGCGATCGCATCGAGATCGCTTGGAACCATCTCGAACCAGATCAGCATTGTCTCACGCAATATCTCGGCTGCGGGCACGCCGGGTGCGTCCGAAAAACTTGCGCTTCTTGCGACGGACGATCTCGGCGTCGGTCTCGACAGCATTGGCCGCGCAACCAATGGCGCGCTGTTTCGCAGTCTGCTTTCCGCCAATGGAGATCAAGGCGCCGCCCGCTCTGTTTCGGAAGCGCTGGACCGCATCGATCAGGCTCTCGATCTTTCCAACGCGTCCAACAGCCGATCGCCCGCCTCGCTAATCGCGAGACTGACATCGGCTCTTCAGAGCTACAGCGCCACGCCGGGCGACGAAACATCCGGACAAATTGCGCTGTCGGCAGCGAAGGATGTCGCCGCCAAGCTGCGCGACGCGACTGCGGTTACACAAGACGCGCGAAGGGACGCGGACGCCCGCATCGATAGGGCTGTCGCCGATGTCAATGACCTTCTTGCGAAATTCGAAGCTGTCAACGCGGAAGTGGTCTCGGGCTCCGCAGCGCGCGCCGACGTGACCGACGCGCTCGACCAGCGCGACGGGCTCCTCACCCAGCTTTCCGCAAGCATCGGCATTCGAACGGTGACGCGCGCGCACAACGACATCGTGATCTACACGGATAGCGGCGTGACGCTGTTCGAGACGCAACCCCGCACGGTCACATTTCAGCAGACGCCAAATCTCGCGCCCGGAACGTCGGGAGCCGCCGTCTACATCGACGGCGTGCAGGTCACCGGGGTCAAGTCGCCTCTGGCTCTGCAATCGGGAGAGATTTCCGGCCTGTCCAGGCTACGCGACGTGCTCGCGCCACAGTATCAGCGTCAACTCGACGAAACTGCCCGCGCTCTGGTCGTGGCCTTCGCCGAAGAGGACCAAAGCGGGTCGGGCGGCCCACCGCTCGCCGGCCTCTTTACCTATGCCGGAGCAAGCACAGCGCCGGGCGCCGCACTGATCGGCGGCCTGGCCGGGGCGATCGAAGTGAATGCCGCCGTGGACCCCTCGGTTGGCGGCGACCTCTCGCGTCTGCGCGATGGCGGCGTCTCGGGAAATTCCGACTACGTCTACAACGCCAGCGGCGCAAGCGGCTACTCAACCCGCATTCTGCAGCTCGTCGAAGCTGCCGCGACGCCCCTCGCGCTGGATCCGATAGCGGAGCTCGGGACCAGAGGCTCCGTCGCGTCGATCGCGTCGTCCTCGAACGGGTGGTTCGCGGCTCAGCGGCAGCAACATACCCGTGACAATACCTATTCCAGCGCGCTCTCCGCACAGGCGACGCAGGCCCTCTCCAATTCGACGGGCGTCAATCTCGATGAGCAAATGTCCCGGATGCTGTCCCTTGAAAGTTCGTATCAGGCGTCCGCGAGGCTGCTCGAGACGGTGAACGGTCTTTTCAACACTCTTTTAGCCGCGCTACGCGCTTGAGCGACGCCATGACCTACACGACATCAACGTTTTCGCTGACCGCGGCCTTGAGGGGTTCAATCAATTCGCTGCAGCGCGATCTCGCGCGCGGGCAGAAGGAGCTGTCGACGGGTCGTCACGCCGATCCCGGCGTGGCGCTCGGCGCGCAGACGAGCAGATCCTTCGCGCTCGCCAGCACACAGAGCGAGGTCGCCTCGATCCGTTCAACCAACAAGCTCGTAGCCGCGCGCCTTGAAGCGACGCAGACTGCGCTCGGCAATCTTCTGGATGGCGCGCGAAGCATGCGAGCGACGCTGCTTGCGGCGCAAACGGATGGCGGCGAGCCATCAGCGATCGTCACCCAGGCGCGCGGCGCCCTCTCGACCGTCGTCGCGACCCTCAATGGAAGCGACGGAGAGGCGTTCCTGTTCGCTGGTGTCAACAGCAACGTCGCGCCCCTTGAGAACTACTTCGCCAACCCGCCGGGATCGAGCAAGCGCGCCGTCGATGCGGCGTTCGCCGCGACATTTGGAATCGCGCAGGATGATCCAGCGGTCGGCGCCCTGACGCGCGCGCAGATCGAAAACTTCCTCAACGGCCCCTTCGAGCAGCTTTTCACGCCGACGCAATGGCGCGCCGACTGGTCGAAAGCCTCCGACGAGCCGCTTCACAGCCGCATCGCGATTTCCATGACGGTCGACGCTTCGGTCTCCGCCAACGAAAAAGCCTTCCGCCAGCTCGCCACCGCTTACACAATGATCGCGGACCTCGGCGCGCAACGCATGAGCAAGCCCGCCTATCACGCAGTTCTCGAAACTGCGATGCAGACAATAGACGCTTCTATCGACGCCTTGACGCGAACGAAGGCGCGCGTGGGCGCGACGCAGGCTTCGATCGAAACTGCCGACGCTGCGATGGCCATACAGTCGGAGACGCTGGAACTTCAGCGCAACGCGCTCGAAGGGATCGACCAGACACAGGCCGCGGCGCGGCTGAAGGAGATCATGGCCCAGACGGAAATGGCTTTCACGCTGACGGCGCGGATCAGCCAGCTCACTCTGGCGAAATATCTCTAGACCAGATCGACGACAGGACCGTGATGTATCAGAACGTCTACGCCGAAATCGCCAACGAATCCGGATCGCGGGCCAGGGCCAGAGAGAAACAGGCGCTCGACTCTGCGATCGCCAAGCTCGTCGCGGCGAGAGCCAGCGGCGCCTCCACGCCGGAAGCCTTTGAAGCGACCGATTTACTGCGGCGCCTTTGGACCCTCCTCATGAGTGATCTTCGCAACGAAGAGAATGCGCTTCCCGCCGAACTGCGGGCTTCGCTCATTTCCATCGGACTTTGGATCTGCCGGGAGGCCGACATGATCGACCGTGGTGATTCCGCCAATTTCGACGCCCTAATCGACGTCAACCAACTCATCTCGGACGGGCTGATCTGACATGAACATTTCCCTGCGACGCGGCGAACGGATATTCATCAATGGCGCCGTCATCCGGGTGGACCGTAAAGTCTGCCTCGAACTCATGAATGACGTCACCTTTCTCCTCGAAAATCACGTCATGCAACAGCAGGATGCTTCAACGCCCCTGAAGCGGCTCTATTTCGCCATTCAGGCGACGCTGATCGCGCCCAACGACTGCGAAGCGGCTCTCGATCTGTGCCGCGATTTGCTCGGCTCCCTTCGGACGGCGTCGCGTCACCCAGGAATTTCCAGCGGTCTCTCGCTTACGACGGGCTACGTCAATGAGGGACGAATGTTCGAAGCGCTCAAATCCGTTCGCGCGCTTTTCCCCCTTGAACAGGCGCTTCCCGGCGAATCGCTCGCTTCACGCGAGCACGCCTGAAAGGAAAGATCATGACTACGATGCTCATTCAACCCACGAGCACAAATACAACGTCTCGCGATACTTCCGCGCGCACTTCTCAAACGGCGGGAAACTTCGACGCCTTCCTGCAACTGCTCGTGACGCAGCTGAAAAACCAGGATCCGATGAAGCCTCTCGATCCCACACAGACCGTCACTCAGCTTGCTACATTCGCGAACGTGGAACAAGCGGTGCACACCAATTCGCTGCTCGCCACGCTACGCGATAACGCCAGTCTTTCTCAGGCAAGTGCGCTCCTGGGACGCACTGTCGCATCGCCTGACGACGCGACGAAGGGGATCGTCGACTCCGTGACCCTCAGCGACCGTGGAATGATCGCACATCTGAAGGATGGACGCGATCTCGCGCTCGTTCCCGGCGTTTCGATCAGCTGACATGAATGAAGCGGAGGCTCTCGAAATCGTTCAACGGGCGATCGTAACGATTCTTGTCGTTTCGGGACCGCTCGTTGCCGCCGCGATGACCGTCGGCGTCCTGATCGCGCTTTTGCAGGCGCTGACTCAGGTCCAGGAGATGACGCTCACTTTCGTCCCCAAGATTGTCGCCATGATCGCCGTCCTCGGTCTCGCCGCCCCCTTCTTCGGCTCTAAGATCGGCGCGCTGGCCCAGTTCGTATACTCGCGAATCGAGACCGGGTTCTAGAACCGACGCGGCCGAAGGAGCGCAACGATGTCCGCCATAAGCGTGAAGTCCGGGCGCACAGAGCGCGCATCGTCCAAAGATATCGGCTTCGCTCTATCGATCGTCTTCATTCTCTGCGTCTTCTTTCTGCCTATCCCGCCCTTCCTGCTCGACGCCGGCCTCGCAATCTCGATTGGCTTGTCTGTTCTCATTCTGATGATCTCGCTGTGGATACAGAAGCCGCTGGATTTTTCGTCATTTCCGACCGTTCTTCTCATTGCCACGATCCTGAGACTCTCGCTCAACATCGCCACGACCCGCCTCATTCTGTCGAATGGCTCGGAAGGGCCTGCCGCGGCCGGTTACATCATCAGCGGCTTCGCGCGGCTTGTGATGAGCGGCGACTTCGTCATCGGCCTCACTGTCTTCGCGATCATCGTCACGGTAAACTTCCTCGTAATCACAAAGGGCGCGACGCGCATCGCCGAGGTCGGCGCACGCTTCACGCTCGATGCTATTCCCGGCAAGCAGATGGCGATCGATGCAGACCTCTCAGCGGGCTTGGTCGACGAACGGCAAGCGCAAATTCGCCGGCAGGAACTTGAAGAGGAGAGCGCATTTTTCGGTTCGATGGACGGGGCGTCGAAGTTCGTTCGCGGCGATGCGATCGCTGGTCTCATCATCCTTGCGGTCAATATATTCGGGGGAATTGTCATCGGCGTCACCCGTCATGGCATGACCTTGTCGTCCGCAGCCGACGTCTACACGAAGCTTTCGGTTGGCGACGGGCTCGTGTCGCAGATTCCCGCGCTCATCGTCTCACTTTCAGCCGGACTTCTCGTCTCGAAGGGCAGCACGCGCGGGTCCGCAGAGCAGAACATTCTCCGGCAGTTCGGCATGTATCCACGCGCGTTGCTCGTCGCGGCGGCGCTGATGTTCGTCCTGGCGCTCATTCCGGGTCTGCCGCTCACGCCTTTCGC
Organism: Methylocystis sp.; assembly: GCA_002929055.1. Lineage (GTDB taxonomy): Bacteria > Pseudomonadota > Alphaproteobacteria > Rhizobiales > Beijerinckiaceae > Methylocystis. The sequence goes on along the minus strand of PERY01000006.1, from coordinate 67,843 downwards.
CGCGCTCGGCTGCGTGATGGCCTTCATCGCCTATCTCATCCCGAAGGAAGCGGAAAAGACCCGCCTCCTGGAGATTGAAAGCCAACAGGCCCTCGAGCGGGAGGCGCAGAGAGAAGCAAGAGAATCCGCGCGAGACGTGTTGCTCATTGCTTCTGTCGAACTGCGACTCGGCAAGCAGATCTGGGCGGGGCTTCTCGCGTCGCAGGCCGAACTCGGACAGCGCGTTTTCAGGATGCGGCGGAAGTTCGCAAGAGACTACGGATTCGTCTTTCCCGAGATCAGGCTCGCCGATGATCTCGAGGTGACGCCGAAGCATTACGAAATTCGCATTCATGGCGCACTCGCCGCGACACGCGAGCTGCCCCTCAAGCGGCAGCTCGTGATCATCGGGCGCGGCGCTGCGCCGGACCTTGCTGGCGAGGACGCGCTGGACCCCGCCTTCGGTATGCGCGCCATGTGGATTGCCGATGGCATGGTGGAGGAAGCGAAGCGGCAGGGCTTTACGCCTGTCGATGCGGTTTCGGTGCTTCTGACGCATCTCTCCGAAGTCCTGAGGAACAATCTTGCGCAGCTTCTCACCTACAAGGATATGCGCGGATTGATCGATCGGCTCGATCCGGAATACCGGCGGCTGGTTGATGACATGATCCCGGGTCTGATAACGCATTCCACCCTGCACGCTGTCCTCAAGCTGCTTTTGGTCGAGCGTGTCTCCATCCGCAACCTGCCGCTGATACTCGAGGCGGTCGCGGAAGTTGCGCCATTCGCCCGGCGTGCGGAGCCAATCGTCGAGCATGTTCGCACGAGGCTTGCGTCACAGATGTGCAGCGATCTTTCGGTCAACGGATCGCTCGGCGTTCTTCGGCTCGGCGCCCGCTGGGATATGTTCTTCCATGAACGCATCAAGCGGGATTCGAAGGGCGACCTTATCGGCTTCGACGCCGATCCTGCGCAAGTGGAGAAGTTTGCGGCGGAGGCGGGCGCCGTCATACGGGAGCTCATCGAGCGCGGGGAAAGCTTCGCGATTCTCTCGACACCAGAGGCCCGGCCCTATGTGCGGCTGATGCTGAGCCGACCCTTCCCCTCGCAGGCCGTCCTGTCGCATCTCGAAATAGCGAGCGGCGTCGACGTCAGATCGCTGGGATCGATCTCGTGATCGGGGCAGATGATGTGGTCCTGTCCACCTTCGTCGTCTTTTGCCGCGTCGGGGGCTGCATCATGGCGGCCCCCGGCTTTTCCACGGAGCGCACGCCGGTCCTCATGCGCCTATACCTTTCCATCGGCCTCACATTGTCGATTGCGCCGCCTCTGATGGAAAAGTTCACGACTGTCTTTCTGCATTCCGACCCCTCCGGAATGCTCGCGACGATTCTCGTTGAAATGGCGATTGGCGTGGCGCTTGGATTGCTGGCGAGATTTTACTTTCTCGCCCTCGAGACCCTCGCCGCCAGCGTCGCCATGACGTTCGGACTTGGGAACATTTTCGGCGCTCCGATCATGGAGGCGGAGGCCGCCCCGGCGCTATCCACTTTCATCACGACATCCGCGCTGACGATCGTCTTCGTCACAGACGGCCATTTCGAAATCATTCGCGCCCTATACGGCTCTTACGACGCGGCTCCAATTCTGCAGGGGCCTGGAGCCGGGGGCTTACTGCTCGAATTGACGCGCGCACTTTCTCAGGCGCATCTACTCGCATTACGTGTTTGCAGTCCATTTCTCATCTTCGGGCTCATAGTCAATTTGGGTCTTGGCCTCCTTTCCAAATTGACTCCGCAGATTCAGGTCTATTTCGTCGCAAGCCCGCTGGTCATCTTGCTCGGGCTCTACGCCTTTTCGCTCCTTTACGCCGATTTCTTCACCGCCTTCTCGTCGCATTTCAGGATGGCTTTGAATGACTGACGCGGAGTTCTGTCTCCACCGCTTGCAGCGTGCAGTAGCCTCGAGCCATCAACTCTGGCGCCTCGAGAAGAGCCGCCTCAAGCAGATCGAAATCGATCTTGCGGAGGTGCGCGACAGCGAACGAAAAGCGATCGAACTGCTTGGCGCCGCCCGCATTGCTCCAGAATTGATGGAGCGCCAGCTCGTGATGCTTGCATGCCGATCGACCGAACTAAGAGCGGCAAGAGCCGCGCAGAAGGCGCGCGCGATGCAGTTTGGAAGGCAGGCGAAACTGCTCGAAACCCTGGTCGGGCAAAAAGAGATCGCATTGCGGCGCGCCACGTCCGTCGCCGAACTGCGCCGTCTGGCGGGGTTGCCGAGTGTCAGGGCGCCGCAAGTCTGATTTGCTAGTTTTCAATTGACCTTTTGGCGAGTCCATTCTCGGAGAACCATGTCGATATTTCCTGCAACGGATCTTGTCGCGGGCGTGGCCCGCGCCGCCGAGCCGCAGAAGCTGAGCCAGGCGATGAAGCGCCTTGACGCAACGGCGGCCGCGCCGGTGCAAACACGCTTTGCCGCAAGCCTCGATGTCTCGCCCCCGCGCGTTGCAGCGGAGAGGATTCACGCCTCCCACTCACGCGATGAGTCCCCGACCGCCAGGAAGGCAGCCGAGAAATTCGAGGCTTTCATCCTGCAGAGCTGGCTGGAATCTCTTCTGCCGAAGGAAGACAGCGGCGCCTTTGGCTCCGGCGCTTCGGCGAACGTCTGGCGTTCGATGATGGCCGAACAGCTTGGCGTGCAACTCGCTCACGCTGGCGGCATAGGTCTCCAGAAGGCGCTCGACGACTGGAATGGATCAAACACATGAGCGATGCTGCAACGTGCAGGCGCGGACATCTCCGGCTTCCGGAAATCTTGCCATGAGCGCAGATGCTGACGCACATGCAACCGGCGATGCGCTGCGTCGCTGCGTCGAGCGTCTGAAGGCGCTCGTCGAAGCCGAAACGCGCGCTGCGGCCGATCCAGGCGAGATCGATTTCGAGGCCTTCAATCAGCGCAAATCCCATGCGCTTGTCGAACTGACGCAGATGCTGCGCATGGCGCCTCTGGACAGCCGCGTCGCCGCCCGGGGCGCTATCGCGCACTTTCGCACGGCCCTCGCGGAGAACGCGGACGCTCTAGGGCTGCGCCTTCGCGCCATGCAGGAGATTTCAGCGCTGCTCATCGAAAAGATTCTCGAAGATGAGTCAGACGGCACCTATAGTAAGAATGGGACCGCGCGGCGCTGAACATGCTGAAGATATTGCTGGCCGGACTCTGGACCTGCGCGGTCACCCTCGGCGGAACCTACCTCGGCGTCCAGTGGCGCAGCCGGAACCCCGGCGGGACATCCGAGCACGTCGAGAAGGCGCTCGAGCACAAGATCAGGCCGGTCACTGTCCCCATTATCGCAGGTGGCGCTGTGAAAGGCTATGTCTCGGCGGAGTTTAGCTTCGTGAGATTTGCCAGCGAGGGACACGACACGCCGAGCCTGGATCCGGAAAGCTTTTTTATGGATGAGGCATTTCGTTTGATTTACAGCGATACGCAGATCGACTTCACCAATCTGCAGAAGACGGACCTCTCGAAGCTCAGCCTGCAGCTGACCGAGAACGTCAATCGCCGGATGGGGCGCTCGGTCGTCAAGGAGACGCTCGTTCGCAACGTCTCCTTTGTTCCGCGAGAAGATCTGCCTCGCTGAGAACTGCGCGCAACCTCTGCGGTTGCGCGCACGCGGCTGATTACGCGACTCGATGCACCGGGAGATAGGTCGCATTGCGAACGATCGCCGGCGCGCTTTCGTTCTTCAGATGGTTCTCGATCGCCTGAGCGATCTTGCGCTCGGCATGGTCGGACTCCGTCTTGTCGTCCACCTGCCTCGCGTCATCGTAGACCGCCGACATTTCGGCGATGAAGCGTTCCATTATCTTGAGCGCACGGTATTCCGGATTCTGCGTGAGCTCCTCCGCCATCTGCCTGCGGAGTTGGTCGAGTTGCGTAATCGGGTGCATGACGAACCTCTCTTCGTATCAGCGCTTCGAGCCTATTCCGGCGGGCTTTCTCCAGGCTTTCCTCCCATTCCCTTTATGCGAAATTTCGCGCTTCAGCTTCACGAAATCGAAAGAATGTTATTGTCGCGCGGAATATTTTGAGAGAGAGGCGAATGTTTTTCAAGCTGCCAAAGAGCCTGGACATAACGGAGACAGGCCTGCGTCTCACCGGAGTTTCGCTGGCCGCCGCCAGCGTCGTCTTTGCGGCGCAGATGACGTCGGGGCCGGCTCAGTCCCCGCAAATCTCCGGGATCGAGCATCTCGCGATATATGCGAGGCCTGCCGCGCGGCGCGGGCAGATTCCACAAATAGATTATACGCCAATCGGTTCGACCACGAGCGCATTTCCCGACGGCGTACTCCGCGGCTATCGGATCATTCAAGCGGATCCGACAGGCGCGCTCATACGCTTGCCCGAAGGGCGGCTACGGCGCGTGGCGCCAGGCGCGCCAGTCGAAGGACTTGGAACGGTCGCTTCGATCTATCAGCGCGGCGGGAAATGGACTGTCGTGACGCCCAGGGGGCTCATTCGCGATTGACGAGCGACGGCGCGGCGCAAACTGGCTTAGCCAGCAGCGCGCAAATCCGCGCACTCGAACGAGGCTCCCTGGGGCGCAACGAGAAGATAGCCGAGGAACCGCTGGGAATCGATGGCGTCGTAGCCGAGCTTCGCGCGCAGCTTCTTGCGCAGCTTGCTGATGTGACTTTCGATGACGTTCTCCTCGACTTCGTCATCGAAGAGCCCGTACACGGCGTTGAAGATCTGCGCCTTGGTCATTCGCCGTCCGCGATTGAGCGCGAGATACTCCAGAATGCGGCGCTCGCGGCGCGGCAGGGGCATAACCTCGCCGCCGACGATGGGATCGCTGCCGTTGAAGAAAACCTGCACGCCGCCGACCGTCGCAAAGTCGCGGCGGGCCTCGGCCCGGCGCCGAATGGCGTGCACACGTGCAAGTATTTCTCGCACATGCACCGGCTTGCGGACGACGTCGTCGACGCCGGCGCTGAACAACCCCAACGTTTGCTCGAGCGACGGCGCATCGTTCATCGCGATGACAGGCGCCTGCGACCGACGCCTGATGAGGCGCGGGATTTCCTCGCGCTCCGGGCATTCGCCGATCAGGAACGCTTCGATCGCCTGCACATCCCCCTCAACCGCGGAGTCGACCCAGTCGCGGAACGGCCCAGGACGAAAACCCGCCGAGGCGACGCCTTCCTGATCGAACCGACAGGCGTATCCATTCGTTACGAGATCACGCTCGTCGACGATGATGAACATGCATTTGCTCCGGCGTTTGCTGATGAATCCTGGCCGCCTCGAATCGGCTGACGCTCTCAATTAAAAGCGCGGAATCCCTCTGGTCAACAGCTTAGTGATAGTAAACAATTGGATATGATACAGTGATATCTTAAATGAGACAGGTGATTGTCAACGTTTAATATCTTGTTAACCAGACAATACATCGGAAATCGAGCTTAGATGCAGGCCATGAGCAGCGGCCACCGGGACGGAAAAGAGCTTGCCAGCCGCGATTTCAAGTCCCGCGCGCAAGTGAACGTCGTCTCGCACAGCGTCTCGCCATCCTTTATTCGCCAGCGCCAACACAAAGGGTAGCGTCGCATTGTTGAGCGCGAAGGTCGACGTGCGCGGCACCACGCCGGGCATGTTTGTCACGCAATAATGCACGATCCCATCGACGACATAGACCGGGTCGGAATGACTTGTCGGACGCGACGTCTCACAAGAACCGCCCTGGTCGATAGCGACATCTACGATGACGGCGCCGCGCTTCATGGTCGACAGCATCTCGCGCGTGACGAGCACAGGCGCTTTCGCGCCCGGCGTCAGAGCGGCGCAAATGACGAGATCGGCGCGCCGGATGGCCTCCGCGATCGCCGTGCGCGTGGAATAGATCGTCTGGACCGCCGCGCCGAGCTTTCCCTCGAGCCGGCGTAGCGCCTCCGGGTTTCGGTCCGCGACGAGAAGGCTCGCGCCCATGCCGAAAGCGATCGTCGCCGCCTGCGCGCCGACGCTTCCGGCGCCGAGCACGAGAACCTCCGCAGAGGGCACGCCGGGCGCGCCTGCCAGCAGGACTCCGCGGCCGCCAGCGGGCTTCTCGAGAAAACGCGCGCCCATCTGCGGCGCAAGGCGGCCAGCGATCTCCGACATCGGCGCCAGAAGCGGCAAGCCGCCGCCCGGCGCTGTGACGGTCTCATAGGCGATGCAGACCGCGCCGCTCGCCATGAGCGCGCGGGTGAGCGATGCATCTGCGGCGAGGTGCAGATAAGTGAAAAGAATATGTCCGGGGCGCAGCATGGCGACCTCGACAGCCTGCGGCTCCTTGACCTTCACGATGAGTTCGCACGACGCGAAAAGATCGGCCGGAGACTCAGCCAGAACGGCTCCGGCGCTGGTGTAGTCCTCGTCGGAAAGGCCAGCGCCCTCGCCTGCCCCCCTTTCGAGGCGCACCTCATGACCCGCGTGCACCAACTCGGCGACGGAAGCGGGCGTCAGGCCGACGCGATACTCGCTATTCTTGATTTCCCGGGGTGCGCCAATCCGCATTCCTGCTCTCCGATTTGAGCCTCACGCCAGATCAAAAAGCCAGCGCAAGGACTATATGCGGAGAGCGCCGGGCGCCGACAAGGGTCAAGCCGAAGCCATTGGCGCGCTGCTTATTCTCCGGAGGAGTCTTGCCCATGCCCACCATCAATACGGACAAGGTCTGTTTCGTCGTCGTGAAGGCGCGCGAGTTGGAGAGCGAGGACGAAGGCGTCGACGCCGATGCCTCGAACGCCACGGATGACGGCTTTTCTTCGGTATTGACGGAAGAAGCTTTCGGCACCGTGCGTACGGAAATCGTTTCCTTCATCGACGCCATGGACGTCGATGAGCAGACCGAACTCGTGGCGCTCGCCTGGGTCGGGCGCGGCGATTTTTCAGCGGAGGAGTGGGAGGAAGCTGTGGCGCAGGCGCGTGCGCGGCGCGAGCAGCCGACGTCAGCCTATCTGCTCGGGCTGCCGCTGCTCGCCGCGCTTCTCGAGGATGGCCTCGGTGAATTGGGCGAGAGCTGCGCTCTCTATGCGGCGGACAGGCAGTGACTGAAGGACTCGATATGCGCGCGAACCTGCACCATATGCTCGCTTGTGCAGAAGAGTAGGAGATTTCCATGAACCGACGAATCTTTACTGTCGCCGCCCTCGCTCTTGGAGCAGCGGTCTCCTTCGCGCCGCGTTTCGCCTTGGCCGAGAACCACCATCTTTCCGAAGCGGTGACACACACGAAGCAGGCGATCGAGCATGGCAAGATGGGCCATCCGGACGTGCTCGCGACCCATGCCGAGGAAGCGCTGAAACACGCCAAAGCTGCGGAAGCCGAAAAGGCGAATCCGCACACCAAGGAAGGGATCACGCATCTCAACGCCGCAATCGAGCAGGGCAAGGAGAAGCATGCGGAATCCGCCACCAAGCACGCGGAAGAAGCGCTTACCCATCTCGAAGCCGCCGAGAAAAAGTGAGCGAAAGGGGGCGGCCCCGCGCCGCCCCCATCTTCCTCAGGCCATGACAGAGAAGCCGCTATCCTTTATGTGAAGCCCCAGCATCTGCGAGGGGCGAAGCATGAGCCTGCGTGATCTGACGCGCGCCAAATCCATCGACATTCTTCGAGCGGAAGCCGGAAGCGGCGGCGACTTCCGGCGCGTCCTCGGCGTCTGGCAGCTCACGAGCATTGGGCTCGGCGGCCTCATTGGCGTCGGCATCTTCGTTCTTACCGGCGTCGTCGCCGCAACGCAGGCGGGACCGGGCGTCGCCCTCTCTTTTCTAATCGCTGGCGTCGCAAGCGGCGCCGCCGCGCTTTCCTATGCGGAATTTGCGGGGCTCATTCCCGTCGCCGGCAGCGCCTACACTTACGCCTATGCGGTGCTTGGCGAACTCGTCGCCTGGATCATCGGCTGGGATCTGCTGCTCGAATATGCGCTCGTCGTCGCGGTCGTCTCCATCGGCTGGTCGGGCTATCTGCAATCGCTTCTGGGGCAGCTCGGCCTTCCGCTTCCCGACTGGGCCGCAGGCGCGGCCGGGACAGGCCCCGGCCATGTCGTCGATCTGCTCGCCGCGCTCGGCGCGTCCGGCGTCGCATGCCTTCTCACGCTGCGCATGGAATTGGGCGCGCGCTTCAACATGGCGATGGTCGTGATCAAGATCGCCGCCGTTCTCTTCGTCATCGCGGTGGGGCTTCCCTATGTCCGCGTCGAAAATTGGCGGCCCTTCATGCCTTTCGGCTTCTCTGGCGTCGCCGAAGGGGCGGCGGTCGTCTTCTTTGCGGTCTTCGGCTACGACACGCTGACAACGGCGGCGGAGGAAGCACGCAATCCGCAGCGCGACCTTCCGCGCGCCGTCCTTCTCTCGCTCGCGGTGTCGCTCACGCTTTATGTGGCGATGTCGCTCGTGCTGACCGGCATCGTGCGTTATGACACGCTCGACAATCCCGCGCCTGTCGTGACCGCATTCGCGTCGCTCGGGCTGCCGTGGGTGGCCTTCATCGTTTCGCTCGCGGCCGTTGCAGGCATCACGAGCGTCATGCTCGCCTTTCTTCTGGGCTGCGCGCGCATCTGGTTCGCGATGAGCCGCGACGGGCTGCTTCCCGGCTGGTTCGCGGTCGTGCATCCGCGCTTTCGCACCCCGCACCGTCCCACTCTGATCGCCGGGGCGCTGACGGCGGTCGTCGCCGCGCTCTATCCAATCAGGGAGGTGGCCGAACTCGTCAACATTGGCACGCTCTCCGCATTCGTCGTCATCTGCGTTGCGGTCATCGTGCTGCGCAGAACGCGGCCCGACGCGCCGCGCACCTTCCGAACGCCCTTCGTGCCCTTCACGCCGCTCGCCGGCGTCGGCTTTTCGCTATGGCTGCTGTCGCGACTCCCGGCCATCGCCTGGGAGCGCTTTCTCATCTGGATGGCGCTGGGGCTCGCTGTCTACTTCCTCTACGGCCGACGCCACAGCAAGCTCGCCCAGGAAATCAGAGACGCGCCACCGACTCCTTGATGCGCTTCACATGCGCAGCGCTTTCGGTCTGCTGCATTGAGATGAGATCATTCAGTTCCTTGCACGCGATTCCACGTCGGTCGGCGATCTGCACGAGACCGAAATCCGGCGTCTCATTGGCTTCGACGATGACCGGCCCATCGTCGGTCGCCGCCATGTCCCAACCGATGATGCCGAAGTGGCGCAGCACTTTCGCGCCTTCAACGGCTGTCGCCTTCATCTTCTCCCAGTCCGGCACGGCGAGCCCGATCAGCTCGGCGCCAGTGTCGGGATGACGCGTGACATTCTTCATCTCGAAGCCGACGCCACTCGTGGCGCGGACGATGCGGCCGGTCTCGAAGTCGAGGCCCGCAAGCATATTGCCCGAGCGCCAGAAATTGTCGGCGACGTTTCCGGCGGCCGGAATTTTCCACCCCGCGCGGAAGGCCTTCGGTCCATCGGGCGTCGCGATGGTCAGGATGCGCACGGTGGCGAGGCGCTCGCCGATCGCCGGTATGAGATCGTGATGCGGCTTGACCATTCTTTGGAAGAGATAACCTGCCGAATAGTGCTTTTCGATGTCGTCGAGCGTCGCCTCCACCGTCAGGCGCTTGTCGCCGACCGCCAGCAATTCGCCCTTCGCAGCGTCGCAACCGAGCAGCGCGAGCGCGCCGAGGCTCTGGAAGCTTTCGACCGGCTTGCCAAAGAGCGGATAATTTCTTTCGTCGAGAAGAAACGCCCGCAGTTCGTCGCGGGAACGCAGGAGATCGCCGGCAGCGATCGTCATGCCGGGAGCATAGATGGCGAGGGGCGCGATTGTCGGTAGCCCGTAGGTGGCGAGATAGGCTTGCGAGACGAGCTTGTTCGTCAGAAGCCCGTGCCAGTCGTGGCGGTAGTTGATCTCGACGACGAGGTCGCGGTTACGCCGGCCGCCGATGAAATCCGCCTTCTCCGCGCCGGCGAGCCAGGCGTCGTCGAAAAGGCGGTATTTGACGTAATCCTCGAAGGAGAGCTTGCCGGGGCCGAAAGCGAGCCTGGAATATTCGCGCATCAGTTGCATCGGCGGCGCGCCCGTCTGGCGGGCGGCGAGATGCATGCTCTCCGCCATGGAGACCTGCGACCCGTCATGCGCCGTGTCGAAGCTCGCGACCTCGCTCGGCGCCTCGGTCTTCTGCTTGCTAAGAAACGAAAAGGCCACGGCCCATCCTCCCTGCGCGTCCTCGACGCGACGATGTTTCAGTTATTTCGATGCCGCGAGCGTCGGCCCGCCGGCGACGACGCGCTTGGCGAGCGCGCCCCACTTGCGGAACAACAGCTCCATGTCCAGACGCAATGGCCGGAACGCGTCGTAGATGTCCATGCCTTGAGACACTCGCTCTGCGACGGCGTTCGCCTGCGGCATGCCGAAACACAGGCGCAGCGCGGCGCGGGCGCCGATGATGACGGGCTGACCGACATGGCAGACGCGCAGGAGTTCCGGCTTGTCGAAGGCGCCGCTGGAGGCGCGCAGCGAATCGTAGATGAGGCGCGCCTGCGCCGGATCGCCGCGATGGGTGAGGATGGGAAAGATCGTCGCAGGCTTGCCGCCGAGGCGCCAGGACTCGGCGTCGAGGAAATCGAGATCCGGATTGCCCGCGACGCAACGGCGCGCGGACTCGGCGAAGAGCGCAGCGATGTCGTCGCGCAGCCGCGCGGGAATTCGCGCATAGGCTTCGATCTCGGCGAGGGCGGCGATCCAGCGCAGGCCCATGCCGAGATTGGCGGGCGCGAAACTCGCCGCATCGAAGGCGCACGAGAAGCTCTCGGGCCAATCGCGGCGCGCGGCATAGGCTGTGAGACCCTCGGGCAGAGACAGTCCGCGCAGCCGCTCCACTTTATCCTTTGGAATGAGCAAGGCGCCACAGAAGGGCGGGCCACCGGCGAATTTCGATCCCGTGATCATCACGAGAAAGCCTGCCTCAAGATCAGCCTTGATCTGCTCGAAGGAGCAACGCAACTGGCAGGCGTCGACCAGCACGATTGCGCGATCCCCGGCGCTCGTCAGTATTTTCTGCGCGGCGACGCGACTCGGCCCGCCGCGGCCCGTCTTCGAGGCGTCGAGAAGATGCAACAGGGCGTCGCGTCCCGTGCGTATGGCTTCGGCGACGGCAAGACCGGCAAGACGATCGATCTCGGCGCCCGAGCGGGGCGCGCCTGAAGCGTCCCTGATGTCGACGCGGCGCATGATCACGTCGTCCTTCTCCCAGCCGGCGATCGTCGCGCCCTTCACGACATTCGGCTCGAAAGCGGCGGTGGCGGCGAAATGCGCGCCCGTCGCCGCAAGCGGGACGCCGCTTCCGGTTTCATCAGGCGCGACGACGATATTGGCGATGGGACGGCTCAGCAGCGCCTTGGCGATGGCGAGCGCGGCGAATTCCGCCTCGGTGCCGGAAGCGGTGAGGATCGCCTCGCAGCCCTCCGCGCCGAACTGCGCGAGAATGCGGGCGCGAATGTCGTCGAACAGTGCGCCAAGGTCGGCGCCTTCCTGCGCAAGTGAGTCAAAAGCCGCGGCGGCCGCGGCGTAGCCGCGCCCCGAGATGGCGGAGGCGGTGGAGGAGGAGAACCACAATTCTTCAGGCGCCGGCCGCGTGGGCGCGCCGTAACGGTTGCGGCGCGTCACAGGGTCCGGCCAGATCCTCTCGTCCCCGCCGGAAGCGAGGATGAGGTCGAGACGCGAGCGCGAGAGTCGCGCCTTCCTGTCGTCGGGGACGAGGGCGCTGGCGAAAGCTGCGTCTACCGGAAGTCGCTTCGCTGCGTCGCTCATCATTGCTCGTCGAATCAAGGCCGCGCACATCGCGCACCGCCAATGATGTCGGCGAACTCTTAACAAAGGTTAACGATAATGGCGGAGCCGTGCGCTTTTCCGTTTACCTCAGTGCGGCGCGGGATGCGGACGGAACGGGCGGTGGTAACCCGGATAGTACGGATTCAGATGCCGGCGCTCAGCATGGGGACATGGATTGCGCCAGTGGCGGATTCCCTTTGTGTGATGCTGCGGAGACGTCGTGACAAAGCAGCCATGATGGTGGGGGTGATAGCCGTAATAGGCGGGCGGACCGCCAAACTGCGCCAGAGCGCCCGGAGCGCCAGAAAAGAAAAACGCCGCGAGCGACGCAGCGAACGCCAAGCGTGTCGTGCACATGGGGGAAGCCTTTGCGTAACCTGTCCGATGTGCGCGGGAGGTAAGGCGGTAAATGCGCGACAGCACGAACGTCGCCAAGAAAAAGCGCGTGGTTATGCGGCCCGGCGGCCGCGGTCTGGCAAGATGAATATGGTGCGGGCGGCCGGAATCGAACCGGCACAGGCCTCGCGGCCCTACGGATTTTAAGTCCGTTGCGTCTACCAGTTTCGCCACGCCCGCAAGCGCTGTGCTTATAGGGCGAGCCGGATGGGAGCGACAAGGGTGAAATCCGTCCGGCCGCGCGGGCGCAGGGCGTCCCTACCCCTTGCGGATGGGGGCCTGAAAGGTCAGCCCCGTGTCCCATGGAAAATAAATCCATGTGTCCTGAGACACTTCCGTGACGAATGTGTCGACCAGCGGCAAGCCCTGGGGCTTGGCGTAGACGGTGGCGAAATGCGCCCTGGGCAGCATGGCGCGCACGACCTTCGCCGTCGCGCCAGTGTCCACAAGGTCGTCAATGATGAGCACTTCCGACGACGGACGCGAGATGATCGTGTCGGTCAAGGGCTTGAGCACCTCGATCGCATCGCGCTCGGTCTCCCCGTGATAGCTCGCCACGCAGACGGTCTCGATGACGCGAATCCCCAGTTCTCGCGCGACAATTCCGGCCGGGATCAGGCCGCCGCGGGTCACCGCGACGATCGCCGAAAAGCCCCCGATGGACGCGAGGCGCCAGGCCAGCGCGCGGGCGTCCCGGTGGAACATGTCCCAGGAGACGGGGAAGGATTTATCCGGGCCGCTGTTCATATCCACCCCCGCCTTCTGGCTCACGCGCTCGCCGCAAGCTCGACGAGAAGCTTGCGCACAGCCTCCCTCGCGGCGGCGAGTCCGGCGGCGTCGCGGCTGCGCAACACGATCTGATTGCGGATGCCTTCGGCGGTGAAGCGCGGGTAGGAGCCGATGCTGACACGCTCATGCACGCGGGCGATCTCCTCGAGACCCATCGCATAGCTCCCCTCGGGTATGGCGCCGGCGTCCAGCGTCTCGACCGCGATTACGGCGCCGGATCTGAGCATCGGCCCGACCGTGTCCATCATGGACTGCATGATGACCGGCACGCCCGCCATGACGACGACATTGCCGATCCAGAAGCCCGGCGCCTTCGAGGCGCCGTTGCGCACGAGTTCGGCCCCTCTGGGAATGCGCGCCATGCGGCGGCGGGCGGGATTGAGTTCCTCCTCGGTGAAGCGTTCGCGCAGCATCGCTATGGCGCGCGGATCCTCGCCGATCTCGACGCCAAACGCCTTTGCGACCGCGTCAGGGGTGATGTCGTCATGCGTGGGGCCAATGCCGCCGGTCGTGAAGACATAAGTGTAGCGCGCCCGCAGCGCATTGAGCGCCGCGACGATCTCCGGCTCGTCGTCGGGAACGACGCGCGCCTCGCGCAGATCGACGCCGATCTGGGCGAGATAGGCCGCGATGTAACGTGTATTGGTGTCCTGCGTGCGGCCCGAGAGTATCTCGTCGCCGATGACGAGAACCGCCGCCGTCGCCGGCGCGTCGCCCGATTCTGGGTCGTTCATTTTCGCCCGCCTCCCTGAGCCGGGATTATGGCGTCCGCGAGCGGGAACGCCAAGCCTCGTGCGGGAATCTCGAACAGGGATCGGACAACGCCCGGCTACCTCGCCCGCCTGACGTCCGCCTTCATGGGAGCCGCCTCGGCGCGATCCAGAACGCCAGCGAGACAATGGAGCGACAGTAGCGCCAAGCCGACGTAAACCACATCGAGAAGCGGCGAGGCGACACTCGAATCAGCGAGAATTTGGCCCAGTGCGCTCATCAGGCTGCCTGCACAAAAAACCGGCAGCGGATTGCGCCCAAGCAAAGCGCAGAAATCGAAGAATGCGGTGCCCCTGATCGTCAGGTTCAGTCGCGAGAAATACACTGTATAGGCGAGCGCGACGAAATCGACGATCCGGGCGACGCCCAATTGGCTCTTGTCCCAGTCAAGGTAGCGGCCAGCCTCGTCGACGAGCCCCGGCGCGACGCCGAAGACATTCGACACGACCAGCGCCGAGACAATCGTGAACGCCTGCGAGAAGCGCAGAGCCCCGAGGTGATAGGGGACGCCTTCGCCGCGCAGCGCGCCCCCGCAGAAAACCCCGAGCGCGAACATGAATTGCCAGGCGAAGGGATTGAAATACCAATTGCCAGGCTCGGGCCAGGACGGAAGGTTGATCCCGGCCAGCCGCGCCCCGGCGTAGACCGCCGCAGAGGCCGCCAGCATGGCGAAGCGGCCCCGAAGCGCGAGAGCGAGAATCAGCGGCGCAGCCGCCATCAGCACGATGTAGAGAGGCAGAATGTTGAAATAAGCGACCTGATGGCTCAGGGCGAGGATGCCAAGGACGCCTTTGACCGGGTCGAGGAACGGCGTCGCCCTGCCATATTCCGCGCCCAGCAGGTCATTGGGCGTATAATCTTTGGCGAACCAGAACAGGCCAAGAGCCGCAGCGGTCAGCACGAGATGGGCGCCGTAGAGTTTGGCGGTGCGCCGCGCCAGCGCGTTCAAGTCGGGCGTGTTGCGCCTGAACTGCTCGCCATAGGCGAGATGGACCGACACGCCGGAGAGAAAGACGAATAGCTCAGCCGAGTCGGAAAAGCCGAAGTTCCGCGGGGTCAAACTCCCCAATATATTACCGGGGATGTGGTTGACGAGGATCGCGACAAGAGCAACGCCGCGCCAAAAGTCTATGGAATCGATCCGCTTCTGCTGCAAGGTCGGCTTCGTCTTACTTGGGAGTGATGCCTAGGTCAGCGTCCTGGGGCGCCGGGCGGATAACTATACAAATTCCGCGCCGAAGCCCTGCATCGAAATGTCGCCCTGCGCGCCAGCGTGCGACATCCTTGCTTTGCCCCGGCAAATCACTAATTTGGTCGCTGGCTTGATCCACAACAAAAAAGACGCCCGCATGACCTTCATAGAGTCCCATCTCGCCCCGGCCGGCCGCAAGAGCGGGCAGATAAAACTGCACGGGCCGGAGGACTTCGAGGGGATGCGCAAGGCCGGCAGGCTGACCGCCGAGGCGCTCGACATGCTTCTGCCGCATGTGAAACCCGGCGTGACGACGCAGCAGCTCGACGACCTCGTCTTCGATTTCGCCCTCGCGAACGGCGCCTATCCGGCGCCGCTCGACTACCGCGGCTATCGCAAATCGATCTGCACCTCGATCAACCATGTCGTTTGCCACGGCGTGCCGGACAACAAAGCCCTGCGCGAAGGCGACGTCGTGAACATCGACGTGACCTTCATCGTGGACGACTGGCACGGCGACGCGAGCCGCATGTTCGGCGTGGGCGAAATCCCCAGAAAAGCGCAGCGCCTGATCGACGTCACATATAAGTCCCTGCTGCGCGGCATCGCCGCAGTGAAGCCCGGGGCGACGACCGGCGACATCGGGGCCGCGATTCAGCAATATGCCGAGGGCGAGCGTTGCTCGGTCGTACGAGACTTCTGCGGACACGGTCTCGGCCGCGTCTTCCATGACGAGCCGAACATCCTGCATTATGGCGCGCGGGGCCACGGCGTCGAATTGCGGCCCGGCATGTTTTTCACCATCGAGCCAATGATCAATCTGGGCCGGCCGCAAGTGAAGATACTGTCGGACGGATGGACCGCAGTGACGCGCGACCGCTCTCTATCCGCCCAGTTCGAGCACTCCATCGGCGTCACAGAAACCGGCGTGGAAATTTTCACGCTCTCGCCGAAAGGTCTCGACAACCCCGCGGCAGCGCCCCTTCCGGCCGCATGAAGCCGCCGCGCGCCGAGGCGCAACCGCTCAAGCGCGAGCACGAGCGCGAGCCCGGCATGGAGGAAGCGCCGGCGCCGCACTATCACGGGCATCGCCAGCGTCTGCGCGAGAGATTCATGGAGGCCGGCGACCATGCGCTCGCCGACTATGAGCTGATGGAGCTGCTGCTCTTTCGCGCGATTGCGCGGCGCGACGTAAAGCCGCTCGCCAAGGCGCTTGTGGATCGTTTCGGCTCGTTTGCGGAGGCGCTCGCGGCGCGCCCCGAGCGCTTGCGCGAGATCGTCGGATTGAGTGAATCGGCGATCGTAGAACTCAAGATCACCGAGGCCGCCGCCAGACGGCTCGCGCGCGGCGCTCTGGAGAAACGCACGGTGCTCTCTACCTTCTCGGTGGTGACGGACTATTGCCGCACAGCCATGGCCTACGCGGAACGCGAGGAATTCCGCGTTCTCTTCCTGGACAAGCGCAATGCTCTGATCGCCGACGAAGTGCAGGGCGTCGGCACCGTCGACCACACGCCCGTCTATCCACGCGAAGTGGTGCGCCGCGCGCTCGAACTGGGCGCAAGCGCGCTGATCCTCGCGCATAATCATCCCTCCGGCGATCCCACGCCCTCAGCGGCGGACATCCGCATGACGAAAGAAATCGTCGCCATTGCGCAGCCATTCGGCATCGCCGTTCACGATCATCTCATCGTCGGCCGCAGCGGGCAGACGAGCTTCCGGGGTTTGAAGCTGATCTGACCTGTCTCTCGAATAGCCTTGGTCATCGCGAATTGTCCGGCTTCGTCGTCACGCCTCTCATCATCGCCACTGCTCTTTTCATGGAGCAGCTCGACGGGACGGTGCTCGCCACCGCCCTGCCGGCGATGTCTGCCGACCTTCACGAAGACCCGGTGGCGCTGAAGCTCGCGCTCACATCCTATCTTCTCTCCCTCGCCGTCTTCATACCCCTCTCGGGCTGGGCGGCGGACAGGTTCGGCGCCCGGCGCGTTTTTCGCGCCGCCATCGCCGTCTTCACCATAGGCTCGATACTGTGCGGCTTTTCGGGCTCCCTTGCGACGATTGTCGCCGCCCGCGTCGTGCAGGGCCTCGGCGGGGCGATGATGGTGCCGGTCGGGCGTCTCGTGATTCTGCGCACGGCGCCGCGTCACGAACTGGTGCGCGCCATGGCCTGGCTTACGATTCCGGCGCTCATCGGACCGCTGATCGGGCCGCCTCTCGGGGGATTCATCGTGACCTATTTCGAGTGGCGCTACATCTTCTGGATCAATGTGCCGATCGGCCTTCTCGGCGCGGCGCTGACGACGCGCTTCATCCCGGATCTTCACGAAGAAAATGTTCCGCCGCTCGACGTGAAAGGCGCAATCCTTTCCGGCATCGGCCTCTCTTTCATCGTCTTCGGCTTCACCATCGCAGGACGCGGCTTTGCCCCGACGCCCGTCGTCGCACTCATTGTCGCGACTGGCGCAGTCGCGATTTTCGCCTATCTTTCTCATGCGAGGCGAGCAGCCCATCCGATCATCGACGTTACGCTGCTGCGCATCCCGACATTTCGCGCGGCGATCATCGGCGGCTATCTGTTTCGTATCGGCCTCGGCGCCACGCCTTTTCTGCTGCCGCTTCTGCTGCAGGTCGGCTTCGGCCTCAGCGCCTATGAGTCCGGCTTGCTGACATTCGTCTCGACGGCAGGCGCGATCGTCATGAAGACGACGGCGCAACCGATACTGAAGCGCCTCGGCTTTCGCCGCGTGCTGGTAGGCAACGCCCTCATCTCCTGCGCTTTCCTCCTCGGCAACGCATACTTCACCCAGGCTACGCCGCACCTTCTCATGATGGCCGTGCTGCTCGTTGGCGGCTTCTTCCGCTCGCTGCAATTCACCGCTCTCAACGCGATCGCCTATGCGGATATTCCCGCCGCGTCGATGAGCAACGCCACGAGCTTTGCGGCGGTCGGACAGCAATTGTCGCTCTCGACAGGCGTCGCCATAGGCGCCGCGGCGCTCGAAGCCACGCGCGCGCTGCATGGCGGCGGGGCGTTGCAGGCCGACGATTTTGCGCCGGCCTTCTTCGTGGTTGCAGCCATCTCGGCGTTGTCCGTCTTCACTTTCTGGCGCCTCGCGCCAAATGCAGCGGACGAGCTGACGGGGCGCAAGGCGACAGGCTAATCCCGTCTTCCCCGAAAGCCCGTCGCAAGCACATAGAGTTCGGCGGAATCCGCGCGGCTGGCCGCCGGCTTCACATGGCGGACCGCAGCAAAATCCTTTTTCAGCCGCGCGAGCAACTGCCCCTCTGTGCCGCCCTGAATCACCTTGGCGACGAAGAAACCCTTCGGGGCCAGCACGTCCATCGCGAATTCCGCGGCAAGTTCGGCGAGCGCGACGATGCGCAAATGATCGGTCTGCTTGTGGCCTGTTGCGTTGGCCGCCATGTCGGACATGACGCCGTCCGCCTCGCCGCCCAGCATGTTCTTGACGAAGTCGGGCGCGTCGTCGTCGTTGAAGTCCTTCACCGCGAAGTCGACGCCGTTGATCGGCTCCATGTCGAGGAGATCGACGCCGACCACCTTGCCTCGCCCGTCCTTCGCCTTCACGCGGTCTGCCGCGATTTGCGACCAGCCGCCGGGCGCAGCGCCAAGGTCGACGATGCGTCCGCCGGGCTTCAACAGATGAAAGCGGTCGTCCATCTCGATGAGCTTGTAAGCCGCGCGTGAGCGATAGCCGTCCCTCTTGGCGCGGGCGACGTAAGGATCGTTGAGCTGGCGTTCGAGCCAGAGCGTGGAGGAGAGCGAGCGCTTGCGCGCGGTCTTCACGCGCGTCTTGAGAGAGCGCCCGCCCTCGCGCCCCGAACCCGATCCCGAGCCCTTGCCTTCAGTCACGCGAGAACCTTGTCGCGGGGGGTGAAGAGATTGTCCGCGCGCTGCGCCATTTCGATGTGGCGATCGTGATAGTCGAGGAGCGTCGAGCGATGGCCGATGGAGACGACCGTCGTCTGCGGCAGGCGTTCGCTCAGCATGCGATAGATGTCGCCTTCGAGCTTCTCGTCGAGCGCAGAAGTGGCCTCGTCCAAAAAAAGCCAGTCGGGTTTGGCGAGGAGTGCGCGCGCGATGGCGACGCGCTGCTGCTCGCCGCCGGAAAGCCGCTGCCCCCAATTATTGTCTTCGTCGAGACGCTCGGCAAAGGGTGCAAGATGCGCCGCGCGCAAGGCGTCCTCGATTTCGGAGCGAGAATAATCCTCGATGCTGGCTGGATAGACGACAGCCTGCGCCAGCGGGCCCATGGGGATGTAGGGCCGCTGCGGCGCGAGCATGACGCGCCCGCTCTCCGGCAGAACGACATCCCCGTCCGCATGCGGCCAGATGCCCGCGATGGCGCGAAAGAGCGTCGATTTGCCCGAGCCCGACGGGCCCGTCAGCAACACAGAGCGTCCCGGCTCGAGGGACAGCGCGTCGACATGCACGATGCGTCGTCCATCAGGGAGAGAGAGCGTGAGATTGCGCAAGGCGATCTCCGGCCCGCGCGCGTGGGAGATGATCTGCGTCCGGTCGGCCGTCGCCTGCGCCGAGTCGATCGCCTGATCGAAGGAACTCAGACGGTCGAGCACTGATTTGAAATTCGCGAGCGAGGCGTAATAAGTGATGAAGAAGGTCAACGCGCCCTCGACGCGCCCGAAGGCGCTCGCGGTCTGGGTCATCACGCCGAGCTGAATGCGTCCCGCGAAGTAGAAGGGCGCGGTGATCACATAGGGAATGATCGGCGAGAGCTGGCCGTAACTCGCCGTAAAGGCCATGAGCTCTTTGCGTTTGCGGACGATGGCCAGGTAGTTGAACACGATGCCGCGAAAGCGCTGCAGGAGCGATCCCTGCTCCGCATCTTCGCCGGAAAGCAGGGCGATCTGCTCGCTGTATTCGCGCAGACGCGCGAGCGAAAAGCGGAAATCCGCCTCCCGCTTCTGCTGCTCGAAGAAAAGGCGCGTCAGCGAGCGGCCGATGAGATGGGTCACAATCGTGCCCAGCGAGGCGTAGATCAGCGCTACCCAGAACAGGAAGCCCGGGATGCGGATGTCCGTGCCCGGCAGCGCATAATTGCCCGACAGATCCCACAGGACGAAGGAGAAGGACACCAGCGAACTCAGCGTCGAGATCAGCAGGATGGAGTAGGAGTAAATCCCATAGCCTTCTTCGCCGCCGTCGATGAAGCGATTGACGTCCTCCGCGATGCGCTGATCCGGGTTGTCGGCGTCTCCGCCGGCGAGCGTCATGCCGTAATGGGTGTGCGACCCGAGCCAGCGCTGGACATAATGCTCCGTGAGCCATCGCCGCCAGCGAATGGTGAGCATGGATTTGACGACATATTCGACCACCGCGCTGGTGACGTACAGGAACGCCCACGGCGTGAAGACATAGAGAAGCTGGCGCCAGAATTCGCCCGAATTCTTGTCCTGAATCGCGTTGAACCAGTCGCGATTGAAGAAGGAGATGCGGACGGAGATGCCGACCTGGACCTGATTGATGAGCACCAGCAGAACGATCATCGCGATGGCGATGGACCGCTCGCGCGCGGTGAAGGCCTGAAGGGGCCACACGCGCGCCTCGCCGCGGCTGTGCGAGTCGAAATAGAGGTCGGCGATGCGCGTCATTTCCCGCACCACGGGAATGTTGGAGATGACATAGACGAGGATCGAGAAGACCGCGACCGTGACCGGCATGCTCTCCGGCGGGGCGTAGCTGGCGAGCGCGGCGGGCCAGAGATCCTCTCCCTGCAGCAGCCGCACCAGGCCGAAGACGATCGTCTCCGTCGAGAAGATCGCGGCGAATATCTTCATGAAGCTGGACATGTGCTCGGCGCGCCAGGTGGCGTAGGCGCACAGCGCCGACGCAACGGCGAGAACGAAAAGGTCCGCATCTCCCCTGTGCGCGCCGGTCAGCGCAGCAAGGGCGGCAAAGGCGGCGACGGCCGCACTCAGTTTTCGCATCTTCAGTCCTTTGAAGGATCAGGTCGCGCAGGCGACTGCGCCGACGCCAGGGCGCTCGACCCGACTTTGCACGGGCGGCGCTTGAATCTCAATCGTCTTCGGTCGGAATCACCGCGTCGCCGTTGACATGGGCGACCAAGACGGGAGAGGCCTTGAAAGTAAGGACGCGGCGCGGCGTAATTGTGGCTTCGACGCCCGTCTTCGGGTTGCGGCCGATGCGCTCGCGCTTGGCACGGACGTTGAATGTTCCGAAGGACCGCAACTTCACGGATTCGCCGCGCAACAGCGCCTCGCTGATTTCGTCGAAAGCGGCGTCCAGTATCTTTCGCGCCTCCGAGCGCGACAGCGTCGGGCAGCAGCCATAAACGGCCTCCCTCAACGCAGCGCGCGTCAACGTGGTGCCTGGCGCGTTCTTCCTCACCATGCGGAAAAAACACACAAGTGTCGGACTACCGCTGCTCGGCTGATCGGCGTGAACACCCTGCCCCCCCACACTCTTAAAGCCAACGCGACAAAACTGATCCAAACATCGTCAGCTAAAAATCCTAACACCACATAGTACGCATAAATCATAGAGATGCAAGGCCGCGGCGCCGTTCCGTCAAGATTCTGACGCTGCGGCGCCGCAAGAAGCGCGGCCGCGGGAAATCAGGCCGAGAGCTTGACCTTGTGCTGCGAGACGGGGATCATCGTGCGAACCTTGCGGATGCGGTCGATGTCGACATAGGACGACACAAGTCCCGGCCCTTCCGAGGCCTTGGCGACGACATGGCCCCAGGGGTCGGCGATCAGCGAATTTCCGTAGGTGAAGCGCGTTTCATGGCCCGCCTTGTGGGCGCCCGTCTGCGCAGGGGCGCAAAGATAGGCCTGCATCTCGATGGCGCGGGCGCGGCACAGCACCTCCCAGTGGTCCTTGCCGGTCACGAGCGTAAAGGCGGCCGGCAGCGCGACGATGTCCGCCCCTTTGTCGGCCAGCGCCTGGAAGAGGTATGAAAACCGCAGATCGTAGCAGATCGCGCAGCCCACGGTGACGCCGTCGCAGTCGTAGGTGACGACCTCGTCGCCTGGTTTGAACGCCGCGCTTTCATGGTACTTCGCGCCGTCCGGGGCCGTGATGTCGAACATGTGGATCTTGCGGTAGCGCGCAACTTCCTTGCCCTCGCGGTTGAAGGCGACGCTGGTGTTGTGCAGCCTCTCCTCGCCCGGAATTTTCTCCAGGATCGAGCCCGCGTGGATATAGACCTTGTGCTGGCGCGCGAGCGTGCTGCACATCTCATAGGCCGGGCCGCCGGGAAGCTCCTCCGCCGCCGCCATCTTCTCGGCCCGGGAGCCGCCGATGAAATCGAACACCTCCGGCAGGCAAATCCAGTCAGGCTTCTCCTGGGTCACGGCCCGTTCGATGAGGGCGCGGGCGTTAGCGAGATTGACGGCCTTGTCGCCAATCGAATTCATCTGAACCAGTGTGACCTTCATAGCGCTCTGCTGTTCTCTGGGCGCGACGCCGCGCACGACTTCCTTATCCGCCCGCATTCTACACAAGCGCGACGGGGGGCGTATAGCCCATTCGTGACGCGGGGAAGCTAGCCGCTGGAGCCGGCGCGCAGCGCGGCGAGGCAGAAGTCGACCATCTGCGCGCTCGTCGGCCCCGGCCTCTCGGCGTATTCAACCATCAGCCGGGGATGGCAAAAGCGGATGCAGGCCGCATGGACAAGTTTGGCGGCGAGCGCCGCGTCGCCCCTGGCGAATTCTCCGCTCTGCATGCCGGCGGCGATGACGCCCTCGATCAGCGCGTTGATATGGTCGATATGCGCGTCGATCGACGGCCAGCGCTCGTCGAGCGCCGCCTCCACCATCTCGTGCAGCTTCCTGTCGGCGAGGTAGCGCTCGGCGTTCATCGACTCGGCGCCGAGGACCAGCGCTCGCAGCCGTTCGGACGCGAGGCCAGGGCCGTAGGCGATCTTCTCGGCGGCGGACTCGACTTCGCCCATGAGATGGCGGGCCACAGCCTCGTGAATCTCGGCTTTGGAGCCGAAGAAACGATAGACATTGGCCGGAGACATGCGCAAATCGCGCGCGATGTCCGCAACGGTCGTCTTCTGGAAGCCGATCTCGCGAAACAGGCGTTCGGCGGTCGCCACGATCTTGATGCGCTGCTCGCATTCCCTCGCCTGCCCGGCGTCCGTCGCCGCGCTCATTCCGCGGCCTCCCCGGCAAGCTCGGAGCCCGGCATGGCGCTGGGAGCAGCCTCGGCGGCTGTCTCGTTGAGGTGCCGGCGGAACCACGTCGCGTAGAGGGCCGGCAGGAAAAGCACCGTCAGGAAAGTCGCCACGAAAAGGCCGCCCATGATGGTGAGCGCCATGGGGCCCCAGAAGGCGGAGCGCGACAGCGGCATCATCGCGAGAATGGCGGCGAGCGCGGTCAGCGCGACCGGCCGCACGCGCCGCACCGTCGCGCCGATGATCGCCTCGCGGTAGCTGTCCCCGCGTTCGAGATCCTGGCGCACCTGATCGACGAGGATGATCGAATTGCGCATGTCCATGCCCGAAAGCGCGATGAGGCCCAGAAGCGCCACGAACCCAAAAGGCGCGTGGGCGACATTGAGCGCCAGAGACGCGCCGATGAGGCCGAGCGGCGCGCTCATCATCACCAGCGCCACGCGGGTGAAGTCCTGAAGCTGGAACATCACGATCGTCAGCATGATCAGGCCGACGAGCGGGAAGACCGCGAAAATCGAGGTGTTGCCCTTCGCCGATTCCTCGACTGCTCCGCCCATCTCGATGCGGTATCCCGGCGGCAGTTGCTCCCGGATCTGCGCGAGCTTGGGCCACAGCCGCGTCGAGACGTCCGGCGCCTGAACGCCGTCCTTCACGCCGGAGCGCACCGTGATCGTCATGTCGCGGTTGCGCCGCCAGATGATCGGCTCCTCGTGCTCGTAGACGATTTTCGCGACCTGCGACACGGTCACGGGCTTGCCGTCCCGCGTGTAGACGACGATGTCGCCAAGACGCCCGAGATCGCCGCGTTCGCCCGGCACGGCGCGCGCGACGACGTCGATCTGATCGATGCCGTCCCGCAGCGTTGTGACCGTCACGCCGGAGATGACCATGCGCAGCCGGTTGGAGATGTCCTGCGGGGTCACGCCGAGAAGACGCGCGCGGTCCTGGTCGATGACGAGACGCACGCTCGGCGACAATTCGTTCCACGAGAGGTGCGGATCGTCGACCCCCTCGTCGGTCTCCATGACCTCGCGGACCTGATAGGCGATCGCCCGCACTTTCTCAGGGTCTGCGCCGATGACCCGGAATTGCACGGCGAAACCGACCGGCGGACCGTAGCTGAAGCGATCGACGCGGGCGCGCGCCTGCGGAATCGCCCCCTTCGCAATCTCCGTCTCCAGCTTCTTCTTCAACCGCTCCCGCGCCGCGATGTCCTTCGAGACGATGACGATCTCGGCATAGGCTTCATTGGGAAGCTGCGGATTGAGCCCCAGCCAGAAACGCGGCGGCCCCTGCCCGACATAGGTCGTGAAATAGGCCGCGTCCGGATCGTCCTTGATCAGCGCTTCCGCCTGCTTGGCTGTCTCCAGCGACGCGCCGATCGACGAGCCTTCCGGAAGCCGGAGCTGGAAGAACAGCTCGAGACGCTCGGCGTAGGGAAAGAACTGCTTTTGAACCACGACCATGCCGAGAACGGCGATCGCGAAGACGCCGACGGTCGAACCGATGACCAGCAGACGGTTGTCCACCGCCCATGTGATGAGCCCGCGCAGCCGACGGTAGGAGGGCGTATTGTAAATCTCGTCGGCGTCGTGATGGGGATGAAGCTTGCCGAAGTCGGGCAGCAGCTTCACGCCGAGATAGGGCGTGAACATCACCGCGACGAACCATGAGGCGATGAGCGCGACCAGAAGCACCCAGAACATCGAGCCCGTATATTCGCCGACCGCCGAATTGGCGAAGCCGACGGGCAGGAAGCCCGCAGCGGTGATCAGCGTGCCGGTGAGCATGGGGAATGCAGTCGATTCCCAGGCGAAGGTCGCCGCTTTGATGCGGGTGAACCCCTGCTCCATCTTCACCATCATCATCTCGACGGCGATGATCGCGTCGTCGACCAGAAGGCCGAGGGCGATGATGAGCGCGCCAAGCGAGATGCGCTGGAGGTCGATGCCCATCAGATACATCGCGATGAAGACGACCGCGAGCACGAGCGGCACGGACAGCGCGACGACGATGCCGGTGCGAAAGCCCAGCGAAACGAAGCTGACCGCCAGGACGATGATCAACGCCTCGATGAAGGAGCGGGTGAATTCGCCGACCGCCTCCTCCACGACTTTCGGCTGATCCGCGATCTGGTCGATTTCGATGCCGATCGGCGTCTTGGCGCGGATCTCGTCGACGGCTGCGCCGACGTTCGTGCCGAAGTTCAGCACATTGCCGCCGCGCGCCATGACGACGCCGACAATAATGGCGGGCTGCCCCTTGTAGCGCGCAATGAAGGTCGGCGGGTCTTCGAAGCCGGCGTAGACATTCGCGATGTCGCCGAGGCGGATGACCTTCCCGTTCGCCGGAATCGGGATCGCCGCGATGGCGTCGGCGCCCTTGAGCTCTTCCGTGACCTGAATGCGCACGCGGTTCGAGTTCGTCTCGAAAACGCCGGCGTCCGTAATGGCGTTCTGCCTGGCGAGCGAGTCGAACACGGTCTGCGGCTCGACGCCCAGATTGGCGATCTTCGCCTCGCTGAACTCGACATAGATGCGCCGCATCTGCTCGCCATAGACATCGACCTTAACGACGTCCGGCGCCGACAGCAGGCGCTGGCGCAGCGCCTCGACCACCTTGTCGAGCATGTGATAATCCGCGCCGTCGCCCGTCACGGCGTACATCACCGTGTCGACGTCGCCATACTCGTCATTGACAAGCGGGCCCCTCACGCCCTCCGGCAGGTCTCCCTTGATGTCGTTCAGCTTCTTGCGCAGCTGGTAGAAAAGCTGGGGGATTTCCCTGGGCGGGGTGAAGTCCTTGAAGGTGACTTGCGTCACCATGTAGCCGGGCTTGGTGTAGGTCTCGAACTTGTCGAGATAGGGCAGCGTCTGCAGCTTCTTTTCGATGAGGTCGGCGACCTGGTCGCGCATCTCCTGCGCGGTCGCGCCCGGCCATCGGGCCGAGATGTTGGCGACCTTGATCGTGAAAGATGGGTCTTCGGCGCGACCGAGATGCAGATAGGCGTAGAGCCCCGCGACGCTGATCGCGAGCATCAGAAAGAGCATCAGCGCCGGTCGGGCAACCGCCCATCGAGAGAGGTTGAAGCCCATCGACGCGCTCACAACGTCTGTTTGCTCATCACCCGCACCTTGCGGCCGGGTTCGAGCTTATGGACGCCAAGAATGACGATCTTGTCGCCCTCGGAAAGGCCGCCCGAGACGAGCGCGGCGTTGGCTTCGTATCGCACGAGTTTGACCGGAGCGAGTTGCAGCCGGTCGTCGGCGTCGACCTTCCATACGGCCGGCCCGCCTCCCTGATTATAGATCGCCGACAGCGGCACGCTGTAGATGGCGCCGGCGCCGGGCGCGGCGATGGTGAGCGTGGCGCTCATGCCGATCGCGACCGCCGGGTCGGGATCGAGGATCGCGTAACGCGCCGCAAAAGTGCGTGTCGCCGCATCTGCCGAAGGGCTCAGTTCGCGCAGCTTGGCGCGATAGGTCTTGGCCTTGTTGGACCAGAGCTTCAAAGTCGCCACGCCCTTGTCGGCGAGCGGGATGAAATCCTCGGGCAGGGAGACAGCCGCCTCCAGCTCCCCGGAACGCGCGAGCTTGAATGCGGTCTGGCCGGCGGAGACGACCTGGCCCGGCTCGATAAGCGCCTGCGTGACGACTCCGTCGCCATCCGCCCGCAGCGTGGCGTATTCCACGGAATTGCGCGCCATCTCCAGCGCGCGCTCGGCCCGCTGCTGACGGCCGCGGGCCTCTTCCATCGCGGCGCGTATGCGGTCGAAGGTCGCCTGCGTCGTCCAGCCGTTCTTGCGAAGCGCGATCGCCCGCTTCTCGTCACCGGCGGCCTGGGCGAGGACCATCCTGGCGGCGGCGAACTCGGCTTCCGCCTGCTCCTTTTGCAGCCGAAGATCATTCTCGTCGAGCAGAGCCAACGGCTCTCCGGCCTTGACCTGCTGACCCGCCTGAACGAACCGCTTGACCACTTTCCCCGCGACGCGGAACCCGAGGTCCGATTCGACGCGCGGACGGATCGTCGCCACAAAGTCGCGGGACTGGGACTGAGCCGCCGCACGGGCCTGCGTGACCAGAACTGGGCGGTCGGGCTGGGCCTCCGACTGGTCGGAGCCCTTCCCGCAGCCGGAAACGCCAAAGGCTGCCCAGAAGGCGGCCGCAACAGGCAGTAAGCTGGTTCTGGCCATCGGTTTCAACGTTCCCCGGGGGAGGCGGGTGATGACTCCTGACGAATTTCAATATTTATCAGCCGTCAGCTTCCGTCAAGCCCGTCGGCATGTCCGGCGCGTCGCGGGCTCAGCCTGGCGCAAGCCAACTTGTCCTGAAGGAATCCTTCTTCTATATGCGGCCTGCCCTTGCGGCGGGCCGGGGCAAACACAATCTTGGGAAACGGAAAGCGCTTCTGGATCGCGCGGCGGGCTCATGGCGAGCCGCTGTCCATAAGCGTTGAAGGGACCGCTTCGGGGTCCAATTCGCGAGCGAAAGGAAACACTTATGGCCAAGATTATCGGCATCGACCTCGGCACGACCAATTCCTGCGTGGCCGTTATGGAAGGGTCGAGCCCCAAAGTCATTGAAAATGCGGAAGGCGCGCGGACCACTCCGTCCATCGTCGCTTTCTCCGACGACGGCGAACGCCTTGTGGGCCAGCCGGCGAAGCGTCAGGCGGTGACGAACCCCGACAAGACCTTCTTCGCCATCAAGCGCCTCATCGGCCGCACCTTCGAAGACCCCATGACCAAGAAGGACATGGGTCTCGTCCCCTACAAGATCACCAAGGCGCCGAATGGCGACGCCTGGGTCGAGGCCGCCGGCAAGCAGTATTCGCCCTCCCAGATCTCGGCCTTCATCCTTCAGAAGATGAAGGAGACGGCGGAGGCTTTCCTGGGCTCGACAGTCACGCAGGCGGTCATCACCGTCCCCGCCTACTTCAACGACGCCCAGCGTCAGGCGACCAAGGACGCCGGCAAGATCGCGGGCCTCGAAGTCCTGCGCATCATCAACGAGCCGACGGCGGCCGCCCTCGCCTACGGGCTCGACAAGAAGCAGTCCGGCACCATCGCGGTCTATGACCTTGGCGGCGGCACCTTCGACGTGTCGATCCTCGAGATCGGCGACGGCGTCTTCGAGGTCAAGTCGACGAACGGCGACACCTTCCTCGGCGGCGAGGACTTCGACAACCGTCTCGTCGAATATCTCGCGGCGGAGTTCAAGAAGGAGCAGGGCATCGACCTGACGAAGGACAAGCTCGCCCTGCAGCGTCTGAAGGAGGCTGCGGAAAAGGCCAAGATCGAGCTCTCCTCCGCGACGCAGACCGACATCAACCTGCCCTACATCACCGCAGATTCGTCCGGTCCCAAGCATCTGACGCTGAAGCTGACGCGCGCCAAATACGAGACCCTCGTCGACGATCTGATCCAGCGTACCGTCGAGCCCTGCAAGAAGGCGCTCAAGGACGCGGGCCTGACCGCAGCCGAGATCGGCGAAGTGGTGCTCGTCGGCGGCATGACCCGCATGCCGAAGGTGCAGGAAGTGGTGAAGCAGTTCTTCGGCAAGGAGCCGCACAAGGGCGTCAACCCGGACGAGGTCGTCGCCATCGGCGCCGCGGTCGAGGCCGGCGTTCTGCAGGGCGACGTGAAGGACGTGCTGCTGCTCGACGTGACCCCGCTGTCGCTGGGCATCGAGACGCTGGGCGGCGTGTTCACGCGCCTTATCGACCGCAACACGACGATCCCGACCAAGAAGAGCCAGGTGTTCTCGACCGCCGAAGACAATCAGCAGGCCGTGACCATCCGCGTCTTCCAGGGCGAGCGCGAAATGGCGGCGGACAACAAGATGCTCGGCTCCTTCGATCTCGTCGGCATTCCGCCGGCGCCGCGCGGCATGCCGCAGATCGAGGTGACCTTCGACATCGACGCGAACGGCATCGTGAACGTCACGGCGAAGGACAAAGCCACCAACAAGGAGCAGCAGATCCGCATCCAGGCCTCGGGCGGCCTCTCGGACACCGACATCGACAAGATGGTCAAGGACGCCGAGCTGCACGCCGCCGAGGACAAGGCGCGCCGCGAACTCGTCGACGCCAGGAACCACGGCGAAGCCGCGATCCACTCCGCGGAGAAGGCCGTGGTCGACTTTGGCGACAAGGTCTCGGGCGCGGACAAGAGCGCCATCGAGGCGGCCATCGCCGCGCTGAAGACCGCGCTCGAGGGCGACAGCGTCGAGACGATCAAGTCCAGGACCAACGAACTGGCCCAGGCCTCGATGAAGCTCGGCGAGGCGATGTACAAGGCCCAGCAGGCCGACGCCTCCGCCGCCCCCGGCGCGGGCGAGGCCCCGCAGGACGACGTGATCGACGCCGAGTTCAAGGACGTCGGCGACGACAAGAAGTAAGCGCGGGCTGGCCTTGGCGGGCCCGATGCGTTAGCCAACGGAAGCCCGGCGTTAAAAGCGCCGGGTTTCGTCGCGAATATGGGCGCGCTCGCGCATGTCGCGGGACAGCGAAAACTGGCGATTTCGACTCCACATGGCCAAACGCGACTATTACGAAATTCTCGGCGTCAGCCGCACCGTCACGGAAACCGATCTCAAGATCGCCTTCCGCAAGCAGGCGATGCAGTGCCATCCCGACCGCCACCCGGGCGATACGGAGGCCGAGACGCGCTTCAAGGAACTGAACGAGGCCTATCAATGCCTCTGCGACCCGCAGAAGCGCTCGGCCTATGACCGCTTCGGCCACGCCGCCTTCGAGCAGGGCGGCGGCTTCGGCGCGGGCGGCTTTGGCGCCTCCGAGGGCTTCGGGGCCTCCATGGCCGACATTTTCGAGGATCTCTTCGGCGACGTCATGGGCCGGCGCGGCGGGCGCTCGGGCGGACGCGAGCGCGGCTCGGACCTGCGCTACAATATGGAGATCACGCTGGAGGAGGCCTTTCACGGCAAGGCCGCCTCGCTGAAAATACCCACCTCCGCCACCTGCGAGGCCTGCACGGGCACGGGCGCCAAGAAAGGCTCCAAGCCCAAGACCTGCACCACCTGCGCCGGCCACGGCCGCGTGCGGGCGCAGCAGGGCTTCTTCGCCATCGAGCGCACCTGCCCCACGTGCCACGGCCGCGGCGAGATGATCGACAACCCCTGCCCCTCCTGCTCCGGCTCGGGCCGCAAGACGGTGGAGCGCTCGCTCTCCGTCAATGTCCCGGCGGGCGTCGAGGACGGCACGCGCATCCGCCTTGCCGGCGAAGGCGAAGCGGGCGTGCGCGGCGGGCCGCCGGGCGACCTCTACATCTTCCTCTCCGTGAAGCCGCATCCCTTCTTCCAGCGCGACGGCGCCGACCTTTATTGCCGCGTGCCCATCTCGATGGTCCGCGCGGCGCTGGGCGGCGAGGTGAAGGTCCATGCGCTCGACGGGACCGAGATCAAGCTGAAGGTTCCGGAAGGCTCGCAGTCCGGCAAGCAGCTCAAGGCCAAGGGCAAGGGCATGCCGGTGCTCCGCGGGCGCGAGAACGGCGACCTCCATGTGCAGCTCTCCGTCGAGACCCCGCAGAAGCTGACCAAGCGCCAGAGGGAGCTGCTGGCGGAATTCGAGCGGGAGTCGTCGCATGAGACGCACCCCGAGGAGCACGGGTTCTTCGCGAAGATGAAGGATTTGTTCGGGGGGTAGGCGCGGAAGAGCCCTCGTTGTCTTTGCCCCCCGCCTCCCCTATTCTCGCGCCCACGGCCCCCGCAGAGGGGCCGTTCGCATGAACAGGCCGCCAGAAGCCATTTCAGGGAACCCGCCCTTGCCGGACACCAAAAGCTCGCTCGCCGACAGCGCCCGCTTCATCAAGCAATGGATCGAAAACCCGCGGCTCATCGGCGCCGTCTCGCCTTCCGGGCCCGCGCTGGCCAAGACCATGGCGGGCTATGTCGATCTCAACCGCGAAGGGCCGATCGTGGAGCTTGGCCCCGGCACCGGCCCCGTCACCAAGGCGCTGCTGGCGCGCGGCATTCCCGCCGAGCGGCTCGTGCTCGTCGAATTTGAGAGCCGCTTCTGTCACATGCTGGCCGAGCGATATCCCGGCGTAAAGATCGTGCAGGGCGACGCCTATGGGCTGAAGAAGACGCTCGACGGCCAGATCGGCGGGCGCGTCGCGACGGTCGTCTCCAGCCTGCCGCTGCTCGTGCGGCCCGAGCGCGACCGCGTGGAGCTTCTGCATCAGGCCTTCGAGCTGATGGGCGACGACGGGCTTTTCATCCAGTTCACCTATGGGCTGACGAAATCCCCCATGCCGCTCCACGCCCACGGCGTCAGCGGCGCCTATACGGGCAAGGGCTCCGCCCCCATCGTCCTGAACATCCCGCCCGCGCGCGTCTGGCGCTACCGCAAGGCCGGCCACGGCGGCAAGCCGTGACGGAGGCGAAGGACCGCCTGATCGTCGCGCTCGACGTCGAAAGCGTCGAGGCCGCAAGCGCACTGGTTTCAACGCTCGGCGACGCCGTCTCCTTCTACAAGATCGGGATGGAGCTCGCCTATGGCGGCGGGCTGGAGCTGGCGCGCGAACTCAAGGACCAGGGCAAGCGGGTTTTCATCGACCTCAAGCTCCACGACATCGGCGCCACCGTCGAACGGGCGACGCGCCAGATCGCGCGGATGGGCATGGATTTCCTCACCGTCCACGCCTATCCGCAGACCATGGCCGCGGCGCGCGCCGGGGCGGGAGACCTCAAGCTTCTCGCCGTCACGGTGATGACCTCCTATGACGACGCCGACCTGAAGGAGGCGGGCTACGCCTTTTGCGTCGTCGATCTCGTCTCCCGCCGCGCGGCGCAGGCTAGGGCCGCCGGGATCGACGGGCTGATTCTCTCGCCGCTCGAGCTTTCCGCCATCCGCCCCGTCGTCGGGCCGGACATGCTGCTGGTCACCCCTGGCGTGCGCCCCGCAGGCGCCGAAGCGGGCGACCAGAAGCGCGTCATGACCCCGGCGCGGGCCATCGCGGCGAGCGCGAATCACATCGTCGTCGGCCGGCCGATCACCCGCGCCGCGGACCCGCGCGCCGCCGCCGAGGCCATCGTCCGCGAGATCGCGGGCGCCTAGACCAGGGCGAATAAGGCCCCGTTCGAACTAAGGGTTCGTCCCCCCGGGACAAACCGGGGTCCGGCGCGGCTGGCCAGCGGTCACGCTTGATGGTAGAAGCGCCGCCCGTCCAACAACATCCGCGCGCGCCAATGGTTTCGATTCTCATCGCCCTCGCCGCTCTCGCCGCCTGGCTCTACCTCCTGATCTTCAATTCGGGGTTCTGGCGGCTGACCGAACACGACAGCACATTCGCACCGGAGGGCGCGAGCGTCCCGGCGGGAACCCGTGTCATCGCCATTGTGCCAGCCCGCGACGAAGCCGAAGTCATCGCCACCAGCGTCGCCTCGCTGCTGGGGCAGGACTTTTCCGGCCGCTTTGAGGTTGTCCTTGTCGACGACGAGAGCGGAGACGGAACAGCGGACTGCGCCCGCGCCGCCGCCACGGCGGCAGGGGCGGCAGAGCGCCTGACCATCCTGCGGTCGGACGGGCCGACGGACGGATGGACAGGCAAGATAGCGGCCATGCATCGCGGCCTCACCTATGTGCGCGGGCTTTCTCAACAGCCTGACTTCGTGCTGTTTTGCGACGCCGACATCGCCTTCCGGCCGCAAGTGCTCACCCGGCTTGTCGCGGGCGCGACGGCGCGGCGCTCGGTGCTCTCGTCGCTGATGGTCAAGCTGCGCTGCGAGAGCCGCGCCGAGCGCTGGTTCATCCCGGCTTTCATTTTCTTCTTCCAGAAACTCTACCCGTTCCGCGCCGTGAACGACCCTTCGAGCAAGATCGCGGGGGCCGCCGGCGGGGTCATGCTGGTGCGGCCCGAGGCGCTGGCGGCCGCCGGGGGACTGCCGGCCATCCGCGACGCGCTCATCGACGATTGCGCGCTCGGCGCCCTGATGAAGAAGCAGGGGCCGATCTGGCTCGGCCTCACCGACGACGTCTACAGCCTCCGCCCCTATCCGAAGCTGGTCGACATCGAACGCATGGTGACCCGCTCGGCCTATGCCCAGCTCAACTATTCTCCCTCGCTGCTCGCCGGGGCGATCCTGGGCATGGGGCTCGTCTATCTTGCTCCTCCGTTCCTCGTCGTCTTCGGGGATTCGCCGGCGCGCGAGGGGGCGCTGGTCGCCTGGCTGATCGGCGCCCAGGCGTATATGCCGAGCCTGCGCTTCTACGGCCTCTCGCCGATGCGCGCCTTTGCGTTGCCCGCGGTCGCGGCGTGCTATACGTGGTTTACCGCCGTCTCGGCGTTCCGGCACATGCGCGGCCGCGGCGGCGAGTGGAAGGGGCGCTACCAGGCGCCCGCATGAGCGAAGCTGAAGGCCTTGGTTGCTGCATGATCGACATTGCCGACACGAGCTCTGGCAAGACGCATCGCGACGAGAATTTCCCCGTCGCGTCCGTGCTGATCGCGCCGCGCCATCGCGCGCCGATCATGGCCTTCTATGATTTCGTCCGCGCCGCCGACGACATTTCCGACCATCCGACGCTCGCGCCCCAGCAGAAGCTCGACCTGCTCGAGCGCCTCGACGCCGCGCTGATGGAGCGCGGCCCCGAAGAGCCTGTGGCGGCGCGGCTGCGCGAACAATGCCGGGAGCGCCGGCTCGACCCCCAGCACGCCCGCGACCTCTTGACCGCCTTCATCCGGGACGTGACCTATCTGCGCTACCGCGACTGGGACGACCTCATCGACTATTGCCGCTATTCCGCCATGCCCGTCGGGCGTTTCGTCTGCGACGTACATGGCGAGGACGCAGGACGCGTCTGGCCGGCGAATGACGCGCTCTGCGCGGCCCTGCAGATCATCAACCACCTGCAGGACTGCGCCAAGGACTATCGCGATCTCGACCGCGTATATGTCACCGCGCAGGCGCTCGACGCGCATGGTGGCGACGTCGAGATGCTGGGCGCGCCCCGCGCCCCGGCGCCGCTGCTCGCCGCGATCCGAGACCTCAACGAAAAGACCGAGGCGCTTCTCGACCAGTCTCGCGTTTTCGCCGACCTTCTGGAGGATACGCGTCTCGCGATGGAAGTCGGCGCCATTCAGGCGCTCGCCGAAAAACTCGTCGCGCGGCTGCGGACCGCCGATCCGCTCTGCGACAATGTGCACGCCGGCAAGCTCGGCTTCGCACTCGCTGGAACAAAAGGAGCCGCCGGCGCGCTGCTGCGGCGTTTGACGCGCCCGCGCGCCGCCATTGCGGACGCCGCCCGATGACAGTCGACTCCCTCACAGAGATCGAGCCGCTCAAGACGCAGGCCATCGCGATCAAGAGTTCCTTCTATCTCGCGATGCGCATTCTCGAGCCGCCGCGGCGCGAGGCGATGTTCGCGATCTACACCTTCTGCCGCGCAGTGGACGACATCGCCGACGACGAGGGCGATCGCGCCGTCCGTCGCGCCGCGCTCGACGAGTGGCGCTACGATCTCGACGAACTCTACGCCGGACGCATCCGCCCGCGCGCGGGCTTCCTCGCCGCGCCCGTTCGCCGCTTCCGGCTCGACCGCGCCGACTTCGAGGCGATCATCGACGGCATGTCGATGGACGTCGAGGAAGACATCTGCGCGCCGGACTGGGAGAAGCTCGAGCTCTATTGCGACCGCGTCGCGAGCGCCGTCGGCCGCCTCTCCGTGCGCGCCTTCGGGCTGGTGGAGGACGGCGAGAGCGAATTGCCCACCGGGCCGAAGCTCCTCGCCTATCATCTCGGCCGCGCGTTGCAGCTCACCAACATCCTGCGCGACCTCGACGAAGACGCCGCACGCGGGCGTCTCTATCTTCCGCGCGAGGCGCTGGAGGAGGCGGGCGTCGTCAATCACGCCCCGCACGCCGCGCTTGCAAGCCCGGCGCTCGACAGCGTCTGCGCCCCGGTGATGAACCGCGCGCGGGAGCATTTCGAGCAAGCCGATCTCGTCATGGCGGGCATGCCGAAATCCGCGGCGAAGGCGCCCTATCTGATGGCCGCCGGCTATCGCTCGATTCTCGACCGGCTCAGCACACGCGGCTTTGCGCCGCCGCGCACGCCCGTGCGCATGTCGCGGGTGAAACTCGTCGGCGCCCTCATCAAGCACGCCTTTCTGTGACCCAAACGGTTCATATCATCGGCGCGGGGCTCGCGGGCCTCGCCTGCGCCGTGCGTCTTGCGGACGAGGGCGAGCGCGTCGCCCTTTATGAAGCCGCGCGCATGGCGGGCGGGCGCTGCCGCTCCTATTTCGACCCAACGCTCGATCTCACGATCGACAATGGCAACCATCTGCTGCTCTCCGGCAATACGGCCGCGCGCGACTATGGCGCGCGCATCGGCGCGAGCGACGCGCTCGTCGGCCCCAACGAATGCGAATTCGATTTTCTCGATTTCGCAACGGGCCAGCGCTGGAAGCTACGGCCCAACGCCTCGAAAATTCCCTGGTGGGTGCTCTTTGCGGACCGCCGCGTGCCTGGCACGGGGCCGCTCGACTATCTCGACGCGGGCAAGCTTCTCTTCGCGAAAGACGGCGCAACCATCGGCGAGACGATGCGCTGCGAGGGCGTGCTGTGGGAAAAGCTTTGGCGCCCGGTGCTGCTCTCCGCGCTCAACACCGAACCCGCCGAAGCCTCCGCGACGCTCGCGGGCGCCGTGCTGCGTGAGACGCTCGCCGCCGGCGGCGCCGCCTGCCGGCCGCTCGTCGCGAAAAGCGGACTTGGCCACGCCTTCATCGAGCCGGCGCTTCGCAAACTGCAGTCGCAAGGCGTCGAACCGCGCTTTGGCGCGCGCCTGCGCGAGATTGGTTTCGACAATGCGTGCGCCCGCACGCTGCGCTTCGGCGAAGAGGAAATCGTGCTAGGCGAAGGCGACCGCGTCGTGCTCGCGGTTCCGCCGTTGGTGGCGCAGGAACTTGTGCCGGACCTCGCCGCGCCCGACGACTTCCGCGCCATTCTCAATGTGCATTTCAGAATCGCGCCGCCTCCCGGCCAGCAGTTGCTGCTGGGTATGGTGGGTTCGCTCACCGAATGGCTCTTCGCCTTCGACGACCGGCTCTCGGTGACGATCTCCGGCGCCGACCGCCTTATGGACGAGCCCCGCGAAGAACTGGCCGGTCAAATCTGGGCTGAAATTTCGGCCGTGACGGGATTGCCGCGCGAATTGCCGCCCTGGCAGATCGTGAAGGAGAAGCGCGCGACCTTTGCGGCGACGCCCGCGCAGGAAAAGCGCCGGCCGGGCGCGCGGACCTCGTGGGAAAATCTCTTCCTTGCCGGGGACTGGACGGCGACGGGCCTGCCAGCGACGATCGAGGGCTCGATCAGGTCGGGCTACAAGGCGGCGGGCCTCGCACTCCCCCTTGGCTGAGGAGCGCGGCGATGCGCCGCACTTTGTTATAAAGCCACCAATCCGCGCAGCCGATTTTTTACGTTGTGGAATTATCGCCAGCGACCGATGGCGCTTGGTTTTCGAGTCGTTTACCGCAGTCCTGCATGGTTGCCCCTGACTTGGAGAGCGCCGCGCATGATGTACAAATTACGGTCCATCGTAGAGCCGCGCACGAGGAGAGAGGCGATCAGATTCGTCGTCGCCTATACGAGCGTCGCGGCGATCTTCTCCGTGTCATTCGCCATATTGAGCATCCATACGATCGGCTCCGGACCGGACGCCTTCATCAGGGCGGCGATCATCATCCCCCTCATTCTCGCGCCGCCGATGAGCTGGATCGTCGCAAACACCATGCTTCGTTACGAAGCCATGCGGCAGGAACTCGCGCGCGTCGTGTGCATCGATCCGCTCAGCGGCGTGCTCAATCGTCGAGGCCTCCAGCAATTCGCCGAACTCGGTTTCGCCGCGGGAGCGAGGCTTTCAGCCATCATCTTCGACGTGGACCGGTTCAAATCGATCAATGACACCTATGGGCATGCCGCGGGAGACGCGGTGATCGCGCAATTGGCGCGAATCATCGCCGCAAGCGGGAATTCCGGGAATTTCGCCGTGGGGCGGCTTGGCGGCGACGAACTCGCGGCCTTTTTCACCATGCTTTCGCTGGAAGAAACCATGATCAGGGCGGAATCGATGCGGCAGGCGATCGAGGACGCCGTTCTGATACATGACGGCCGGCGCATCATGGTGACCGCCAGCATCGGCGTCGCCGCGGCCGAGCCGGAAGACGCCGACCTCAATCCGATACTCAAGCGCGCCGATCAGGCGCTCTATGCTGCGAAATCCGCCGGCCGCAATCGCGTGCGCGCCGCCGCATAGCGGCGCGCTTCGCGGCTATCTCAAGAATCGAGATCGGAGACGCTTACGCCGCCTTCTTGTTCAGCGTCGCGATGTAGGCCGTCGCCTTCTCCACGGTCGCCGCGACCTGCTTCTTCACGACCGGCAGATATTCCTTCGCCTTGACGAGCGCGGGCTGCATCTCGCGCAGCGCCTTCTGCGTCATGGGATGCGATCTGGCCTTCTCGACCTCGCTCTGAACATCGAGTTTCGCGAGATAGGCCAGCGCCTTTTTCGAGAATTCGACGCTCTGCTTGCCGGCGACAGAGGCGTAGTCGCGCAGCATGACGGCGCCGCGCGACGTTTCGCGCACGGCGATCTCCGTCAGCGCATTCGCCTTCATGAGCGCATACATGCGGGCGTTGACCTTGCGCAGTTCGGCTTCGAGTCGCGCGTTCGCATATTCCTGGTTCGCAAGATCCTTGACCGCGCCGGCATGCAGGGCGCTGACGCCGCTCAATTCGCCTTCGAGCGTCGCGACATGATCCTTGATGGCGTCCACCATCCGGAAGGAGAATTTGCCGGCCTCAAGATGGGCCAACGCCGTCTGGATTTCCATTTTCGTCGCCATGTCTATTCCTCCATAGCCGTTGCAAAAAACAATCATACCGCGATGGTTAAGAAATTGTTGCTTTGCAGCAAAATAGGCTTTTCCCCCGGCTTTTCGATGGCTTAGCCGCCGCGCCCGGGCTAACCCCGCCGCGCCAGCGACCTCAAGAATCCCGCCATGTCGTCGGAGAGATCCTGCTCGATCGCCGGCGCTGTCTTCTGGAGCATATTGGCGACGAAAGCCTGATCGTTGCGCGCGTCGGCGAGCGCCTCCTGCAGGATCGGAACGCTGTCCTCGATATGCGCGAGGAAGGCCACGCCCTTCTCCAGCGTTTCGCTCCACTTCGCCCGCGTCCACACCGCGAGCGGATACATGATCTCCTGCACGAAATTCGACTGCCGCGCCTTTTCGAAGAAGCGCAGGCCGGCGTTCCAGTTCTCCCGCGCGCGCATGGGCGGCGGGGGGATATCGCCGGCGAGCATCTTGTAGGCGGCGGCGCCCACGTGATCCTCGAGGCTCATGGGCGCGTCGTTCGCCGAGCGAAAACTCCAGAAGGCGACGCAGCCGGGGAAATCCCTGCCCAGGCTTTCCGTCAGCGCGGCCTCGACCTTTTCGACCGCCGCCTTGTCGCCCTTCAGCGCGGCGGTCATGCAAAAGGCGAAGACGGCGTCGGCGCCATAGTTGGCGGCGACGCCGCCCTTCATCTGCTGCGGCGTCAGTTTCGGCGTTACGCCGTCTACCGGAACCGCGACGTCGCCAGCGCGCAGCGCGGTGATGAAGGTCGTGATCTCGAGCCAGCCGAGATAATTGGCGATGAAAGCGTCGGGTTCGACATAGACAATCGCGAGATTGATGAGCTTTTTGCGCCTTTGCAGTTCCGCCATATCAGTCATGGAAAGCCTCCCCCTCACTCATCCGCGAGCATCACGCCGGTGACGCAGACGTCGCCGTCGTCGATGACAAGCTTGATGGGCGTGAGGTGGGCGCCCTGGCAGGGGCCGATGAAACATTCCCCCGTGTCGATGTCGAATTGCGCGTGATGGCGGCCGCATTCGAGGAAATTGCCCTCATCGTCCATGAACTGGCCCGGCTGCGCGTCGAGCCGAAGCCCTTCATGCGGGCAGCGATTCTCGAAACCATAGAAATTATTGCCCTTTCGCGTGACGATGATTGGCCAGGGCGAGGTCTCGCCGCTCTCCTCCGACTTCATCAGCACGAAGCCATGGGCCTGGGCGTCGTCGATCTGGACTGTCCGACAAATCACAAAAAGCTCGTCCATGCGGCTGCCCTTTCGAACAATGTCGAGCGCCTCGGGGTGAAAGAGGCGGGTCCGGGGTCGAGTAGCAAGCGATGCGCCAGCCGCTGCGCCTTGACCATATGGTTAAATCACTATATTCGGAGCGCCTCCGGCGGGCTGAGCCGGGAAACCTCAGGAAGGCCGCAGGAAGGCGATGAGCGAAGATTTGTCTTCTCCGCGCGCGCAAAGCGTCGAGGATCGCCTCCTCAAGGCGCAGCTCGTTCACAAGATCGACGCGCTTCTGAAGGAGCGCCGTCTGAAGCAGGTGGAGGCCGCGCGCCTCTTCGGCGTGAAGCAGCCCGATGTGTCGAAGATGCTGCATGGCGATTTCCGCCAGTTTTCGGTTGAGCGGCTTTTGCGGTTTCTCGTCGCGCTCGGGCAGGACGTGGAGATCGTCGTGAAACCGCATCGGGACGCGACACAGGCCGCCTCGCTTCGCCTCGCTTGAGCATTGAAGGACCAAAAGGATTGAACATGACCGCAGCCGCGCGCATTGACAGCAACTACGCTCCCATCGGCGCCGAGGCGCTCGAAGCGAGCATCCAGAGCGCCAAGCGGGCGCTTCTGAACCTCGGCAAGACGGATGGCCACTGGTGCTTCGAGCTCGAGGCGGATGTTACGATCCCCGCCGAATATGTGCTGATGCGCCACTTCCGCGCCGAGCCGGTGGACGCAGAGCTCGAGCGCAAGATCGCCGTTTATCTGCGCCGCACGCAGGGCGATCATGGCGGCTGGCCGCTCTTTCAGGATGGCCCCCTGAACATGTCGGCGAGCGTGAAGGGCTACTTCGCGCTCAAGATGATCGGCGACGACATCGACGCGCCGCATATGAAGCGCGCGCGCGAAGCAATCCTCGCCCACGGCGGCGCGGCGACGTGCAATGTCTTCACGCGCTCGATGCTGGCCCTCTACGGCGAAATCCCGTGGCGCGGCGTGCCGGTGATGCCGGTCGAAATCATGCTGCTGCCCAGATGGTTTCCCTTCCACCTCGACAAGATTTCCTATTGGGGCCGCGCGGTCCTCGTGCCGCTGCTTGTCCTGAACGCCTACAAGCCGCAGGCGAAGAACCCCAAGGGCGTGCGCATCCAGGAGCTCTTCACCACGCCGCCGGAGGAGGTGAAGGTCTGGCCGAAGGGCGAGCACCAGACCTGGCCCTGGGCGCATGTTTTCGGCGAGATCGACAAGGTTCTGCGCTTCCTCGAACCGCATATGCCCAAGGGTCCGCGCGAACGCTCCGTAAAGCTTGCGGAACAATGGACCACGGAACGGCTGAACGGCGTCGACGGCCTCGGCGCCATCTTTCCTGCGATGGCCAACAGCCTGATGATGTTCGACGTGCTCGGCGTGCCCGATACCGACCCGCGCAAGAAGGATGCGCGCGAGGCGATGGAGCGGCTGCTCGTCGTCAATGAGACGGAGGCCTATTGCCAGCCCTGCGTCTCGCCGGTGTGGGACACATCGCTCGTCGCCCATGCGTTGCTGGAGACGGGCGACGAAGACGCGCGCGACAGCGCGCGCGCGGCCTGCGACTGGCTCGCGCCGCTGCAGGTGCTGGACGTGAAGGGCGACTGGGCGGCGCAGCGCCCCGATCTGCGTCCCGGCGGCTGGGCCTTCCAATACGCCAATCCGCATTATCCCGACGTCGACGACACGGCCGTCGTCGCCACCGCAATGGACCGCCTCACCAGCGGCGAGGATAAGAAACCCTACGCCGAGCGCATCGCCCGCGCCAAGGAATGGATTGTCGGCATGCAGTCCAAGGACGGCGGCTGGGGCGCTTTCGACGCGGACAACGTCTATCACTATCTCAACCACATCCCCTTCGCCGATCACGGCGCGCTGCTCGATCCGCCGACGGTGGACGTCTCGGCGCGCTGCGTCTCCATGCTGGCGCAGCTCGGCGATACGGTGGAGACGAGCGCGTGCATGAAGCGCGGCGTCGACTACATCATCAGGGAGCAGGAGAAGGACGGCTCCTGGTTCGGCCGCTGGGGCGCCAATTACATTTACGGCGCCTGGTCGGCGCTCTGCGCGCTCAACGCCGCAGGCCTGCCGCATAGCCACGAATCATACCGCCGCGCGGTGAACTGGCTCGTCTCGATCCAGAATGCGGATGGTGGCTGGGGCGAAGACCTCTCCAGCTACAAGCTCGACTACAAGGGTTATGAGCCGGCGCCCTCAACCTCCTCGCAGACCGCCTGGGCGATCCTCGGCCTGATGGCCGCGGGCGAAGTCGATCATCCGGCTGTCGCGCGCGGCGTCGCCTGGCTGCAGGCGACGCAGGCCGAAGACGGCATGTGGAACGAGCCGCGCTACACCGCGACAGGTTTCCCGCGCGTCTTCTACCTGCGCTACCACGGCTACCGGAAGTTTTTTCCGCTGTGGGCGCTGGCGCGATACCGTAACCTCACCCGCACGAACAGCAAGCGCGTGCACGTGGGTCTCTGATCGCGGTTTCGCGCTGCAAATTTCACGCCCGGGCCGCTCCGGCAGAGCGCCCGGGCGTTGCTTTGCACTGCAAAATATCGGAGCGTGAGCAGGCAACGGACAAGGAGGGGCCATGACGCTCATACAGAGCCGCCGGCGAGAGGCGGCCCGAATCAGCGACGGCCCCCTTCTCGTCGTCGTCGGCATGAAACGCGAGGCCGCCTGCGCCGCCGGCGACGGCGTGCACACGCTCTGCAGCGGCGCCAATGTCTCACGGCTGCGCGCCCAGCTCGAGCGCATGCACGACGAAAAATTCTCGGCAGTGGTGAGCTTCGGCCTCGCCGGCGGGCTCGATTACGGCCTGCGGCCAGGCGACGTCGTCATCGCGGATGAAATCGTCTCGGCGGCGACGCGCCAAGCGACGCACCGCCGCTTTTCAGACGCGCTGACCGAAGGCGCCGCCGCCAAGGGCTGCAAGACCGTCGCCGGCGCCATTGTCGGGGTCGACGAACCGGCGATGAACCCCTCCGCCAAGACGCATCTTCGCGAGACCGCGAAGGCCGTCGCCGTGGATATGGAATCGCATCTCGCCGCCGAATTCGCCCATGCGCGCCGCCTGCCCTTTGCGGCAGTGCGCGCCATCAGCGATCCGGCCGCGCGCGCCCTGCCGCCCGTCGCCGCCAAGGCGCTGACGCCTCAGGGCGATGTGGACGGGGTGGCGCTGGCGCGCGAACTCATTCGCGCGCCGGGTCAGATTGGCGGGTTGATACTGGCGGGAATGGATTCCCGCGCAGCCTTTATCTCTCTAGGCCGCTGTGGACCTTTGCTCGGCCCGCTGCTTCGCCTCGTGCTCGCGGATCTCTGAGAGCCGGGCGATGTTCTCGTCGTAGACATATTCGGCCGGACGCTGGTTCTCGAGCGAGATGTCCGGCGCCATCGGGCCTTCCGTGCGCACACCCATGAGAGCGACGGCGGCGGCCTTCCAGGGACGCTTCACGGCGTCCTTCACGGCGCTGGCCTCGAAGCCCGAGTGCACCATGCAATCTGCGCATTTTTCGTAGTTGCCGACGCCATAGGCGTCCCAATTCGTCTCTTCCATCAGTTGCTTGAATGTCGGCGCATAGCCTTCTCCAAGCAGGTAGCAGGGACGCTGCCAGCCAAAGACCGTGCGCAGCGGATTGCCCCAGGGCGTGCAGTGGTAGCTCTCATTGCCCGCGAGGAAGTTCATGAACAGGCCGGATTGCTGGAACTGCCAGGCCTTGCCGCCGCGCCCGCGGCGCAGGATGGCGCGGAAGAGTTCCTTGGTCTTCTGGCGGTTCAGGAAGTGCGTCTGGTCGGGCGCGCGCTCATAGGCGTAGCCCGGCGACACGGTCATGCCATCGACGCCGAGCGCGGTCGTGTCGTCGAGGAACTTGGCGACGCGCTCCGGATCGGCGTCCGAGAAGAAGGTGCTGTTCGTCGTGACGCGGAAGCCCTTGGACTTGGCGAGCCTGATCGCCTCCACCGCGCGCTCGAAGACGCCTTCCTGGCTCACGGCGCGGTCATGGTCTTCCTTGTTTCCATCGAGATGGATCGACCAGGTGAAATAGGGATTGGGCTTGTACTGGTCGATCTTCTTGGCCAGCAGCAGCGCATTGGTGCAGACGATCGCGAATTTGCCGCGCTTGGTGATTCCCTCGACGATCGCGGGGAGATCCTTGTGCAGCAGCGGCTCGCCGCCGGCGATGACGACGACGGGCGCGCCGCATTCGTCGACGGAGGCGAGGCACTCCTCGACCGAAAGACGCTTGTTCAGGATGTGATCGGGATAATCGATCTTGCCGCAGCCCGAGCAGGCCAGATTACAGCGAAAGAGCGGTTCGAGCATCAGAACGAGGGGATACCGCTTGCGGCCCATCAGATGCTGTTTGACGATA
Source organism: Methylocystis sp. (assembly GCA_002929055.1). Taxonomy (GTDB): domain Bacteria; phylum Pseudomonadota; class Alphaproteobacteria; order Rhizobiales; family Beijerinckiaceae; genus Methylocystis. Next base: position 24,214 of record PERY01000006.1, on the reverse strand, counting down.
TAGGTTCCGATCTTCGCAACATAACGAAAGGGTATGGCCACGGCTTGTTCCTGCGTTGTGCGCGAACCTTCAAGGGGCCGCGAGACATGAGGCGCCGGCGCGAGTCATGCCGCCGTCGCGCCGACAACGGCCTCTAACACGAATGCCCGGAGAGGAAAACCCGGGGCTTTTACGCGCCCGACATCCACATCGGCTTGCGAAAAGGCGAAAATCGGTCTCATTTCGGTCCCATCAGCCGTAAAGCTTATGGGCGGGGGCTGCTGAAAGAGGGTCGTTTTCTCAAATGACGAAGCCTGCCGCCGATCCGCGAAACGCCGCCGGAGTCGCCCTCCGATGAGCGCCGTCACCCCGCCCGCGCGCCCCGTGGCCGAGCCGCAGCGCCGTTTCCCCCGGCTGAGGGCGCTGCTCGCGCCCTTGCGCACGCTCTGGGCCGGAGAAATCGACCTTGGCCGCGTCGGCATGGCGGTGACCCTGCCTGTGCTGGTCTGGGTCTTCTACACAACCTCCTCCGGCATGATCGACATCATGCAGAAGGAGCCGGGCGACATCGTCGGCATCGCCGGCACCTTTGTCGCAACCACGGCCATCCTCGTCATGCTCGCCTCGACCTCCTGGTCGCTGGGCGCCGATCTCGCCGCCCTGATCGCCCGGCGCCGCATGGCGCGCGAACGCATGCTGGTGAAGACGCTCGTCACCGCCGGGGTCTTCATTTTCGTTTTCTCGATCTCGGCCTTTTTCTCTTTCACTTATTATTACAATAACATATTCAAACTCTCCTCGCGCAAGATCACCGCCGAACTGCAGCCCATGGAGCTTGCCGCCGAGGTCATTCTGCCCGCGACAAAGGCGATCGGCGCGGCCTTTGAGGCGTCGTCCGCGAAAATCGTCGCCGACCCCTCCTTCAAGGCCTATCTCGCGCCCCTCGACGGGCTGATCGACACGGCGCGCAGCGCAGGACCGGCGCTGCGCGAGGCGATTCGCAAGAGCCAGGAGGCCCAGCAGGCCGTCATCGCCAGAGCGGCGCAGCAGGCCGCGGCGGAGCTCGAAAGCGCGCGGGCCGCCAGCCGCCAATATGAGGAGGCCAAGGCCGAGATGGCCGCGCTTGAGCGCAGCGTCGCCGACCTCGACGCCATCATCAAATCCAAGCAGGACGAGATCGCCGCGCTCGCCGCGGCGGCCCGGCAGGAGGAGCAGCTCGCGGTCGACGCCGAGCACGGTCTCGACAACAAGGGCGCCGCCTGCGGGCCCAACTGCCTGGGACACCGCGAAAAGGCGAGGGATGCGACCCGACGCGCGAATACGATCAGGCAGACGCTCGCCGGCCCCACGAATGAGCGCGCGAGCGCTCTCAAGAAGCGCGACGCGCTGGCCGCCCAATCCATCGCCCTGAGGCAGAAGGCGGAGTTCGCCGCGGCGGCCGCGAGGCGCCCGGAGCCGAAAGCCGAAGCCGCCGTCGATCTCGACGCGACGCTGCGCGACCTCACGGCGCTGCGCGACCAGCTCCGCGTCGAGCCGACATGGGCGAAGGTGCGCGAGGCGAAGCCGCTTTGCGAACCCATCCTCACCGCTGCGCGCCAATCCAACGCCCTGCCCGCCTCCGTGCCGCGCGACTTCTCCTGCGAGCCGCAGGGCGCGGCGCGCGATCTCCTTTCGGCGCGCGACGAAATCATCGCCGCCCGCGCCGCCTTCGACCAGAAATGCGGGCTCGAAACTGGCCTGCGCGACGAGATCAACGCCATCGTCGCCAGGATACGCGCGGCCCCGGCCTCCGACCGCGCGGCCATGGCGAACGGCTTCAACGCCGCAAAGACGCTTGTCGACGCCTGCGTCGTCTCCGGCAAGGCGATCGGGCTCTCAGAGGATGAAGTGCGCGAGCTTCTCAAGAAGAGCGACGCCTATCTTCGCGCACACTCCAGCGAGCGCAACAAGTTCGAACTCGCGCGCGAGGCCTTCTGGAGCTTCACGCCCGACTCCACAATGGCGATCGGCGTGGCCATGGCGCAGGACGCCTTCCTCTTCATCATGAAGTTCCTCTCGGAAATCTTCAAACGGGGCTACGAGGCGCGCGAGCGGCGCCAGTTCATGACGCCGGTCGATCTCACCGACGACGAGGACGAGCCTGTCGAGATGCGGGCGATGAAAGCCATGCTGCGCATGGCCAGGCCCGTACACGGAGACATGAGCGAGATCGATCTCGACGCGGCGGCCATTGTCGATCTTCCCGGCAATGTGCGGGACAATCTCGTCGCCATCCTCAACCGGCTGGTGCGCGACGAGATCGCCCATGTCGACCGCAAGGGCCATTACATGGTCGACAACGTCACCATCTCGCAGGTGGAATCGCGCCTCTTTGCGGCGCTGAAGCCGCGCGCGCTGCGCGCCGCGCGCTATGCGCTGGAAGGCTCTGCGGCGGGCGGGGGACCACGGGCCTATTATGCCGACACGGTGCTCGCCAACGCCCGACGGCGGCGCCCTTCGGCGCTGGAGCGCTATCTGACGCCGGAGGCAGGCCCCGCCGAATCCGGCGCGGGGCCGGCGTCCGTTTAAGCCGCAGCGCGGGCCTGGCGCCAGGACGGCGAATAGCGCAGGCAAAGACCGGGCAAGGACTGCGCGAATCCCGACGCCACGCTGATCTCCGCCCAGCGCGGATAGGCCGTCGGCAGAAACTGCAGCGCGAAACCGACAGCGGCCAGAAATTCGCGCTCTGTCGGAAAATCGGCCGCGCCGAAATCGAGTAGCGAGTCGGCCCCGCTCTCCGCTTCCTCGACCAACAGGCGCAGCATGGCGTGCGCCCAGGGCGCGCGCTCGACGATGCGGGCGACGGCGGCGCAGTCCGGCTGCGCAACGCGCCAGCGCAGGGGCGCGTCATTGAGGCGAAGGGCGTCGCGCTCCAGCGCATGATCGGGATCGGCGCGCAGCTCCTGCGCCGCCACGGCGAGGCAGGCGGCGGGATTGCGCCGCCAGCTCTCGAAAGATCCGACCCAGATGGCCGATTGCTGATGCAGCCGTCCGGCGCCACCCTCCCCATCCTCGGGCCGGAAACGCGTGCGCATCAGGATGATGTTCCCGGCCGTCGCGCGGGCGATGAAGCAACCGGCGCCGCGTGAGTCGATGTCGATGGCGTCTGGCTCGAAACGGCGGAGGCCCGCGACGCGCAGCGGCGACAGCAGGCGCTCGGTCTGCGGATCGATCCCCTGTGAGCGCCGGGTGACCTCATAGCCTGCATAGGCCGGAACCCGGCCCCCTTCGCCCGCGGCGAGCTTGCCGTAATGCAGGCGGTCGAAGGAAATGAGGCAGTCGCCGGCGTCTACCGGAAAGCCCGCAACCATCGCTCGCACCCTCACCTGAACCCGCTACATTCGTTAAGGTAAAGGCGCGGGATTAAGCAAGAATTGACGACGCGGCGGATTCCTTCGCCCGCGCGTCGAGCTGCGCGTAGGAGAAGGTGAAGGCGCTGTCGAGGCCGAGCGCGGCGTAAAGCATCGGCTCCGCCGTCAGGAAGGGGCGCCAATATTCGCTGTAGGCGCGGGCTCCCTCAAGGCTCGCGCGCCGGAAGCGCCGCTCTCCCGGCTGATGCGGGTCCATGTTCGCGTTCTGGAACCTCTTTGTGAAGCCATAGGCCGAGCAGACCGTGAAGCGCACGGAAACGGCCGGCTCCAGCGCGCGTAGCCGGTCGAGCCATTGCGCGGCGCGCAGCGACTTCTTGAGAACATGAAGCGCCACCGCCGGATCGCAGGCGTAAGTGAAGGCGCTCGGGCCAAGCCGGATGAACAGCCGCTCATATTGCGAGAAGGCGACGACGACGCGTTTCAGCTTTCTGTCGCGCGAGAGCGCCAGCCGGTCGAGCAGCCGCGCGAGCGTGCCGGTCCAGGCGGAATCCTCCAGCCGCACCATCGGCAGCACCAGCACCAGCGCCTCCGAGTCCAGCATCTGCCGCGCGAGCTTCGCCTTCACGTCGTTGAGGATGGGAACTTCGGCGCCGTCCGGCGGCACGGCGATCTCACCGGCCGAGTCGATGACCTCCAGAAGCCAGGGGCCGCGGGTCACGACCTCCGGCGGGGCCTCGCCATTCACCGAGAGGCGGAAGTAATATTCATAGGTGTCGAGCGTGTCGGTGGCGACGCCGCCCTCGGCGAAGTCGCGCTTCATGCGCTCATAATCGCCCTGCTCGATCGACAGCAGATCGGCCTTGCGGGCCTCGGAGGGTTCCGCGGAAAACTCCGCTCGCGTGATCGGCTGAAGCGCGGGCCGCAGGCGCGGCGAATAGCCGAAGGCGCTCTGCGCGACGCAGTCCGTCAGCGAGGCGAGAAGCGAGGACTTGCCGCCCTTCTTCGGCCCGACGAGACAGATGGCGACTTTCTCGGTCATTTCCGCTCCCCTTGCGACGAGCGGGACCATACAGGGCGCAAGCGGCGCCGAAAAGGCGCGCGACAGGCGCCCGCCGCCCGTGCTAATCGCGCCCACATGCTCGAAGGCCTTCCCCCTAACGGCGCCAGCCATGTGCTGCGCCTCTCCACCGACGAACAGCGCGCCCGCGCCGTCGCGGACATCATCGTCGAAACGTTCGACCCCACCGAGACCGCGGCGGCCGCCTTCGAGGTGGACGACGGCCCGGTCTGGTCGGTGGAGGTCTATTTCGCCGACGCGCCCGACGAAGAAGAGATCCGCGGGCTGATCGAGGCCGTAAGCGACGGCGAAACCGCAGCCCGCGCCGAATTTTCCCAGATCGCGAAGGAAGATTGGGTGATGAAGTCGCTCGCCGGGCTCGAGCCCGTGCGCGCGGGCCGCGTGCTGGTGCACGGCTCCCATGACCGCGACCGCCTCAAGGCGAGCGACATCGGCGTCGAAATCGAGGCCGCGCTCGCCTTCGGCACCGGCCATCACGGCACGACTCTCGGCTGTCTCAAGGCGCTCGACCGAATCGTTAAACGCCGCCGCCCCGCCCGCGTGCTGGATGTCGGCACGGGAACGGGCGTCCTCGCCATCGCTGCGGCGAAGCTCCTGCGCCAGAGCGTCGCCAGCGGCGACATCGACCCCGTCGCGGTAGAGACCGCCCGCGCCAACGCCGTGGCCAATGGCGCCGGCGCCTGGGTGCGGCCGGTCGTCGCCGTCGGCCTGCGCCACGCCGCGATGGCCGGGCGCTATGATCTCATCTTCGCGAATATTCTGGCCAAGCCTTTGCGGCTGCTCGCGCCGAGCATCGCCGCCGCCGCCGCGCCGGGGGCGGAGCTGGTGCTGTCGGGGCTACTGGGGCGCGACGTGCCCGGCGTCCTCTCCGCCTATCGCGCGCAGGGGTTTTCGCTGGCGCAGCGCGGCGACATCGACGGCTGGGCGACGCTGGTGCTGCGCCGCGGCGGGGCGTAGGCCCCCTCCCCAACCCTCCCCCGCTTCGCGGGAGAGGGAGCAAACTAGAGCGTCCCCTCTCCCGCTTGCGGTGGGATGGGACGCTCTTGCCATTGCCCAGCGCCTTTGCCCGGACTAGCTTTGCTTCATGTTCGAAGCAAAATTCCAATCCTTCGCCGACGCCTCCTCCTCGACCGACAGCGCCGCGCGGGTGAAAGCCCTGCGCGCCGCGCTCGCGGCCCAGAGCCTCGAAGGCTTCCTTCTGCCGCGCGCCGACGCGCATCAGAACGAATATGTGCCCAAATGCGCCGAGCGCCTCGCCTGGCTCACGGGGTTCACCGGATCGGCCGGCTTCGCCGTCGTGCTGGCGAAGGAGGCCGCGGTCTTCGTCGACGGCCGCTATGTCATCCAGGTGCGCCAGGAGATCGACGAGAAGATTTTCGAACCCGTCGATATCGCCGGGACCGCGCCCGCGCAATGGCTCGCCGATCACGCGCCCGAAGGCGCCCGCATCGGCTATGACCCCTGGGTGCACACCAGCGGCCAGATCGAGCGCTTCGCCAAGGCGGCGGCGGAGAAGAAGATCGAACTCGTCGCGCTGGAGGCGAACCCCGTTGACGCGCTCTGGGCCGACCAGCCGCCGGAGCCGATGGGCGCCATCGCGATCCACCCGCCGCGCTACGCCGGCGAGACGGCCGCCGCGAAGATCAAGAAGCTGCGCGCGGCGCTGAAAGGCGCGGACGCGGCGCTGATGTCCGACCCCCACGCCATCTGCTGGGCGTTCAACATCCGCGGCTCGGACGTCGCGCATACGCCGATCCCGCTCGTCTTCGCGCTGCTGCCCAAGGAGGGCGCGCCGACGCTTTACGTGGATGATGCGAAGCTCGACGCGAGGACGCGGGCCGCGTTGGAGAAGTTTCTGAGCCTGCGCGCGCCCGCCGCGCTGATCGACGATCTGACGCAGGCAGGCAAGCGCGGCGAAGCCGTGATGTTCGACGCCGCCACGGCGCCCGCGAAACTTGTTGAGACCTTGCGCGGCGCCGGCGGCAAGCCGCGCGTCGTCGACGACCCGGCGGCGTTGCCGAAAGCGATCAAGAACAAGGCGGAGCTGCAGGGCGCCCGCGAGGCGCATATTCGCGACGGCGCGGCGCTGACGCGCTTCCTCGCCTGGTTCGCCGAAGCCGCGCCCAAGGGCGCGCTGACAGAGATTTCGGCGGCCGAAGCGCTCGAAACCTTCCGCCGCGAGAATGGCGACCTTCGCGACATTTCCTTCCCGACCATCTCCGCTTTTGGCGAGCACGCGGCGATCCCGCATTACCGCGTGAGCGAAAAGAGCAACCTCAGGATCGGCAAGGGGGTCTATCTTGTCGACAGCGGCGCGCAATATCTCGACGGCACGACGGATGTGACGCGCACGATCGTCGTCGGCCGCGCGTCAAAAATGTTGCGCGAACATTTCACGCGCGTGCTGAAAGGCCATATCGCCATTGCGCGCGCAGTGTTTCCCAAGGGCGTCTCGGGCGCGCAGCTAGACGCCTTCGCACGGCGCTATCTGTGGGAGGCGGGACTCGATTTCGACCACGGCACGGGGCACGGCGTCGGGTCGTATCTCTCGGTGCATGAAGGCCCGCAGCGCATCTCGAAATTCGGCGCGACGCCGTTGCAGCCGGGCATGATTTTGTCCAACGAGCCCGGCTATTACCGCGCCGGGGAATATGGCATTCGGCTCGAAAATCTCGTCATCGTCGAGAAGCGAGTGATCGCTGGCGGAGATCGGGAGATGTATGGCTTCGAGACGATCACGATGGCGCCCTTCGATCTCGCCTGCGTCGAGCCGCATCTGATGACACGCGAGGAGATCGCCTGGCTCAACGCCTATCACGCGCAGGTGAGGAAGACGCTCTCGCCGCTGGTGGACGCGAAGACAAGGAAGTGGTTGAGGGAAGCGACGCGGGCGATCTGACTATTCGTCGTTGCGAGCGAAGCGAAGCAATCCAGAGCCATATCGCAGCCACTGGATTGCTTCGTCGCTTCGCTCCTCGCAATGACGGCCACGCTGTCACCAAACCTTCACGCCCCCGTCACACATCCTCAATCCAACCGTCACCAAACCGCAGCCTCTCCGTCGCGAAAACGCAGCGCAACGCAGCTAGCGTTGCGTCATGGCGTTTACGACAAACCTCGCGGGAAAGCTGACGCGCGACGCGTCATCCGGACCGCAAATCGGACCTTCCAGCCAATGGCTGCAGACGTTCCTCGACGCTGACCTCGCCGCCGTCCATCTCTTCTCCCGCTCGGCGCGGCCGACAGTGATCCGCTGGCTCGCCATCGGCGTCAGCAAGCTCGGCAATGGCTGGATTTATCTCATCCTGCTGCCGCTCGTCTTCTGGCGCCTCGGCTGGAATGGCTGGCATATCGTGGCGCTTGCCGGCGTCAACGCCGCGCTGCTGCACACGCTCTACCCGATTCTCAAACGCCGCTTCCGCCGCAAGCGCCCCTTCCATGCCGACGCGCGCCTGCCCTCGCTGCTGAAGACGCTGGACGAACACAGCTTCCCCAGCGGCCACGCCATGACGATCACCGGCGTCCTCGCGCCAATCGTGCTCGCCTGGCCGGCGATGACGGTTTCGGCGGTGGTCATCGTGCTGTCGATGGCCTGGTCGCGTATCGCCACGGCGCATCATTATCCGACAGACGTGATCGCGGGCGTCGCATTGGCGGGCGCATTGTCCTTCCCCCTGTCGAGCTACGCGCTCGCGTTCTTCTGAGCGCGCGTCTCGCGCCGCAATTCGCCCTTGCAGCGCTCGGAACAGGTTTTCACCTCATCCCAGGAGGCGCGCCACTTTTTTCGCCACGCGAAAGGCCGGCCGCAGGCGAGGCAGATTTTCTCCGGCAGATGGGCCTTGCCGCCGGCGCCCGGGCTTTCCTGCTTCTTCACCACGGGATCGCCGCGCCGCGATAGTCGAAGAAGCCACCCGAATCATCCGGCTCCAACCGCTCCGTCACCGAGAGAAGCCGCGCCGCCGAGACGTCGGGCGTCATGACGTCGAGGCCCGCTTTCGCGAAAGGCGCGGAGAGCGACGTCGCGACGGTTCCGGGATGCAGGCTCGCCACGATCGCGGCCGGCCGCGTGCGCTTCAATTCAACGGCCGCCGTGCGCAAAAGCTGGTTCAGCGCGGCCTTGGAGGCGCGATAGCCGTGCCAGCCGCCGAGCCCGTTGTCGCCGATAGAGCCGACGCGCGCCGAGAGCGCGACGAAGACGCTGCGCCCCTCGCGCGGCAATAACGGCGCAAGATGTTTCAGGACAAGCGCCGGGCCGATGGCGTTCACCGCGAAGGCGCGCGCGAGCCTCGCGGGGTCGAGATCGCGCAGGGATTTCTCCGGTCCGCCCTGCGCGTCATGCAGGAAGCCGCTTGCCACGATCACCAGACGCAGCGGCCGCGCATCTTCCGCAAGACGCGCCGCCGCGGCGGAGATGGTCGCTTCGTCGGCGACATCCACGCCCGTCATGTCGAGACCCGGCGCAGCGGTCCGCGCGAGCCCGATCGCCTGCGCGACTCCGCCCTGCCTACGCAATTGCGCGAGCAGCGCGGCGCCGATTCCGCCCGAGGCGCCGAAGACGGCGGCGCGATAGCCGGGCGGAAAGGCGGAAGGGTCAGGAGCCTCTATGCGCATGGAGCTAATCTGGCGTGCGCCGCGCCGCGCACAAGCCCGCGTCAGGCCGCGCGCGGCATGTGCAAGGCATCCCCAAGGCCGCCTGCGGTCACGCGGCCCTTCGCGCCATCGAGCGCGCCCGCGACGAGTTCGAGCCCGAGAAAGCGCGCGCGCTCCACCGGCCCCGGCATGACAAGCTTCTCGGTGAAGCGCCGCTCGAAGCCGAAGCGCCGGTAGTAAGGCTCGTCGCCGACGAGCAGCACGGCGCGATGGCCGAGCGCCCGGGCGCGTGCGAGCGAAGCGCGCATCATCTCGCCGCCCAGCCCGAGCGAACGCGCATGATCGGCCACCGCCAGCGGGCCGAGCAGCAGCGCCGGACGCCGGCCGCCGGCATGGATCGGCCACAGGCGGATCGTCGCGAGCATGTCGCCCTCGTCGTCCTTCGCGACGAGCGCGAGGCCGGGCGCGGGCTTGCGCCCGTCGCGCAGCCGCTCGCAGGTCTTGAGGAAACGCGCGGGCCCGAAGGCGGCGTCGAGCAGCGCCTCGCGCGCCGGGACGTCGGCCGGCGTCTCGTCGACGATCTCGAAGGCGCGCGTCGGCGGCGCCGGCGACAAGCGCGGCGCGAGGGGGTGGGGAGTGGCAAGTTCAAAGGTCATCTGTTCCTCCTTCGAGAGGACAAGCGACCCTCGCGCCTGGCGCGGTTAAGCGCCCGCCGAACGGGACTGACTATCGGGGATGTAAGCTGTCCCTCTCCCGCTTGCGGGAGAGGGAGGAGCGCCTTCAGATGATGAAGGTCTCGAGCGGCGGGAAGCCATTGAAGCCGACCGCCGAATAGGTGGTCGTATAGGCCCCCGTTCCCTCGATCAGCACCTTGGTGCCGATCTCCAGCGAGACCGGCAGGTCGTAGGGCTTCTTCTCATAGAGCACGTCCACCGAATCGCAGCTCGGACCCGCGATGACGCAAGGCGAAACCGGCGCGCCGTCCGCCTCCGTGCGAATCGGATAGCGGATCATCTCGTCGATGGTCTCGGCGAGGCCGTTGAACTTGCCGATGTCGAGATAGACCCAGCGCAGTTCGCCCTCGGCTTCCGACTTCTTCGAGATCAGCACGACCTCCGCCTCGATGACGCCGGCGTTGCCCACCATGCCGCGGCCCGGCTCGATGATCGTCTCCGGAATGCGGTTGCCGAAATGCTTCGACAGCGCACGGAAGATGGCATTGCCATACTGCTTCACGGCGGGCACGTTCTTCAGATATTTCGTCGGGAACCCGCCGCCCAGATTGACCATCTGCAGCGTGATGCCGCGCTCGGCGAGATCACGGAAGATGTCGGCGGCCGACTTCAGCGCGCCATCCCACATGCGCGGGTTGGTCTGCTGAGAGCCGACATGGAAGGACACGCCGTAAGCCTGCAGCCCGAGGCGATGCGCGTGCTCCAGCACGCCCGTCGCCATCTCGGGCACGCAGCCGAACTTGCGCGAGAGCGGCCATTCGGCGCCGGCGCCGTCGCAAAGAATGCGGCAGAACACCTTCGAGCCGGGCGCGGCGCGCGCAATCTTCTCGACTTCCTCGACGCAGTCCACGGCGAAGAGGCGAATGCCGAGCTCATGGGCGCGCGCGACGTCGCGCTCCTTCTTGATCGTGTTGCCGAAGGAGATGCGGTCGGGCGACGCGCCGGCGGCGAGCACCTGCTCGATTTCGACGACGGAGGCCGTGTCGAAGCAGGAGCCCAGAGCCGCGAGCAGCGACAGCACTTCCGGCGCAGGATTCGCCTTCACGGCGTAGAATACGCGCGTGTCGGGCAGCGCCCTGGCGAAGCCGAGATAGTTCTCGCGCACGACGTCGAGATCGACGACGAGGCAAGGTCCATTGTCGCGTCCGGCGCGGCGGCGTTCGGCGAGGAATTCGTGGATACGGTCGGTCATTTGCGGCATCCCCTTCGAAGGGCGCGGTGCGAACGCGCCAGGAACCAGTTGCTTCGGCGGATGCACGACGCCGTTCCCTCGCGCGCGGTGGAGAACGCGACGAAGGTCGTATGCGCCAGCAATCCAGGACCGCTCGCGCTTGCGCGCTAACGGTCCGGTGATGCGCCGTTGGCGGATCAGACGACGAAAAGACACGCGCAGACGCGCATGTCGCTCGAACGCTGAACAGCCATCGATTGGAAGGGGATGTTCCCTTTCCGCACGCCCGGCAAGAAAGACAAGCCTCTTCGGTGCGTCGGCCTTTGGAGGGCCGACAGAGACCAAAAAAGCCCGGTCCGTCGTTGCTTTAAGTCGCGATCCTCCGCTGAGAACGGAGTTCGCCGGTTCGCCTCCGGCTGCCGGTTTTACTCAGGCGGTTGACCGGCCTCTTGTCCGGATCCCCGCCCACCGACACACGACCACAGGCACGTGCGATTTGGGCAAAGCTGTAAATACGCGCTTTTCCCGCGCTGACAAGCAGTTTTTGACCTTTGCCTGAAAATTCTTTTTTGCGTCGCCTCAAAAGCACAGCGCTGGCGCTGGCGGGCGAAAGCTGCGCGCCGGGTTCTGCGCCTTGCGCGGCGGCGGCTATGCCGCTAGACCGTCCTGACCTGCGCGGCCTGCCCACAAGGGCACGGAAAACGCGCGCCTTTCCGGTTGAGAAGATGATCGATTTCACCCGACGTCGGATGATCGGCGCCATGGCCGCGGCCGGCGCCCAGATGTCGCTGCCCGCGCGCGGCCAAAGCCCTGGCCCCGCCCCGAAATTCGGCTTCGACGAGGTGCTTCAGCGCGCGCAGGCGCTCGCCAGGGCGCCATTCGAGGACGCAACGCCGAAGTTGCCCGACCCGTTCGATTCGCTGGACTACGACTCCTGGCGCGACATCCGCTTCAAGCGCGATCATGCGCTTTTTTCCAATCTCAACGGCGGCTTCCGGCTCGAAACCTTCCATCTGGGCTTTCTCTATCGCCGGGCCGTGACGGTGAACACGATCCGCGACGGCATCGCCGCGCCGATCCCCTATTCCCCCGCCCTCTTCGACTACGGCCGCGTGAAGGTCGAGAAGACCCCGGCGGTCAACACCGGCTTCGCAGGATTCCGCCTGCATTTTCCGGTCAATGACCCGCATGTGCACGATGAGGCCATCTCCTTTCTGGGCGCGAGCTATTTCCGCTTTCTCGGCCGCGACCAGCAATATGGCCTCTCCGCCCGCGCGCTCTGCGTCGAAGCGGGCACGAGCAAGGAGACCTTCCCCTTCTTCCGCGAATTCTGGGTGGAGACGCCGGCGGCGGGGAGCAATCGCGCGACGATCTACGCGCTGCTCGACAGCGAGGCGGCGACCGGCGCCTATCGTTTCGACCTCACGGTCGGACAGGAGAGCGCGCTCGACGTGCAGGGGACGCTTTTCCCGCGCCGCGCGGGCGTGAAGCTCGGGCTGGCGCCTCTGACCTCAATGTATCTCACCGGCGAAAATGACCGGCGCGTGCGCGACGGCTTCCGCGACGAGTTGCATGATTCGGACGGGCTGCTCATCCACAATGGCTCGGAGGAATGGCTGTGGCGGCCGCTCGGCAATCCGCCTCGCGAGCGCATGTCGTCGTTCCTTGACCGCAATCTGCGCGGCTTCGGGTTGCTGCAGCGCGACCGCACCTTCGAATCCTATCAGGATCTCGATCTCGCCTATCAGAACCGGCCGAGTTACTTCGTGGAGCCCAAGGGCGAATGGGGCGACGGCCGCGTCGAGCTGATCGAACTGCCGACGGCGGACGAGACGAATGACAACATCGTCGCGAGTTGGACGCCGGCCGCGCCGCCCGAGGCCGGAAAGCCTTTCGCCTACGCCTATAGGATCACGGCCGGCCTCGACATGCCGCGCCTCGCGCCGAACGGCAGGGTGGCCCACACCTTCGAAGCGCCGGCGCGGGCGCTCGGCTCCTCGGAGCCCAACGACCCGGGACATCGGCGCTTCCTCGTCGACTTTTCCGGTGGAGACCTCGCCTATTATGTCGCCGACCCGAGCCAGGTGGAGGCGGTCGCGACGACGTCGACCGGGCGCGTGCTGCGCGCCAGCGTTTCCGCCAATGAGCATATACAAGGTCTTCGCGCGATCTTCGACGTCGCGGTGAAACCGGGAGAAACGGCCGATCTGCGGCTCTTCCTGCGCGCGACCGGGCGCACGCTGACGGAGACCTGGACCTATCCCTGGTCGGCGCCTTCGGCGACCTAAAGTCAGACCGGCAGAAACAGCGCGCCGACAAGGACCGCCATCGCCCCGAGCAGCAAGGCGAAATAGGGCCACGAGATGCGGGGCCGCGAGAGATAGCAGGCCAGCATGCCGACGAGCGCGGGGTCGGCTTTCGGTTTTTGATCTGCGTTCACTGTCGCCCTCGTTCCGGCGGTCATCTTTTGCGGCGATCATACAAAAAGGGGGAGGCGGCGCCTCCTCCTTTCGACAAAGCCCAAAGGCTTTCGTTACTGGACCTGCTTCACCGCCGGCGGCTTCCAGCTTCCGTCGATGATCGACGGCGCCTTGTCCTTCGGCCAATACATGCGCATCGTGACGTTGAAGTCCTTGTCGCTCGCCGGCAGCCAGTTGGCTTCCTTGTCCTTGCCCGGCGAGTCGTGCTGGACATAGAGGTCAAGCGACCCGTCCTTGTTCTTCTTCAGCGGCATCCAGCTGCTGATGGCGTAACGGTTGATCGGGTTCGCGACGAAGAACGACTCCGGATTGTACATCGTCACGGACCAGAAGGCGTTCACCGGCGGCAGCGCGCCCTTGTCGAAGCGGATGACATATTTGTTCGCGCCGCTCAGCGCCTTGCCGTCGCCGTCGACGAAGGCGGACGGATAGACCGCGTCCTGCGGGAGATTGGCGCCAAGGCCGATCAGCGAGATGACGGCGCGCACGCCATAGTCCGAACCAAAGTTTCCAACGATCATTGGCGGCACGTTCCAGCCATTGACCGGCGCGCCGGTCTCCTTTGACGCCGCCAGGAGCTTTTCGAAGGCGACCTTCACGGATTGCTCCAGCCCCTTCGCCACGGCGGGATCGAGCCTGGACGCGTCGAACTTCTCTCCCGGCACGATGCCGATCGCCTTCAGCTTTTCAAGAATGGGGGCCTCGGAGGCAGGCGGCGGATTGGATTTCAGCAGCGCCGCCATCCGGGTGAAATAGGCCTCGGCGCTCATGTTCTTCGCCCGATCGACTGGCGGCGTCTTCGCGTCGATCGACGGATCGACCTTGCCGGCCGGGGGCGTGTAAGGCTTGCCGAAGGCGGAGAGCGGCGTGAGCTTGTAGCCGTCCTGTATCTTGTGCACGGCCGGATAATCGGCCGGGCCATTCGTCTGTGTGCGGCCGATGATCCAGACCATGTTGGTCGGCGCCTTGATCTGCGTCACGCCCCGGGGCAGCGTTCCCGTCCAGCCGGGGCCGGTGATCGCGAAATTGCCGGCCTTCGTGCCCGTCGTGCGCTTGCCGGGCGAGGCGAAGACATTGGTCCATGCGTCGAGCATCGGCATCAGATAGTAGCGGCCGCGCGTATCGGGCACGGAGAGCACGATCGGCTCGGCCGAGAGATCGAGGAAGGCCGAGGAATAGAGCGTATCGACATTGGCGCGCACGACGTCCTTGAAGGAGGCGTCGGGGAACGCGCGAAGATTGGTGAATTGATTGACCGGCGCTGCGAAGCCTTCCGGCTTCTCGACATTCGTCGTCTTGTCCTTGGTGAGGTCCATCATGATGAGCGGCAGGCCGTAGACCACCGCCTCGACGCCGGACTTCAGTGCTTCCTGCGTCTTCGGATCGGCTTCCGCCTGCGTTTGCCCGCCGTCCGCGCCCTTCGAGGCAGGCTCGTCCCGGCAACCGCCGAGAGCGGAGATGACCACGACCATAAGTAAAGGCGCCCACTTGGCTTTCATGAAATTCCCCTGAGCAGGTGAAAAAACGCAAATCCCGGCGGCGGCAGTCAGGTCGCAAGACCTCCGCGTCTGACATGGGGTAGCATACCGGCTTCGCAATTTCCACGTGTGCGGCCACGGCGGAGGCGGCTCAGCGCCCCAGCCGCTCCAGATCGAAGGCCTCGACGTCCCGTAGCAGTTCGATGAAGGCGGTCGCCCAGTAATCCGCGGTCGCCTCGCCCTTTTCGGCCGTCGCCCTGGCGGCGTCGCCCATCGCGCCCGCCGGCGAGAGGTCTTGCGCCATCCAGCCGAAGCCCGCGGGCCGGTCGGCGCGCAACCAGGCGAAATCGCGCTCGAAGTCGAGCGAGGCGGGCGGGAAGTTCTTCGCGCGATCCATCGCGACGAGTTCCGGCCGGAAGGCCAGCATGAGCGAGGTTTCGATCTCGCCCCCGTGAATGCCGTGGCGCTGCTCCTGCGCCGAATAGAGCCCGTCCGGATAGCCGAAACGCGCCCAGGAGCATGTGACGGCGAGGACGCCGAAGCGTGCGCGCAGGTCCAGCGCAACGGTCGAGATCAGGGCCGAATTTCCGCCGTGGGAATTCATCAGCAGAATTTTCTTCACGCCCGCGCGCACGACGCCTTCCGCGATTTCATTCAGCACGCGCGCCGCCGTATCGTGAGAAAGCGACAGCGTGCCGGGGAAGTCGCGATGCTCGGGCGAGACGCCGACGCTCTGCATCGGCAGGAAGACCGCGTCGAGGTCTTGCGGCAGCCGCGCGACGACTCGCGCGACGCAGCCCTCCATGATCATGGCGTCGACGCCGAGCGGCAGATGCGGCCCATGCTGCTCCACCGCCGCGACCGGAAGCACGGCGATGACGCCCGACATGTCATGCGCGCGAATGTCGCGCAGGGAAAGTTCGGACCAGAAGCGGGAAGGCAGCATGGGCGCGAATTAAGCCCGATCAGGCGCAAAGGTCAAAGGGCGGCGATTCAATCCGGTCCCGCGCCGGAACCGTCCTGCCCGGAGCGGCCCATGCCGCGCCTGCGGCCCATGCGCTCGTCGATCGCCGCCCGCACGAGCGCGCCGAAGCGGCGCTTCTGGGCGTCGTCTAGACTGTCGTAGAGCGGTTTGCCTGCGGCGGCGAGCTTCTCCAACTCGCTGGAACGGGCCGTGAGGTTTTTCGCCCGCCGCTGCAGGGCGCCGATGGGGTCCGTGTCGAATTTGGCCGGGGCGCCGTCGCGCCACTCCTCGAAACGCGAAATGCGCGCCCTGGCGCTGTCGCGCAGCGCAGCCTCGAGCGCAGGCCAGTTCTTCTCCTGCTCCGCAGTGAGCTGGAGCCCCGCCTTCAGCGCGGCGATGCGTGCGTCGGCGAAGGCCGAGAGGTCCTGCGTCGAGAAGCGCTGCGGCCGCGCGAAGGGCTCGGCGCCCGCCGCCTGGGCGAGCGGGGCGCAGGAAACCGCGAAAGCGGCGGCGAGGGCGAAAAAGCGCTGACGCATGACGATGCCATCCCTTTGGTTATGCCAACGTTGGAGAAATTATTGCGCCGCGGTGCGATCCGCGGATTTAAACAATGTTGACGCCCTACTATGTCTAACCGCAGGCGCGACGCAACCAAGGAGCGGCTCATGTCACACGCATACACCCGGCGCGAGGCGGCGTTGTTTTTGGGAGCGGCCGCGCTTTTCCCGGTCGCCGCGCGCGCCGCGCGCGCCGGAGACGCCAGGAGCATGATCGTGCACAAGAGCGCGACCTGCGGCTGCTGCGGGGGCTGGTCCAGCCGCATGCGCGACGCGGGCTTCGTGGTCGAGGAAATCAACGAGCCCGACATGAAGGCCATCAAGGCGAAATTCGGCGTGCCGGAGAAAATGGCGTCCTGCCACACGGCGGAACTCGACGGCTACGTGATCGAAGGCCATGTCCCGGCTGCGGCGATCGAGCGACTCCTGAAAGAGCGCCCGAAGGCGATCGGCCTCGCCGCGCCCGGCATGCCCATGGGCTCGCCCGGCATGGAGATGGGGGAGCCGGAGACCTATACGCTGTATTTGTTCGACGCCTCGGGCGCGGGCGAATTCGGCAGATGGCTGGGCGACAAGCCGGCGTGAGGAGCCGGGCCAAGGAGCCCGAGATAGCGGGCGGCGCCCCTCCCCGCGACAAGGCCCGTCGCAAAGGCCGCCTGCAGCAGATAGCCGCCCGTCGGCGCGTCGAAGTCGAGCATTTCGCCCGCGACGAAGACGCCCGGCATCTTTCTCAGCATCAGATCGGCGTCGACCTCGTCGAACGAGACGCCGCCCGCCGACGAGATGGCGCGCTCCAGCCCCGATACGCCGGAAACTCGTAAAGGCGCGCTCTTGACCAGCGCGGCCAGGGCCTCGGCGTCGCGCGGCAGCCCGTCCGGCCGCGCCTCCCGCAAAAGGCCGATCTCCGCCTTGGTGAAGCCCGCGCGGCGCAGGAACGTCGCATGCGACTGCTTGGGCGGCCGGCGCGACAGCTTGCGCACGAGGCAAGCGGGGCTGGTGTCGGGTCGCAGGTCGACGACGAGGGTCGTCTCGCCGTCCGTGGCGGCGGCCTCGCGAAGGCGGGACGAGAGCGCATAGACCGGCCCGCCCTCGAGACCCGTGCGGGTGACGACCATATCCCCGCGCGCCGTCGCTTCGCCATGACGCAGCAGCACCGTCTTGATCGGCTGGCCTTCGCAATCGGCGCGAAAGATCGGGCTCCAGGCCACCAGCGCGCCGCTGTTCGCCGCCGAGAGCGGCGTCACGGCGACGCCGGCGGCGCTCAGGCCCGCAGCCCAGGCGCCATCCGAGCCGAGCCGGGGCCAGGAGGCGCCGCCGAGCGCCAGAACCACCGCATCGGCGGGGCGCATGAATTCGCCGCCGTCCGGGCCGCGCAGCCGCAGGGCGCCCGAGGCGAAGCCCAGGAAGGAATGGCGGGCCGCCACCGTGACGCCGAGGCGCGCCAGACGCGCGAGCCAGGCGCGCAGCAGGGGCGAGGCCTTGAAGCTTGCCGGAAAGACGCGGCCGCTGGAGCCCACGAAGGTCGCTTCGCCAAGCTCCGCGCAAAACTCTCGCACCGCCTGGGGCGGAAAGTCGCGTATGAATGGCGCCATGTGCCTGGCCGCTTCGCCGTAGCGGGAGACGAAGCGCTCGAGATTCTCGCTATGCGTGATATTCAGACCGCCGCGCCCGGCCATCAGAAATTTGCGCGCGGGGCTCGGCTTGTGCTCATAGACGACAACGCGCGCGCCGGCGCGGGCCAGCGCTTCGGCGGCGAAAAGCCCGGCGGGCCCTGCGCCGATCACGGCGCAGAACGGAGCGTCGTCGTCGTTAATCTGGGTGGCCTCCAGTCGAGCGGCGGCGGCGAAGGGGGGATGGTTCTGTCCCATCTCTTGTCACGCGGGTCACCGGCGTTTTTGTCGCGCTCCAGTTAGCACGGGCGCGCCCTCAGACGGAAGAAATCTTTAAATGACGGTCAATGACATGCAGCATAACGACGCAGCGGGCGCGCGCTTCGACTTCACCGTCGCGGAGGGCGAGGGCGGCGCGCGGCTGGACCGCTTTCTGGCCGAGCGGCCGGAACTCGTTGAAGCCCACCTGTCCCGCAGTCGAATCAAGACCTTGATAGAAGACGGGCGGGTGCTGCTGCGCGGCGCCGTCCTGCGCGATCCCTCAAAGAAGCTCGCCGCCGGAGACGCGGTCGCCCTCGACGTGCCGCCGCCGGAGCCCGCCGAGCCGCAGGCGGAGGAGATCGCCCTCGACATTGTTTACGAGGACGATCATCTCATCGTCATCGACAAGCCGGCGGGGCTCGTGGTGCATCCGGCGAGCGGGCATGAGACGGGCACGCTGGTCAACGCCCTCATCGCCCATTGCGGCGAGACGCTTTCCGGCGTCGGCGGCGTGAAGAAGCCCGGCATCGTGCATCGCATCGACAAGGACACGAGCGGCTTGCTCGTCGTCGCCAAGACCGACGCCGCCCATCACGGCCTCTCGCGCCTTTTCGCCGACCACGGCCGCAAGCTGTCGCTGACGCGCGAATATCTCGCCTTCGTCTGGGGCGTGCCCGACCGCGCGCATGGAACGGTCGACGCTCCGCTCGGCCGGCATTCCACCCAGCGCGAAAAGATGGCGGTCGTCCCGGAGGCGCGCGGGCGCGAGGCGATCACCCATTGGGAAAGGATCGCCGATTACGGCGTCGCCGCGCTGGTGCGCTGCCAGCTGGAGACCGGTCGCACCCATCAGATTCGCGTGCACATGGCCCATATCGGCCATCCGCTGATCGGCGACGCGACCTATGGCGCGGGGTTCAAAACGAAAGTGACGAAGCTTCCCGAGGCCGCGCGCGCAGCGGTGGCGGCGCTCGGCCGCCAGGCGTTGCACGCGGCGACGCTGGGCTTCCAGCATCCGGTGACGAAAGAGGAAGTGATGTTCGAAAGCGAACTGCCGGAAGATCTGGCGGCGTTGATGGCGGGGCTGGAGGGGTGAGGCCCCGCCGCGCCGAATCGTGCTAGCAAAACGGCCATGACGCCGCAGGATTTCATCCGTAAGTGGAAGAACCACGCGCTGACGGAACGCGCGTCGGCGCAAGAGCATTTCATCGATCTTTGCCGGCTGTTCGACCATCCGACGCCGGCGGAGGACGACCCTTCTGGCGAGCGCTTCACCTTCGAGAAGGGCGCCGCCATCACGGGGGGCGGCGACGGCTGGGCCGACGTCTGGAAGAAGGGGCATTTCGCCTGGGAATACAAGAAGCGCCGCCGCAATCTCGACGAGGCGATGGTGCAGTTGACCCGCTATGCGGCGGCGCTGGAGCACCCGCCGCTGCTTGTCGTCTGCGACACGATCCGCTTCCAGATCGTCACCACCTGGACCAATCTCGAAACCAAGAGATATGAGTTCGAGCTCGAAGACCTCGCCGAGCCCGACAAGTTCAGGCTCCTGCGCGCCGTTTTCCATGACCCGGAGGCGCTGAAGCCCGCACGCACGCGCGCGCAGATCACCGCCGAGGCGGCGAAGAAATTCCAGACGATTTCGGACGCGCTCCAGCAGCGCAATCCCGACCGCGAGGCGGTGGCGCATTTCGTCAATCAGCTCGTCTTCTGCTTCTTCGCCAACAGCGTGAAGCTCCTGCCCGAGGGGCTGCTCAAGAAGCTGTTGCAAACCGCCGAAAAGCGCCCCTCCCGCTCGAAGGATTACTTTGACAAGCTCTTCGAGCAGATGGAGAAGGGCGGCGAATTCGATCTCACCGAGATCGCGCATTTCAACGGCGGGCTTTTCGACGGGCGGCGCGCCCTGCCGCTCGAACATGCCGAAATCCAGTTGCTCTTCGCGGCGACGAGCCTCGACTGGAGCCTCATCGACCCCACGATTTTCGGCACGCTGTTCGAGCGCTTTCTCGACCCCGACAAGCGCGCGCAGATCGGCGCCCATTTCACCGACGCCGACAAGATCATGCTCATCGTCGAGCCGGTCGTGCTGCGGCCCTTGCGGCGCGCGTGGGAGAGTCTGCGCGTCGAGATAGAAGAGACCATGAAGCCCGCGCGCGCGGAGATGCCGGTGGGGCGGGCGCATCAGCGCGAACAGTCCAAACGCATCGACGCGGCGCGCGCCAAAGCCGCCCTGCTGCGCGACGCCTTCATCGAGCGTCTGGCGACCTTGCGCATTCTCGATCCCGCCTGCGGCTCGGGGAATTTTCTCTATCTCGCTTTGCAGGGCGTCAAAGACCTCGAATTTCGCGTCGTCAACGACTGCGAGACGATGGGCCTCGACCGCCCTGCCCTGATGCGCGTCGGGCCGGAGATTCTGCACGGGATCGAGATCAACCCCTTCGCCGCCGAACTCGCGCGCACGACGATCTGGATCGGCGACATTCAATGGGGGATCAGGAACGCGATCTATACGCGCCCGACGCCCATCCTGCGCAAGCTCGATTCGATCGCGTGCCGGGACGCGGTACTGACGCCGGACGGTGGGCCGGCGCAATGGCCGGAAGCCGATGTCATCGTCGGCAATCCGCCTTTCCTCGGCGGCAAGCTGCTGCGCAAGGCGCTCGGCGACGACAAGGTGGAAGCCTTGTTCAAAGCCTATGACGGGATCGTTCCCGCGGAGGCCGATCTCGTCTGCTACTGGTTCGCCAAGGCGTGGCGCGCGGTCGAGACGGGGCGCGCGCGGAGAGTCGGGCTCGTCTCGACCAACTCCATTCGCGGCGGCGCCAATCGCCGCGTGCTGGAGCCCATCGCGCAGGCGGGCGCGATTTTCGAGGCGTGGAGCGACGAGCCGTGGATGCAGGACGGCGCGGCGGTGCGGGTGAGCATTGTGTGTTTCGCGCAACCACAAGGCCCTCATGGCGAGGAGGGCGCGGAGCAGGATGAGGTTGCAGCAGGCCAGGCTTGCCGGCTTGATGGCGTGGCGGTGGCGACGATCAATGCGGATTTGAGCGGGCGGGACTTTGACCTCACGCGAGCGAAGCGACTTGCCGAGAACGCGGGCGTCGCCTTCATGGGCGACACCAAGGGCGGCGCTTTCGACGTCGAGGGAGAGCTGGCGCGCGCATGGCTGAAGGCGCCGCTCAATCCCAATGGCAGGCCCAACAGCGACGTGCTGCGTCCGTGGGTCAACGGCCTCGATCTGACGCGGCGCCCGCGCGATATGTGGATCGTGGATTTCGGTTGGGAGATGAGCGAGGAGGAGGCCGCTCTGTACGAAGAGCCCTTCGCTTACATCGTCGAACATGTGAGGCCCGAGCGCGAGAAGAATCGCCGCGCGAGCTATGCGAAGAACTGGTGGCGGCATGTCGAGCCGCGCCCGGCGATGTGGGAAGCGATCGACGCTTTCTCAGCCCGTCATGGCCGGGCTCGTCCCGGCCATCCACGTCAGGCCGCCGCTGCGCCCGACGGCGTGGATGCCCGCGACAAGCGCGGGCATGACGCGGGAAAGGCGCGTTACATTGTGACGCCAAGGGTTGCGAAACATCGTCTCTTCATCTGGCAACCCGCGACAACTTGCGTCGATTGCCAACTCATCGCCATCGCCCGCGACGACGACACGACCTTCGGCATCCTCCATTCGCGCTTTCACGAAGCCTGGTCGCTGCGACTCGGCACGTCGCTCGAAGACCGCCCGCGCTACACCCCCACCACCACCTTCGAAACCTTCCCCTTCCCGGAAGGCCTCACGCCGAACATCCCCGCCAGCACATACGCGAAAGACCCCCGCGCGCGCCGCATCGCGGCGGCCGCGAAAAAGCTCGACGAATTGCGCCGCAACTGGCTCAACCCGCCCGATCAGATCGTGATCGAACCCGAAGTCGTTCCCGGCTATCCGGACCGCATATTGCCGAAGGACGCGCAGGCGGCGGCGCTGCTGAAAACGCGCACGCTCACGAACCTCTACAACGAGCGCCCGCAATGGCTCGTCAACGCCCATGCCGAACTCGATAAAGCGGTGGCGAGCGCCTATGGCTGGCCGGAGGACATCGCGACCGAGGACGCGCTGGCGAAGCTGCTTGAGCTGAACCTCCAGCGCGCAACCGGATAGGGGACATCACGCAATCGTCGCCCCTCGTGCTTCGAGACGCCTGAGGGAGACGCCGCGCCTCACTCCACCAGCGCGGCTTTCGCCTTGCCGAAGCGCTTGCGGTCGTTGGGATCCAGATACACCTTGCGCAGGCGGATCGACTTCGGGGTCACTTCCACGCGCTCGTCGTCCTCGATGTAAGCCAGCGCCTTTTCCAGCGTCATCTGGATCGGCGGCGTCAGACGCACGGCTTCGTCCTTCGACTGGGTGCGGATGTTGGTGAGCTGCTTGCCCTTGAGCACGTTGATTTCGAGATCATTGTCGCGCGTGTGCTCGCCGACGATCATGCCCTTGTAGACCTTCCAGCCGGGCTCGATCATCATCGGGCCGCGGTCTTCCAGCTTCCACATCGCGTAGGCCACGGCCTCGCCCTGATCGTTGGAGATCAGCACGCCGTTGCGGCGGCCCTGAATCTCGCCCTTGTAGGGGGCGTATTCATGGAACAGGCGGTTCATGATCGCCGTGCCGCGCGTGTCGGTGAGCAATTCGCCCTGATAGCCGATGAGGCCGCGCGTCGGCGCGTGGAACACGAGGCGCAGGCGATTGCCGCCCGAGGGGCGCATTTCGATCATCTCGGCCTTGCGCTCGTTCATCTTCTGCACGACGACGCCCGAATGCTCTTCGTCGACGTCGATGACGACCTCCTCGATCGGCTCGAGAATCTCGTCGCCCTCGCCCTTCTTGAAGACGACCTTCGGGCGCGACACGCCAAGCTCGAAGCCTTCGCGGCGCATGGTCTCGATGAGGATGCCGAGCTGCAATTCGCCGCGGCCGGAGACGATGAAGGCGTCGCCCATCGGCGCGTCTTCCACGCGCAGCGCGACATTGCCTTCCGCCTCCTTCATCAGCCGCGCGCGGATCATGCGGCTCGTGACCTTGTCGCCCTCCGTGCCGGCGAGCGGGCTGTCGTTGACGAGGAAGGTCATGGAGAGCGTCGGCGGATCGATCGGCTGCGCCTGCAGCGGCTCGTTCACGTCGAGCGCGCAGAGCGTGTCGGCGACGTTGAATTTCTCGAGGCCGGCGATGGCGACGATGTCGCCGGCTTCCGCCTCGTCAATCGGCTGGCGCTCGATGCCGCGGAAGGCGAGAATTTTGGAGACGCGGCCCTGCTCGACGATCTTGCCGGTGCGGTCCAGCACCTTCACCGGCTGGTTCGGCTTCACGCTGCCCGCGAAGACGCGGCCGGTGATGATGCGGCCGAGATAGGGGTTGGCTTCGAGAAGCGTGCCGAGCATGCGGAAGCCGCCTTCCTCGACCGTCGGCTCGGGAACATGCTTGAGCACGAGATCGAAGAGCGGGGCCATGCCGTCCTGCGGGCCGGTCGGCTCCTCGGCCATCCAGCCCTGCTTGGCGGAGCCGTAGATGATCGGGAAGTCGAGCTGCTCGTCGGTGGCGTCGAGCGCGGCGAAGAGATCGAAGACCTCGTTGACGACTTCCGAGACGCGCGCGTCGGGCTTGTCGACCTTGTTGACGCAGACGATGGGCTTGAGGCCAATCTTGAGCGCCTTGCCGACGACGAATTTCGTCTGCGGCATCGGGCCTTCCGCCGCGTCCACGAGCACGATGGCGCCGTCGACCATGGAGAGGATGCGCTCCACCTCGCCGCCGAAGTCGGCGTGGCCGGGCGTGTCGACGATGTTGATGCGCACGTCCTTCCAGGTGATGGACGTGGCCTTGGCCATGATGGTGATGCCGCGCTCTTTTTCGAGATCGTTCGAATCCATCACGCGCTCGGCGACGCGCTGGTTCTCGCGGAAGGCGCCCGACTGCTGGAGG
>PERY01000005.1 GCA_002929055.1 Methylocystis sp. | reverse complement strand
TCGCGCAGCGCCTGCACGAAATCCTTCTTGGAGCCGCCGTCGGTCGCAAGGTCTTCCACGAGCAGCGCGCGGCCGTTGTCATGAAGATCGCCCTCGATGCGGGCGTTGCGGCCGAAGCCCTTGGGCTTCTTGCGCACATATTGCATCGGCAGCATCAGGCTGTCCGAAACCCACGCCGCGAAGGGAATCCCCGCCGTCTCGCCGCCGGCCACGACGTCGAGCGACTCATAACCGATGTCGCGCTCGATCGCGCGCGTCGCGAAGTCGATCAGCCGCCGGCGCAGGCGCGGGAAGCTGATGATCTTGCGCATGTCGATATAGACCGGCGACGCCCAGCCCGCCGTGGTGATGAAGGGCTTCTCGATGTTCACGAGCACCGCCTGCACCTCGATGAGGGCCTTGGCGGTTTCCTGCGCGGCGAATTGGCGGTCGTCTGACATGGCGGGGGCGGGTCTCCCTGTTCGGCTTGCGCCGCCCTATAGCCTATTTCGGCTCGACGCGCGCGGCCGTCTGCCCGAACAAAATCTCGCGCTCCAGGGCCGAGAAATCCGGGCCGCGGCGCTCGTAGGGCGCGCCGGCGGCATAGGCGCGGGCCACGGCCGGGCGGGCCTTGATCGATTCGAACCAGCGCTTGAGGCGCGGGAAGTCGTCGAGGTCCTGACCCTGATCGGCGTGCGGCACGATCCAGGGATAGCAGGCGATGTCGGCGATGGAATAATCGCCCGCTATGAAGGGAGACTTGGCCAGTTCGCGGTCCATCACGCCGTAGAGCCGGTTCGTTTCGTTGCGGTAGCGCTCGATGGCGTAGGGGATGCGCGCCGGGGCGTATTTTGCGAAATGGTGATTCTGCCCGGCCATTGGGCCGAGCCCGCCGACCTGCCAGAAGAGCCACTGGAGCACGCGCGTCCGGCTGCGCAGCTCCGCGGGCATGAGCCGCCCGGTCTTTTCCGCAAGGTAGAGGAGAATGGCGCCGGATTCGAAAATTGCGACTTCCGCCCCGCCGTCCGAGGGCGCGCGGTCGACGATCGCGGGCATGCGATTATTGGGAGAAATCGCGAGAAATTCCGGCTTGAGCTGATCGCCCTTGCCGATATCGACCGGCTTGATCCGGTAGGCGACGCCCGTCTCTTCCAGAAAGATCGTGATTTTATGGCCGTTTGGGGTGGGCCAGTAATAGAGGTCTATCATTTATGCGCTCCTTCTGGCCATCCACCCTTTATTTTCCATTTTAGCCGTAGCATGTCGACCGGCCTTGTTTACCTCGATGCATCAATGAACAACTTCTTGACCAGTTGGCGTCCCGGCGACGCTGAAGATTTCGCCCGAAAGCCCGCCCGCCTGAAACATGGGGTGGCGGACAGCGACCTCTTTTCCGATGCGGCCCTCGCCCGCCTCATAGAGGCCACGCCGCGGGAGCGATTCCACGTCAACACCATCGGGCATTCCGAGAAAGACCCGCGCAAATGGCGCGAGGGCGACATGACGGGACTGACCGGCCATGAAGTCATGGACGCCGTGGCCCGCGGCAACATCTGGGTGCATCTGCAACATGTGCACGAAGCCTTTGGCGAATACCAGAGCTTCCTCGACGAGCTCTTTGTGGACATCGAAAGAAATGTCCCCGGCTTCCGCAGCTACAAGCGCTCCATGAGCGTCCTGATTTCCTCGCCGCACATGAATGTCGCGCTGCATGCGGACGTCCCCGGCCAAAGTCTCTGGCAGATCAGGGGCCGCAAGCGCGTCTGGGTCTATCCGCCGCATTCCCCATACCTGCCGCAGCGGACGCTCGAGAATATCGTGCTCCAGCGAACCGCCGACACCGACCTTCACTACGACGAGTCATATGACGCGGCGGCGGACAGCTTCGAGCTCGAGCCGGGCGACTGGACAACCTGGCCCCGCAATTCGCCGCACCGTGTCCGCAACGCGGACTGCGTCAACGTCTCCTTCACGACCGAACACTGGACCGACGAGTTGCGCAGTGGCTACGCCGTCGATTACGCCAACGGCCTGCTCAGGCCGCTTTGCGGCGGGCGAGACCTCTCTCGCGCAACGACCGGCTTCAGCTTCTGGGGAAAACTCGGGCTGACCGCCGCGCACAAGACCCTGCGAAGGCTTGCGGGAAACGACCGGATGCCGATGACCGTGGACTTTCGCGTCGATCCCGAGGCTGTCGGCGGCTATTACGACGTCACGCCCTATCAAATCCTGAAATAGCGTGACCGGAGCGACGCGCTGGCGCGCGGAGTGCGCCGCGACCATTGAAGCGGTCGACGCGCTCGGCGCCGAGTGGGCCGCGCTGGAAGCGGCGACGCCCGAAGCGACCGGTTTCCAGAGCTTCCAATGGTGCCGCATCTGGCTCGACAGCGCCGGAGAGAATGTGCGGCCGCGCGTGCTCTGCATTCGCGAAGACGCCCGCCTCGTCATGCTTCTTCCGTTACAGATCGAACGGCGTTTCGGCGTCTCCATCGCGCGGTGGTTGGGCGAGCCCATGACGCAATATGGCGACGCGCTCGCGCTTCCGGGCGAGGGCCGCGCCGCCTGGCGCGCCGCCGCGTTCGCCGAAATGGCGCGATGGAAGGATGTCGATCTCGTTGCGCTGACGAGGCTGCGCGCCGACGCGGTTCTGGCCGACGGGCCTTGCGACGGCGAAGAGGTCTGCGCGCCGTATATTGCTCTGGATGCGGGAAAGCGGCGCCGTCACAAGAGCGTGGAGCGGCGCGCAAAGCGCCTCGAGGCGCAAGGGCCCCTTTCGCTCGAAGAGGCGCAAAGCCCGGCGGAACGCGAGAGGCTCGCTGGCCACGCGTTGACGCTCAAGCGCGACTGGCTGCGTAGCAAGGGAATATACAGCGCCGGACTTTCCAGTCCGACGTCCACGCGCTTCATCACTGCGGCGGCGCGCGCGGGCGTCCTTCAGGTGAATGTCCTGCGCGTTGGCGAAACAGTCGCAGCCTGCGACCTCGGCATCGTCGGCGGCGGCGCCTATCGCACTTTCCTCGGCAGCTTCGACGCCCGCTTCGCGGAAGGCTCGCCGGGCCAGTGCCTTACCGGGCGCGTCATCGAGCGATGTGCGCAGGAGGGCCTTCGCGCCTATGATTTCCTTCTGCCCGCCGACGCCTACAAGCTCGAATGGGCGACAGGGCAGACGTCGATCCGCGCGCGCTTTGTCCCGCTCAGCTCAAAGGGACGCCTCGCCGCATTTGCGCTCGCCCGGCTGCGCCCGCTGGCCAAGCGCGCGCTGCACGCTCTCGCCCGCCTTCGTAGCCGCCTGACCGGATTTTCTTCTCCCGCCGGCTCGACTACTCTTTAGTCGTCGAAACAGGAAACGCGGACATGATGGCGAGATTGGCGAAGATTGCGGTTGTCGCTGCGGCGAGCGTGCTGATCCTCCTCGTCGGGGTCAACAATGTCTTCGACTACGGCACGAATTTCGACGTGGTGCAGCATATCCTCTCAATGGATATGGTTCCGCCAAGCGCGCTGAAATGGCGTGCGGTCACGAGCCCGGTTCTGCATCATCTGTGCTATCTCTTCATCATCGCGTCCGAGTTCGTCTCGGCCGGGCTCACGCTCTTTGGCGCATGGCTTTTGTGGAAGGCGCGGGCGGCGCCGGCGGCGACGTTCAACGGCGCAAAAGACGTGGCGATCGCGGGGCTGACGGTCGGCTTTCTCCTCTATTTCTTCGGCTTCATGGCTGTCGGCGGCGAGTGGTTCCAGATGTGGCGCGCAGGCGTCTACAACATGCAGGAGCCGGCGTTCCGCTTCATCGGAAGCGTGGGGATCGCGCTGCTGTTCGTCGGAATGCCTGACGCCGACTGAGCCGGCGGCGCGAAAACAAGGGCCGCTCAAATATTGAGCGATTTACCCCGGACGTTGCCGCGAGCACGCCAACCGCGTCGGCAACTAGCTGATTTTTAGATAGCTCAAGCCGGCCGCCTCCCGAAGCTGGCGCCCCCAAAAGCGACTTTGTGACCGCACAATCCCCGCTACGATAACGCCGTGATCCTCCCGGCAGACAATGCGCAATGAAATGGGCACGCGATCCCCGAACCGCCCATCTGTTCTATTCGTCGGTCTTCGTCTTCGCCGTCAGCGTTGTCGCGACCGTGAGCTACATGCTGAACGGCTGGGGCTTCGACGACGCCTTCTATATGACGGTGCTGACGATCTTCACGGTCGGATATGAAGAAGTCCGCCCCGTCGACACGGTGACGCTGCGGCTCGTCACGGGCCTTCTCATCATCGTCGGCTGTACGGGGATGATCTATCTCACCGGCGCGCTGGTCCAGTTCATCACCTTCGGCCAGTTGCAGGAGCTTCTGGGAGCGACGCGCATGACGCGGCAGATTGAATACCTCGAGGACCACGTCATCGTCTGCGGATTCGGCCGGACAGGCAACATGCTGGCCAAGGAGCTGACGCAGGGCAAGGCCAAGCTCGTCGTCATCGAGCCGAACCAGTCCCGCTGCCTCGAAGCCAAGGCGATGGGCTATCTCACGATCAACGCCGACGCGATCGAGGAGAATGTGCTGAGGCAGGCGGGCATCGCCAAGGCGCGGGCGCTGGCGAGCGTCGTCTCCTCGGACCCGATCAATGTATTCATCACGCTGTCCGCCCGCAGCCTCAACCAGTCCATCCAGATCATCGCGCGCGGCGAAGAGCCTTCCACCGAGAAGAAACTCCTGCAGGCGGGCGCTAATGCGGTCATCCTCCCAACACATATCGGCGCGGAGCAGATTGCGTCGCTGATTCTCTTTCCCGCCATCGCGGGCGTCATCCAGGCCACCGAGCGGCGCCGCCAGATGGACGTCGATCTGCGCACGCTGGGCCTCGAAATCGAAGTCGTGGCCGTGGCGGAAGGGAGCCTGTTCGCAGGCCGCTCGATCGAGGAAATCGAACGGCGCGCCGAGAGCGCCTTCATCATCATCGCGATCGAGCGCCTCGGGAGCAATGTGGTCGAAAGACCGCAGCCGCACGCCCGCGTATACCCCGGCGACGGCGTGACGGTGATCGGCCGCCCCGGCCGCGCCGAAGCGCTGGAAAAGTTCACAAGGCCCGTTCCGCTGGAGGAGAGCGAAGCCGTCGCCGCCGCCGGCGAGGATCGCGCGTGAATCCTGCTCAGAGCCGCTTCAGCGCGTTGTAGCCAAGCAGGCCGCCTATCCCGGCGCCGATGAGCGTGATCAGCCCGCCGCCGATAGCGACGCCCGTGACGCCGCCGAGCACGGCGCCGACCGCGGCGAAGATGTGCTTGTTCTTGTCGAGTTCCGGATTGCCGTCAGCCATGATCTTCTCCATCGCAGGCGCCACCAAATCTGGACGCTACATAAGGACTCATTGCGCCGCCGCTGAGTCAAGGGGATCGCTCGGCGTCACTTCGAACGCGGGGATTCTTCCCCTGTTATCGGATCGTGCTTCTATTCGGGCAGGGGAGGGCGCCATGCGCGCGGGTCGGTTTCTTCTCGGCTGCTTTCTAGCGGCCACGCTCGTGTCGTCCGCCGCCGCGGCATGGAGCGACAACCGCCACGGCGGCTTCATACGCGCCACGGGCACGCGCCTCGGTCCCTTTGTCCGCGAGGCCTGGGGCCCCGAATGGGGCTATTACGGCGGCTGGCCCTACGCCGCCGGCGGCGTCAGCGCCTATCCGCCGACTGACGAATGGTATCCCTTGGGCTATGTCGCGCCCTTTGTCCGTGTCGGGAGCAAATGCGTGGCCAATGAGATCAACGTCAGTCCCGGCGGCGCCTATGTGCGCTATCAAAGGGTGCGGCCGGCGCATTACTGCAATTGAAGCCGCACGCCCAACCCCCTGAAATCGATTGGAAATAGATCAGAAATATTGGCGATAGGGGACTGGCTTACGATGCGATTTGCACGCGGCCGGAGCTTACCCAAGCACTCCGGCGCGGCCCGAAGATCCCCGGCGCGCCCCGCCAGGAACGCGCCGGGGATCGTAGCGGGCGGATGCTTGCGTCAGAAGAAATTGGCGCCTTGGCCGGGCGCATTGCAAGCATATGCCGCTGATTTTTCACATCTTTTATCGGATTCGAATTTCAACAAGACCGTCCAGCAGTATTTGATGCAGAGCGAGGCCAATCCCGCTGTCGGCTGGGGCTTCTTTGCGCAGGCCGGAATTTCGGACGGCAACCCCAACCCAATCAAGTGGAGCGTCATCGCGGGGCTCGGCGGCAACAATCTCGCGCCCGGCCGCGAGGCCGATGTCTGGGGCGTCGGCTACATGCATTACGGGTTCAGCCGGCATCTTCTCAGGGCGCTCGACGCGTTTGGCATCGAACACGGCGACGAGAGCGGCGTCGAGGCTTTTTACAACGTCGCCCTGACGCCCTGGTTGCGCCTGACAGGCGATCTGCAATTCATCCAGCCATGGAACCCGGCGGCGAATCGCGCCACGATCGGTGCCTTGCGGCTGCAGACAAAATTCTGATCGCTGGACTGTCTGTCGTCATCTCGTCGAGACTACCGCTTCAAGTCTGAAATACGGCTTCGATATGGAAGGGGGCGCCTTCATCTCGTTTTAGGAGGCGCCATCAAGCGGAATCAGCATCTCAAGCGCGCCAAACGCTGCCGTTCGAGGCAAAGCAGGATTTGGCCCGCCCGCCGGGGCAGGCCGGTCAGCAACGGACCCACCCCGGTGCAGCGCCGTTTGACCCACATGCGCAATAGGCGACATCGCCGACCCGAGGGCCGATGTCATCACCAGCGCGCCGTCGCTGATGCCGCCCGGGGGATCGCCGGCGAGGTAAATGGTGTTGCCGGCGCTGAATTCTTGTAGTTCGTAGAGGCGCAGCATTGCGTCCCGGAATGCGTCCGGCATTGCGTCCAGCCAGCAATTCTCCGCCAGCAGGCGATGACCATGGTGCGATTTCGCGCGGTGCTTCCAATTTTTCCAGTAATGGACAATGTTCCACAAGAACCTTGGCCCATACTTCACAGCTGTTGAAAGGGAAATGCCATGAGTCGGGTTCTCTGCTGGCGACTTCTCGCTCCTCGCGTTGGCGCTGCTGTCCGTGCCTGCACAGGCCGAGCCCGTGAAGACGAGGCTCGGAATACTTGAAGTCGATCACGGCCTTCCGACCCCGGCTACCCGCCGGAAGCTCTACGACGAGCTAGACTTCCAGCGCGCGGTGCAGGGTGTCATCTGGGCCGAGCCCGCCATCAACAACGCGCTGTTTCAGCGTGCGATGGTCAACGCAGGTGTCCCCAATCTCGGGGCGATGGTCTATGATAAGCGTATGCATCCGGGGCAAGAAACGCTGACCCCGAACCAGAGCGTCATATATCTCTACGACACCATCAACCTCGCCGACACCGGGCCCGTCGTCCACATCGTTCCCGAGGCGCCGATCAACGCCGGCTTCTTCGACATGTGGATGCGCCCCGTTCTGGACTTCGGAACGGTGGGCCCCAACAAGGGCAGGGGCGACCGTATCCTGATCCTGCCGCCCGGCTATACCGGCGAGGCGCCGGAAGGCTATCTGGTACCCCCCGGACCGGAGAAGGAGGCGAACTGGCTGCCCGCACCTGCGGGGTCCTTCGACGTCCACCTTCGCACCTATGTGCCGCAGAAAGCCCTCCTCGACGGCAGCTACAAGCTACCACCTATTGTGCGAGCGAACTCCGGGAGCGATTGAGAAAAGCAAGGTCTTGCACGGTGAAGACCTGAGTCCGGTGTCTGGCCGCTGCCGGCTCGCGCGCCAGCGTTCTGTAGATTGTCGGCCGAGACACCCGGAACAAGCCCGCCAGTCCGCAGATCGAGTGTCGCCGGCACGAACAGCCGCGAGCACTTGGTCGAGACTCCGTCGCCGCCGGTTCGTCCCGGTGAGATCATCGGATAACGGACATGCCGATGCTGGGGAGTCGGATGGCTACTTTCGGGCAAACCAATTAACTGAGCAATGCCCGAAATGGGAGCGCATTTTGGTCGCGTCGTTCACGCCACCTAACGTCCGCAATGGATCACAAATACGCGTTCGATCTGAGCCGCGAAAGTCCGCTTACGATGTACTTCGGCCATCGCCGTTCAAGGTTCAATGCGTCTTCCATCGGCCGCCAGCCAGCCCACAGCGCCGTTGACGACATGCGAAAGCTTCGGCGCGGGATCACCTTCCGCGAGCGCGTCGCCGAGATCGTGCGGAAGATTGTCCCCGAGAAGGTGCGCGACATGTTCGACGGTCTACGCCCGCCCGCCGATGGCGGGCAGCGGCCGGAAAGGAAGGTGGCGGAAGACCCAGAAACTGCGTTGCGCCGCGCTAGCGCCAAGGCGCTCATCCGCCATGCCCGCGCGGTGGACGCGATCTTCAAAATGCAGGAACAGGTGAGGGAGTTGCAGGAGGCCCGCAAGGTTTTCGAGGACGCGCAGCCTCATGGCTCGCACGATGCCGAAGCGGCCTACAAGCAGAACCCCGAACTTGCCCATGAGGCGGCGACAGGCCGTGTCACCCGCGCCATCCGAGCCCTGCAGCTCGAGACCGAGCTGCGCACCGATCCGCAGCGCCGCGGTGACCGCTTTGTGGAACGCTGGCGAAAGCTCGGCCAGACCAGCCAGAGCCAGTATCAGGCGGGCGACATTGCCGGCTACAGGGCGACGCGGGTAACCATGGGCGACATGGTCAAAAGCCTCGAACGCGATCCACAGCTTGAATCTATCCTCGAAGGCCGCAAGGCCGAGCTTGGCGTCGATATGCAAAGCCGACTCCGACTCGGCGCCGCGCTCGCCTTCACTCACGGCATCGACCTTGGCAGAGGCCGGGGCATCGGCTTTTAACCCCGCCTATTTTCCGCCGCCTGAACGCCGCGCTACGCCGACGCCTTGTAACCTCTTGCAATCGCGGAGGCGCTTGCTCTCTTTGGATCAGGGGCACTCAGAAACAGCCTGTAGGAGGCAGCGCAGCCATGCTGGCGCCAGACCGTATCGTCCGCCTGAACACCGTCCTTGTCCGCACCGGCCTCTCCCGGTCCACCATCTATCGCAAAATCGCCGAAGGCACGTTTCCGCCGCAGATCAAAATCAGCGTCAACGGCGCCGGCTGGAGAGAATCCGACATCAATCGATGGATCGAGGATTCCGTGGCGTGGAGACCGAAAAGCCTTGAAATCATGGATGACCGATGGCGATACGAATAGCAGCGGGGAGGGCGCCATGTCCCACTCCCGGCATGCGAGGGTACCTACTGCATCGGATCGGAGCGGGACATAGGTGATGCAGCAGCTCGGAAGCCATGCGCAGTCATCTGGTCTTGGGAATATCCGAGCCGGCGCGCGCGCCGTTCAGTTGTTTTCCGAAATAGGACGCTCAACCGAGCGCAGTCCGGGAAAAAGAAGGCGGCAGTGGCCGGAAAAGGCGTGCAATTCTTGCAACAGACTGACCGCTTGAGGGGCGAGCGGTACGCGATGTGGGCGTCGCATTTTCATTCGCCCAGCGGGAATCGCCCAAACTGCGGCGTTTAGATCGAACTCGGACCATTCAGCATTACGAAGCTCCCCGGGCCTGACGAACGTCAGCGCGAGCAATTGCAGAGCGATGCGCGTCGTCGGATCGCCTGCGTAGCCGTCGATCGAGCGCAGCAGACCGCCAAAGGCAAGAGGCTCAATAATTGCCGGCCGGAGCTTCGTGACCGGCGTGGTCAATGCGCCGCGTAGTGCAAATGTTGGATCGTTTTCACAACGGCCGGTCGCGATGCCGTATCTGAAAACCTGTCCGACAAGAGCGCGCAGTCGAACTGCCGTCTCATGACACCCTCTTGCTTCTACCGTTCGAAGCGCCGCCAAAACTTCAGGGGCGGTGATTGATCCAATTGGCCTCGGTCTGATCGATTGGCGGGCGAAGCCGAGCGCCCATTTAACTTTTTTAAGCGTCTTTTCGGCCTTGCCTTCGCGGCGTTTCTTTTCGACCAGCTCGTCAGCGACAGCGTCAAAGGTGTTATTTCGTTTGACAGCCTCGCGGACCTTGTCTTGCTTACGCTGTTCCCTTGGGTCAACGCCTTTTGCTAAGAGCGCTTTGGCCTCCTCACGAAGCTGACGGGCATTTCTCAGGCTGACCGAAGGCCAAGCGCCTAGGGCGACGCGCGTTTGTTTCCCGTCGAAGCTGTAGGCCAGGTTCCAGAGTTTCGAGCCGGTCGCACTGACCCATAGTTGTAAGCAGCCGCCATCTGAAAGCGTCACTCTGCCAGTCTGCTTCGGCTTTGCGGCTCGATCGCGGCGTCAGAGAGCGGCATGCTGGCCTCGCGGGAAAAATGTTGGTCTTTGCTGGTCTTTGCCGCGAACAAAATTGCCACGGACCAACAAAAAGACCAACAATTTTGTTGGTCGCCGAGGGATCTGGCGAGACGCGCCGCGACGAAAAATGTTCGAAAAACAGCATTACATCATAAAGATATGAGACGGCCTGAAATCTTGTGAGAGAGAGGATTGGTGCCCCTGGCCGGAGTCGAACCAGCACTCCTTGCGGAACTCGATTTTGAGTCGAGCGCGTCTACCAATTCCGCCACAGGGGCTCAGGCGTGGGCGCGAAGACCCCGCGAGCGCGGCGGATATTAGCGAGGCGCGGGGCGCCGTCAACCCGGCGCCCGCCTTCTTTAGGTTAAACATTTCGTGCTAATCGCCTTCTCCAACGGAATCGCCCGACGCCGCACGAGGCCAAATGAAAAAGCTTTACGACTGGACCATGTCGCTTGCCGCCAGCAAGCACGCGCCCCTGGCGCTCGGGGCCATCGCCTTTGCGGAAAGCTCCTTCTTCCCGGTGCCGCCGGACGTCATCCTCGTGCCCATGACGCTGGCCGAGCCCAGGAAGGCCTGGCAGTTCGCCACCATCTGCACGATCGCCTCGGTCGCGGGCGGGGCACTTGGCTACGCTTTCGGTTCGTTGTTTTACGACACGATCGGCCAATGGCTCATCCATCTCTACGGCTACGAAAACAAGATGGACGCGCTGCGCGCCTTCTACTCGCAATGGGGCGCGATCTTCATTCTGGTGAAGGGCTTCACGCCCATTCCCTACAAGCTCGTAACCATCGTCTCCGGCGTGCTGGCCTATAATTTCCCGCTCTTCATCGCGCTGTCGATCATCACGCGAGGCGCGCGATTCTTCGTCCTCGCGGCGGCGATCAACCATTTTGGCGATCAGATTCGCGAGAAGCTCGAGAGCCATTTCGGGCTGTTCATGGGCGTGCTGGCGGCGATTGTGGTGGGCGGCTTCGCTTTGGCTGCGAAGATGTTCTAGGGAGCCACGCGCTGGACCGCCTCTTTACGCCCCGCAATTTAGCCGCGCTGATACTCGCCGTTTCCCTCGCGGCGATTGGGGGAGCTTGGCTTTATGAGGCCTTTGGCTATCTGCCTTGCGAACTTTGCTACAAGGAGCGGGTTCCGTATTACGCCGCCTTTGTTCTGGCGCCCGTCGCGGGCTTTGCGGCGCAGACGGGCAGGGCGGGGCTGGCGCGCGGCGCATTCGCGCTGATGGCGCTGCTGTTCGCGGGAAATGCGGCGCTGTCGATCTATCACTCCGGCGTCGAGTGGAAGATTTTCGCGGGCCCGTCGGATTGCTCGGGCCCCCTGTCGTCCGCAAGCTCGATGGACGACTTCATGAAGCAGTTGCAGTCCGTGAAGGTGGTGCGCTGCGACGAGCCGACGCTCCGGGTGCTGGGTCTGACGCTGGCGAACTGGAACGTTGTGATTACGGCGGCGCTGGCCTGGGCGGCGACGATGGGTGCTGTTCGGTCGCGCTAGACGGCACGCATAGCTATTCCGCCGCGTCCTGCGCCGCGAGCCGCGCCCTTGCGCGCAGCTTCTCCGTCTCGCTCTTCAATTGCCCGCAGGCGGCCAGAATGTCCCGGCCGCGCGGCGTGCGTACGGGGCTGGCGTAACCGGCGTTGAAGACGATGTCGGAGAATCGCTCGATCGTCTCCCAGTCCGAACATTCATATGGCGCGCCGGGCCAGGGATTGAAGGGAATGAGATTGATCTTGGCCGGAACGCCCTTGAGGAGCCGCACCAGTTCACGCGCCTCGGCCGGGCTGTCGTTGACGCCCTTCAGCATCACATATTCGAAGGTGATGCGGCGGGCGTTGCTGGCGCCGGGATAGTCGCGGCAGGCCTGCAGCAGCTCCTTGATCCGATATTTCCTGTTGAGCGGCACAAGCTCGTTGCGCAGTTCATCGCGCACGGCGTGCAGCGAAATGGCGAGGGCAGGGCCGCATTCGGACCCCAGCCGCTCGATCTGCGGCACGACGCCGGAGGTCGAGACGGTGATGCGGCGCTTGCTGAGCGACAGGCCGTCGCCATCGGCCATGATCTCGATCGCGGCCATGACGTTCTCGACGTTGTACAGCGGCTCGCCCATGCCCATGAAGACGATGTTGGAGACGGCGCGCACGCCCTCGCCCGCCGGCACGAGCCCGTCGGTCGGGCGCTCGCGGCCGGGGAAGTCGCCGAGCCGCTGGCGCGCGACCAGAAGCTGGCCGACGATCTCCGCGGTAGTCAGATTGCGCACGAGCTTCTGCGTGCCGGTGTGGCAGAAGGTGCAGGTCAGCGTGCATCCGACCTGCGACGAGACGCAGAGCGTGCCGCGATCGCTCTCGGGAATATAGACGCATTCGACTTCCGCGCCCTTGTCCTGCGGGCCGGTAGACGGGAGTCGCAGCAGCCATTTACGGGTTCCGTCAATGGAAATCTGCTCCTCGACGATTTCCGGCAGCCGTAAATCGAAGGCGCCGTTAAGCGTAACGCGCAGCGTCTTGGAGACATTGAGCATTTCGTCGAAGCCGCGCGCGCCGCGGAAGTATATCCAGTGCCAGAGCTGCGAGACGCGCATGCGGATTTCGCGCTCCGGCAGGCCCAGGGCGCGCAAGGCGTCGCCAATCTGCGCGCGGGTCATTCCGGCCAGCGAGGGCTTTTCGGCTGTCGTGCTGTGTGACAAAGTCATGGTCGATCTCTAATTCCCGGCCATTAGTGTAACACAATGCGACCTTTGGGTCGGGAGATGGCCTCGGACTATCCCGATGGCGCACCCGCGCTCTTTAGACCAGCGCAAGAAACGGGGCCAGACCTGTCCGCGCGCAAAATCCTCATCGCGACCTTCGGATCGCTGGGCGACCTCCACCCCTTCGTCGCGCTGGCCCATGCCCTGCGGAGAGAGGGCTTTGCGCCGGTGATCGCGACCAGCGCCGCCTACCGGGAGTTCATCGAGGGGGAGGGGATATCCTTCGTGGCGATCCGCCCCGACGCCGACGATCTCACGCAGCGGCTCGGGATCGATATGGAGGAGATTGCACGGCGCATGGCGGCCGACGACAAGTTCCTCTTCGATACGCTGATTTTCCCGCATCTTGCGGAGAGCTATGACGATCTCCTCGAGGCGGCGGAAGGCGCAGTCGCGGTCGTGGCCCATAGCCTCGCCTTCTCGGCGCGGCTGGCCGCCGAGAGTCGGGGGCTGCCGCTCATCACCGTGCTGTTGTCGCCGATGATGCTTTACTCGGCCTATGACCCGCCGCTTGGCTCAAAGGCGCCGCTGCGGCGCGCGCCCGCCTGGCCGATAGAGATCGCCTACAATCGCTTGCTGCTCTGGTCGCTGTCACATGCGGTGGCGCTCTGGGCCGAGCCGCTGCGACGGCTGCGGCGCGAGCTGGGTCTCAGGCCGCGATATGGGCTCGACCTTCTGCTGGGCGTAAAATCCAGCGAGGCGATCATCGGGCTTTTCAGTCCAACGCTCGCGCCGCCGCAGCCGGATCACGGGACGCGCACCTTCGTGGCGGGCCACACTTTCCACGACCGCTTTGTCGAGAGAGGCGCGCTGCCGCTTGATCTGGAAGCTTTTCTCGACGCGGGGTCGCCGCCGATCGTCTTCACCCTCGGCAGTTTCGTCGCGCGCGCCGGACGCAATTATTACCGAACATGCATCGAGGCTGCGCAGAGGCTGGGCAAGCGCGCAGTTCTGCTGGCCCATGACGAGCACGTCGCCGAACTCGGCCGGAACCTTCCGCAGAGCGTCTTCATCGCGCCTTACGCGCCGCATTCGGGGGTTTTTCCGCGCGCCTTGGCCGTCATTCATCACGGCGGGATCGGCACCAGCGGACAGGCGCTGCGCGCCGGGCGGCCCCAGCTCGTCACGCCGTTCCTGGGCGACCAGTTCGACAACGCCGAACGGCTGCAAAGGCTCGGCGTCGCGCGGACGATCGACGGGATGAGCGTCACGACTGCGGCCCTCTGCGACGAGATCGACGGCCTTGGAGCGCTTGGCGCACGGGCGCAGGCCGTGTCGGAGATCGTCAGGCATGAAGACGGCGCTGCAACCGCCGCGCTGCGGATCGCGGCGCTCCTTGCCGAACAGCATCTGGCGCGGGCGATCGCGGCGCAGTGAACCGCGTTGATGGCGACCCGGAGATTAAATTCTGTGCTCATGCGCGTATGCGGCTTCATAATCGGGTCAACCTCCAGCCACAGAAGCGGTCTTAGGTTCCATAATATCGATTATGCGAATCCGGCGCGGATATGTCGCGCGGCCTCTTCTCTCGCCGAGCGCCTTGACGCCTTCCGCGCCGCTTCAAAGGCTTGGCAAGCCCCGTCCGGCCATAAGCCGCACGATTCGGGCTGGACGGGGCGCAATCCCGGAATCGCCTTGAAAGCAATGCCACTGACCCACAAAGCGGCAGCTTGAGGTTCGCCGGAACGAGGCATTTCTTGGGTTTTTTCGATTGGCCCACGAAAAATTCTGGCCATAGGGCGCGTTTGTCTGCTAAAAAGCTCGTTGCGCGGGACTATATGGCATTCAACTGGCAACATCCCATCGACGTCGCACGGACGCACTTTTCGCGCCCGGGCGCTTTCGTATGGGCGCACGCGTTGGGCATAAGGGTCTTGCCGTTTTTGGCGGAGACGAGCAGGTAGACATGAGCAAAGGTAGAGATTTCCGGGGACCCCGCAAGCGGGGGTTCGATGATGACGCGCCGTACAGCTATGACGCGCCGCGGACCAGTCGACCCGCGAGGTCGCCGTTTGGCGGAGGCGGCTTCGACGCTCCGCCCCCGTCTTCGATGGATGGTCCCACCGTGGACGCCATCGTGAAGTGGTTCAAGTCGGACAAGGGCTTCGGCTTTGTCGAACTGGCCAATGGCACGGGAGACGCATTCCTTCACATCGGCGCCGTTCAGGCAGCCGGTTACGAGACCCTGCCGCCGGGCGCCAAGCTCCAGGTGCAGGTTACGAGTTCCGTGAAGGGCCAGCAGGTCGCGCGCGTTCTCGACGTTGATCTCGCCGGCGCCGCAGAGCGGGCGCCTCCGCCCCCGCGCGGCGGCGGTTTCGGCGGTGGCGGCGGCGGCTTCGACAGCCCCCGCCCGCGTCGTCAGGCTCCCGACCCCTCGACCGCAGTGCCGGTTTCCGGCAAGGTGAAGTGGTTCGACGAGACCAAGGGCTTCGGCTTCGTGCAGTCGAACGACGGCGGCAAGGACGTCTTCGTTCACATCTCGATCCTTGGTCCCTCGGGCGTCAATCATCTGGTGGAAGGTCAGCCGGTGACGATGCAGGTCGTCGACACCCAGAAGGGCCGCGAGGCGCTTTCCATTACGCTGGACTGATCGTCGAGCGAACGGTTCTTGCGCCGCGATCCCCCGGGACCGCGGCGTTTTCTTTTGTGCGAGGGCTTTTGCCGCATGTCCGGCGACATTGCGCGTCTCATAGAGATCATGGCGACCCTGCGGACGCCCGGAACCGGCTGCCCCTGGGATCTCGATCAGGATTTCCGCTCGATCGCCCCCTATACGATCGAGGAGGCCTATGAGGTCGCCGACGCCGTCGAAAGCGGCGACCTTGGCGAGCTGAAGGACGAGCTCGGCGATCTTCTGCTTCAGGTGGTCTTCCACGCCCGTATGGCGCAGGAGCTGGACGCTTTCGCCTTCCCCGACGTCGTCGACGCCATTTGCGACAAGCTCGTCCGTCGCCATCCGCATGTCTTCGGCGACGCCGCCGCGCTGACGCCCGGCGCGGTCACGATGCAATGGAGCGAGATCAAGGCGGCCGAAAGGGCCGCGAAGGGCGCGCCTGCGCCCGAAAGCCTTCTGGATGGCGTGCCGCTCGCCCTGCCCGCGCTCACACGGGCCGTGAAGCTTCAGCAGAAAGCGTCGAGGGTCGGCTTCGACTGGAACAATGCGGCCCAAGTGCTGGGCAAGATCCGCGAAGAGACGGACGAAGTCGCCGAGGAGCTTTCGCGCCCCGACATCGATCCCAGATCGCTCGAAGCGGAGATCGGCGACCTGCTTTTCGTTGTCTCCAACCTTGCGCGCCATGCGAAGGTCGATCCCGAACAGGCCCTGCGCGGCGCGAATGCGAAATTTCAGAGGCGCTTCCACCATATCGAACGCAGACTTGCCGAGTTGGGCTCGTCACCCGAAGCCGCCTCGCTCGATGAGATGGAGGCGCTTTGGGTCGAGGCCAAAAAGCTGGAAAAGAAAGCGGGCGTCCCATGAGCGATTCAATTGCCGCAGGCGCCACTTACAGCCCCGCTTCGCGCGCGTTTCACTGGGCGTCGGCGCTGTTCGTCATCGGGGCCTGGACGCTCGGTCTCCTGGGGGACGAGTTGCCGCGCGGGCCGATGCGTCACGCCGGCGAATTCGCCCATGTGCTGCTAGGGCAATTCGTGCTGCTGTTGCTTGTCCTGCGGATCGTCTGGCGTTTCGTGACGCCGCCGCCGCCTGCCGAGCCAAGCCCCTTCGGGCTCCCCGGCGAACTTGCCTCGCGGCTGGGACAGTTCGCGATCTACGCCCTGCTCTTCTCGGTTCCCATCGTGGGCCTCGTGACGCTGTTTCATGGCGGCGAGACGCTGCCGCTCCTTGGCGTCTACGACATTCCCTCGCCCTGGCCCAGGAACCGCGAACTCAAGCACTATTCGAAAGAGATTCACGAGCTTCTGGCGCATATGCTGATTGTGATAGCGACGCTGCACGCCGCCGCTGCGCTGGCGCATCACTATTTTCTGCGCGACGGGACGCTGAGGCGCATGCTGCCGTTTCTGCCTTCGCCACGATGAAATCAGGCGCCGCTGCCGAGTTTGAGAACCACAACCCCGGCGCCGATCATCAATATGCCAAATATTTCAACCGGCCCGAGGCTCTGCCGGTAAAACACCCAGCCGGCGACCGAAATGAGCGCAAGGCCGACGCCTGACCAGACCGCATAGGCGACGCCGAGCGGAATCGCCTCCAGCGTCAGCGACAGGAAATAGAAGGCCGACACATAGCCGGCGACGACCAGCAGCGAAGGGCCAGGATTGCGAAAGCCCTGGGCCGCTGGAAGCGCGGAAGAGCCGGCGACCTCCGACACAATGGCGATGGCGAGATAGAACCAGTGCATCATTTGGCGCCCTCGCCCGGCGTGTCCGGCGTGAACCGACGAAGCACTTCCTCGCAGCGTTCAGGGGCGACGCGCACGACAAGATGCGAGCCGCCATCGTCCCGCGTCTCGCGCGAGAGCACTTCCGCATGGGCGTGGAGCCAGGCGAGCCCCTGCCCGTCCTCAGCCGCCAGCTCCAGCGTCAGCGTCTTGCGGTTTGCGGCGAGCAGCGTCTCGATGCGGGCGAGCAGATCGTCGAGCCCCTCCCCCGTAACGGCGGAGACAAGCGCCGGCCGACGCTGCGGATCAAAGCCGCGGGCGCCGACGCGCATGGCCTCCAGCCGCTCGGGATCGAGCGCGTCGATCTTGTTCCAGACTTCGATGATGCGCCCTTCCGCCTCGCCCTTCAGGCCCAGTTCTTCCAGGATCGCCTCTACATCATGGGCCTGCGCCTCGGAATCTTCATGCGACACGTCGCGCACATGCAGGATCACATCGGCGAGCGTCACCTCCTCCAGCGTCGCGCGAAAGGCGGTGACGAGCATGGTCGGCAGGTCCGAGATGAAGCCCACTGTGTCGGAGAGCAGAAGCCGCGCGCCATGCGGCAGCCGGATTTCCCGCAGCGTAGGGTCGAGCGTGGCGAAGAGCATGTCCTGCGCGAGCACCTCGGCCTTGGTCAGGCGATTGAAAAGCGTAGATTTTCCGGCGTTGGTGTAGCCGACGAGGGCCACAACCGGATACGGCGTGTCGCGGCGCGTCTTGCGGTGGAGGCCGCGCGTGCGCTTGACCTTGTCCAGGTCCGTCTCGATGCGCCGCATGCGCTCCTCGATGAGGCGGCGGTCGGTTTCGATCTGTGTTTCGCCGGGGCCGCCGAGGAAGCCAAAGCCGCCGCGCTGGCGCTCGAGATGGGTCCAGGAGCGAACGAGGCGGGATTTCTGATAGGCGAGATGGGCGAGTTCGACCTGAAGGGAGCCCTCCCTGGTGCGGGCGCGCTGGCCGAAAATCTCGAGGATGAGGCCGGTGCGGTCTATGACCTTGGCGCCCCAGGCCTTTTCGAGATTGCGCTGCTGAACGGGCGAGAGCTGGCAGTCCATGCTGACCAGTCCCGCCTCGCGCTCCTTCACAGCTTCCGCGATCTCCTCGACCTTGCCCTTGCCGAGATAGGTGGCCGGCCGAACCTCGTTCAGCGCGACAGGGACTTCACCCACGATGTCGAGATCGATCGCCTGGGCGAGGCCGATCGCCTCGGTGAGCCGCGCCTGCGGGTCGCGCGACAGCGATGCGGGGCCCCGCGAGGGGTAAGGCCCGATGACAAGCGCACGTGTGCGGTCTCCGCCGTGGGCGGATGCGTCATTCCTTCGTTCGTCGTTCAATCCGGTTACCGCTGTTTCTCCCCCGGCCCCTCATCTTCGCTCGGCTCGAACATCTGGATCGGGTGGCCGGGCATGATGGTGGATATGGCGTGTTTGTAGACGAGCTGCGAGTGCCCGTCGCGGCGCAGCAGGAGGCAAAAATTGTCGAACCAGGTGACAATGCCCTGCAGCTTGACGCCATTGACGAGGAAGATGGTGAGCGGAACTTTGTTTTTCCTGACGAAATTCAGAAAGGTATCTTGCAGATTCTGCGAACGCTCCGACGACATCGGCTATCCTGTTCTTTTCTTGATTGAGCCGAGCGGTTTGACGCCGCCCCCCCGCGGTTATGTTCTTCTGGACATTGGCCTCCGCGCGGGCATTAGACCCCGTCCCTAGAGGAAGCGCAAGGCGGAACTCGCCCTGGAACGATGCTCCGGACGCCTTCGGGATGGCTGTCAAAAACGTCGCCTCTGACGGCGCCAGAGGCCTTCAGAATCTCATCCAAAACATTATTTGACGATCATATATAACTGAATTTACTAGTCTATAGACAGCGACTTCAACTTCCTGTGCAAGGCCGATCTTTCCATGCCGATGAATTCCGCTGTCCGCGAAATATTGCCGGAAAAGCGGTTGAGCTGGGCCACGAGATATTCGCGCTCGAACACTTCGCGCGCCTCGCGCAGCGGCAGGCTCATCAGCTTTTCGCCCCTCACGCCCGCCGGTGTCGCGGGCACGAGTTCGCCGACATCGGCCGGAAGCATGTCGGCGGTGATGGTCGCGCCGGCCTCCCCCGCGGTGATGATCATCAGCCGCTCCACGTTGTTCTTCAGCTGACGGATGTTGCCCGGCCAGTCATGCAACTGCAGGACGGCGAGGGCGTCGTCGGCGATCTGCCGGCGCGGCATGCCCGAGGCGAGCGACATATTCTCCATGAAATATTCGATGAGCGCCGGAATATCCTCCCTCCGCTCCGCCAGCGAGGGCACGCGGATCGGCACGACGGCGAGGCGGTGGAAGAGATCCTCCCGCAGCGCCCCCTCCTCGATCGCCGAGGCGAGATCGCGGGCGGACGAGGAGATGACGCGCACGTCCACCTGGACCTTCGTCGTGCCGCCGACGCGCTGAAAGGTCTGGTCCACCAGCACGCGCAGGATCTTTGCCTGCGTATCCTTGGGCATGTCGGCGATTTCGTCGAGGAAGAGCGTCCCGCCGTGGGCCTCCTCCATCGCGCCGATCTTGCGCTCGCCGTCCGGCCCCTCGTGGCCGAAAAGCTCCATCTCCATGTTTTCGGGCGTGATCGTCGCTGAATTGATGACGACGAAGGGCCCGCCGGACCGCGCCGAGGCCTCATGGATGCAGCGGGCGGCGAGTTCCTTGCCGGTGCCGGGCGCGCCGGTGATGAGGACGCGCGAATTTACGGGCGCGACGCGGCCGATGAGTTGCTGAAGCTGATGCGCCGCCGGCGAACTGCCGACGATCCGGTCGAAAGCCCCTGCGCGCTGGCGCAGCGCGGAGAGTTCGCGGCGCAGCTGATAGGCCTCGAGCGCGCGTTCGGCGACGAGCACGAGCCGGTCCGCCTTGAACGGCTTTTCGATGAAGTCGTAGGCCCCGATCTTGATGGCGCTGACCGCCGTCTCGATGTTGCCGTGGCCTGAAATCATGACCACGGGCAGGCCCTTGTGCTGCTTCTGAATCTGTTCGAGCACCTGAAGCCCGTCGAGGCGCGAGCCCTGCAGCCAAATGTCCAGAAAGACGAGATGCGGCCGCCGCGAAGCGATCGCGGCGAGCGCCTCGTCAGCGTCCCTGGCGGTGCGGGTTCCGTGGCCCTCGTCGTCGAGAATGCCGGCGACGAGTTCCCGGATGTCTTCCTCGTCGTCCACAATCAGAATGTCGGTCGCCATTACGCCTTATCCATTCCAGAGGAGTTCGTGGTTTCGAGCGCTTCTTGCGCATCGCTCT
Organism: Methylocystis sp.; assembly: GCA_002929055.1. Taxonomy (GTDB): domain Bacteria; phylum Pseudomonadota; class Alphaproteobacteria; order Rhizobiales; family Beijerinckiaceae; genus Methylocystis. The sequence continues at coordinate 86,586 of PERY01000005.1, read as the reverse complement.
CCTGTGGCCGGGGAGAGTCTTTCATTCCCGCCAATGGCAGGATCAGCCGCACGCAGGCTCCACGCCCGTTCGGGGCGTCGAGCAATTCCAGCCGCCCGCCGTGATCCTCTATGATCTTGGCGACAATAGGCAATCCCAGACCCGTGCCTTCCGCGCGGGTCGTCATATACGGTTCGAGCAGGCGCTGCCGGTTCATGGCCGGGAAGCCCTTGCCGTTGTCGATGACATCGATCTCCGCCATTCCATCGCGCAGCGACAGATCGATCTCCACGCGCCCTTTTTCGCCCGGCTCCTGCTCGATTCGGGCGGCGATCCCTTCGACGGCGTTCTTGACGATATTTGTCAGCGCCTGAGACAGCAGCCGCCGGTCGAACTGGGCGTAGATCGGCGACACTTTGTGGCTTTCGACAATATCGACATCGGCGTTGCCGACGCGCATCAGGAACGCGACCTGCCGCACGCATTCGTTCAGGTCATCGCGCTCGGGCCGCGCCTTGGGCATGCGCGCGAAGGACGAGAATTCGTCGACCATGCGCTTGATGTCGTCGACCTGGCGGACGATCGTGTCCGTGCACTGGTCGAAAATCTCGCGGTCCTGGGTGATCAGCTTGCCGTATTTGCGCTTCAGCCGTTCGGCCGAAAGTTGGATCGGCGTCAGCGGATTCTTGATCTCATGGGCGATGCGGCGCGCGACGTCCGCCCAGGCCGAGGTGCGCTGGGCGGTGACGAGGTCGGTGATGTCGTCGAGCGTGACGACGAAGGTCGGCAGCCCCGCCTCCGCCCGCGCCGAGGTCACGCGGATATTGAAGGTGCGCTCCGCCACGCCGCGCTTGATGGTGATCTGGCTCTGGACGGCGCGGGGGAACAGCTCTACGGCGTCCGACAGCAGCGGCGCAATCTCGGGCATCACATCCGCGATGCTCGCGCCCACGGTCGCCTGCCCCTTGGCGTCGTTGAGCGATAGCTCCTCGGCGGAGCGGTTGAGAACCGTGACGATTCCGTCCGCGTCGACGCCCATCACCGCCGCCGGCACGCCCGCGAGCACGGCTTCGGTGAATTCGCGCCGCTCGTCATTGATGCGATTGGCCTGGATCAGCCGGTTCTGCTGAACATTAAGCTCGGTGGTCATGTTGTTGAACACGTCGCCGAGGCGGGCCAGTTCTCCGTGGGAGCGATCGACCTTGACCCGCACGCCCAGATTGCCGGCCGAAACCTGATCCGTGGCCGCAATCAGCGTTCGAATTGGGGTCACGAGCCGGTCTGCAAAGTCGAGCCCGAACCAGACGGACGAGAGAAGCATGATGGTCGTCAGCAGCGCATACATCAGCACGAAGGCGCGCTGCACGGCGGCGCGGTAGCCGTCGAAGGCGTCGTAATTGCTGATGAGCTTCTCGGCCTGCTTGGGGAATTCGATCGCAAAGGGGTCGATCGGGCGCGTCACATAGAGAAAGGTGTTCTCGAAGGCCTTGAGCGCCCGCAGCGCGACGAAACTCTTGCCGTCGTCGATCATCAGGCACAGGGGCTCGCCCTTGCGGGCGTTCTCGAACTCCGAGGCCGGCGGCGCGATGACGATGGCGGAGGCGTTCTTGGCGACGTCCACACGGTCGATGATCTCGCCATTCTCCTTCACGAGAGCCGCCACGGAGAAGCCAAGAAAATTCGCGCGCGACACGAAAATCTGGTGGAAGTAATTGCGGTCGGAGATGAAAAGAACGCGGGCGCGGTCGAGGTCCGAGGCGGTGAGCTGCGCCTCCTGCAGCAACGCCTGGCACTGGCTGGACTGGAAAGCCTCGGCCGCCTGGGCGGTGTTGTGGACGAAGACCTTGACGCCGTTCATGAAGGCCGGGTTGAGCGCGCGTTCCAGCGTCATGGAGCCGGCGATGGCGAGCAGGATGGCGGGAATGAGCGCGATGACGGAAAAGACGCCGACGATGCGCGCATGCAGCCGTGCCGCCGCCTCGCCCCGCCGCCACACGCGATAAAGCCGGGTGGCCTTTATCACCACCATGACGAGCAGCGCGCCGACGAAGAGCCCGTTGGCGACGAGAAGCGGGATCAGGCGGGTGTCGCCCGGCGAGAGGATGCCGAATTCCGCGGTGACGAGGAAGGTTGCGAGCGCGCAGCCCACGGCGCCGATGGCCACGACCGGACCAACCCAGGCGCGAAAACCCGCGCCTTTGCCGTTATCCGAGAACGCCTGGTCTTCAGCTGGGGCCATGCTCGATTTATAGGCCCGCGCCGTCACTGTTGCAAATGTGCAACGCTTGGGGTGGACGCCCGTGATCTTTAGGCGACATCCGCATCGGAGGCCGGCGGCGACCGCGAGCGTGAGGAAGGGAGCGCTCGCCTCACCTTGGCGAGCGCATCAGCCTGATGTCGAGGTCGTTGACCTTCTTCCTCAGCGTATTGCGGTTCAAGCCCAGAAGCTCCGCCGCCTTGATCTGATTGCCGCGCGTCGCCGCCAGAGCCGCGGAGATCAGAGGTATCTCGATTTCCCGGATGATGCGGTGATAGAGGCCGGGCGGCGGCAGGCCGTCGCCGAAGTCGCGGAAGAGCTTGGCGAGATGCTGCTCGACGGAGGTCGAGAGCGTCTGGCCGTTCTCCAACTCCTTGGAAGGCGCGGAACCCGGCGCGGCGGGCTTGTCGGGAGACGTCTGACGAAGTTCGTGATCCAGTTCGGCTTCGACGAGCTGGTCGGAGATCACTTCCTGCGGATGCAGCGCCGCGAGGCGGCGGATGAGGTTCTCCAGTTCGCGAATGTTGCCCGGCCAGCGGTATCGCTTCATCCGGTCCAGAGCGGCCTGCTCGATATATTTTTGCGGCAGGCCCTCGCTGGCCGCCACCTTGAAGAAGTGATGGACGAGATCGGGCACGTCCTCGGTGCGCTCGCGCAGCGGCGGCAGGCGCAGCGGCACGACGTTGAGGCGGAAATAGAGATCCTCGCGGAAGAGGCCCTGCTGGATCAGGATCCGCAGATCCTTGTTGGTGGCCGCGATGATGCGGACATTTGTCTTGATCGGCGTGCGGCCGCCGACGGTGGTATATTCGCCCTGCTGCAAGACGCGAAGAAGTCGCGTCTGCGCCTCCATCGGCATGTCGCCGATTTCGTCCAGAAACAGCGTGCCACCTTCGGCTTGTTCGAAACGGCCGGCCGAGCGCTGGTTCGCGCCGGTGAAGGCGCCCTTCTCGTGCCCGAAGAGTTCGCTTTCGATGAGGTCGCGCGGGATCGCCGCCATGTTGACGGCGACGAAGGGGCCTTTCTTACGTTTTCCGTAATCGTGAAGAGCGCGCGCAACGAGTTCCTTGCCCGTGCCGGATTCGCCATTGATCATGACCGTGAGGTCGGTCTGCATCAGGCGCGCCAGCGAACGATAAATCTCCTGCATCGCCGGCGATCTTCCGACGAGCGGCATGCCCTCCATTTCCTCGGGGGCTTCCATTTCGCCGTTTTTGCGCGGCTCGGCCATCGCGCGGCCGACGATGCCCACGAGCTCCTTCAGGTCGAAGGGCTTCGGGAGATAGTCGTAAGCGCCCCTTTCCGAGGCGCGTATCGCCGTCATGAAGGTGTTCTGCGCGCTCATGACGATGATGGGCAGCTCGGGACGCAGCTTCTTGATGCGCGGCAGCAGCTCGAAAGCGTTCTCATCGGGCATGACGACGTCGGTCACGACGAGGTCGCCCTCGCCGGACTGGACCCAGCGCCACAGAGTCGCGGCCGTGCCGGTCGTACGGACCTCGTAACCGGCGCGCGAGAGCGCCTGGGCGACGACGGTGCGGATCGCGGCGTCGTCGTCGGCTACAAGGATTTCACCTCTCGTCATCAGACCATTCTCCCCCGCTGACGAAACGTCATGAGCGACTTCCCTCCCTTTTCTCCGATGGTTTTTCGGCCTGCTTGGCGCGATACATGGGCATCAGAACACGGAAAGTCGTACGTCGGGGTAGAGATTCGCATTCAATAACGCCGCCGTGGTCGTTGACGATCTTGGCGACCAGTGCAAGACCGAGGCCAGTCCCGGAGGATTTGGTGGTCACAAAAGGATCGAAGAGATGCGCGGCGATGTCGTCGGGCACGCCAGGACCATTGTCCCGCACGCAGAATTCCAGCGGCAGACCAACCGGACTCTTCGCTCCCATCGCCCGCAGGCTTACGCCCGGACGGAAGGCTGTGGAGAGTTCGATCTCGCCGTCGACGGCGTCGCCAATCGCCTCGGCGGAGTTCTTCACGAGATTGAGAAAAGCCTGCACGAGCTGGTCGCGGTTCGCGAAGACCGGCGGCAGGGACGGGTCGTAATTCTCAATGAAACGCACGCGTCGCGCGAATCCGCTCTGCGCCACCTGCTTCACATGGTCCAGCACCGAATGGATATTGACGCGCTCGCGCTTCAGGGGCCGCGCGTCCGAGAAGACCTCCATTCGGTCGACCAGCCGCACGATGCGATCCGTCTCCTCGCAGATGAGCCGCGTGAGCGCCCTATCCTGATCCGAAAGCCCGCTTTCCAGCAATTGTGCGGCGCCGCGAATGCCCGACAGCGGATTCTTGATTTCATGGGCCAGCATTGACGCAAGTCCGGAAACGGACCGCACAGCTCCGCGATGGCTGAGCTGCCTGTCTATTTTATCGGCAATTGTACGTTCCTGCAGCACGACGAGGACAAGGCCGTCCATCTCCGCCAGAGGCGCGCAGTGTACGTCCACCCGCCGGTCGGCTTCCTGTCCCGGCCGGCCGACGTCCACCTTATATTCATTAACCGGCGCGCCGCGGTCGCGGACATGCTGGATCAGCGTGATGAGGGGCGACCCGAAGGGGAGCAGCCGCTCGAGTTTCTGCCCGATGAGCAGAGGCTTTCCAATTTCGAAGAAGGCTTCCGCGGCGGCGTTGGCGTCATCGATCACGCCCTCGCGCGAGACCGTGAGGATAGCGTTCGGCAGGGCCTCCAGTACGCAGCTTCTGCCCCGTTCCTCGAGAACCTTCAAAGCCGTGTAATTCTTGCGCCGGAGGTCGTTCTGGCCAGACCGGTCGGAAATGCTCATGCAGCGGCCTCTTGCGTCCGAGCGTTGAAAATCGTGTCGATCAGTTGAAACGCTTCCTTCGGGCAGTTCGAGGTTACGATCGCGCGGCGCAGATCTGCAACGGGCGTGCAGGCCGCTCCGAAGGCTTCGTCGACATAGGCGGCGAGATGCTTGCGGGCGTGACGCAAGCCCGCCCCCGCCCCCATCTGCGTGAGCAGCCCGTCGAGATGTTCGCGCGCGACGGCGCCGCGCTCGGCGAGAGGCGGTTCGGCGCGGCGGCGGCCCGTTGCGAGGAAGTGGGCGATGTCGCCGACAAGCCAGGGACGACCCTGAGCGGCGCGGCCTACCATCACCGCATCGGCGCCGGATGCGGCAAGCATGTCGGCCGCGTCCTCGGGACTGCGGCAGTCGCCATTGGCGACGACCGGAACGCGGACCGCCTGCTTGACGCCCGCGATCGCGGCCCAATCCGCGCGGCCCGTATAGAACTGCTGGCGGGTTCTTCCATGTACCGTAATCAGGCTTGCGCCCTCGGCCTCCGCACGGCGCGCCAGCGCCGGCGCGTTACGCGAGGCGTCATCCCACCCGAGCCGCATCTTAACGGTGATCGGAACGCGTATGGCTGCGCGCGCGGCCGCTATGAGCGCTGAAGCCTGGTCGAGGTCGCGCATGAGCGCCGCGCCGGCGAGCCCGCCCGTCACGCGCTTGCACGGGCAGCCCATGTTGACGTCGACCCAGTCGGCCCCCGCTTCTTCAGCATGTCTTGCGGCGGCGGCGATGTCCTCGACGTCCCGCGCAGCGATCTGGATCACGCGCGGCGCCGAACTTGTATCGCTTGCAGAGGCAAGCCGCAGCGCCGTCTCGCGGTCGCCGCGGGCGACGCCGGCCGCAGTGATCATCTCGCTGACAGCGGCGCTGGCGCCGTAGCGCTCGGCGATGCGCCTCATGGCCGGGTCCGTGACCCCGGCCATGGGCGCAAGAATTGCGCGTCCGGAGAGTGAAGTCGACCCGATCCGGATCACGCCGCGCGCCCCGAGAGCGCCTATTAATGCGGCATGGGTCATTGTGCCCACACTATAAGCAGACAGCTTCGCAGTTGCAACATGACTTTTGACAGAATCTCCTTCTGGAGCCCGGCGAATTGACGCGGACCGAGAAAGGCGACACAGAGCGGCATGGTCGCAACAAGCGAAATTTCCATCCTCGTCGTCGCCGGCGGGCGCGGCTCCCGCGCGGGCGAGGGCTTGCCCAAGCAATATAGGCCGCTCGCCGGACGCACGGTGCTGGCTCGCACTATACAGTCGATGTGCGTGGCTGCGCCAGAGGCAAAGATCAAGGTCGTCATCCATCCAGATGACCGCGACCTTTACGCGGCGAGCGTGGCGGAGCTTACCGACGCCCAGCGCGCCGCCCTCCTGGAGCCCGCGCTCGGCGGGACGTCGCGCCAGGAGAGCGTGCGCAACGGGCTCGAAGCCATCGCCCGCGAGGGGGCGCCCGCGATCGTGCTCATTCACGACGCCGCCCGCCCCTTCGCCGACCCCGCCCTCGTGGCCCGCGCCGTCGAGGCCGCAAGCGCGCATGGCGCCGCCGTGCCGGGCGTGCCGCTCAACGATACGGTGAAGGAAATCGACGTGGCTGGCTTCGTCGTCGCGACGCCCGACCGCGCAAGGCTGCGCGCCGTGCAGACGCCGCAGTCCTTTCGCTTTCCCCTCATTCTAGACGCGCACCGCGCGGCCGCCGCGGCGGAGCGGGAACTCACCGACGACGCCATGGTCGCGGAGGCCGCGGGGCACGCCGTGCATGTGTTCGCCGGCGACATCGCCAATTTCAAACTCACGACGCCAGAGGACTTCGCCCGCGCCATGGAGCAGTTGAACGCCCCTTCCCTCGCCTCGCTGCCTGACGTCCGCATGGGACAGGGCTATGACGTCCACGCCTTTGCGGAGGGGGATCATGTGTGGCTGGGGGGCGTCGCCATCCCGCACAGCCATGCGCTTGCAGGCCATTCGGACGCCGACGTGCTGATGCACGCCATCACCGACGCCGTGCTCGGCGCCATTGCGGAAGGCGACATCGGCGCGCATTTCCCGCCCTCCGATCCGCAATGGAAAGGCGCGCCCTCGCGCATCTTCCTGGAGCGCGCCTGCGAACTGGTACGCGAACGCGGCGGCATGATCGCCCATATCGACGCCACGGTGGTCTGCGAGGCGCCCAAGGTCGGCCCCCACCGTGAAGCGATCCGGGCGAAGCTCGCGGAAATCATGGGGATGGACATCAGCCGCGTGGCCATCAAGGCGACGACGACGGAGAAGCTGGGTTTTACGGGACGGCGCGAAGGGATCGCGGCGCTGGCGATCGCGACGGTGCGATTGCCCTAGGTCAAAAAAGACAGCAAAAACAGAGGTTGGCAGGGGCTTTTTTTCGCCGCCAAGCATTTTCGGCAGTAAAAAATAAACTTGTGCGTAGCCACTTTGCGGGGCGAGGAGCGCCTCATGAAGCCTTGGTTTCTACAAAAATATTTTGCCCGTGATCCACGCATCTCGGGAGACATTCTCGCAGCTCTCGTCGACTCGCTTTACGCGCCTTATGTCTCCCTGGCGCTCGGCTCCGCCAGTGCGGTGACGCTCTCCTTTGCGGTCGCAATTTTCGTCGATTTGCCACAGCTCGCCTATTGCGCCGTCCTGCTCGCGGTCGTCTCCGCGCTGCGGCTCGTGTCCGTCATCGCCTATCAGCGGCGCGACCCGGCCATGAACGACGACTTCGAGACGCTCGCCCGTTGGGAAACCATCTATGCTGTCGGCGCCTACGCATTTTCCGGCGCACTCGGCGTTCTCAACGCCGTCGCTCTCTCGATCACCGACGACAGCGCCGTGCATATGCTCGTGCTGACCGTGAGCACCGGCTGCACGGCAGGGGCCGTCATCCGTAACTCCGGAATCCATCGCGTCGCGCTCGGACAAATCATATTCAACGTCATCCCTCTGTGCGCCGCGGCCGTCATGCGCGGCGGAGCGGCTTATTACGTCCTGGCTCTCATATTCATCGTATTCGCGGTAAGCGCTTTCGATGTCTGTTTCTACCATTCCAGCAATGCGCTTCGGGTGCTTCTGGCGCGGAGAGAGACCTCGGAGCTCACGCGGCAGCTCGAGGAGCAGAACAGACGCTTCGACGCGGCGCTGAACAATATGCCGCAAGGCCTTTGCATGTTCGACGCGCACGGACGCCTCGCCGTCGCGAATGCGCGCGTTGGCCATGTGTTCGGGATTGGCGCCAGAGACCTCCCGCCAGGGCTCGAGATAGACGAAGTCGCCGCGCGGCTGGTCAGTGGCGGCGCGATGACGCAGGACTCGGCCGCCCTCGTCGCGCGCGAGCTTCACGCCAATCTTCATTCGGGCCTGCCAGCCTGCACCCTCATTCAACTGCCTGACGGCAGCATCGTCTCCGCTACGCAGGCGCCGCAGGACGGCGGCGGCGCCGTGGTTCTGTTCGAGGATGTCACCGAACGACAGCAGGCGGAAGCGCGCGTGCGCTATCTCGCCACTCACGACATGCTGACGGGTCTTCCCAACCGTACGCTTTTCACGCAGATGCTTCGCGACGAAGTTGAGGCCGCCCAGCGCGAGCAGCGCCAGTTCGCTGTGATGTTCATCGATCTCGATCGCTTCAAGGCGATCAACGACACGCTCGGCCACGCCGCCGGCGACGGCCTGCTGCGAGCGGTTTCGAGCCGCCTTGGCGCAAGCCTGCGCACAGGGGACATAGCCGCCCGCTTCGGGGGCGATGAATTCGTCGTCATCCTGTGCAACATCGAGACGCCGGAGGACGCCATCAATTTCGGAGAGGATTTACTGGAGCGGCTATCTCCGTCCATCATCGTCGCCGGGCAGGAATGCGGCGTCAGCGCCAGCATCGGCGTCGCCCTCTACCCCGCGAACGGCGAGGATGAGGAGACCCTGCTGAAGAACGCGGACGCCGCCATGTATCTCGCCAAGGCCGAGGGCAAGAGCGGCGTGCGCCTCTTCTCGCCGAAGGCAAAGGCGCAAACCCTGCAGTGCCTCACGCTGGAGGCGACCATCCGCGGCGCGCTGGCGCGCAAGGAGTTCCTCGTCGTCTATCAGCCCAAACGCAACATCGCGACCGGGGCCATCACGGGCGTCGAGGCGTTGCTGCGCTGGCGCCATCCCGAACTGGGCATGGTGCAACCCGCCAGCTTCATTCCGATCGCCGAGGAAACCGGCCTCATCGTGCCGATCGGCAAATGGGTTCTGGAGACCGCCTGCGCCCAGCATATGGCGTGGCGCGCGCAGGGCCTCCCGCCGCTCTCGGTCGCCGTTAATCTCTCGCCGCGCCAGCTCTACAACGACAGGATCGTCGCCGACATCTCCGAGGCGCTGGCGCATTGCGGCATGGACCCCGAGTGGCTGGAGCTTGAAATCACCGAAAGCATGGTGATGCAGGACGCGGGCGACGCCATCGCGGCGCTGCGCGCCATCAAGCAAAAGGGCGTCAAGCTCGCCATCGACGATTTTGGCACGGGATATTCGTCTCTCACCCTCGTCAAGCAGATGCCGCTCGACACGATCAAGGTCGACCGGTCCTTCATCAACGATCTGCTGACGGATCCCCACGACCGCGCCATCGCCGAGGCCGTCATCTCGCTTGGCCACGCGCTGAAATTACGCGTCGTCGCGGAGGGCGTCGAGACCGAGGCGCAGGAGGCGTTCCTGAACGAGCGCGGCTGCGACGAGATGCAGGGGTATCTCTTGAGCCGCCCGCTGGAAGCCGACGCGCTGCTGAGTTTCGTGTCCGACTACAATCATCGATGGATCGGCCTTTTCGCGGACCGCTTGGCGAAGAAAAGCGCATGACCTGCGCCCTGCGCCGCGCGTTAACCGCGCGGCCGCCGAAATCTTAACGAGCCCCTCCGCGCCGCCGCACAGGAGGAGCCCGGTTTCGATCTGTTTTCAGTCTATTGCCGCACCCAGAATCTTTAACGGGAGAAAGCTGCTTAACTTCACCTTGATGCCGGGAAATTGAAGACAATTGCGAGCTTGCGCTTATTTTTGGTGAAAGGCCGGCGCCGACTCGTGGCGCGACCCCCTGGACTTTGGAGTTCGTGCGATGCTCCCCGCCCCGCTTGCGCAGGACCGCGTCGACTGGGTCGATTACGCGAAAGGCTGGTGCATCATCCTCGTCGTGATGATGCATTCTACGCTGGGCGTCGAGGACGCGCTCGGCCAGGAGAGCTGGCTGCATGGCTTCATCGCCTGGGCGCGGCCATTCCGCATGCCGGACTTCTTCCTCGTCGCAGGTCTCTTTCTGTCGCGTACGATCGACAGGCCCTGGCGCGATTTCCTCGATCGCAAAGTGCTGCACTTCGCCTATTTCTACCTGCTCTGGACTGTCATCCAGGGTGTGCCGAAGCTGCTCTTTTCCGGCGACGCGCGACTCGACGTGGCGAGCGGACTCGCCTTCGCGCTCATCGAGCCCTTCGGCACATTGTGGTTCATCTATCTGCTTCCGGTCTTCTTCGTCGTTACGAAGCGCCTTCGCCGCGTTCCGGCGCAAGCCGTGCTGATCGTCGCCTGCGCGCTGCAGATCGCGAACATTGAAACGGGCTCGACCGTCATCGACGAATTTGCTGGCCGCTTCATCTATTGCTTCGCGGGCTATGCTTTTGCGCCGCAGATTTTCGCGTTCGCGGACGCGGCGCGCGCCAAAGCGGGCAAGACGATCGCACTTCTCTTCCTCTGGGGCGCCGCCAACGGCCTTGCAGTGCGCTTCGGCTACGCCGCCCTTCCTGGCGTGTCGCTTATCCTGGGCTTTGCGGGAGCGGGCGCCGTCGTCGCCTTTTCGGCGCTTCTTGCGCAAGCGCGCATTCTTCCGGCGCTGCGCTGGCTCGGCGGCCGCTCGATCGTCGTCTATCTCGCCTTCGCCATGCCCATGGCCGCGATCCGGCTCGCGCTGCTCCGGTCGGGCTTGATCGAAGACCCGGGAACGATGGCCTTGATCGTCGCGGCTGGAGCCATTGTGGTTCCGCTGGGCTTGCAACGTCTCGTGACCGGCGGTCAGTTCTCATTCTTGTTCGAACGTCCAGCCGCCTTCCGTTTGAAGGGGCGTCTTTCGACAAATGACGATACCGCGCAGGCCGGCCCGTCCCCACCTCCGGTACGCATCGCACGGTCCTCGATGGCTCCTCGCCTTGACAAGCGCACACGCCTGACGCCGATAGTCGGTGAGGCGGGACCGGCCCGCCTCACCGAGGCTCGAGGGGGCCATGATCCGCATCACGCCTTTCATCGCTCTGGATGACTCCGAGATATCGCTGGAGTTTCTGCGCGCGTCGGGCCCTGGCGGGCAGAATGTCCAGAAGGTCGAATCCGCCGTGCGTCTTCGCTTTGACGTAAGGCGTTCGCCCAATCTTCCTGAGGCCGTAAGAGGGCGCCTGGAACGTCTCGCGGGCTCACGCCTGACGAAGGAGGGAGAGATCCTCATCGAGGCGCAGCGCCATCGCACGCAGGAGCGCAACCGGACCGACGCGCTGGAGCGTCTTGTGGATTTGATACGGGAAGCGGCCGCCCCGCCCCCGCCCCCGCGCCGCAAGACCAAGCCGACGCTCGGCTCGAAGATGAGAAGGCTCGAAGGCAAGAAGCTGCGCAGCGGAGTGAAGAACCTGCGCAACAAGCCTGCGCAGGACTGAAAAACCAATGCAAAATATGATAGACGTAAGCGCTAATATGCTTATCGTAAAAGCTAAGATCAGCGGGTTGCGGGTCGCAACTGCGGAATCCTGCACCGGCGGCCTCGTCTCCGCAGCCTTGACCGAGATTTCCGGCTCCTCGGAGGTCTTCGACCGGGGCTTCGTCACCTATTCGAACGCCGCCAAGGAGGACATGCTTGGCGTGCCGGCGGACATTCTCGCATCGCATGGGGCCGTCAGCGCAGAAACCGCCCGCGCGATGGCGCAAGGCGCGCTGCAGCGCTCGCTGGCGGACATAGCCGTTTCCATAACGGGCGTTGCGGGGCCAGGCGGCGGTTCTGCGGAAAAGCCTGTCGGCCTTGTGCATTTCGCCTGCGCCCGGCGCGGCGGCGCGACGAGGCATGTCGAGCGGCGGTTCGGCCCCCTCTCCCGGCAGGAAATCCGCGAACGATCCGTGCTGCAGGCGCTCGATCTTCTCATTGAGGCTGCAGAGGCCTGATCAGCGGCGCCGATAGACCTCGTCGGCGCGGGCCACAAAGGCGTCGGCATATTTTTGAAATGCCCGGTCGAACATGGCCCCCATCACCAGCCCAAGAGCCATGCTCTTGAATTCATAGGCGATAAAGAATTCGATCGTGGAACGCGGTCGACCGTCCGTGCCCGCCGCCTCCTCACGGAAGGTCCAGCGATTGTCCAGCTTGCGAAATGGCCCGTCGATATAATCGACCTTCACTTCGAGTTTGTTGGAATCGCAGATGACGCGGCTGGTGTAGCGCTCACAGATGGCCTTGAAGCCCACCTGCATCTCCGCGACCAACTCTTCGACCCCCGGCGCCGTTTCGGTTCGCTTGCGGACCTTGATCCCCTCGCACAGCGGCACGAACCGGGGATAGGCCTCGACATTGCAGACGAGCGCGAACATGTCGGCGGCGCTGTGGGAGACATGGCGGCGGGTGCGAAAGCTTTTCATGGAACCGGGCTTTTAAGCCATTTCCGCGGCCGATGGAACGCCGCGCGCGCGTGGCGCGCTCGCCCAGGCGTAAGAAAAGGTTTAGGCTGCCCCGCAGATTGAGGGGGCGTAACATGGCAAACAAGACGACTTTTTCGCCGGACCAGTGGAGCAAGATCATTCAGGCGCCCCTGCTCGCGGGCTTCGCCATCAGCGCGGCGGACCCGAGCGGCCTTATCGGCACCTTGCAGGAAGGCATGGCGAGTGCGAAAGCCCTGGCCGCCGCTAAATCCGACCCGGCCGCCGATGAACTCGTGAAGGCCGTGGTCGACGATCTGCTCACCCCTGAGGGCCGCACCTCGGCGCGGGAGGGCGTCCGCCTCCTGATCCAGGGAGGAAAGCTCCCCGAAATCAAAGTTCGAGCCTTGGAGGAATTGCGTAACACGGCAAAAATCATCGATTCGGTGGCGCCGCTGGAGGCCAAGCCTTTCAAGAACTGGCTGACGGCGATCGCGGCTCTCGTCGCCGAATCCGGCACAGAGGGCGGCGTGCTCGGATTTGGGGGCGTGAAAGTGAGCGAGGCCGAACGGGCTACGCTGGCCGAAATTTCGGGCGCGCTAGGGGTTGCATGAAACCCGCGAGGCCAGCCCCTGCCGATCTGGAATGGATCGATCCGCAGCCAGGCGAGGAATCGGAAAGAGCACGCGAGCCGCGCCCCCGAAAGGAAGCGACTCCGCGAAAGATGCGCCAGGAAGAAAAACCGGGATTGGCTCAGGCCAGGTTTCCCGAGACCCTCGCAAAGGTCGATGACAGTCTTGTCCCGAGCGCGCGCACGCCGCCGATGATGGCGACGCCGATGAGAGCGGCGATGAGGCCATATTCAATAGCAGTAGCGCCGGATTCGTCGGCAAGGAATTCACGGATCTTCATGTGGTCTCTCCCAAGCTTCAATACGCCTCCGTTCTAGGCGAGAGTTACAAAGGCTTGGTTAATCTGCCTCCACAACAAGGGTAAATAACGCAAAGCGATAAGCCTGATGGACGCTTAGGCTTCCATTGGATGAGAAAAGCGGATCGAATTTGACAGCAAATTCGGTCTAATTTCCCGCCCGGGCTTCACGAAGCCGCGCAAAATCTTCGCCGGCGTGATGGGACGAGCGCGTGAGCGGCGAAGCCGCCACATAGGCGAAGCCCTTGGCGTAGGCCATAGTTTTGAAACTCTCGAACTCTTCGGGCGGCACGAATCGGGCGATGGCGTGGTGTTTGCGCGTCGGCTGGAGATATTGGCCGAGGGTGATGAAATCCACTTCGGCCGTGCGCATGTCGTCCATCACTTGCATCACCTCGTTGCGGGTCTCGCCCAGGCCAAGCATGATTCCGGACTTGGTGAAAATGTGCGGATTCAGCTCCTTCGCCTGCTGAAGCAGCCGCAGTGAATGGAAATAACGCGCGCCCGGCCGCACCGTCACATAAAGCGAAGGCACGGTCTCCAGATTGTGGTTGAAGACGTCGGGCGCCGCTTCGACGACGCGCTCCAGGGCGCCGGGCTTTCTCAGAAAGTCCGGGGTCAGCACCTCGATCGTCGTTGTGGGACAAGTCTCCCTGATTGCGAGGATGGTCCGAGCGAAATGTTCCGCCCCACCGTCCGGGAGATCGTCGCGGTCGACGGATGTGACGACGACATGGGAGAGGCCCAGCGCCGACGTCGCCTCCGCCACCCTGCCCGGCTCGCTCGGGTCGAGCGGCCCTGGAAGACCCGTGGCGACGTTGCAGAAGGCGCAGGCGCGGGTGCAGACCTCGCCCATGATCATGAAAGTGGCGTGCTTTTTCTCCCAGCACTCGCCGATGTTGGGGCAAGCCGCCTCCTGACAGACAGTTGCCAGGCCGGAGCCCTTGAGAAGCGCGCTCGTCTCGCTCCAGGCGGCCGACCCGGGCGCCTTGACCCGGATCCAGGGCGGCTTTCTCAGGACGGGCTGGTCGGGACGGGCGGCCTTTTCCGGATGCCGGAGCGCCGCTGGCGTCTTCCGTCGCGGATCGTCATTCAGAAGGTCGATCACGGTCACAGGGCTTCTCCCCTGCGACATTATCTACGCGCGGGGTCGCCCCTCTGCAATGGCTCAGCCGGATGCAGCCGACGCCAGGCGACCGAGAGGATCGCGGCCCCGATCAGCGCTGCCGCGAACTGATGCGTTCCGCCTCTGTCCGCCTGCCCGAAAAGATGGGCGATCTCCGCCCCGAGCCAGGCGCCCGAAACGCCGACGACCGCCAGAGCAACAAACCCTTCGCTCAGGGCGCGGGGCCTCGCGATGAGGGTGGCGACGAGCGCGCCCAGAACGAGGAAAGCGAGGAACTGGAAATTGAAGGAGGCCGCCGCAGCGGCGGCGGGCGCAAACAACGGCTCCATCTGCAGTCTCCGAAAAAGCGCCGCCCGGAGGTCTCCGTCCCCATATCGACAACGCGTCCGCCCGCGTGGCGTTCCAGCCAGAACAGAAATTTATGTGAGGAACATAATCCTGATAAAGCCGCTCCGATCGACCAGGACGCCGGGACGGGTCGTCAAGCATTCAGGTTCGGGCGCGGATGCCGACGGCGGCCCCGATGCGATGGAAGCGCTCCGGCCTGATCTCTCTTCGCTCACTGCTCGGGAGGCCGCCGCAGGCGCCATCGGACATTTTGCACACGATCCCCGATAGCCCGTCGCCAAGGGCATGTCGAAGGCGATCCGATGGATCAGATACTTTATTTCCAGTTATTTACAACATAAACCTATACTGGAACATGAACTTTTCGCTCACAGATGCTCCACCTCGAGGACGCCTGGAATATCCCGCAGTGCGCTCGCCGTTTCGGCGTTGACCGGATAGCCGCCGGGCAGCCTTATCTCAATTTCCTCGGGGGCGACATTGCGTTTGATGAGCACCGACACCTCGCCTTCGCCCTTCCCGGAGAGCCGGTTCTTGATCCTATCCAGCGGACTTTGATCTCCAACAACGATACGCAGCCCCTTCTGTGCGCGCGCCGCCGCGGCGGCCAGCGGTTCGACCGTGACGATACGGGCGCGCACATCGTCGCCTTCCAGATTTGCGGAGAGAGTCACCAGCACCGCCGCGCCCTTCTCCAGGCTGTCGCGATACTGGTTGAGCGCTTCCTGAAAAAGAATGGCCTCGTATTGTCCAGTCGTGTCGGAGAGTTGGACGATGCCCATCTTCGAGCCGGACTTGGTGCGGCGTTCGGCGCGGTCCAGAACCACGGCCGCAAGCCGCCCCGCCGTCGCGCCGCCTTTGACGTCGGCGACGAATTTCGTCCAGCGCGACACCCTCAATTTGGGTAGGAGGCCGGCATAGGCGTCGAGCGGGTGGCCGGAGAGAAAGAAGCCCGCCGCCTCATATTCGCGCCGCAACACCTCCGCCGCTGGCCAGGGCGGAACCTTCGGAAGAACGAGGTCGTCGGCCTCGGCCTCGCCGAAGAGGGCGTTCTGCCCTGCCTTGCGATCCTCGGCGTGTCGGTTGGCGGTGGCGAGCACCCCCTCTACTGCGGCGAAGGCGCGGGCGCGGTTGGGTTCCATCTCGTCGAAGGCGCCGCAGGCGGCGAGATTTTCCAGAACCTTCTTGTTCACCTCGCGCGGATTAATACGACGGGCGAATTCCGTGAGGTTCGTGAATGGCTTGTCGCCGCGCGAACGCACGATGGACTCGGCCTGCCCTTCGCCCACTCCCTTGATGGCGGAGAGCGCGTAGCGGATCGCAAGCTTGCCGCCCTCGCCCTGCGCGACGTCGAAATCGACGCCCGACCGCCGGATGGACGGCGGCTCGACGTTGATCCCGAGGCGTCGCACCTCGTCGCGGAACTCGGCCAGCTTGTCCGTCTGGCTTTTGTCGAAGGTCATTGAAGCGGCGAGAAATTCGGCCGGATAATGGGCCTTGAACCAGGCCGTCTGATAGGCGATCAGCGCATAGGCGGCGGCGTGCGACTTGTTGAAGCCATAGTCGGCGAATTTCGCGAGAAGGTCGAAGATGAAATTGGCGAGATCGGGTTTCAGCTCCCGTTCGACCGCGCCCTTCACGAAACGCTCGCGCTGCGCGTCCATCTCCGCCTTGATCTTCTTGCCCATGGCGCGACGGAGCATGTCGGCCTCGCCCAGCGAATAGCCGGAGAGCGCCTGGGCGATCTGCATCACCTGTTCCTGATAGATGATGACGCCAAAGGTCTCCTTGAGTATCGGCTCGATCCTGGGGTGATAATAGTCGGCCTCCTCGTCGCCGAGCTTCACCGCGCAATAGGTCGGGATGTTCGCCATCGGACCCGGCCGGTAGAGCGCGACAAGGGCGATGATGTCCTCGAAACGGTCGGCGTGCATCTCCACCAGCGCCTTGCGCATGCCCGCGCTTTCGAGCTGGAACACGCCCACCGTTTCCCCGCGCCCGAGCATGGCGTAGGTGGCCGCATCGTCGAGCGGCACTTTCGAGAGGTCGAAATCCGGATCGCGCCGGCGCGCGAGGTCGCCGGCCATTGCGAGCACGGTCAGGGTCTTGAGGCCGAGAAAGTCGAATTTGATCAGGCCGGCGGGCTCTACCCACTTCATGTTGAACTGGGTGGCCGGCATGTCGGACTTCGGGTCGCGGTAGAGCGGCGTCACCTCATGGAGCGGCCGGTCTCCGATGACGACGCCGGCGGCGTGGGTGGAGGCGTTGGAGTAAAGCCCCTCGAGCGCGCCCGCGATCTTGAAGAGCCGGGACACGCGCTCGTCCTCCTGCGCAGCCTCCCGCAATTTCTGCTCGCCAGCGACGGCTTCGGCGAGGGTCACGGGCTTTGCCGGATTCTGCGGCACCAGCTTGGCGAGCTTGTCCACCTGCCCCAGCGGCATTTCCAGCACGCGGCCGACGCTGCGGAGCACCCCGCGCGCCAGGAAGGAGCCGAAGGTGATGATCTGCGCCACGCGGTCCGCGCCATAGCGCTCGCGCACATAGTCGATCACCTCGCCGCGCCGCGTCTGGCAGAAATCAATGTCGAAGTCCGGCATCGAGACGCGCTCGGGGTTGAGGAAGCGCTCGAAGAACAGACCGAAACGCAGCGGGTCGAGGTCGGTGATGGTCAGAGCGTAGGCGACAAGCGAGCCGGCGCCCGAGCCGCGCCCCGGCCCGACGGGAATGCCCTGCGACTTCGCGTATTTGATGAAGTCGGAAACGATCAGGAAGTAGCCCGGAAAGCCCATCTTCTCGATAGTGCTCAGTTCGAAGTCGAGGCGCGCGACATAGTCGTCTCGCGTATGGCCCTCGGCGGGCCCATGCGCGGCGAGCCGCGCCTCCAGCCCCTCGCTCGCCTGGCGGCGCAGTTCCTCCGCCTCCAGCTCCGTCAGCGGCCGGTCGCCCGGAACCTCGCTCAGATAGCGGGGCATGATCGGCTTGCGCGTCCTGGGCCGGAAGCTCGTGCGGCGGGCGATTTCGATCGAATTGGCTGTCGCCTCCGGCAGGTCGGCGAACAGCGCCTTCATTTCGGAGCGGGTCTTGAAGTAATGCTCGGGGCTGACGCGGCGCCGGTCGGCGACGCCGGTCACCGTGCCTTCGGCGATGCAGAGCAGCGCGTCATGGGCCTCGAAGTCGCCGCGCGAGGCGAAAAAGGGTTCGTTGGTGGCGACGAGCGGCACCCCCCGCCGATAGGCGAGATCGAGGAGATAAGGCTCTACTTCACGTTCAACTTGAAGTTTATGCCTATGAATTTCAACGTATAACCTATCCCGAAAGAGATCTTCGAGTGTCTCGATCCGACTGCGGGCCAGCTCCGGGCGGCCAGCGGCGAACATGCGGTCGAGCGCCCCGTCCGGCCCGCCGGTGAGGGCGATCATCTCCGCGGCGTCCTCCGCAAGCGCGGCGAGCGAGACATGCGGCTCGTCGCCCTCTTCCGTGTCAAGATAGGCGCGGGAGGCGACCCGCATCAGATTGCGGTATCCGGCTTCCGACTTGGCGAGGAGCACGAGGTTTGCGAAGCCTTCGTCGCGTCCCGAGAGGCCCGCCGCCTTGCCGTCGCTGAAGTCGACGCGGAGCTGGACTCCGACGATCGGCTGAACGCCGGCCTTGGCCGCCTTCTCGGAGAACTCCAGAGCGGCGAATAGATTGTTGGTGTCGGTGACTGCCAGCGCCGGCTGCTCGTCTCGCACGGCGAGATCGATCAGCTTGCCAAGGGTCAGCGCGCCCTCGCGTAGGGAGAATGCAGTGTGGACGTGGAGGTGGACGAAGCCTGCGTCGGCGGTGCTCATGGGGCGAGTTTAATCCCCGGCCGCGCCTGCCGGAATGGCGAAATCCGCCCATTCACAGGCTTGAAACAGCATGAGGCCCGGCGGAGCGCGCCGGGCCTCATGTTGCGTGGGGCTGCGCCCCGGACGATGAGGGGCAGTAACCCGCGTTATTCGGCCGCCGTGAAGGTCTTCGCAACCGACTCCATCGGCTTGAAAACTTCCTTCGTCATGGAGGTGTACATCTCGCCGAGCTTGGTCGCCTCGGCGACGAAGTCCTCATAGGCGGTCTTGGCGAAGTCGGACTGAAGCGCGAAGGCCTCATCCATCTTCTTGACGCTGATCAGCTTCTCAGCCAGCAGGCGGCTCTTCTCGAAAGACTTTTTCGAGTAATCGGTCGTCTCGGCGGCGATGCTCTGCCAGCCCTTCGTGACGGCCGCAGCGGCGGCGGAAACAGCCTCGAACTGCTCTTTTCCGATCTGCTGAACGCTTTCGAAATTCGCCACCATGGGATTCGTCCTTATAAAAACGGCGCCGACCCTTTACAGCCGCCCCTTGGCGGCGCGGCATGGGCGCCC
The DNA here is from genome assembly GCA_002929055.1 of Methylocystis sp. GTDB lineage: Bacteria > Pseudomonadota > Alphaproteobacteria > Rhizobiales > Beijerinckiaceae > Methylocystis. Next base: position 67,118 of record PERY01000005.1, on the reverse strand, counting down.
GATACAGCCGGAAATATATGCGCCGCACAAAAATCCGTCAAGAAAAATGTTGCGGCGCAAAAACTCTTCGAAAAAATTCGGTTGCCGCTTAACCCCCGGGTAACTGCGTTCTCTTACCCTGATGAACTGTGGCGTTTTGGCGACGCCAATCTACGGTTGTCGCCGCCGGACGATGTGCCTGTTCCGTAAGGGCGAGTAGCAAATGTTGAAACCGAGTTTGTTGGACCGCATGGCGCAGCCCCGCTCCCTCGCAGCCATTTTCGCGGTCATCATGGCATTCGTCGGCATCACGGCGATCCCCGCCGAAGCGCGCCGACACGGCTACCGGCACTACTACAGCCACCATTCCTACCACCGCTACTTCGCGCATCATCGCGGTTATGTCCGCCATGCGCGCAGCCATCGCGTCTACGCGGCGGCGCGCTCAAGCGAAAGCCGCGAAGAAGTGGGAATGGAGCATCACGGTTATTCCGCGATCGTGGTGGACGCGAATAGCGGCAAAACGCTGTATGGCCGCAGCGAGCACGAGTTGCGCCATCCCGCCTCCGTCACCAAGGTGATGACGCTTTATCTTTTGTTCGAGCAGTTGGAGAAGGGGCGCCTGCGCCTCGACTCGCCCCTCATGATCTCCTCGCACGCCGCCGCTCAGGCGCCCTCCAAACTCGGCCTCCAGCCGGGCGAGACGATCAGCGTCGAAAACGCGATCAAGGCGGTCGTCACTAAATCGGCGAACGACATCGCCTGCGCCATCGCCGAGAACATCGGCGGCGACGAACACAGCTTTGCGCAGATGATGACCCGCAAGGCGCGTGCGCTCGGGATGCGCAACACGCGTTATGAAAACGCCTCGGGCCTTCCAAACTCCGGCCAGATCACGACGGCCTACGATCTTTCGGTGCTCGGACGGGCCATTCAGGATCGCTTCCCGCGCTATTATCGTTACTTCAGCACGCACAGTTTTGCGTATAATGGTGCGCTGCACCGCAACCACAACCATCTTCTCGGCCGCGTCGAGGGCATGGACGGCATCAAGACGGGCTACACCCGCGCCTCCGGTTTCAATCTGCTGACGTCGGTGCGCCGTGGCGGCCATCACATCGTCGCCGTCGTCATGGGCGGGGCCACCGCAGGCGCCCGCGACCGCGCCATGGCCGGCCTTATCGAGGATTATATCGGCGGAGGCGCCTCGATGCGGACCGCCGCCGCCATCACCGAGGACGAATCCGTGGCCGAGGTCGCCGAAGCGACCGTCGAACGCCCGGCCGTCGTCGCGGAACGCCAGATCGAACGCGCGCCGGAGCCGGCTGTCGAGGCCATGCCCGTGGAGCGCGTGGCGGAACGTCAGTCCGATCGTATCGCCGCGCTGGAGGCGCCGGCATCGGTCGATCTGGAGGAAACCAGCTCCCTGCCCCCGGCGCGTCTTGCGCGCCGCAGCGCCGCTCCCGTGCCGCCTGCCCCCATCCCGACCCGCGAGAAGGCGGAAAGGGACGACAAGCCCAGCCAGGTGCGTCCCGCCTTTGTCTCCGGCGTTCAGAAGCGCCCGGTCGAAGAGCCCGCCGTCGAAAAGAAGGGGCGCCGGAAAGCGCTCGCCAAGCAGGATCTGGCCGCCATCATCGACGGCTCCACCTCCGCTCGCGCCGGCAAGGGCCGCGAAATCACGGCGGCCGCAACAACGCCGTCAGCGATCCGATCAACCTCGGTCGCCAAGGCCGATGGCGCTCGTCCGACGAAGCCCGGCTGGATGATCCAGGTCGGCGCCGCCGAAGACCCGGACAAGGCCAATCAGCTCCTGTCCCGCGCCCGCAGCCAGCTTTCGGGCTTCCCCTCGACCGCGAGGCCTTTCACCGAGAAGGTTCAGAAGGGCAAGGAAACGCTCTATCGCGCCCGCTTCGCCGGCCTCGAGGAGCAAAGCGCCGAATCGGCCTGCAAGGCGCTGAAGCGCTCGGGCTTCGCCTGCTTCACGACCAAGAATTGAGGACGCGTAGCCATGTCCGCCACCTGGGACCACGCAGACGCCGGCCAGCGCACCTCAATGATGGCGCCGCATAAGGACGTCCTTGGCTTCGTTTACCCGAGCCGCGAGATCGGTCGTCCCGCCAAGATCTGGATGAAGCTTCTTCATCAGATCACGGTGCGCCCGCGCAATGTCGGCGGCCGCCGCGCCCTTTTTCAGGCCGAGGATTTCGTAGGCTTCATCCTCGGTAATCGTGCCCGCGCGACGAGCCCGCTGGTCCCCGGCGTCCCCCGCGTTTCGGTGCGCATCGCCTGCCGCACGCCATCCGGCAAAGCGGCGGTCCAGATACGCCTCTAGAAGCCGCGCGCCATCCGGATCGTCGCGCAGGCAAACCTTGTAGAGATCGAGCAACGCCGGGCGTGTGAGCGTGTCGAGACGCCTACCCTCGTCCTTCCCGGCCAGGATCATCCCGCGGATCGCGCCGGTCGAGTGGTCGAGCTCCATTTCGATCATCGCGGAGCGCACCCGTGACACGCCGCCGCCCCCGCCGACATTGTGCATGCCGCCTTGCGACGTAAGGCCCATCAGCCACAGGCCGAAAGCGCCGAGCGCGAGCCCGACGTCGAGACGGCCGCGCACCAGCAGCAACGCCCCGAGGGCGATCAACGCAAAACCGCCGCCGCGCTTGATCAGACCCGCCAGAAAAGCGGGCGATGCGCTCGTATAGGCCTTCAGCGCATAGAGCGCGAGGATGAGGGCGAAAAACCCGAATAAGACCGGCATGGCTTATCGTGACCCCATCTGCGAGAGCAGCAGTTGCGCGGCGCCCTCGCCCTGCCCGGCGCGCCGCTCCAGTTCGGGCAGTCCCCCAACCGCATAAGCAGCAGCGGCGCCAAGCAGCTCGGCCAGCCGCCTCGGCGCGGAGGCGTCAAAGGCCGCATAGGCGCCGCCGGTGAGGCGGGCGATCTCTATGTAGGCCGTACGCGTGGCCGCGTCCCGGCCCTCCTGAAACATGAACGCCTTGAGGCCCAGAAGGCCCAGCTCACCCGCAACCGCGGCCAAACTGTCCACCTTTTCCTCCATCGCGTCGCCGATATAGACCATCGCGCCGACCGGCGTGGCGCGCGTTGCATCTAGCGCGTGGCGGAGCACCTTGCCGATCTGCGTCTGCCCGCCGCGACAGGAAATCTTCGCCATGAGCGCGCCGAGCCCCTGTCCCTGGGACACGAAGCGGGAGGCGCGGCATTCTCCGAAGCCCCGAAAATACACGAGCTGAACATCGAGCCCGCCCTGCGCGGCGGTCGTTCGGAACATCTCGCCCTGTATGGATTGCGCCAGATCCCATGTTGGCTGGCGGCTCAACGTCGCGTCCAGCGCAAAGATCAGCCGGCCGCGGGCCGCGCGCGGCTCGGCGACGCTGCGCGCCTTGTCGAGAAAGGCGTCGATCGCGCTGTTTTGTGTCGGGCGCGGAGCCGGCGCCTTCTTCAGGTCATCGCCCACTGCTGTTCACGTCGCTTGTCCGTAACGCTATATAAAATCGGGTTCGCAGCCTGCAAAACAAGTGGCGGGCGCGAGAGCGCCTTTGAAGAATAGCCAAGCCCCGCGACGGGCGCGAGGAAAAACGAACTCCGCGAGAATACACATGGAAACACATCGCTTTCCGCCGACGCCGATCGCCGCGCTTCCGGCTCAGGACAGCGCTAATGTCCAGACGCTGATGCGCAGTTTCGCGCATGAGCTGGCGCAGCGGGGCGCGCGGGTCGCCGGCGTGACCCAGATGCGCGGGGCCGATTCTTCGGGACGCTCGCGGATATTTCTGCGCGACCTGACGTCCGAGGCCGAGTTCCTCATTTCTCAAGACCTTGGTCCAGGCTCCGTCGCCTGCAATCTCGACGCGGGCGAACTCGCAATGGCCTGCGCCGCGGTAGAGCGCGCGGCGCGTTCGGGCGCCGATCTCATCGTCGTCAGCAAATTCTCCAAGCAGGAGGCGGAGCGCGGCGGCCTCTGCGACGCCTTCCGGGCCGCCATGACGGCGCGCATTCCGGTGGTGGCGGCGGTTTCGCCGCATTTCCGCGAGGAATGGAGCGTCTTCGCGGGTCCGCTCGCCGAGGACGTTGCGCCGTCTCTCGAAGCGCTGACGGATTGGTGGGCGCGCGCCAAGCTCCTAGCCTGAGACGCGCGACCTGTAGGTCAGCCGGTCGTCGTGCCGCGCGCGCGATTCCAGGATCGGCGCGTCGTCGGGGGGCTGCGGCTTGCAGGCGAGCGCCACGAGCGCATAGCTGACGATCTGAAGCAGGAACCATGAGCCAAGCTTGGCGAGCCCCACGGGCTTCCATGCCGCGATCTGGTCGGGATAGAGCCAGACATGGCTGTAGGTCGCGACATTCTCCGCGATCCAGATGAAGCAGGAAGCTAGAAAGGCCGCGAGCAGGAGCGGCATCGTACGCCAGCTATGGTGGATGCGGTAATAGATCGTCGTGCGCCAGAAGAGCGCTCCGCTCGCGGCAAAGAGCAGCAGCCGCGCGTCCGGGACATAGTGGTGCGCGAAGAAATTCACGTAGATCGCAGCCGCGAGCGCGCCGACCTGCCAGAGCGGCGGATGATGCGTGAAGCGGAAATCGAAAAGCGCCCAGGCGCGCATCATATAGCTGCCGACGCAGGCGTACATGAAGCCGGTGAAGAGCGGCACGCCGCCGATGCGGAAAAAAGCCGCTTCCGGGTAGACCCACGAGCCCTGCGCGGTCTTGAACAGCTCCATAACCGTGCCAACGACGTGAAAGAGAAAAATGACGCCAGCCTCCTTGAGCGACTCGAAACGCAGGAGGATAAGCGCCGCCTGCACGCCAAGCGCGGCGAGGAAGAGAAAGTCATAGCGCGGTAGCTGCGCATGGGCGGGGTAGAAAAGGCGCGTCGCGAGCACCAGAAAGACCATGATCCCGCCAAAGAGGCAGGCCCAAGCCTGCTTGATCCCGAAGCGGGCGAATTCGTAAAGGAAACGGCGCGCCTTGCCGCCTCTGGTCGCCCATCGGCCGATGCCGGCTTCGATCTCCACGAAGCGGCGCAGCGGCGGCCAGAGTTCGGCCGCGCTCTTTTCCCTCAGGCCCCGCTCATCTGACCGACGGCGCATACATCAGCCCGCCCTTGCCCCACAGAGCGTTCGAACGACGCTCCATTCCCAATGGCGAAGCTTGCCCCAGATTGCGCTCGAAGACATCCGCATAATTGCCGACATGCTTGACGATTCGGTAGGGCCAGTCGCCCGGCAGCGCGAGCCCCGCCCCGCGGTCGCCCTCGACGCCAAGGAGGTAGCGGATTCTGGGATCTTCCGATTTGAGCGCGGCGTCGGCGTTCGCCGCAGTAACCTGCAACTCCTCGGCGTTGATCATCGCAAAGAGAGTCCAGCGGACGATCGCGAGCCACTGGTCGTCGCCCTGGCGCACCACAGGCCCGCGAGGCGCCTTGGAGAGGAAGTCGGGCAACACGTCGTGATCTTTCGGCCCAGCCAGTTTTGCGCGGGCTGCATGGAGCGCGGTGGCGTCGGCCGTCAGCGCGTCGCACTGGCCCGAGTCATAGGCCGCGGCCGCCTCCTCGAAGGTCGCAAAGGGCTTGGCCTCGTAAGCGGTCTTGCGCCCGTGGAAGAAATCCGCGAGCTCCAGCTCATAGGACGTGCCCTGTTGCACGCAGACCGAGACATCCGCGAGATCTTGCGCCGAGGCGAAGCTTCTCTGGCGGCGCACGAGGAAAGCCTGCCCGTCATAGAGTGAGACGCCTGCATAGATGACGCGCTGACCGCTGTCGCGCGACTGCGTCCAGGGCGCAGCGCTGGTCAAAAGATCGACCCAACCCGACTGGAGCGCCGAGACGCGCTCCTTCCCGCTCATGCCGAGGAAACGCACCTTGCCGGGGTCGTCGAATATGGCGCTCGCGACCGCCCGGCAGAAGTCGACCTCGAAGCCGCGCCACGCGCCCTCGACGCTCTGCGCCAGCCCCGCCTGCTCGCTGACGCCGCAGGAAAGATATCCGCGCCTGAGTATCTGCCCGAGAGTCGCACCGGCCTCGGTCTGGGCTCGGGCGTCAGTCCCCGGGCCCAGCGCAAAGAGGACCGCGAATGCGACGGCGAGACAAAGGCGTCGGGCGATCATGGACGGGCTCGGATTTGAACGACGGCTATATTAGGGTCGCCCCGCACAGGCGCAAGCGCGGACGCCCTAACGCAGGAACGACAATGACGAGCGATAAAGACGAAAAGCGGCGAAAAAAGCGTATGGCGACACTCGTCACGCAGGCAGGGCGCGCGCCCTTCGAGCACTTCGGCTTTGTCAATCCGCCAGTCTATCGCGGTTCGACCGTGCTCTTCCCCACGGTGGCGGATCTCGAGGGGCTGAACCAGCCCTACACCTACGGCACCAAGGGCACGCCGACGACGCGGGCGCTGGAGACGGCCTGGAGCGAGATCGCCGGGGCCGACGACACTGTGCTGGTTCCCTCCGGCCTCGCCGCCATCGCGCTGGCGCTGCTCACCGTCGCCAGGGCCGGCGCCCATCTGCTCGTGACCGATTCGGCCTATGGCCCGACGCGCAGTTTCTGCGACGGCTTTCTCAAGCGCTTCGGCGTGACGACGCAATATTACGACCCGCTGATCGGCGCCGGAGTGTCCGCGCTGATCCGTGAGGAGACGACCGCCGTGCTTGTCGAGTCGCCCGGCTCGCAGAGCATGGAGGTGCAGGACGTGCCGGCCATCGCCGCCGCCTCCCATGAAAAAGGCGTTTGCGTCGTCATCGACAACACATGGGCGACCCCGCTGCTGTTTCCGCCGCATGCGCATGGCTGCGATCTCGCGATCGAGGCCGGCACGAAATATCTCTCCGGCCATTCCGACATTCTTCTGGGCCTCGTCTCGGCGAACGCCGGTTGGGCGAAGCGGCTGCGCCACACCTTCAACCTTTTCGCCATCGGCGCCAGCCCGGACGACGCGTCTCTGGCGCTGCGCGGCATGCGGACGATGGCGCTGCGCCTGCGCGAGCAGGAGCGCGCCGCGCTGGAGCTTGCGCGCTGGCTGACGGAGCGGCCGGAAGTCGCGCGCGTACTGCACCCCGCCCTGCCCGACAATCCCGGCCACGACATCTGGAAGCGCGATTTCTACGGTTCGTCGGGGGTCTTCTCGATCATCCTGAAGCCGGTTTCGAAAGAGGCGGTCAGCGCCTTTGTCGAGGCTCTGGAACTCTTCGGGATCGGCTTTTCCTGGGGCGGCTATGAGAGCCTCGCCCTGCCCTTCGATTGCGCGCCCTACCGCACAGCGACGCGCTGGACGCCGGAGGGGCCGGCGGTCCGCTTCTCTATCGGGATCGAGGACGTCGAAGACCTGAAGGACGATCTCGCCGCAGGTCTCGCGCGGCTGAGGCCCTAGCCTTCCTGAACCGCGCCGAACGCCAGAATGATACCGCGCAACTGCGGCTCGTCCACCTGATCCGCGGCGGCGGCGTAAGGAAACCAATAGGTCACGCGCTGGCTTTTCTCGGGCCATTTCTTGCGCTGCGACTCGACGCGCAGCGCGAAGACCTCGACACGGCAGGTGACAGAAGCGTCTCCCTTCAAACGCTTCTCGTAGTCGTAGTCGCCCAGCTTCGTCTTCTCGATCTTGCCATGCAGCCCGGCTTCCTGCTGCGCCTCTATCGCGGCGACGATATGCGGTTTGCGGCCCTTCATCGGCCAGCCCTTGGGGATCACCCAGCGTTTGGTGTCGCGCGACGTAGCGAGAAGGATTTGCACCCGCCCGTCTTCGCCCATGCGCCAAGGCAGGGCGCCGTATTGCGCGCGCGGCGAATTCGGCCGGTCGCTCCTTTTCCTGGCCTTGAGCACTTTCTTCTCCGCCTTCATGCGAAGGCGCTCGCTAGGGCGTAGAAGGCCGCGGCGATGAAACCCGACATCGGCATGGTGATGATCCAGGCGACGACGATGTCCTTGGCGATATTCCAGCGCACGGCGGACACGCGCCGCGCCGCGCCTACCCCGACGATGGCGCCGGTGATGGTGTGCGTCGTGGAGACGGGAATGCCGAAGCCCGTCGCAAGAAAGAGCGTGATCGCGCCCCCTGTCTCCGCGCAGAAGCCCTGCATGGGCGTCAGCCGCGTTATCTTCGAGCCCATTGTGTGCACGATTCGCCAGCCGCCGAACAGCGTGCCGAGGCCCATCGCCGTCTGGCAGGTCAGAACCACCCAGAACGGGACGTAGAATTCACCGTCGTAGGCGCCGTGCGAGTAAAGCAGCACCGCTATGATGCCCATCGTCTTTTGCGCATCATTGCCGCCGTGGCCGAGCGAGTAAAGCGAAGCAGAAACGAATTGCAGGTAACGAAACAGCGCATCCACCGCGACCGGCGTGCTGCGCACGAAAATCCACGAGACCGCGAGCACGAGCAACAGAGCGAGGATGAAGCCAAGCGCCGGCGACAGGACGATCGCGGAGCCGGTTTTCGTCAGGCCGCTCCAGACGATTGCGCCCAAGCCGGCTTTCGCCACGCCTGCGCCTACGAGGCCGCCCACGAGCGCATGGGAACTCGATGAGGGAATGCCGAGGCCCCAGGTGATCAGGTTCCAGGAAATGGCCCCCATCAGCGCGCCGAAGATGACCCTGTCGTCGATGATCTGTGGAGAGACGATGCCGGTCCCGACCGTCTGCGCGACGTGGAGGCCGAAGAAGAGGAAGGCCACGAAGTTGAAGAACGCCGCCCAGAAGACGGCATATTGCGGCCGCAACACGCGCGTCGAGACAATGGTGGCGATGGAGTTGGCCGCATCGTGCAGGCCGTTGAGGAGGTCGAAGACCAGCGCGACCGCGATCAGACCCCAGAGGAGATACGGGACGTCGGCCATGCGCGTCCCTTTAGCTGTGCTCGATGACGATGCCCGTCACCCGAGTGGCGACGTCCTCGAAACCGTCGACGACTTTTTCAAGGTGGCCGTAAATCTCCGCGCCGACCACAAAGGCCATCGGATCGCTGTGCCGGTGCGCGCGGAACAGATCCTTGAGTCCCTGATCGTGAATCGCGTCCGCCTCGTCCTCGATGCGAGTGATGTCCTCGCTGAAAGAGCTGAGCTTGCCGGCGTTCTGGCGCATGAGACGCAGCAGCGGGATCGCGGTGCGCGTGAGTTCCGCGGACTGCACGATGATGTCGCCGATGCGCCGCATGGAAGGCTCGAATTCCCGGGTCTCGTAAAGCTGCGTGGCCTTCGCCGTCTGGTGCATCTGGTCTATCGTGTCGTCCATCGCGGTGATCAGATCGCGAATGTCGCTGCGGTCGAACGGCGTGATGAAGGTCCGGCGGACGGCTAGCAGGACGTCGCGCGTGACGTCGTCGGCCGCGTGCTCCTGCCGGCGGATTTCCTGCGCCGCCGCGACGACGCCGTCCCCGCCCTCGAGAAGCTGCCGCAGCGCTACGGCCCCGCCCACAAGCGTTTCAGCGTGGCGCTCGAAGAGGTCGAAGAACCGCTCCTCTTTCGGCATGAGCGCCTGAAACCAAGACAACATAAGCGCTCTCTCCCCGGCCCGAATCGACTCGCTGAATTGTCACAAAATTGTCACAAAACTGCTTGGCGAGATAGTCGTCAGAGGGCTGTCGAAACGCGAATGTTACGAGCGCCATTCAGCGCGTCGTGCTGCCCGTGCGGTCGGCCTTGCTCAATTCGACTTCGGGATCGCGGGAGGCGTCGGGGTTCGCTCCCGCCGCATGCGGTCTCGCGACATTGCTTCTGCGAAGCATCGCGCGCAGACGGTCTCGCAGGCTGGACGACATGAAGGACGCCTGGCTCACGGGCACGAGATTGGCGCCGCTGTAGACGAATGCGCCCGCGTCTTCGACCACGACGTCGCCGGAGCGAAGGGTCGGGTCGGTTCGCGCCGTGCGTTCGAAGAACGCCTGCGAGGATTGCGGATCATTGCAGGCGCATTTGCTCGTCGCCCTGTCGCGGAAGGCGAAGGCGACCGGCAGGGACGAATAGCGCTGGCCTTTCGCATTGCGCGCGGACTCGATGGTCGAGCCGTCGTAGATTTCCATCGGCGCCGAGGGACAGGCGAGTTCGCAGGACTGCTGGCGCGACGCGCTCGTCGATTTGATCAGCGGGAAGAAATAGCCGTCGCAGGTGCGCACGCAGAAACCGCCGGTCGCGGGATCGGTCGACATGGCCGTGCCCCCGCCTCCTCCGCCACCCCCGCCTTCGCGCTTGGGAGCGAAACGGACGTCGCCGACGGCCTTTCTGGCCCGCCGGCCGGCGGCGCTGTCGCGCGGCGCGCGCTGGGGAGCCGCCTGATGCTGGGCGGGCTCATCGGGCCCGAAAAGAAAGTCGAGAAGACCTTCCGCTTCGCTCCGCGTCGGCGCAAGTGCTGCGACAAGGGAAAGGAGGGCAAAGACGCTTGCCAGATAAGGACGCATGAGCCGCATCTTTCCCGCTTCCATTTCCTTATCAGCGTCGCGGTGGCGACCCCGGCAGGATTCGAACCTGCGACCCACTGCTTCGAAGGCAGTTGCTCTATCCAGCTGAGCTACGGAGCCTTCCGATTCCTCATCGCGGGTAAACGCCCCGGGCGACGCCCACCATGGGAGCTTGCTATCAAAATATGTCGTTTCTGGCGACCCCGGCAGGATTCGAACCTGCGACCTACGGCTTAGAAGGCAGTTGCTCTATCCAACTGAGCTACGGGGCCGTCGCCGACGCTTCGGTCAGTGCGTCCACAAACCGATGCGGCTCGTCTTGAAATTGTCCGAATAGGACGCGGTGCGTTGCGAGGCCGTGTTGAGCTTGGGCTCCTCGACGCGATAGGGCACACCCTCTCGCTCGGCGTAGGCGATCGCCTCTTCCCTGGTGGCGAAGCGCAGGCGAATCTGCTGCTTCATGTCGCCGGAACTGGTCCAGCCCATCAGCGGATCGAGCGAACGGGGGGCCTCGAGATCGAAGTCGAGTCGCCAGGCCTTCGCTTGGCCCGGCCCGGACTGAGTGACGCTCGGCGACTGGCGGTAGATACGGGCAGTCATTTCAACCTCTTGCTTCTCGAATCACCGCGAAAGCTTCGACCCGCGGCGGGCCACGAAAGGCTTGGGCTCTTTCGTAATCGGCCGATGATATTTTGCAACCCGAACTTTACAGTCGATGCGGCTTTCGACGCCACGTCGTCGCTGGCGACGATCAGCCAAGGGCCGTTGGTCGGGGCAGCAGGATTCGAACCTGCGACCTGAAGTACCCAAAACTTCCGCGCTACCAGGCTGCGCTATACCCCGCCGGGCGCATGTGAGGCCCAACCTGAGGCCGAACCCCTGCTCGCACCGCCACTCGCTACCATGCGGCGACGCGCGTCACAAGAAGCGTTGATGGCGGGCTAGCGCTTGAAGGCGGGGTGGCGAACCTCGTCGCCCGGCGCGAGGCCGATCTTTCGCGCGACGCCGGCGTTGAGCTCGATCACCGCATAGGCGGGCTGGCCCGAGGAGATGATCTCCTCGGACATCGGCCTGGCGTCGGTTGCGACGCTGGTCACATAGCCCTCGCGGGACACGAAGACCATGTCGAGCGGGATGTAAGTGTTCTTCATCCACATCATCACCGGCATGACCTGATGAAAATCGAAGAGCATGCCGTGGTCAGCCGGCATGGCGCGGCGATACATCAAGCCTTTCGCGCGTTCGTCCGGCGTGTCCGCGAGCTCGACGACGAAGTCGTGCGGCCCGGTCGTCGTGACGAACTGCAACTTCTGCAGCGCTTCCGCACGCAGCGCGGCCGCAGGAAAAACGAGCAGGAATGCGATCACAGTCGCGAGCGTCGCCGAGGCGACAGCGTGTTTTGCAAAGCCCCAGGCCGTTTGCGGCATAGCTCTCCTCCCTGACGCGTCGAACGCACAGGCTATAAAGCGCTCGCTTGGGCGCGCGTCAATCAAAGGGGTGAGGGAGACGGGTCAGTGAGAAGGATTCTTGGCCTCGAGCGGGCGCACTTCCGCCGCCATGAGACCCTTCGGACCGTCTCCGTAGCGCACGAGAACGCTGTCGCCCGGCTTGAGTTCCGTCATGCCGAACCGACGCACCGTCTCCATGTGGAGGAAGATGTCTTCCGTGCCCTCGCCGCGCGTGAGGAAACCGAATCCCTTGACGCGGTTGAACCACTTCACGATGGCGATCTCATAACCGCTGGTCGGCGTGACCTGCACATGTGTGCGGCCGGCGGCGGATTGCGCCGGATGCACCGCCGTAGTCTCGTCCATGGCGATGACGCGGAAGACCTGCATTCCCTTGTCGCGCCGCTGCGCCTCGCAGACGACGCGCGCGCCCTCGAAGGCGGTCTGCAAACCGCTGCGCCTGAGAATGGTCACGTGCAGAAGAATATCCGGCGCGCCGTCGTCGGGAACGACGAAACCGTATCCCTTCGCGACGTCGAACCATTTAATGCGGCCTGCAATCTCTACGAGATCCAGACCTTCTTCGGCTTCGGCGGAAGTGGACGCAGCGTCCAAGTCATCCTGAAAAGTCACCTTGGCTCCCAACCGACCAACTCCCCAATGCTGATCCAGAGCATTCGTCCGCCGCTGATCAACGAGTCCTGAAATCTCGAATCGCTGCGGGGCAAATGAATCACTTTCCTGAAGATAGCATTGACGGCGCTTGGTCCAACCAGAGATTTCATCCGTTTCACCGAATGCCTGTGGATACGAGGACGCTGGTATCCCTTTGTTCTCTGCCCTTTCGGGCGCCGATGTCCTGCAAAGATTCAAAACGGATTGAATTTTATGGCCCGGCGGGATTCGCCGTGCTAAGACGCCCGCGAAACTTACGCCCGTGGGCCGCTCCGACATTTCCCCGGCCCCGCTCGTGGACGACGGCCGGAATGGTCAGGCTCCGTTCCCGTTTGACAAAACTGCGCCGTGCGCGCAATCGAAAAAATAGGCGCGGACTTGTCCGGAGAAGGCCCGCGACGTTCCCACCCTCTTCTGGAGCCGCCGCATGACTGATCTGCCCATTGCGCAATCGAGCGTAACTGCTGCGCAAGGCGTCGGCGACGGCGCATACGATCTCGCCGCCCTCGTCGCCGCGCGCGAAGACGACCGGTTTCAGCTGCACACCAAATATCTCAACGAGATGTGGGTGCGGGTGCTCAAGACGATCGGCTACGACGTCGGATTCACGCGCGGACTCGGCCCTTATCTGTGGGATCGCAAGGGCGATCGCTATCTCGATCTTCTCAGCGGCTGGGGCGTGTTCGCGCTGGGTCGCAACCATCCGGCGATCCGAGAGGCGCTGGTCAACGTGATCGACGGCGAGTTCGCCAATCTCGTGCAGCTCGACGTCTCCACGCTCGCCGGCATACTCGCCGAAAAGTTGATCGAGCGCGCGCTCTATCTCGAGAAGGTTTTTTTTGCCAATTCGGGCGCAGAGTCGATCGAGGCCGCCATCAAGTTCGCGCGCTCGGCGACGGGGCGCCCCGGCATCCTGCATTGCGCGCATTCGTTTCACGGCCTGACCTATGGGTCGCTGTCGATGAACGGCGACGAAATCTTCAAGAAGGGCTTCGGGCCGCTTCTGCCAAACACGCAGGAAATACCATTCGACGATCTGCCGGCGCTCGAGCAGGCGCTTGCGTCTAAGAACATCGCCGCCTTCTTCGTCGAGCCGATCCAGGGCAAGGGCGTCAACATACCCAAGGACGATTATCTCATCGGCGCGCAGGCCCTGTGCAAAAAATACGGCACGTTGTTCGTCGCCGACGAAATCCAGACGGGTCTCGGCCGCACGGGCAAGTTCTTCGCTATCGACCATTACGCTGGCGTCGAACCCGACATGATCGTCGTCGCCAAGGCGCTGTCGGGAGGCCATGTGCCGGTCGGAGCCGTGCTCACGCGCAAATGGATCTTCGACAAGGTCTTCGACCGCATGGACCGCGCCGTCGTCCACGGCTCGACCTTCAGCAAGAACGATCTTTCGATGGCTGCAGGCATCGCGACGCTCGACGTCATCAAGAACGAGCGCGTCGTCGAGAATGCGGCCGAGAAGGGCGCGCGCCTGCTCGCCTCTTTCCGCAAGATGGCCGACGGTTTCGAACTCGTCTCCGACGTGCGCGGCAAGGGGCTTATGATCGGCGTGGAATTCGGCCCCCCGAAGTCCCTCATGCTGAAAGCCACCTGGAACCTGCTGGAGACGGCGAACTCCGGTCTTTTCGGCCAGCTCATCTGCATTCCGCTGTTCAAGGACCACAAGGTTCTCACCCAGGTCGCCGGCCACGGCAATCCGACGATCAAGCTCCTGCCGCCGCTCACTCTGAGCGATGCGGACTGCGACTGGATCGAATCCTCCTTCAACGCGGTCATCGCCGACGCCCATAACGCGCCGTCCGCCGTCCTGTCGCTCGGCAAGACGCTCGCGGGCCACGCGATCAAGGCCCGCATGAACGGCTGACGCCACGACCCTGGCCGCGCCAGCTTGGCCAGGGTTAATGGAATACTAATTGCCCTTTCGTAAGCGGGCGCCGCCAAGGCGTCCCAAATCCGGACGCGTGCGCCCCGTTTTGGGCGCGCGTGACCCGATAAGATACGAAAGGGCGTGGTCATGCGTTTCATTTCGGGATTCGGGGCGACCGCGCTCGCGGGAGCCCTCACCCTCCTTCCGCTCGCGACGCCCGCGCAGGCCCAGGGATTTGGCGGCGGAGGCGGCTTCGGCGGCGGCTATGCTCCCTCGGCGCCGGCCTATGGCGCGAACGCCTACGCCCCCGGCCAGGGTCCGACCGGCGCGCGCGCCTGGTCCGGCGGCTCGTTTAGGGGCTACCAAAACGTTATCGGCCCCTTGTGGGGCGGGGGCTGGGGCGGCGGCTATGGTGGCGGCGGCGGAGACGTCGCCTATGGCGGCGGCCCCCAACTCTACAATTACAATTACACGTACAACGACTACCGGCGCCGCGACGGCGGCTTCTACGGCGGCGGCGGCGTCTTCTACGGCGATAACGGCTATGGCCGCAGCTACACCTACAGCCCGGCCTACCAGGGCGACTACGACGCCGATGGTTACCGGACTCCGCGCGGACCTGGTTACGGATCGCGCCCGGTTTACCGTCCTTCGCAGCACATCTTTTACCTGCCGGACAACAATCGCGGCCCGTCGCGAAAGCGCGCTCGCCTTGGAGCGCGAGATTGAGTTTTAGTGACGCATGGAGCGTCGAATGTAGGGGGTGAGTGTCATGAGTTTGGTTTCAATCTTCCGGTCGCTGGCGCTGGCTGGCGTGATCGCGGGCTGCTCCGCGGCTGGCGCGGCGGCGCAGGATTTCACCTCGCCCTTCTTCGGCGGCGGCTATGCCCCGGGTCCGGGCTATGGCTATGGCGGCGGCTACGGTGGCGGGATCGGCATCGGCGGCGGCATTAGCGGCGGCATCGGCGTCGGAGCCGTCGGCTATAACCAGGGTTATTATCACGGCGGCTATCAGTATCCGGCCGGCGGCTACGGCGGCGGCGCCTATCGTCGTGCGGCGTACAGCGCCGCCGACGTCTATGTGAACGGTGGTTACGACGGCGGCTACGGTGGCGGCTATGACCACACCTACGAGCGCTCCTACGTCGTGCCGACGGTCGGCTACCGCCCGTATGTCCGCACCCATTACGTGCCGGTCACGTCCTATCGCGCCTACAACACGGTGCATTATCAGCCCGTCACGCAATACCGCGTGGTGCGCAAGCGCTGCAATTGCGAGACGCTCTACTGATCGGCGAACGATCACGAAGATCGACAAAAAACGGCGGCCCGAAAGGCCGCCGTTTTCTTACTGACATGCAGCCTTAGGCGCGGCTCGCGGCGTGGACTTCCTTGTCGTAGTCCTCGACCAGCGCGCGCGACACGGCCCCGGGCGTGAATTTATAGGGTCCGATCTCGGAAACCGGCGTGACTTCCGCGCCCGTCCCGCAGATGAAGCATTCGTCGAAGCTCGCCATTTCCTCCGGCATGATGCGCCGTTCGACGACCTCGATACCTCGCCGCTTCGCGAGGTCGATCACCGTGCGGCGGGTGATGCCGTCGAGGAAGCAGTCGGCGATGGGCGTGTGCAGCGCGCCGTCCTTCACGAAGAAGACATTGGCGCCGGTGCATTCGGCCACCCTGCCCTGCCAGTCGTACATCAGCGCGTCCGCATAGCCGCGGCGCTCGGCGCGATGCTTGGAGATGGTGCAGATCATGTAAAGGCCAGCCGCCTTCGCCATCGAAGGCGCGCTGCGCGGGTCGGGACGGCAATATTCGGCGATGTCGAGGCGCACGCCCTTCATCTTCGTCGCCATATCGAACATGCTCGGCCAGTCCCACATCGCGATGGCGACATGGATCGTCGAGTTCTGCGCAGCCACGGCCATCATCTCGCTGCCGCGCCAGGCGACCGGACGCACGTAGGAGTTCACGAGGCCGTTCGCCTTGAGCGTCGCCTCCTTGGCGGCCTCCAGCTCGTCGATGCTGTAGGGAATCTCGAAGTCCAGCACCTGCGCCGAATGCCTGAAACGCTCCGAGTGCTCACGCGACTTGAAGATGACGCCGCCATAGGCGCGCTCGCCCTCGAAGACGCAGGAGCCGTAATGCAGGCCATGCGACAGGACATGCAGCTTCGCCTCGCGCCACGGCACGAGAGCGCCGTTGTACCAGATGAATCCGTCGCGCTGATCGAAGGGCGGAAGCGACATTGAAAACTCCGGGGAACCAGGGCCGATCGGCCAGCCGAACGGGGTTGCCGCGGCGCGCTGGCAGCACTAGCCATCGGTCAGAAATATGTCAATATAGCTGACATATAGATGCGTCGCGCCCGCTGCGTGGGCATCTGGATCAAAGCCCGGGCATCGTCGTCTTGAGCGAGCTTCTTCAAAGAAAGACCGCCCTGCGCACGCCGGTTCCGGCGACGGCGACCCCTTGCCCACGCGAGTTCCGCGGGCCGGCGGGGCCGCGCGCGGCGCGGGAGGAAGACGCCGAGGCGCTAAATCTCGTCGAACTTTTCTTCTTCGCCTATCGTGACTTCGTCGGAGACGCCGACCGCCTGCTCGAAAATTACGGGTTCGGGCGCGCGCACCACCGGGTTCTGCATTTCGTGCATCGCCGCCCGGGGCTCCCCATCGCCGCGCTGCTCGACATTCTGAGGATCACCAAGCAGAGCCTCAACCGTGTGCTCAAGCAACTCCTCGACGCGGACTTCGTGGAGGCGCGCGCGGGCGCCGTGGACCGGCGTCAGCGTCTGCTCTATCCGACCGCGCAAGGCGCCCGGCTGGCGCGCGATCTCGCCGCGCTCCAATCGGCGCGCTTTCGCCGCGTTCTCGAAGAATTGCCGCCTGAGGCGCGCGGCGCGGCGGCCGCGTTTCTCTTTGCGATGATCGACGCCGACGAGCGCGACCGCGTCCGCGGCCATCTCCAGCGCTCCGAACTCGGCGCGGAGCGGCGGTAGCAGCCCATGCGCGTTCCCCATCCGCCTTCGACGGCGCCACAGAAGACGGCCGCGATGGCCAATCGGGCGCATATCCTTGTCGTCGACGACGACAAACGCATTCGCACCCTCCTCTCGCGTTATCTCTTGCGCGAGGGCTATCTGGTCAGCGCGGCCGGCAACGCACAGGAGGCGACCGAGCGGATGCGCGATCTCGCCTTCGATCTCATCGTCCTCGACGTCATGATGCCGGGCGAAAGCGGCACGCAATTCGCCGCGCGCTTACGCCAGGGCCCCGAGCCTTTGCGGTCGGCGCCCATTCTCATGCTCACTGCGCTCAGCGAAACCGCGAACCGCGTCGAAGGACTCGAGGCGGGCGTCGACGACTATCTCGCCAAGCCCTTCGACCCGCGCGAGTTGTCGCTGCGCATCGCGAGCATTCTGCGTCGTGCGCGCCCCGCCGAGCCCGCCATCACGCTGGTGCGCTTCGGCGATTGCGCCTTTGACCCGGAGCGCGGCGAACTCATGCGCGGGCGCAAGCCCGTCCGCCTCACGACGCGCGAGCGCGACCTGTTGCAGACTCTCGTCGACCATGCCGGCGCCATCGTTTCGCGGCAGACTCTCGCGAAGCGTTCGGCGGAGCAGAAGGCCGCCGAGCGCAGCGTGGACGTCGAGATCGCCCGCTTGCGGCGGAAGATAGAGACGGACCCCAATTCGCCGCGCTGCCTGCAAACGGTTCGCGGCCAAGGCTATCGGCTGCTCGTCGAGCCGCCGCGAGCCGTGAGATTGCAAAGCTAGAGGCGAAGATGTCGCTCGTGATTACGGAAGTCCTCTCCGCGCCGCGCCAGCTCTGGCGCCGATTCGCCATATGGCTGCATGCGCGCATGCCCAAGGGCCTCTACGCTCGCGCCCTGCTGATCGTCATTCTGCCCGTCGTTCTGCTTCAGTCCGCTGTCGCCTATGTCTTCATGGAGCGCCATTGGGAGGTCGTCACCTATCGTCTCTCGGCCGCCGTCGCGCGGCAGGTGGCGACGGTCGTCGACGTCTACCAGACCTTCCCAGACGATCCGGCGCACAGTCAGTTGCGCCGGATAGCCGCTCTTGATCTCGACATGGAGGTCTCGATCCTGCCCAAGGGGCCCCTGCCCGCGCCGGTCACGAAGCAGTCGCTCTTCTCGCTTCTCGACAAGGCGCTGACGGGCGAACTTTCGCGCAAGATCCTGCAGCCTTACTGGGTCAACACCTCCTTCACGGGAAGCCTCATCGAAATCAGGGTGGCGCTGGAGGAAGCGACGCTGCGGATTCTCGTGGCGCGCACCCAGGCCTACGCTTCGAACTCCTATATTTTCTTCATGTGGATGGCGATCGCCTCTATCATCATTCTCGCAGTCGCGACTTCTTTCCTGCGCAACCAAATCCGGCCGATCCTGCGGCTCGCGCTCGCGGCTGAGGAGTTCGGCAAGGGCCGCGACGTCCAGTTCAGTCCGCGCGGCGCAAGAGAGGTCCGCCGCGCCGGCGCCGCCTTCCTCGAGATGAAGCGCCGCGTCGAGCGCGCCATCGAGCAGCGCACGACGATGCTCAACGGCGTCTCGCACGATCTGCGGACGATCATCACGCGCTTCAAGCTCTCGCTCGCGCTGATGGCCGACAGCAACGAAGCCGCCGAGATGCGCCGGGACGTCGATGAGATGGAACGTATGGTCGAGGCCTACCTGGCCTTCGCGCGCGGCGACGGCGGCGAAGTCTCCGAGCGCACGGATGTGAGCGCCGTGCTGGAGGAGCTGAAGGCCGACACGGAGCGGCGGGGCATCCCCGTCAGCATGAAGATCGAGGGGGAGCCTGTGATCGTCGCGCGGCCGGCGGCGCTCAAGCGCCTGCTCGCCAATCTCGTCGGCAACGCCCAGCGCTACGGCAAGACGCTGGAGTTCACGATTCTCAACGATGGCGAGTCGATGGTCGTCCATATCGACGACGACGGGCCGGGCATTCCGGTGGAGCGCCGCGAGGACGCCTTCCGGCCGTTCTACCGGCTGGATGAAGCTCGAAACCAGGACGACGGAAATTCCGGCCTCGGCCTCGCTATCGCCCGAGACATCGCGCGTTCGCATGGCGGAGACATCGAGTTGGACCGCAGCCCGCTGGGCGGGCTGCGGGCGACGGTTTCGTTGCCGCTTTAGGCTTCAGGCGCTCGGGTGCGGATAGTCGTCGTCGGCGCTCGAGCGCCGGCGACGAAAGCCGCCGCCGCCGATCTCGAACAACCGGTTGGCGATGTCGGCGAAGGGCCGCGTAACCCGGGCGAAATCCTCGACATGCTCGACATAGCGCTCGCCCCGGGCGATTTCGCGGTCGAGTGTCTCCAGCGCGAAGGAGAAGCCATTCTCAAACCAGGCGTCGAGCACCCGGCCCCAGGCGAGCGCGAGCCCCTGCAGCTTCAGCGAGCCGACCGTGCCGTCGCAGTCGATGTCGGCGGCCTCAAGCATGTAGCGCATGGAGTTCACCGTCTCGCGGTTCAGCGCGGAGCCGGTGAGCGGATCGCGCGCCGACCAGCGGGCGATGCTCGCCAGCGCGTCCTTGTGCGGCTCCAGCGCCTCGAGGCGGGCACGCAGCACTTCGTAAAGCCGGTCACGAGCGGGGTCGTGCGAATTCTTCGCCGAGACGCGCTCCAGCACCTGCCGGTCGATGCGGCGGGACAAACCGCCCACGATCGCGCCCTTCGAGGGGAAGAGGTCGCGAAGGTCCGCCAGCGGAACTCCCGCTTCATGGGCGATGTCGGTGAGGCTCACGTCGCCGAACTCCCGGCGCGCTGCGAGCCCAAGGGTGGCGTCGATCACCCGGTCTCTCGGGTTCATCCTGCTCTCCAGTTCCGTCTTGTGACGTATCTATTGCCGCGCAACCGCGCGGCAAGGCAAGTTCGGCGGGTTTGGGGGCAAATGTCCCGAAGATCAGCCTGAAAGTTCGCCCGCGCGCTTACTGGCGGCGGCAACGGCGCGCGCCATCAGCGGGGCGAGTCCGTCGTCGGCCATAAGCACGCCGAGCGCGGCGGCGGTCGTCCCGCCCGGCGAGGTGACGCGCTCTCGCAGGGTCTGCGCGCTCGCCTCCCCCTGCCTGTGCAGCAGTTCCCCCGCGCCTTCCACCGTCGCGCGCGCAAGCTTCTCGGCGAGTTCGGGCGACAGGCCAGCCTCGACGCCGGCCGCGGCGAGGCACTCGACAAGGTAGAAAACATAGGCCGGCCCCGAGCCGGAAACCGCTGTGACGGCGTCGATCAGTTCTTCGCTTTCGATCCATTCGACACGGCCGACGGCGGCGAGCAGCGCGTGGGCGAGCGCGCGCTGGGCGTCATTCGTCGCGGGGCTCGCGAAAGCTCCCGTCATCCCGCGGCCGATGGCGGCGGGCGTATTGGGCATGGCGCGCACGACCGCTTGCGCGGCCGTCAGGCGCGAGCATATGTCGACGATCCGCTTGCCGGCGATGACGGAAACGACGACGGACCCCGATCCCGTGAATGGCGCGGCGGCGGCGGCGCCCGCCTCCAGCATTTGCGGCTTGATGGCCAGAACGACGGCGTCGCGGGCGCCGCCACGCGGTTCCGCGGTGAGCGCGAAGCCACGCACCGCGCAAAGGTCGCGCAGGCGTTGCGAGGGGTTTGGATCGACAACCACGACCTGCTCGCCGCACAATCCCTGCGTGGCCCATCCTTCGAGCATGGCGAGGCCCATGTTGCCTGCGCCCACGAGGGCGACCGTCGCTCCGCGCAGAGGGCCTTGTCCGCTCACGCCTCGCCTTTCGTCTCGAAATTCGCGGTTTCGAGAGCTTCTCTGGCGGACTTGCCCGCCCATAGCACGAACTGGAACGCCTGATAGTAGCGCTCGCAGGAGGTCAACGCGTTGTCGAGGAGAGCCGCGCATTGGCTGGCGGAGGGCTGCGCGCCGCCGGAGAGGATCAATCCATGGCGGTGCATGGCGACGCCTTCCTGCGGCCAGAAATCGAAATGGCCGATCCACATCTGTTCATTGATCGCGCTCACCAGCGCTGTCACTTCCGCGCGGCGGCGCTCCGGCGCCTTCAGGTCGAAAGCGCAACTCACATGTAGGGTTTCAAGGTGCGGAAGCCAGGTGAAAGCTACGTGATATTCTGTCCATGCGCCTGTGACGGCGATTGAAATCTCGTCTTCGTCTTCGCGGTCGAACGACCAGTCGTTGGTGGCGGCCAATTGCTCCACAACATCCACCGGATGTTCGGGGCGTTCTGTTTCTTTTTCTGTAGCGATCAGCATGAGCCAACCTTCATCGGGGTGTCTGCAGGACGCGGCGACGAGCACAAACCAGGAGACGACGCATCACGGATTCGGGACCAGGCGCCTCCTTGCGAGTCAGAGTTCGACGCGGACGAATCGTCCGCTGCGACCACTATACTCCACCTGTCGAGAAACGCGTGACAGTTCAAACGCAAAGCGCGTCAACAGCGCCGGCAGACTGCGGGATTCGTCTTGCCGCGTCTATGGGGCCACGGCGACATTCCACAGATCAACGGAAATGCGCCTGTAAAAAACTCTGGAGAAAATCATTGTTATTATTTTGGGCGCGCCGCCTGCGAGAGTCTCGCGGCGGCGCTCCTGGTTTTGCAACCGCGCGTCCTGTTGAGGGACTGCGCCGGAACTCAGGGCTGCATCATGACAGGCGTGCCGACGCTCACGCGCGAATAGAGGTCCGTCACATCCTCGTTGAGCATGCGGATGCAGCCGTAGGACGCCGCGGAGCCGATCGAGGCGCGCATCTTGTTGCTGGTGCCGTGGATCGCGACCTCGCCGCGGTCGAGCGTCAGGGCCGCAATGCCCATAGGGTTGCGAGGCGAGCCGCCACGGATGAGGTTGGGAAGCTCCGGATGATCGGCGCGCACGACGGCCGGAGGAGTCCAGTCCGGCTGATAGTATTTTCCGTCCACGGCGGCGTAGCCGGACCATTCCTTGCCGCGCTTGGGCACGGCCACCGGATAGCGGATGGCGACGCCGGGGCTCACGACATAGAAGAGTTTGCGCTGGCTGGCGCTGATCACGATCGTGCCGGGCTCGACATGAGGCGAGAAGGCGACGGTGTCGCGCGCGAGGGCGCTCTGCGGCGCCGTGGCCAGGCCGAGCGCGGCGACGGCGCCCAGGAGAACGGTGTGGAGCCCATGATGACACAGGGCACGATAGAGAGAAGACGAGCTACGCATTGCAGTTCACCTTTGGCAGATTGCGCCGGAGACAGAATTTCCGATGCGGTCATTCTTACGTTTCGCCACGGCCATGTCGAAGGTTTCCGCTCCTTGCGGTTAGGGCTTAAGGTTAAGTTTTTCCGCATAGTTGCGTGCATGCAACACGCTCCGCCGAGGCCTTGGAGGCTACTTATCTAGCCCTCCTTTCGCCAATTTCCCGGCGCCTGGCGCTTGCTCCCTGACTGCCCCTGCGCAATAGAAAAAGCCGATGGCAAATCAGCTTCCACCGCCACAGATTTTCGACCGCGGCCTTCTTCAGCGAAGGTTGCGCAGCGCGCTTGCGCGGGGCGCGCCCGATTTTCTTGTCGCGCGGGCGGCCGACGATCTTCTGGATCGGCTCTTAACTGTGAAGCGGGAATTCCCGCGCTCGCTCGATCTTGGCGCCCCGGTCGAACATTTTTCGCAGGCTGTCCTCGCAAGCGGCAGGGCGGCGCCGCTGCGCGCCAGCCGCCTCGGCGGGAATGTGATCGCGGACGAGGAGGCCCTGCCATTCGCACCCGCCTCCTTTGATCTCGTCGTTTCGGGCATGGCCCTGCAATGGGTCAACGATCTCCCGGGCGTCTTCTCTCAGGTGCGGCGCGTTCTCGCGCCGGACGGATTGTTTGTGGCCTGTCTGCCGGGCGGCGCGAGCCTGGTGGAGTTGCGCGTCGCCCTTGCTCAGGCTGAGGAGGAGATCACCGGCGGCGCCAGTCCGCGCGTTTCACCCTTCGTCGATGTGCGCGACATGGGCGCACTGCTGCAGCGCGCCGGATTCGCCCTGCCCGTTGCGGACGTGGACAGTTTCACGCTGCGCTACGATTCCGTTCTCGGGCTGATGCGCGATCTGCGCGCGATGGGCGCGGCCAATGTGCTTGTAAAACGCGCCGCGCGCCCGCTGCGCCGGGACGTGCTCGCGCGAACGGCGCAGATCTACGCCGAGCAATTTTCCGACCCGGACGGACGCGTGCGCGCGAGTTTCGAGATTGTGTGGATTTCAGGATGGGCCCCGCATGAGAGTCAGCAGAAGCCGGCGAAGCCCGGTTCCGCGACCGTGCGGCTCGCGGACGCGGTGAAGGCCGCACGCGATCGCTCCGGAAAATAATTCGCCGAATAAATGCAGAGCTCGCCACAGGGCCTGGCGATGAACATGAAATAAATCGTGCCGGACGATTGTTATCCTCACAAATAGGTCTATATGAAAACAATCGGGTTTCGGCCGGACGTTCTTACTATCTCTCTCGCCTCTGGCGCGTCGGCTTGTGACTTCCTCTCCAGAACTTCGATCTACCGCGGGCGGCGACGATTGCCCCCGCACAATGTCTGGAAAGGACACCCCATGCAGATTGGCGTCGTCAAGTGGTTCAACGCGACCAAGGGCTTTGGCTTCATTCAGCCGGATGCCGGCGGACCGGACGTCTTCGTCCACGTCACGGCGATCGAGCGCGCCGGCCTTCCCTCGCTCGTCGAGGGCCAGAAGGTCGGCTATGAGCTGCTCATCGACAAGCGCAGCGGCAAATACTCCGCCGACCAGCTCCAGCTTCAGGGCTGACGCCTCGCTTGCCCGCGCCGTCAGGCGGCGCCGGGCGCAAGGAACTTTCAGGGAGCGGCGTTGCAACGCCGCTCCCTGCGCCAGGGCCCAGGCGGGCGCCAAAGAATGCGACGGCGTCCTTCCCGCGCTCCCCCTACGAGCAAGAGGCGCGAATGACCGATTACATCAACGCTCGCGAACGTCATCGCAATGTGCGATCGACAAGCGTCGCGACGCATAAGTTCAATATTGGCGTCCATGTCGCCTGCAAGGTGGGTTTTTCCTCCGAGCGGGGACTTTTCCGTGTGACGCGGCATCTGCCGGACGGCGGCCAGGGCCTGCAATACCGCATCAAGGCGGACCGCGACGGGCAAGAGCGCGTCGTGCTCGAATCCACGCTCGAAAGCGCGACCTGACGCGCCTGCGTCAACATCGGGAGACCAGCATGGACGCGAAGGATTATGCGATGGAGGCCTCGCTCTACTACTCCAAGAGCGGAAACCCCAAACAGGCGTCTCTGGTTTTCCGGCGTTTCCCCAAAGCGGCGGAAGCAATCCGCTTCGCGGTGGAGGAGCTGGCCCCTAAGGTTCTTCAGGGCTGCTCGCTCGAGGTCAACGAAACCCATTACTTCGGCCGCGAAATCCGCCCGCTCTACGACGCCGGCGCCTTTCCGCTGCGCCGCCGCGCGAAGCAAGCTTCCTAACGGGAAATGATCACCGGGAGCCGCCGCGTCTCCGCCGGCGCAGGCTCCCAGGGCCGCTGATAGGCGAAGACGATCGTCGCCTTGCCGGGCTTCAACGCGCGGATGGTCCATTGATGCGTCCCCGGCGCGCCCGGCATGGCTGCGCCCGGCGTGTGTCCGCCGTCAGAAATCTCCAGAAGTCCGAGCCCTGCGCTGGCGCCCTCGTCGATCCGCCAGTTGAAGCCCGTGGACGGATTCTCGGCAAGGGTGAAAGGCGCGCTTGCGCCTGGCTTCAAGGTCAATGTTTCGGCCAGGGCGAGGCTCGGCAAGGCGACGAGAAGCGCCGCTGCGGTCAACAAACGCCTCACTCCGCCCCCCTCCGGCTTGTCGCCGTCAGACCATCGAGCCGCAGCCCGTCAAAGGCGGCTTCCACATTCGCCGGCAGCACGGCGGTCAGCGCATCATAATCCAGATCGACATGCAGATCGGTCAGGACGGCGCGCTTGGGCCGGTAGAGATCGATGAAGGCCAGCGCCTGCTCGACGGAAAGATGCGTGCCGTGGCGCTGCCAGCGCAGCGCGTCGATGATCCAAAGGTCGAGGCCTTCGAGGAATTGCGCGCTCTCGGGCGGAATGGCGTGGAGGTCGGGCGTGTAAGCCACGTTGCCGAAGCGGAAACCGAGCGCGTCCATGTCGCCGTGATCGAGCCGGAACGGCAGCGCCTCGATCGGCCCGCCGGGGCCGTCGATCGTCACCGCCTGGCCGGGCGTCAATCGATGCTCGGTCATCAGCGGCGGATAATAGCTGCCGGGGGGCGTGACGAAGATATAATCGAACTTCGCCGTGAATTGCCGGGAGGTCGGCTCGTCCATATAGGCCGGAATGCGCCGCCCGTTCATGATCACGAGCCCGCGCACGTCGTCCACCCCATGCGTATGGTCGGCATGGGGATGGGTGTAGAGCACCGCGTCGAGCCGCCTGACGTCGGCGGCGATGAGCTGCTCGCGCAGGTCCGGGCCGGTGTCGACAAGGATCTGCGTCGCCGCGTCGCCGTCGCCGCGACGGACGAGGATCGAGCATCGGCGGCGGCGGTTCCTGGGGTTTTCGGGATTGCACTTGCCCCAGCCCTGCCCCACGCGCGGCACGCCGCCCGATGAGCCGCAGCCCAGGATGGTGACGTCGAGCGTCACGCGGCCACTTCCAGCGGCGGCATCTTGGAGAAGAGGCGAAGCGCGTTCTGCGTCGTCACATGCGCCAGTTCGGCCTCGGAGACCCCCTTGATCTCCGCCAGCAGCCGCGCCGTGTCGACCACGAAGGCCGGTTCGTTGCGCTTGCCCCGATGCGGCACGGGCGCGAGGAACGGCGCGTCCGTTTCGACGAGCATGCGCTCCAGCGGCACGGCCTTCGCCGTCTCGCGCAGATCGGCGGAGTTCTTGAAAGTCACGACGCCGGAGAACGAGATGTAGAGCCCCAGCTCCACTGCCGTCTCCGCCAGCGCGCGGCCGCTCGTGAAGCAATGCAGCAGGGCCGGAAAGGCGCCTTTCGCCATTTCCTCCCGCAGGATCGCCGCGCAGTCTTCGTCGGCGTCGCGCGTGTGGATGACCAGCGGCAGGCCGGTTTCGCGCGCCGCCTCGATATGGGTGCGGAACACCCGCTGCGAGACTTCGCGCGGCGCGTGGTCATAGTGATAGTCGAGCCCCGCCTCGCCCAGCCCCACGCATTTGGGATGTTTCGACAGCGTCACCAGCACTTCGACCGTCGGCTCGGCTTCCTCATGCGAATGATGCGGATGGGTGCCGACGGTGCAGAAGACGTCCGGATAGGCCTCCGCCACCGCCTTCACGCGGTCGAAGCGCGAGAGATGCGTCGAGATGGTGATCATCCGTCCGACGCCCCGCGCCTTGGCGCGGGCGACGATCTCCGCCTGCTCCGGCGCGAAATCGGGAAAGTCGAGATGGCAATGGGTGTCTATGAGCATCGGTCTCTCAGTTTCCTGACTGGGCGGCGCGCCAGTCGCCTCTGGCGCATAACATGCTGTTGGAAGACCAGTCGCCCGCTCCGGCCCCGCCCGTCAAGCGGCCGCGCACTGTGGCGGTGACGGTGTAGACCTTCAGCGTGATGGAGACGGAGCCGTCCTCTTCCACGTGGCCCGTCGCCGTACCGGGCAGGCCTGTGAGCCTGGCCACCTGCCCGCCTCTGACGGTCGCGACCATGCGCCTGCTCTTCACCGGGCAGAAGAAGCTCGACGTCCTGGCGTCGATGACCCATTCGCCATCGAAGCCGGGCTTGGGTGGAACGGCGGCTTTCGCCGGGCCGGCCTGCGCGAGACCGGGCGCGAGGAAGAAAGCGGCGCCGATGGCGATGTGTTTCGCGTCGAGCATGAGCCTTGGGGTCGCGCGCCGCCGACGTGGGCGCGTGCGCCAGATAGATAGCGCCATCCGCGCCTCCGCGTCACCTGCTGCGCGCTAAAGCCAGTTCTACACCAGTTCTACATTGTGTAGCTTTTTGACTTGTGGAATATGGCTTCAGGGATCGATAGGCCTCAGGGGGCTCTCTAAAACCTTTCGCACGTACTCGTCTTTGCTTTCCTCTTTTTCCAGTTGACCAAAAATTTCTTTATTTATCTCGTTTATGTGGCCTAACATCTTCTCTGGCATTTCTTCGTTCGATTGGTGTTTAATCGCTAATTTTACTACAGATTTGTATTCATTTTCCCACATGTCAGCCAATTTGTGACAATTTTCGATGTCATTCGAAGCCTTGTAATCGTTTGATCTCTTTTCAACACTCGCTTCGAGCTTTGCAAAGCATCCTGCAGCCTCATCCAGATGTCTTTTTCCTGCAGCGCTACTTTTTTCGGCTAAATTGAAAAGACGAACTTTCATGGCGCACTCCATGAAAATAATTTTCAAATCTTCTTGAGATTTTGCAAATGCTTTCAACCCTCCGGCTCGGGTCTCAGCAGATGAATTTGACCAGGACATGACAGCTATGCAGAACGCCATGAGATATTTTTTGACAGACAACTGCATGTAATTTCACTCCTCCTCCACGAACCGCGGAAACACAGGCGCCGGCGGCGGCAGCGGGGCGCCTTCCTGCAAGGCGTTGGCTTCGTCCACATGCGCGAAGTCGCGCGCGTCCGGCCCCACTCCCAGTGCATCCAGAAACTTGCCCGCGGCGTCCGGGATGAAAGCCTGCAGCGGGATCACGAGGCGCCGCAGCGTCTCGGCCGTCACATAGAGGACCGTCTCCATGCGCGCGGGGTCGGTCTTCTTCTTCGCCCAGGGCTCCTCGCCCGCGAAATAGCGGTTCGCCTCGGCGACCACGCGGAAAATTTCGGCCAGCGCATGATGGGGCTGATAGGCGTCCATCGCCGTGCGCGCCTTGTCCAGCGCGAAGACGGCCTGCGAGAGGATGTCCCGGTCGGCGTCGGTCAATTCGCCCTTCTTCGGCACGGCGCCGGCGCAGTTCTTGTTGATCATCGACAGCGAGCGCTGCGCGAGATTGCCGAGATCGTTGGCGAGATCGGCGTTCATGCGCATGACGATCACCTCATGCGAGTAGTTGCCGTCCTGCCCGAAGGGGATTTCGCGCAGGAAGAAATAGCGAAGCTGATCGACGCCGTAGCGGTCGATGAGATCCTGCGGACTCACGACATTGCCCAGCGACTTCGACATCTTCTCGCCGCGCGAGAACAGGAAGCCGTGGACGACAATCTGCTTTGGCAGCGGGGCCACGGCCGACATCAGGAAGGCCGGCCAGTAGATGGCGTGGAAGCGGGTGATGTCCTTGCCGATGACATGGGCGTCGGCGGGCCAGTAGCGCGCCTTGTCGCCGCCCGTGAGCCAGCCCGTGGCGGTGATGTAATTCGTCAGCGCGTCGACCCAGACATACATGACGTGGTTGGCGCTGGTCTGAGGACTGGGCGGAATGGGAATGCCCCAGTCGAAGGTGGTGCGCGAAATCGAGAGGTCGTCGAGCCCGCGCTTCACGAAGGCGACGATCTCGTTTTTGTAATGCTCGGGGGTTATGAAGCCGGGGTTGGCCTCGTAATGGGCCAGCAGTTTCTCGGCATAGGCCGAGAGGCGGAAAAACCAGCTCTCCTCCTCCACCCATTCCACCGGCGTGCCGGTCGGCGCATATTTCTTGCCCTCGCGCTCGGAGAGTTCATCCTCGCCGTAATAGGCCTCGTCGCGGACGGAATACCAGCCGGCGTATTTCGAGAGATAGATGTCGCCGTTGGCCTCCATCCGCCGCCAGATTTCGAGCACGGTCTCCTTGTGCCGCTCCTGCGTCGTGCGGACGATGTCGTCGGCCCTTGCGTTGAGCGCCTCGCCCATGCGCGCAAATTGCGCGGCGGTGCGGTCTGCGAGCCCCTGCGGGGTCAGCCCTTCCTTCTCGGCTGTGCGCTGCATCTTCTGGCCGTGCTCGTCCATGCCAGTGACGAACAGAACGTCATGGCCGTCGAGGCGCTTGAAGCGCGCAAAGGCGTCGGTCGCAATGCGCTCATAGGCGTGGCCGATGTGGGGCGCGCCATTCGCATAAGGAATGGCTGTGGAGATCATGTAGGTGGGGCGCTCGCTCATGGCGCTGATCTAGCGTTCTTTTGCCATGCGGGGAAGTCGTAGCCTCCCCATTGGCGCGCGCGTCAGCGACCTCCGTCCTTGCTAGGTTCGGCGGGGCAGCGGGAAAAGCCGCGCATGTTCATCTCCGTGAAACAGTTGAACGGATAAAGGCTTGTCCGCAGCGGGGACGCCAGCCCAGCGGTCCGGGAGCGATTCGACTCCCCTTCCTGGCTGCGGCGCATTATGTTTTGCCGGTCGCGGGAGCATGAGTGATGAGCGTAACCAAAGCGCCAAGAGACATTGCGCGAAAGCTCGCCGGCAGGAGCCACGCGCGGGCCGACGGCTGGCGCCGTGAGACCTTCACCCTTCCGCGCCTCGACGCCCGCGCCAAGGCGCGCGAGTGGTTCGACCGCTATCCCAAGGCCGCCTATATGACCGAGATCGAGTTCTGGCGGGAACTCGACGACGGGCGGATCGAATTCATCATCCGCCGCCTGCCGAGCGCGGATTAGCGCCGCCCTCAGATCGCCAGTTCCGTGACCGCCTCGTGCAGCAGGCTGCGCACATTGCTCGCGAACACCCGCGCGAGCGCGGTCTTGCCCACGCCGAGCGACTGCAACTCCCGGCCGACGGGATGATCGCCGAAGGAAAGCGACGCGCCGCCGGGAAATCCCCAGAGGCCATAGAGCCCCTCCGTCTCGATGAGATGCGGGAGCAACTTGCCATCCTTGACCGTCAACATGCGGAAATCGACGTTTCTGATCTGCCCCGGGGCCTGCTTCACGCCGAGCGTCAGGACATCCTTTCCATCGGCCCGGACCCGGCAGCGGCGCAGATTGCCCTCTTCTTCGAAGCGGATGTCGGCGAGGAATTTCGGATAGCCCCAGACTTGCACGCCGAGTTCGAGCGACTCCTGCGTCGTCACCGGCATATGCAGGACAAAAAGCCCGAACCCCTTGAACAGCTTTGGAAACAGCAGTGGCGCGGCAGGTATGTTCAGCGCCGGCTCGTAGAGAACCGGCGTCATGATTGCGACTTCGTTATAGGGCCGCACGTCCGCCAGCCGGCGATATTCAAGGGCCGCGACCGAGAGGATGGCCGTCCCCGGCCAGGCGAGAACCGGCTTCAGCTTCGGGCTCGGCAGCAGCTTGCGGATAGCCGCGGCGGACGCCGGAAAATGCGCCATCATGCCGGTCCAGTCGAGATAGCGGAGCGGCAGTTGCACCCGCGCCCCGCTCGGAAGATCGACGCAGCCGGCGCCCCCTCGCGCGAAAAGAACGTCATCCATAGCTCGCCCCCGCTTCGCAGCAGCCCGGCGGACCGCCTCTAGGTGGAGGTAGGGCGCGACTGGGCGACAAGCACGGCCGTGACCGCAAGGGCGAGAATCGACCAGCCCCAGGCGTATGTCCCCGTCGCGTCGCGCAGCGCCCCGAAGGCGGGGGGCGCGAGAACGACGAAGATCTGATTGATCGCCATGGCGAGGCCGATCATGAAGCCGATTGCGCCCCTCGGCGCGGCTTCGCTCACCAGCGCGATCCAGGGCCCGTACCAGCCGAAGCCGAAGAAGCCGAGCCAGGCGGCGATCGAGGCCACGACCCACACTGGTGCGCCGGGCGCGGCGATGTAAGCGGCGATCCCCAGCACGATGGCGCCCATGCTCATGGCGAGGGGAAAGAAGCGGCCGCGGCTGCTGCGGTCGCTCCAGGCGGCGAGCAGGATACGCGCGAGCGCCCCCGCGAATTGCGCGAGAAAGAGCAGCTTCACGCCGGTCTCGACGGGTATGGCGAAGCGGTCGCGCAGATCGAGCGGCAGATAGACCGTGATGGCGAACTGGACGCTCACCAGCGTCACGCCCGGAAAGACGATGCGCGGCAGGCGCGGCGCCAGTTCCTCGAACCGCTCGCGCCAAAGACCCCGCGCCCGCTTGCGGTCGGGCAGAGGCGCGGGCGGCGGACGATAGAGCAGCGCGAAGAGCAGGCCCGTCGCGAGCGCCGCGACCGCCCCGAGGTCGAAGGCCGCGCGCCATCCGTGCCGCGCCGCAGCCACGGGCAGGATGAGCGCCGCGAGCGCCGCCCCGAGCGGCAGGCCTGCCTGCCGGATTCCCATCGCCAGACCGCGCGTATCGGGCGGAAACCACGCGGCCACCACCTTGCCGCCGCCCGGCTGCACGGTGCAATAGCCAACGCTGGCGACGGCGAGCCAGAACAGGATGCCGCCGTAACTCTCCGCCTGCGCCGCTGCGAGAAGCGTGACTCCCACCATCGCCGCGCCAAGCCCGACGATCAGCCGTTCGCTGAAACGGTCGAGCAGCGCCCCGGCGACGAGCAGCCCGACGACGGGCGTCGTCTGTGCGGCGGACATGGTGAGCCCCACCTGCGCTGCGTCGAGCCCGAAGGCCTCTTGCAGCGCCGGGCCGAGCGCGCCGAGCCCCTGCACCAGAAAGCAGCCGCCGGTCTGGGCGAGCGTCGCCAGGGCGAGCACGGCCCAGCGGTTAGGGGATGGGGCGTTGATGGACAACGGCTTCTCCAGAGGGAAGCGCCCGCTTGCCCTTCCCCATCCGACCCTTATAGTCCGGCGACGACTTACGCAGGAATAGTTCATGACGGTCAGAAGCCTTCGCATCGGCACCCGCGGCAGTCCGCTGGCGCTTGCGCAGACCCATATGGTTCGCGCCCTCCTCGCAAAGGCGCATGGTTTGCCCGAGGACCATTTCGCCATCGACGTCATCAAGACGACAGGCGACCAGATTCAGGATCGCCCCCTGTCGGAAGCCGGCGGCAAAGGGCTCTTCACGAAGGAGCTCGACTCGGCGCTGATCGCGGGGTCGATCGACTTCGCGGTGCATTCCTCCAAGGATCTGCCGACGCATCTGCCCGCCGAAATCACAATTGCGGGCTATCTGCCGCGCGAGGACGTGCGCGACGCCTGGATCGGCCGGGGCGGCGCGACCATCGACGCCCTGCCCGCCGGCGCCGTGGTCGGCACCGCCTCGCTGCGCCGCGCCGCGCAGGTGAAGCGCCGCCGCCCGGATTTGCAGACCGCGCTCTTGCGCGGCAATGTCGAGACGCGCCTGCGCAAGGTCGAGAGCGGCGAGATCGACGCGACGTTGCTGGCGCTCGCGGGCCTCAAGCGCCTCGGCCTTGCCGACCGCGCAACCGCGCTGCTGCCGCTCGAGCATTTCCCTCCCGCTGTCGGACAGGGCGCCATCGGCATTACGTCGCGCGTAAGCGACTCGGAGACGCGCACGGCGCTGGCGCCGATCCTTGACGAGGCGACCGCGCTTGCCCTCGCCGCCGAGCGCGCCTTTCTCTCCGCGCTGGACGGCTCCTGCCGCACGCCGATCGCAGGACATGCCACGGTTTCCGGCGATGAGCTTTCCTTCTACGGCGAGGTCTTGAAGGCTGACGGCAGCGAAGTCTGGGCCACACGCCGCAAGGGCCGCGCCATCGACGCGGCTATGCTCGGCGCCGACGCTGGCAATGAGATCGTCCTGAAGCTCCCGCATGGCGTCGCGGGGCTGATGTGACGCGCGTTCTCGTGCTGCGCGCGCGGGAAGACGCCTTACGTACGTCAGACAAATTGCGGGCGATGGGCTTTACGCCGGTCATATCGCCGGTGCTGGAGATTGTGGCGACGGGCGGCGCGATCCCCCCGGGCGACTACGACGCCGTTCTGGCCTCGAGCGCCAAGGGGGTCGAATTCGCTGGCGAGGACGCGCAGGCTTTCAAGGCCCTGCCGTTCCACGCCGTAGGCGCCAAGACGGCCAAGGCCGCCGAAGTGCGCGGCTGGCGCCCGGAGATTGTCGCCGGAAACGCCGAGGCGATCCTGCCCCTGCTTCTCGCGCGCTATCCCGCTCCCGCACACTTCCTCTATCTCGCCGGCCGCGACCGGCAGCCGACGCTCGAGGCCGGGCTGCGCGCAGGCGGGCAGGTTATTACGCCCGTTAACATCTACCAGGCGCAGGCGGCGACGGCGCTCACCGAAGAAGCGCGCGCGGCGCTGGCGGCAGGCGAGATCGAGGTTGCGCTCCACTATTCGCGCCGCAGCGTTGAAATATTCCTGTCGCTCGTCGAGACCGCCGGACTCGCTCCACATCTCGCAAGCGCCACCCATGTCGCCCTGTCCGACGACGTGGCTATCCCGCTGGAAGCAAACGGGCTGAAGATCAGGCGCGCCCAAATGCCGGACGAAGCGCATGTTCTCGAGGCGCTGAAAATGCGCTGATCACCTGCGCACTTGCGCGCAGTTTGGACTGCGCTATTGCTTGGGGGCGCTTCCGTTAGAGATTCTCCCGAATGGACTTGCATTTCAGCCGAGCCGTTGGCCTGATTTATGACGCCGCCGCCGACCCTGCCCTCTGGCCGCAAGCGCTCGGGGCCGTCGCTGACATCTTCGGCGATGTCGGCGCCTTGCTCATCTGGCGTCGCGAGAGCGAGGGCTTTGGCACCATCCTCTCGCCGAGCCTTCAATGGGCGCAGGAAGAGTTCGAGACCTATTGGTGGCGCCATGACATCCGCAGCATCCGCGGCGTGGAGAAGCTTTACGCGGCGGAGAAGGATGTGCTCTGCGACTACGACGTCGTCACTCAGGAAGAGATCGACACACATCCCATCTACACGGAGTTCCTTCCTCGACTGGGCATCGGCTGGTTCGGGGCGGCCAGCGTCGCGCCCGAGTCCGCCGTCAGCCTCATCGTCAGCGTGCAGCGCGCGCGCGCCAAGCCTCCCTTCTCGCAGGAAGAGCTGGCGGTCGTGCACGAACTTGCGCGCCATGTGGAGAAGGCGTTCCGGCTCTCGCTGCGTCTCTTTGAGGCCGAAGCGCTGAACAAGGGGCTCAGCGAAGCGCTGCGGGAGGCCGATATTGGCGTGATAGCCGTCGATGCCGCGGCCCGCGTCCTCCTCGCCAATGACAAGGCCCGCGAGAACATCGAATGCCATATCGACCAGCAGCTGCGTCTGCCGACGGAACCCGCGCGCGCGGCGCTGCAGGAGGCCATCGGCGGCTACGGGGCTGGCCACGCGCCGGGAGGGACGCTCCAACCTTTGCTTTTGCAGCAGCCGTCGCCTCTCCCGTCCCTCGTCGCTTACTGCTTCCCCGCGAGTCGCGCGCAAAAGGCCGCGGACATCATGCTGACGCGGGCGCGGGCGATGGTCCTGCTCTTCGAGGCGCGACCGGACGAACCAATTGATCCGGCCTTTTTGCGCGACATGCTCGGCCTGACGCTTGGCGAGGCGCGCATCGCCGCCCTCATCGGGCATGGCGTGCCGCCCAAAGCCGCCGCTGAGAGGCTGGGCATCGCCGAGAGCACTGCGCGCACGGTTCTGAAGCGGGTTTTTCACAAGATCGGCGTATCCCGGCAGAGCGAGCTCGCCGCCCTGCTCAACAGAATCGCAACGCACGCCGGAGCCGGCGGCAAAGGCGGCGCGTGAGCGCCATACCCCATTTGGTGGATGCGCCCAAAGAATTGTTTGGTATCATTTTTTGTCGGAAATTTTCTGCCGGCGGCGCAGGGGGTTCCCCCCTGGCCAAGTGGGACGTTCCCGAAATTGGGGCGGGAGCGCGCTGCGTCGGATCGAATTCCCGGCGCTGCTGAAAGGGCTGCAGCCGATCTCACGGAGGCCGCGTCGAGAAATCGTCGCGGCCCTTCGCTTCTCACGGACGCGCGCGCGTGAAGACACCCTGCCCGTTTTCATTGAAATAGTCGATCTCGACCGACGATGCTTTTTTGTTTCCGTCAAACGTAAATCGCAAAGGACTCAGGCCGAATGCATTCTCTCCTGGCGGCTGGAACGTGAAAAGATTTTTCGAATATTTATGCATATCGTAAGACGTATTTTTTGGTCCCATTTGGAGCGCCAGAGCATTTACGTTTTGCGTAATTGCAATCGGCCCGTAGAGGTTGCTGTTGTAGGTTCCAGCATAGGCCGCGAGATCCGCTGGCGCAGCGGCGACCATCGGGGGCGCGGAATAATCCGCGTCACGGCCATAGGTCGGCTCGGACATCTTCGCGAATATGCCCCCAAAAAGCGCGAGCCAATCGCGCTCGATCTTCCCGGCCGTGACGAGATCAATGAAGCTGCGGCAGATGGCTTCGGGCGCGCCGACTGGCGAGGCGTTGCTGAGCGCGACAATCCCGAGTTGCTGAGCCGGCAAGATATTCACGCAGGTGGCCGCGCCGAGCGAAAAGGCGCCTGAGTGGCCCCAATGCACTAAAGGGCGTTCGTTATAACCGATGTCCCAACCGAGTCCGTAGAAGGTCGGCGCGGCGTTCGCGGGGTCCGCGGGGCCGGTCGCGATCTGCGGGCGATGGGTCTCGTCGAGGGCCGAAGCCTTCACGATCTCGCGACCATCGAGCGCTCCCCGGCCCAGTTGCAGCCGCACCCACGCCGCCATGTCGCGCGCCGTGGAGTTGGCGCCGCCCGCAGGCGATTGCGCATCCGGTTCGCGTTGCGGGCCGACGACCCAGACGCCGTCGCGGCGCACATGGCCGAAGGCCCGGTTTACGCGCGCAGCGAGATCGGCGTAGCGCGAACTCGTGTTCGACATGCCGAGCGGGCGATAGAGCCTTTCCGCCGACAACTCCTCCCACGATTTCCCCACCGCCCGCGCCGCGGCGACGGCGGCGGCCGTGAAGCCGAAATTCGTGTAGGCGTAGGAGGCGCGGAAGGCGCCGGCCGGTTTGACGTATCGCAGCCGATGCAGGACTTCGTCGCGGCCGTAGCCGATGTCCTCCAGAAGATCGCCGGCGTGATCGGGAAGGCCGCTGCGATGGCAGAACATGTCGCGCAGCGTGATTTCGCGCGTGACCCAAGGATCGCTCATCGCGAAGTCCGGCAGATGACGGACGATCTTGTCGTCCCAGGTCACGGCGCCGTCACCGACGAGGCCCGCGACCACAGTCGTCGCCAGCGGCTTGGAGAGAGATGCGAGCGCGAAGGCAGTGTCCGCGTCGACCGGCTCCGCGCCCCCTGCCCGCCGCACGCCGAAGCCCTTGAGGTAGACCACCCGGTCCCGGCTGACGACGACGATCGACATGCCGGGAACGCCGGTCCTTTTCATCGTCTCGGCGACGATGCGGTCGAGATCTGCAAGATGCCTTTCGACGGCGTCCACGCGCGCCGGGACTTTCGGCCGCGCGGCCACGGCGCCGGGCGCAAGCACCCCCAAAGCGGAAGAAAGGATCGCCGTCCGTCTCGTAACCGCCATGTCGCGCCCCGCATGCAAGCCAAGGCGCAAACACTAGGTCCGATTCAGTTTTCCACCAAAGCCCAACCGATCAGCACCATTACCGGACCGATAATCGTCTCGCCCGCGACTTTCTCCGGCAGGTCGGCGATTGTGCCTTTGATGATGCGCTCGTCGGGGGTCGAGGCGCGCTCTATGAGAAAGGCGGGCGTGTCATTGGCCATCCCTTCTTCCAGCAGGCGGCGCGAGAGCGCCGGCAAGGTGCGGTTGCCCATATAGACCGCCGTCGTCGCGCGCTTGTCCGCCAGCGCGCTCCAGTCGAAATCCTCGGGGAATTCGCCGTCCTTCGTATGCGCGGTGATAAACTGCACGCGCCGCGCCGTTTCGCGGCTGGTGAGCGAGGCCCCGAGAGCGGCGGCGCTGGCGCAGGCGGCAGTGACCCCGGGCACGATCTCGATGTCGAAACCCGCCTCCCGCAATGCCGCGATTTCCTCATTGGCGCGGCCAAAGATCAGCGGATCGCCGCCCTTCAGCCGCACGACATTCTTCCCCGCGCGGGCAAGATCGACGAGCAGCACGGTGATCTCCTCCTGCCGGACGGAGGGCTTGTAGCCGCGCTTGCCGACATTGATGCGCGTCGCTTCGCGCCGGGCGAAATCGAGGATGCTCGCGGGCACGAGATCGTCGAAGAGCACAACATCCGCGCCGGCGAGCGCCCGCATGCCCTTGAGCGTCAGGAGTTCGGGATCGCCCGGCCCCGCGCCCACCAGCGTCACCCGCCCGCGCGTCGCGTCGTCGCCCGCGGCGCGCGCCTCGGCCAGCAGCGCGTCACGGTCCTGTTCGGCTGGCGCGCGTTCTATGTCGCGAAAGGCGAGCCGCGTGAAGCGGCGCCAGAAGTCGCGGCGGGCCAGAAAATCGAGGCCGGAGGAGAGCACCTGCGGCCGCCAGTCCTGCGCGGCCTTGGCCCAGGCCGAGAAGGTTCCG
This sequence comes from Methylocystis sp., assembly GCA_002929055.1. Taxonomy (GTDB): domain Bacteria; phylum Pseudomonadota; class Alphaproteobacteria; order Rhizobiales; family Beijerinckiaceae; genus Methylocystis. Next base: position 29,579 of record PERY01000005.1, on the reverse strand, counting down.
GGCACCAGCGACTCGATGCGCCCGCGCACGGCCTGGGCGAAGACCGGCGATGCGCCTCCCGTCGAGACGCCGATGACGAGCGGCGAGCGGTTGACGATGGCGCCCATGATGAAATCGCTCATCGCCGGCCGGTCGGCGAGATTGAGCGCCACGCCCGCAGCGTCCGCCGCCTTGCGCGCCATCTCAGCCTCGGCGTCGTCGAAGGTGGCGCCGAAGGCGAGCGTCGCGCCCTCGAAGTCGGCCGGCGTCGCGGCGCGCTCATGCAATGCGACATTCGCGCGGCCGGCGGCTGTCTCGCGCAGCTTCTCGCAGGGATCGCGGGAGAAGACGTCGATCTGCGCGCCGGTCGCGGCGGCGAGATCGACCTTCCACGCCGCCCCCTCCCCGTCGCCGATGACGACGACGCGCTTGCCGGCAAGCGGATAGAACACCGGCAGCGTCTCGAGGGGCTGCATCACATCGGAGGAAACTTCGTCGGGTTTGCGTGTCACGGTCGCGCCTGTCTGGGGTCGGCACACGCATAACCCATCCCGCGGCGCCGCAAAAGCGCCGCGGGGGCGTAGGACGCCATCAGAACTTCGCGTTCACCGTCAGATAGGCGGAGCGCGGCGCGCCGGGCATGATGTTGTTGTTGTTGTGCGCCGAGGCGTAATAGAAGGCGTCGGCGACGTTTTCGACGTTGAGCTGACCAGAGATGTTTTCCGTCAGCTTCACGAAGACCGCGCCGTCGATGCGCGCATAGCCGGGAACGACGACCCTGTTGTCGAGAGACGGGAAGAAGCTCGACGCATAGACGACGCCCGCGCCAAGCCCGAGCACGCCGGGGCCCGCGTTGAAGAACGACGACACGTCGTAGCGGTTCCAGAAGGAGAAGGTGTTCCTCGGCACCGAGGGGTTGATCTTGCCGACATCGGTCAGGAAGGGCTGGCGCGGATTGAACGCTGCGTCTGTCGACACTACGCGGGCGTCCTGATGCCCGTAGCCGAGCGAGACCTGCCATTGGTCGGTCACATAGCCGGTGAGCCCAAGTTCAGCGCCCCGCGTGCGGGTATTTGCGAGAACGGAGGTGAGAGCGGTCAGCGTCAGCGCCTGGTTGGAACGGTTCAGTTCATAGATCGCGCCGGTCAGCAGCAATGCCGGCAGGACCTGCGCCTTGAACCCGAGTTCGTAATTCTCGAAGCCCTGCGGCGCGAGGCTGGCCGCCGTCCTCGGCAGATTATTGAACTGATCGCCCGCCTGCGGCAGGAAGGAGCGCGAATAAGTTCCATACAGCGAGAGTTGCTCCAGCGGCTTGACGATCAGCCCGAAGCGCGGAGAGAACTTGTTGTCCACGCGGTTGAAATTCTGAAGCGTGACGCCGTCGTTGAACCGCATGTTGAAACTGTCGAAGCGGACGCCCGCGAGGATTTCGACATATTTCGTAATTTCGATCTGGTCCTGAACATAGCCGGAGGCCGTGTCGAGATTCGTCGTCCAGCGCCGCGTCGCAGCATCGGCGAAATTCGTCCAGAAAACCGGCGCGAAAGCGGTAGGGAAAGCCACGGGAGTCGTGATCCGGCGCGGCCCGTTGAAGGGGTCGAAGAAGCGCGAGATGTCTCGGCCGGTGAAGGACCACTGATTGCCGAACTCCATGCCCGCAAGCAGCGTGTGGTGGATGAGGGGCGTCGTCTCGAATTTGTACGTCAGGTCCGTCTGGTTGAAGACATTCCGTCGCGGCGTTGGCGCGATGTAGCCGTCGAGTCTCACGCCGTTGAGCGGCGTGATCGCGATTGGGCTCAACCCCGTCAACCCGGCGTTGAGCTGCTGGGACATCTGGCCCAAAGTCTGATCCGGAAAGGTGTTCTGGTAAATCTTGTTGTAATTCGCCCATGACGTCTGGTTGCGGATGTTCAGACCGAAATCCGTCGTGTGATCGATCACGAGCGCAGCGCGATCGAGATCGATTTTGGCGTAGTTCACGTCCCGAACGGAGGGATTGCCAACGCCAAAGAACGTCGAGCGATCCGTCGGCAGCGGGTAGCCGGGGTAGACGTTCGCCCCGAGAAACTGGAAGCCCCCGAAGGACGGCACGCCACGGTCCACTGTGCGGCGGTCGCGGAAGTGCTCGTAATTGAACATCACGAAGGTGTTTTCCAACGGCTTCCAGGTGAAGGACGGATTGACGCCCCAGCGCTCGAGCTTGTCGAAATCTCGGAAGCCGTAGGAATGCTCGTAGAGCGCGTTGAGGCGCACGGCGAAGGTGTCGGTGATGGCGCGGCCCACATCGACCGTGAAGCGCTTGCGGGCGAAGCTGCCGCCAACGAAGCGGAAGTCGTTGATGGTCTCGCCGTCCGCCTTCTTGGTGACGCGGTTAACCACGCCGCCGCCGCCGCCTCGACCGAATATCAGCGCGCTCGGGCCTTTCAGCACCTCGACAGCCTGGATGTTGTAGAGGTCGCGGTAGTACTCTGCGTCGTCCCGCACGCCGTCGAGATAGAAATCCGCCGTCGTGTTTTGTCCGCGAATGGTGATCTGGTCGCGGTTGCGCTCGCCCTGCGCCACGGTGACGCCGGGGACATAGGTCAGCGCATTTTCGAGCGCGAGACTATTGCGGTCGTCGAGCTGCTGGCGCGTCAGCACCGTGACCGCCTGCGGGACGCGCAGGATCGGCGTGCTGGTCTTTGTCGCCGTCGACATGGCGCCGGCGAAATAGCCCTTAACGTCGGTCGGATTGCGGCCGACATTGGCGACCGCGGCCGCAAAGGCGGCGCTGCCGGCGCCGTCGCCGATTGCCGGCGCGGCGACCGAGGGAGACGCAACGACCGGAGAGGCCCGCACAGGGCCCGCCGCGCGCGGCGCGGGGGCGCGGGTCGCCGTCCGACGGGCGCCGCCGACGTCGATCGTGGGGAGCGCCTGCTGGGCCTGCGCGGCGGCGCCGAAGAGGCCCAATCCGGCGGAAAGAGCGCACAGGCTCACGAGGGATCGCCTGAGGCGCGCGGGGGAAGCTGGGACAAGCATCGACATGAACTCCGCAGGACCAGATCGACGCCCGCTTTCCATCTGACTCGGGCCGTCGTCTGGTTGCTAAGTATTCATTCGAATTGACAGGGGTCAACGCCCTTGATGCGATATTGGAAACCTTGTAATTTTGTCGTGCTTATTGGAATGATTCCGCCAATTCCTTTGTTGGAAATGCTTCAATCCAGACAATACTGTTTATTCTTGACTGTTGCATAAATGAAACAAAAAGCGGCCCTGAATCAGGGCCGCTTTCAGATTGAAAAGGCGAGGTTATTTTTTACTTGGTGCCGTCGGCCTTGAACTGCGACAGATAGGCCCAGACGTTGTCCTGGTCGCCTTCCGAAGCGAGGCCCTGGAAGATCATCTTGGTGCCCGGAACCTTGGCCTTCGGGTTCTTGATGAACTCTTTGAAGGAGGCCTCGTCCCAGGTGATGCCCGAGCCCTTCATGGGCTCGGAATAGTTGTAGCCCTCGACCGAGCCGGCCTTGCGGCCGCTGATGCCGTTCAGTTGCGGCGCGACGGCGTTCTTGGCGCTCTCGCCCACCTGATGGCAGGCTTTGCATTTCGCGAAGACCTTTTCGCCCGCGCCCGCGTCGCCCGCGGCGAAGGCCTGGCCGGCGGAAGCGGCGAAAGCGACGCTCGCAGCGAACGTCAGCAGGGAAATCGTCTTCATCCTTGTTCCTTTCCTCATCGTCGGCGATCCGAGAAGCAATCGCCCATTCTTGAAACGCGCCTGCCAAAGGGTGGCGCCGCGCGGGCGCTCTTTAGACCGGTTGGAAACTACAAGAAGCGACGTTCTGACACAATACGCCACTCTTTCGTCACCTGGCGGGATTTTTACCCGCTGACGCGTGAACTGGACCTGAACCGAAAAAGCCCAGCCTGCGAGTATGGCAGGCAACGGCCTCTCAGCGTGGCGGGCAGTATTGTTCCGACGCAATAGACAGGGGGAACGCTCTCAGGAATCCGGGAAACACGCCCGCCTTTCGCATGATCGCCTGCGCGACCGCACCCTGCATCGTTCCCGTTTCCTCGCCCAGTCTCTTCCCGGTCGGCCAATAGTTATTCAGCGCGGCCGCCAGTTCCTCGACCGCGTTCCACATTGTCTCGTTCTCGAGCGTCAATTGCGCGCGCCGCCAGACCAGTCGGCGATAGGCGAAACGGCGGCGGCCCGTCGAGGCCAGCTTCATATCGGCTGAGTCGATGCTATTGCGATCGTATCGAGTGGCCCCGAGCATGCGGAACGGCAATCCATTCAACAGGTAATATTTCCGTTCCGCCGCCGGTCCGGCAGCCGTCGCGACGCCATGCGCGATCACGCTGTCGTTGAGACGCCCGTGCTCGATCTCAGCCCTGACGCGTTGATCCAGGGCTTCGTCCGAAGCGGACATTCCGGAGCAATAGGTCAGCTCTTTCCAGTCTCGCCTCACCTTTGTGACGAGAAGCGTGATCCCGGAGCACCCCAGCCCAAGCGCGTATTGCATGACCGCATGGCCACTCTCGTGAAACGTCACGGCCTCGCGTGCGACGCGATCCTGGGGGATGTTCGCATTCAGCTTCGACGACGATTCACTGGCGAACATGCCCTCGTGATAGTCGCAAAAGACTTTCCTGTTCAGGGAAGCCGCCATTCAACCTGCCCGCTGGTCCGGGCGGTCTCAAGCCCGGCTTTGCCTCGCGTCCGAACGCCGCCGCCCGACGAGCAAGCGGAGGTCGTCTTATTCCTCTAGGCGGGCCAGCGAGGATTGGTAGGGGCACTGCCGGCTCAAATAGTGGCGCCAGTGAGTTGCAATCAGAGATGATGCGCCGCGAAGAAGAGTTGCTGAACCGGGGGCCGTTACGTTATCTGCGTCATAAAAGCCGCACCTCGGGAGGAAATGCGCGCACCCGAGCAATTCGCCATTGCTTTCATGTCACGCCAGCTTCACCTTTGCGCCGTTCGTTCCCCCAAGCACGATGCTCATATGATTAGATTGCGCCGCTTTTTCTTCTTCGCGACGGCGTTCGCCGCGCTCTCCCCGACCCTGTCTTTCGCCGGCGACGGCTTCTTCGCCACGGCCTATGGCGCGCGCCACAGGGCGCTTGCCGGCGCCAGCGTGGCCGACGGGCGGGACGGCATGGCGGCTTCCGTAAATCCCGCGACGATCGTCGGCCTTGGCCGGCAATTTTCCTTCGGCATCACGGCCAATATGGCCTATCGCGGCTATGAAACCACCGGAATTCCGCGCGTCATCGCGCCGGGCAATGTCGAAAGCGGCCGCACCTGGACGCCCATTCCCAACACCGGCCAGATCCATCCGATCGACGCCGACTCGGCCTGGAGCCTCGTCACCTATTCAAATGGCGGCATCAACAGCGCCTATGACGTGCGGCATGCGCGCCCGCCCTTCGGCGGACCCTTCGGCGGCGGCTTCGCGGGCATCGACATCCGGCAGGCTTTCGGCAGCGTGGATTATGCGCGCCGCTTCCACACGGCCTATGGCGCAATCACCATCGGCTTCGCGCCGACGATCGCCGTGCAGATGGTGAATGTCCAGGGCTTGCGCTCGCTCGCCGCCTATTCGTCGAACCCGTGGGAAATGTCGGATATGGCGTTCGACTGGTCCTATGGCGGCGGCCTTCGCATGGGGCTGCTCTGGGACATCACGGAGCGCCTGCGCTTCGGCCTCTCCGGCTCGACGCCGATGTGGATGTCGCGGCTCGATAAATATTCCGGCCTCTTCGGCCAGGCGGGCAAGTTCGACATTCCCGGCCAGTTGCAGGCGGGCTTCGCCTACGACCTCCTGCCGAATCTCACGCTGATGGCGGACTGGCGGCACATCTTCTATTCGGCCGTTCCTTCCGTCGGCGACCCGTCCAACCCCCTGCGCTTTCGCTCGCTCGGCGGGAACAACGGCCTCGATTATCGCGACACGGATTCGGCGTCCTTCGGCGTCGAATGGCGCGCGACGCCGGTTCTCGCGCTGCGGGCGGGCTATCATTACGCGACCCAGGCGCCGCGCCCGCGCTCGATCACCTTCGCCGCGCTCGCGCCGAGCGTCAACGATCACCATGCCAGCGCCGGCTTCAATTACGCGGTGACGAAGAATTCGTCCGTCGATTTCGCCTTTCTGTGGGCGTTCAAGAACAGCATGTCGAACAATGAAATATTGCCGCAGACTTTCGCGCTTCCCTTCGGCGGGGTGAACCCGAACGCGCGGATCAGCGTCTGGGCCTATGGCGGCGCCTTCACGGTCGGCTATAATTACAAATTCGATGATGGCGACGAGTCCTGGTACCCGACGCACTTTTGAGGCGGCGGTCTGACGGGTTCGCAGCTCTACGTCACCCGCCGCAGCGTCAGATTCACCCGCGCACCCAACCCCGCGAGCGGCGCCGGCAAGGGCGTCAGCATCGACGGCAGGATCTTGTCGACGCCGTGAAAACACAGCCGCGCGGGGCCGCCGAAAACCAGCGCGTCGCCTGACGACAGCGTGACGGCGATCGTTTTGTCGGAACGCTTGCGGCCGCCGAAGCGAAAGCGGCAGTCGGCGCCGAGCGAGAGCGAGAGGATCGGCGCGTCGAAATCCGCTTCGTCGCGGTCCTGATGCAGGCCCATCTTCGCGTCTTCGGCATAGACGTTGACGAGACAGGCCTCGGGCGGCTTCGGATAGCCCGTCAGCGCGTCCCAGACATCGAGCAGCATTTGCGGGATCGGCGGCCAGGGCGCGCCGGTTTCGGGATGGCGCGGCTCGTAGCGATAGCCCTTGTCCTTGTCGCTCATCCAGCCGAGCGGCCCGCAATTGGTCATGCGCACCGACATGGGCAAGCCGGATTTCGGCATGCGCGACACAAACAGCGGCGCCTGCGCGATGACGTCCGCAATTTCGCGCGCCAACGCCTCCTGCGCGGCGGCGTCGAGGAAGCCGGGGTAGTGAATGGCGCCGGGGGCGATTTCGGGCATGAGCCTTATCTAGCTTGCCCGCGCCGACACGTCAGTGCTCCAGCACCTTCTTCGACGCCACGGTCGAATCCGCGTTGAGCTTGTAGACGATGGGCACGCCGGTCGCGAGTTCGAGCGTGGTCACGCTTTCGGGCGTCATCTGCTCCAGCACCATGCAGAGCGCGCGCAGCGAATTGCCATGCGCCGCGACCAGCACGCGCTCGCCGCGCATCACCGGCGGCAGGATGCGCTGCACGTAAAAGGGAACGACGCGCGCGACCGTGTCCTTCAGGCTCTCGCCGCCGGGCGGCGGGACGTCATAGGAGCGCCGCCACAGGCGCACCTGCTCCTCGCCCCATTTCTCGCGCGCCTCGTCCTTGTTGAGGCCGGAGAGGTCGCCGTAATGGCGCTCATTCAGCGCGCGGTCCTTGACGGTCGGCACATTCGACTGTCCCAGTTCCTCGAAGATCAACTCTAGCGTGTGCTGGGCGCGCAGCAGCGCCGAGGTGAAGCCGACGCTGAAGAGCAGGTCCAGTTTCTTGAGCTCCTTCCCGGCCCGCCGCGCCTCCTCGACGCCCTCGGGCGTCAGGTCCGGGTTCTTCCAGCCGGTGAAGAGATTCTTGGCGTTCCATTCGCTCTGGCCGTGGCGGACGAGGACGAGTGTGCGGTGCATGCTCATGAAAGTCTCGTAGAACTCAGGCGCCGGTGAGGCCCAGCACGTCGGCCATGGAATAAAGGCCCGGGGTCTTGCCGCGGGTCCAGAGCGCAGCGGCGATGGCGCCGCGGGCGAAGATGCCGCGGTCCTCGGCGTGGTGCGAAAAGTCGATCCGCTCGCCCATGCCGGCGAAAATCACCGAATGCTCGCCGACGACGGTGCCGCCGCGCAACGCCGCAAAGCCGATGTCGCCCGCCCGGCGCGGGCCGGTCAGACCGTCGCGGCCGCGCGCGCTGTGCTCGGCAAGGTCGATGCCCCTGCCCTTCGCCACGGCCTCGCCCAGCAGAAGCGCCGTGCCGGATGGGGCGTCGACTTTCAGCTTGTGATGCATTTCGACGATTTCGGCGTCCCAGGCGGGGCCGAGCGCCTTTGCCGCCTTCTCGACCAGAACCGAGAGGAGGTTCACGCCGAGACTCATATTGCCGGAGCGCACCACGACCGTCTCGCGGGCAGCGTCGGCGATCGCCTCGAGGTCTTCCGGCGCAAGACCAGTCGTGCCGATGACATGTGCGACGCGGGCCTTTGCGGCTGCAGCGGCCATCGCGATCGTGGCCGCGGGAGCGGAGAAGTCTATGACGGCGTCGGCCTCGGCCAGCGCGGCGCCGATGTCGCAGGTGACGGGCACGCCATTCGGACCCTGCCCGAAAGCTGCGCCGCTATCGGCGCCGAGCGACGAAGCCCCGTCGGGCGCCAGCGCAGCGACGAGCCGCACGCCCAGTGTGTCGGGAATGGTCTGCGTCAGCATCCGCCCCATACGGCCTGCCGCGCCCACCACCACCAGACGTAAATCGCTCATCTCTTCAAGCCCTCGCCTGCGGCATAAACCTGTAAGCGCGAACGGGCGACTCGGGCCAGACGACGCGCACCTCCCTATACAGACGGGAAGACGTTAAGAGAAGCCTTCGCAATGTCGCGGCGCAAAAGATAAGACCTGCCCGAACGGGCGGTCACTTCTTTGGCCGGAACGCCTTCACGCGCGCGGGGTCGGTCTCGATCCACGCTGCGCCGATGAGGTCGAGGCAATATGGCACCGCCGGCATTACGGCGTTGAGGCACAGCTCGATGGCGGCTGGCTTCCCCGGCAGATTGATGACAAGGCATTTGCCGCGATGCGCCGCCACCTGGCGCGAGAGGATCGCCGTCGGCGTCTGCGCGAGCGAGACCTGCCGCATCAACTCGCCAAAACCCGGCAATTCGCGCGGACAAGCCGCGAGCGTCGCCTCCGGCGTCAGGTCGCGCGGGCTCGGCCCCGTGCCGCCGGTGGTGACGACGAGATCGCAACCGACCGTGTCGGCAAGGTCGATCAGCGTGTCGCGCACGCTCTCGAAACCATCGGGAATGACCCGCCGCTCGATGCGGAAGGGCGTGGTGAGGACGGCTGACAGATAAGCCTCGATCGCCGGGCCGCTCTCGTCCTTGTAGACGCCGGCGCTGGCGCGGTCGGAGGCGGTGACGACGCCGATGACGGCGGCGGATTTCGTGTCGGTCATTGCAAAAAAATCTCCCGCCGCCTTTTGGCGCCTCCAAGAGGATTTGTCAGCCCGTCCCGGGGCGTCACCCGGGAGCGACAGCGCGCAACTACTAAAGACTTTCGCGTGGTTATGCGAATCAATCCAGCACAAATGAACGTGTCTTGGACAAGCGTTCAAAGCAATTCTACGCAACTTTAAAGAGCAATTTGCAGGAATAATTGCAAGATATTTTGACATAATTGAGCACTAACAGACAATTCTTCCTTCCAATACGCCGCATTGAGGGCCTATTCGCTGATGTCTTGAATGACATCCCTTGAATATTTTTCTCATTGCCGCGTTTCCAGGAGTTGAATACCGAATGAAGCGTATCACTACCGTGTTTGTCGCCCTTTGCCTGACGGCGGCTCCCGCCGCCGCGGAGGACTTCCTTTCCAAGCTGTTCGGAGGCGCCGGAGCGCAGCAACAACAGCAAAAGCCCTCCACCAGCGGTCATGGCCGTCGCCATTGGGCGCGCGAAGCCCATCGGGCTGGAAACGCCATGCCAGGCGATGCACGCTCCTTTGTGGCCAACGCCTCCTATTACGGCGGCGGTCCGCGCAAATACGAGCCCAACAGCCACACGGCGAGCGGCGAGCAGTTCAATCAGTGGGGCTTGACCGCCGCGCATCGCACGCTGCCGATCGGCACGCGACTGCGCGTCTCGCATGGCGGCCGCTCTGTCGTGGTGCGCGTGAATGACCGCGGACCGGCCGCATGGACCGGACGTAGCCTCGATCTTTCTCGCGGGGCGGCCTCGGCCATCGGGCTCATATCGAGCGGCATCGGCGCCGTCCGCGTCCAGGTGCTGGGCAGAAGCTGAAGCCATACGCGCCCGGCTCACCGGCCGGGCGCACGCACCGAGCGTTCATCGGCAAGAATACCGACATCGAGACAGCGCTGATCTTATTCGATTTAGGGGATTTGGCCCCCACTACTTCAATTCCAATGGCGCCTTGTCTCGAATAAACGCATGTATGCTAGCGTCACAATTCTTCAGGTGAGCTCTACCCATAAAATAAAAGCGCCCGCCCTAGACGCAAAGGGCGGGCGGGCTCTGTCTCGAACGGAGCGAGTGCGGCTCAGACGAACATGCCGAAGATGCCGGAAAGAATTGCAAAGACGATCACGGTCGCGCCAACGATGCCGGCGTCGTTCGTCGCCCAATACGCGAGAATGGCGCCCAGAACCGCGCCGGCGCCGGCGCAGATGTAGACGTTCGAGCTCATCGCGAAGTCGAAATCGCGCATACCGGTATATTTGTCCTTCGGCAGGCCGGGCTTGCCCATGTTTGATTCACTGTTCGACATGACGGTCTCCTCCTTGGCGACGCTTTCTGGAACGTCGTATTCGAACAGCCGGATTAGCAGGCTGCAGTTTCGAGGGTCTTCCTTTGCGGGCGACGGCGACAGCCTGATTATCGTCAAAGCGGAGGCGTTCCTCGCCAAACGCGCCGTTTTAGCGCCTGCAACGCGCATCAGACCGGCGCGCTGGAGCCGTCGGTTCCAAAAATCGACCAGCCCATCCGCTTGGCCAGCATCTCCAGCGCGATGCGGCCCAGATGCGAATTGCCGCTCGGATCGAGCCCCGGCGACCAGACCGCGATCGAGGCCTTGCCCGGCGCGACCGCCAATATCCCGCCCCCGACGCCGCTCTTGCCGGGCAGGCCGACGCGATAGGCAAATTCGCCGGAGCCGTCGTAATGGCCGCAGGTGAGCATAAGCGCGTTGATGCGCCGCGCGCGCTCGGGCGAAACGACGGACAGTCCCGTCGCCGGATTGCGCCCCGCATGGGCGAGATAATTCCCCGCCATTGCAAGTTGGCGGCAGGACATGGCCACCGCACAATGATGGAAATAGACGCCCAGCGTGAAGTCGACGGGATTTTCGATGACGCCGTAGGACTTCATGTAATTAGCCAAGGCGGCGTTGCGAAAGCCGGTCCGCTTCTCAGACGCCGCGACGGCCTTGTCGACGAAGATCGTGTCGTCCTGCCCGAGAAACCTCAAGAAGCGAAGGATTTCGCCCAGCGCCTCGCTCGGCTGATGTCCCGAGAGAATAACGTCGGTGACGGCGATGGCGCCCGCATTTATGAAAGGATTGCGCGGCACGCCGCGTTCGCGCTCGAGCTGCACGATCGAATTGAACGGATTGCCCGAGGGCTCTCGCCCGACGCGCCGCCACAGCCTGTCGCCGACCATGCCGAGCGCGAGAGTGAGCGTGAAAACCTTGGAGATGGACTGGATCGAGAAAGGGATGTCCGCATCGCCCGCGGCGTATGTTTCCCCCTGCCCGTCGATCACCGCTATGCCAAAGGCGGAAGCGTCGGCGCGCGCGAGCTCCGGAATATAGTCTGCTACGACGCCGCGGTCCGGCCGCGCCGCCATCTCCGCGGCGATCTCGTTCAAAACGGCGCCAAGATCGGGCACTGTCATCTCGCGGTTCTAATCGACGAAAACGAAGCTGTTTCATTTTTAGGCCGTCGTGGAACCGCGCGGAAGCCTTCAAATTCCACACTCTGCCCGCGAACTGTGCGCAGGTCTTACCTCGCGATTTACTTGCAGGCCTGCCTGGCGGAGCCCTGCCCCGCCAGGCAATCGCCCTCGCCGGGTTATTCTCCAGCTTCGACGTAAAGCGCGGCGCCCTTCTCCACAAACTCCGCGCTCTTTTCCGCCATGCCCTTCTGGCGCTCGATCTCTTTCGCTTCCTCGCGCAGATCGCGCGTGATCTGCATGGAGCAGAATTTCGGGCCGCACATGGAGCAGAAATGCGCAACCTTGTGCGCTTCTTTCGGCATGGTTTCGTCGTGATATTCGCGCGCCGTGTCGGGGTCGAGGCCGATTTCGAACTGGTCGGTCCAGCGGAAGTCGAAGCGCGCCCGGCTCATGGCGTCATCGCGTTCGCGCGCGGCCGGGTGGCCCTTGGCGAGGTCGGCGGCATGGGCGGCGATGCGGTACGTTATGACGCCCGTTTTAACGTCGTCGCGGTCCGGGAGGCCGAGATGTTCCTTGGGCGTCACGTAGCAGAGCATCGCGGTGCCGAACCAGCCGATCATCGCGGCGCCGATGCCCGAGGTGATGTGGTCGTAGCCCGGGGCAATGTCGGTGACGAGCGGCCCGAGCGTGTAGAACGGCGCCTCGCCGCAGACGGCGAGCTGCTTGTCCATGTTGGCCTTGATCTTGTGCATCGGCACATGGCCGGGGCCTTCGATCATCACCTGCGCGCCCTTGTCCCAGGCTATCTTCGTGAGTTCCCCGAGCGTCTCCAGTTCCGCGAATTGCGCGGCGTCGTTTGCGTCGGCGTTGGAGCCGGGACGCAGGCCGTCGCCGAGCGAGAAGGAGACGTCATATTTGCGCATGATGTCGCAAATCTCGTCGAAGCGTTCGTAAAGGAAACTCTCCTTGTGCTTCGAGAGGCACCAGCGCGCCATGATGGAGCCGCCGCGCGAGACGATGCCGGTGACGCGATTGGCGGTGAGCGGCACGTAAGCCAGCCGCACGCCGGCGTGGATCGTGAAGTAATCGACGCCCTGCTCCGCCTGCTCGATCAGCGTGTCCTTGAAGACTTCCCAATCGAGTTTGAGCGCGTCGCCGCCGACTTTCTCCAGCGCCTGATAGATCGGCACGGTGCCGATCGGGACGGAGGCGTTGCGGATGATCCAGTCGCGGATGTTGTGGATGTTGCGGCCGGTGGAAAGGTCCATCACCGTATCGGCGCCCCAGCGCGCCGACCACACCATCTTTTCGACCTCCTCGGCGACCGACGACGTGACGGCGCTGTTGCCGATATTGGCGTTGACCTTCACGAGGAAGTTTCGGCCGATGATGACCGGCTCGAGTTCGGGGTGGTTCACGTTGGCCGGGATGATGGCGCGGCCGCGAGCGATCTCGTCGCGCACGAATTCGGGCGTCACGAATTCCGGGATCGAGGCGCCGAAGCTCTCGCCGTCGGCGATGCGCGCCGCAGCAAGATCGAAAGCCTGCTCGCGGCACAGATTTTCGCGATGCGCGACATAGATCATCTCTTCCGTGACGATCCCGGCGCGGGCGAATTCGAGCTGCGTGACGGGGGCGGAACCTGAAGCGCGATACAGCTTGCGATCGGCCGGACAAGGCGGCACGAGCCGGTCGCCCTCGGCGAAGCCATTGTCCTCCGGCTTCACTTGGCGGCCCTGATAGGTCTCGAGCCCGGCGCGCGTCGCGAGCCACGGCCGGGCCGCCGGCAGGCCGGCGGAGAGGTCCGGCGTGAAATTCTCGCAGCTATACGGCCCTGACTGGTCGTAGACCCGCAGCGGCGGCTCCTGCGCAGATGGATCGAGCACGATCTCGCGATAGGGCACGCGAATGTCGGGGCGCCCGGCGGGCGAAGAGTAGAGCTTGCGAGACTTGCCGATGGGTCCGGTGGTGACGCTCTGGGGGGTGCGTTTGTCGTGAATGTTCATGGTCGCGCGCTCCTTTCATCGCGCTCCTTCAAGGGGAGCGGACGTATCAGCATGCCGACGAAAGGCGGAATCTGGGTGAGGGGCGCAAGCCGCCCTCCTGCCCTGGCATTCCCTCCGCCGGCATGACCCGGATCAGGTTCGACGGGTGCTTCTCAGCCGCTCGCGCGGCGCCCCTCGCCATTGAGGAGGAAGCTAGCGCGTCGGGCTTGCGGGAGCAAGCGCCCGGCCGAATCGCGGGCTGTTGCGGGACTGTCACAAATGTTTTTTGCAGCCATGCTTATCAGGAAGCCGGAGCGCCATGCTCACGACTAGCCTCCCCCCACCGACTTAGAGTGACGTCCATGAAAAAGCTCATCTTTATCCTCGCTCTCCTCCCCTCCTTCGCCTATGCGGGAGCCGACGACGCCGTCGATTGCGCCAAGAAGAACGACGGCACCGTCAAGTGCGAAGTGAAAAAGGACAAGGTCGTCGTCGACGCCATCGAGGTGAACGGCGGCCAATGCGCGGTCTCCGCTCAGGACAAGGTGCTCCACCACGCCTACAACAAGGGCGACAAGTTCACGGTGCCGGCCAAGAGCGATATGCCCATCCCCGGTCTTGACGGTTGCAGCTATGTTCGCGAAGTGACGATCAAGACCAGCGACGGCAAGAAGAAGACCTTCGAAGCGCTGTAATCCACCGCCCCTGATCGGTTCTCCCCAAGGGCGCCTGGCCACAGGCGCCCTCTTTTTTGACCCATTTCAGCGCTGATTTCGATAATCCGGTCGCTCGCGTTAATTTCTCGCCCGCGCCGCGCCCAACCGGATTCGTCATGACCCAGCTTAGCCTCCAGGGTCTCGCCTCTCAGGAAGCTGCGCGGCGTCTCGCCGAATTTGGCCCCAACGCCCCGCCCGAACCTCCGGCCCCGGGCGTTCTCAAAATCGCGTTGCGCACGCTCAAGGAGCCGATGTTCTTCCTGCTCGCGGCCGCGGCGACGCTCTATCTGTTTGTCGGCGACCTCGGCGAAGGGCTCTTCATGGTTGCGGGCGCGAGCGCCTCCATTTCGCTTGTCGTGTTTCAGGAGTTGCGCAGCGAACGCGCCTTGCAGGCCTTGCAGAGGCTCGCCGAACCTTCGACTCAGGCGATCCGCGACGGCGCCGAACATCGCATTCCGGCGCGCGACCTTGTGCCCGGCGACGTCATACTCATCGGCGAAGGCCAGCGGCTTCCAGCGGATGCAGTGCTGATCGCCGGAGATGCGCTCACCGTCGACGAGTCGATCCTCACGGGCGAATCCGCGCCTGTCGCCAAGACGCTGGCGGTCGAGAGCCCCGAGCTTGCTTTCCCTGACCCGGGCGGCGACGAAACGCCTTTCCTCTACGCGAGCGCGATGATCGTGCGCGGCTCGGGCGTCGCGCAGGTGGAACGCACGGGCGC
Source organism: Methylocystis sp. (assembly GCA_002929055.1). Taxonomy (GTDB): domain Bacteria; phylum Pseudomonadota; class Alphaproteobacteria; order Rhizobiales; family Beijerinckiaceae; genus Methylocystis. The sequence goes on along the minus strand of PERY01000005.1, from coordinate 14,575 downwards.
GCGCACGGCGATCGGCGGGCTGGGCGCCTCGCTCGCCGCAATCAAGGGGGAGCCGAGCCCGCTGCAAAGACGCACGGGCGAACTCGTGGCGCGGCTCGGGGCCTTCGCGCTTCTATTCTGCGCGATTGTCATCGTGGCGTACGGCCTCGTGCATGGCGACTGGTTCGAAGGCGCGATCGCCGGCATCACCCTCGCGATCGGCCTGCTGCCCGAGGAATTTCCGATGGTGCTGGCGGTCTTTCTCGCCATCGGCGCCTTCCGGCTCGCGTCACGAAACGTCCTGGTGCGACGCTCCTCCGTGACCGAGACGCTAGGCTCCACCTCCATGCTGTGTGTCGACAAAACCGGCACGCTCACCCGCAACCGCATGGACGTTGCGCGGCTCTACACGGGCGGCGCGATCGAACCCGTTCCCGACGCTCCGGACGACGAGCAGCACAGGCTCATCCGAGCGGCGCTGCGCGGCTCGAGCGCCAACCCTGTCGATCCGATGGATCGCGCCGTCCATGCTCTGGCGGAAGGACTGCAGATTCCCGCGGGCGGGACGGCGACCGAGAGTTTTCCCATCAAGCCGGAGCTTCTCGCCTTCATTCAGTCCTGGCGCGTCGAGGGCGGCGCGCTCAAGGCCGCCAAGGGCGCGCCGGAAGCGATCTTCAACCTCACAAAGACGAGCTATGAAGAGCGCATCCGCTACGAGGCGGTCATCGAGGAAATGGCGCGCGAGGGGCTGCGCGTGCTGGCGGTGGCGGAGACGCAGGTCTTGACGGACGGTCTAGACAACGCGCCGTACGCGCTTCTTGGTCTTCTCGCGTTCGAGGATCCCGTGCGCGACGACGTTCCGGCAGCCGTCGCCGCGGCCAGGCGCGCGGGCGTCGAAGTCGCCATGATCACGGGAGACTATCCGGCGACGGCGCTCGCCATCGCGCGTGCGGCCGGCATCGACACATCAGCCGGCGTTCTGACCGGCGCCCAAATCGCGGCGACTCCGAAGGACGAGGTCGGCCAGATGATCAGGCGCGTGCGCGTCTTCGCCCGCGTCATGCCAACCAGCAAGCTGGCTCTGGTCGAGGCTTTCAAGGCTGCCGGGCACATTGTCGCCATGACCGGCGACGGCGTGAACGACGGCCCTGCGCTCGCCGCCGCACATATTGGCGTCGCGATGGGCAAGCGCGGGTCGGACGTCGCGCGAGAGGCGGCGCATATCGTGCTGCTGGACGACAGCTTCCCGTCCATCGTGGCGGGAATCGAACTGGGGCGACGCATCTCGTCAAATCTGCGCAAGGCGCTCACCTATGTCACCGCGATCCATGTGCCGATCGCAGGGCTCGCGCTCGCGCCCATTCTGATGGGCCTGCCGCCGCTGCTGTTGCCCCCGCATGTGGTGCTGATGGAACTCATCATCGACCCGACATGCTCCCTCGCCTTTGAGGCGCAGCCCGGGGAGGCGGACGCAATGCTGAAGCCGCCGCGCCCGCAAAGCGAGGCGCTGTTTGGAACCCGTGATCTGCTGCTCGGGGCGCTACAGGGGCTCACGGTGTTTCTCGCCGTTCTCAGCGTGTATGTCATCGCCAATGGCTTCAGCGTTAACGAGGCGGAGGCGCGCGGCCTGGCGTTCGCGACGCTCATAGTGGGCAATCTGACGCTCGCGCTGTCGGACGCGCTGCCCAAAGGCGCATCGCCTTTCGCGCGGGAGAACGCGCCATTCTGGGCGATTGCGGCGATTGCGCTCGGTATCGTCGCAGCGGGGCTTTACGTGCCGCCGCTCGCTGCGCTTCTGCACTTCGAAGCGCCCGACCCGGCGCAACTGGCGCTCGCGTCCCTCCTCGCCGTCAGCGCCGGAGGCTGGTACGGCATGTGCCGCCGCCTGATTGGAGCCGCGGGAAGGCGAAGCGTCAACGCCTGAACTTTGCCCTCGACTTCGCGTGTCGCCTGCCCCAATTATTCAGCTTCAACGCAGCCATTTGAAGTCAGGATTAGAGATGAGCAATCAGGATTCGAGCGCCTATCCTCTCGGTTATTCGGCTCATGAAGCGAGCCGGCTCGAACAGCAAGCGGCATTCCTGAAAGAATTGACCGAGGAAGTCCTCAAACGCGCGGGTCTGCGGCCCGGCATGCGCGTCCTGGACGTCGGCTGCGGAATGGGCGACGTATCGCTAGTGGCCGCGCGCCTCGTCGGCCCAACCGGTTCCGTCGTCGGCGTCGACCGCGACCCCGAGGGTCTGGACCGCGCCCGCGCGCGGGCCGCGGCTGCGCAGGTGACGAATGTCTCGTTCCGCCAGGCGGAACTTCCCCAGATCGGCGGGAGCGAGAAATTCGACGCCCTCATCGGCCGCCTGGTCATGATCTATTTTCCCGATCCGGCCGCGGGCCTGCGGGCCTTGCTGTCCCATGTCGTTCCAGGCGGGATCATCGCCTTTCAGGAACCTGATCTTTCGCGGATTTCGACGGTTCCGCCCATTCCTTCCGTGTCGGAGAATGTCGCCCGTCTCAACCTGGTCTTCGAGCGCTGCGGCTTCCACCCGCGCATCGGCGTCTCTCTGGGTCAGGTCTTCGAGGCCGCTGGCCTGACGCCCTCTCTGCTTGGCGCGACGCGCATGGAGCAAGGCGGAGGGGGCTTCTGCCCCACCTGGCTCGTCACGACCGTTCGGAGCCTCGGACCCGCGATGGTCAAGACGCAGGTCGCCACCGAGGCCGAGGTCGACATCGAAACGCTCGATCACCGCATACGGCAGGAAGCCGATGCGGCCAATGCGCTTCTGCTTGGTCCGCTGATGGTCGGCGCCTGGGCCGTGATGCCTGGCTGAACCGTCAGGCCGCGAGCGTAACGCGCTGGCGGCAGCCTTCCCGAACCCAGTTGGCGATGGCGTCGGCGACGCTTTCCCAGCCGGGCTCCAGCATCATGTCATGCGCCATCGGGAACAGCATCGCTTCGGTTCCATATGTCGCGGCGATGCGCTTTTGAGTCTCGACCGCGAATATCGCGTCGCTCTCCGCGCCAAGAACGAGAACGGGCGTTCCCTGCGCCGGCGTGCACAGATCGCCGAACAGCATGTCGAGATAAGCGAGAAAGGCCTCGTCTCCCAATTGCGCAGCATAAAGATCGACATCCGCATCAGACATGACGTCGGAAAAAAAGAGACGTTTCACACGGTCGCTCGTCGAGACGACCGGCTTGAGTTGTAGCTTGAGATTGGCCTGGAGCGCGCCGACGGGATCGGTGCGAATCAGCTTGCCGACAAAAGCCGCAACGCCGTTCGGCGGCATGGAGGCGAGCAGAACGGCGCCCGGGAGACGCCGGCGCTCCATCAATTTCTGCGTCAGGAACCCGCCCATCGAATGGCCGATGACAACCGGCTGCGATCGCAGACTATCGGCCACCTCCTCGATGTCGGCGACGAAGTCCCGAACGCGGGTCGTGCGCAGACGCTCATACCCTTCGCTCCGCCCATGTCCGCGCAGGCTCATCGCATGGACCTCGAAGCCCTGCTGCGCAACCCGGTCCAGAAAACCGCGGTCCCAGCACCATGCGCCATGCCAGGCGCCATGAACGAACAAAAGCGGCGGATGGCGGTCGTCGACGCCTTGATTTCTGGAAATGACTTCGAGCCGGGCGAGAGTCTGTTCAGCTGACCGCAGCATCGCCTCATTCTCCCGCCGCCGGATCGCGACCATGCAAATCTATGCTTGCGGACCGACGCGCTTTCCGACTTTGCCCTCTTGGCACGAAAACGCATTTAGCCGTCAACTTCTTAAGTTGTTCTTGCAATCATCGTTAGATGCGGACGTTATTGCCTTTTCTTTGGTTTTGTCGCGAAGGGCGCCGCAACGACGATTGCGGCCCCCGGTAATCGCCCCTCCCGCGCTCGCCATGCCCCTTTTCGACTGGTATGGGCTTTGCCGCATCACGACACGACGATCCCCCAAGCAGAACGGGCTTGAAGTTGACAATAGAGACGACCGACGCCGGCCAGAATCGTAAATCCCTGTCGATCATCGTATCGAAGGGCACGCTCGACTGGGCCTATCCACCCTTCATACTTGCGACGACGGCGGCGGCGATGGACATGGACGCGACGCTGTTTTTCACCTTTTACGGCCTCGGCCTGTTGAAGAAAAAGCTCGACCTCGAAGTCTCGCCGCTGGGCAATCCCGCCATGAAAATGCCGATGGCCGGAATGCACCTCGGCATGCCGAATCTTGTCGCCGCTCTGCCTGGCGTCACCGCCGGGGCGACGGCGATGATGAAGAATATGATCCAGAAAAAGGGCGTCGCGACGATCGAGGAGTTGCGCGAGGCCGCCATTGAGAGCGGCGTCAAGCTCGTCGCCTGCCAGATGACGATGGACCTCTTCGAATTCAGGAAAGAAGACATGATCGAGGGCGTGAGCTTCGGCGGCGCGGCGACTTACCTGGAGCAGGCCGTCAAGGCCGACGTCAATCTCTTCGTCTGATGGATAGACAATGACCGACAAGACCGTCGATGCGCGCGGCCTCAACTGCCCGCTGCCCATTCTGCGCGCCAGGAAGGCAATGAACGAAATTCCTGTTGGCGGCACGCTGGAGGTTCTCTCGACCGATCCTGGCTCCAAGGCCGATTTCGCAGCCTTTGCACGCCAGACCGGGAACGAACTCCTAAGTTCCGAGCAAGCCGGGGACTGCTATCGTTACGTCCTTCGGCGAAATGGTTAAGCCTTTGGAAACGGGTTTCGTGGAATCTGCCTGAGCCGACATAGCAACAACGTGACATTGTTCATGTTTTTGGGTCGGCAAGCTTGAGCGGACTGCCTGTAGCGTAACGGCCCCGATAGCTTGCTCGTCGCTGTATTGCTTCGTGTTCCCGCGTTTCAAATCGAGCCGGGCCTCCCCCCATGAACAAGATTGTCAGACGCCGTTTGGCGCTCGCCGTTACCACCTTGCTTGTCGCAACCCCTTCGGCCGCCTTCGCCGCGGACGGCTATTTCATGAACGGCTTCGGCCCGCGCCAGAAGGCGCTTGCGGGAGCCGGAGTGGCCGACCAGCGCGACGCCATGTCGCTTTCCGCCAATCCCGCCGGCATCGTCGGCCTCGAACGTCAATTCCAGCTCGGCATGACCGTGATCAACGGCGAGCGCGGCTACTACACGAAGGGACTGCCGCAGGTCGTCGCGCCCGGCCATGTCGAGAGCGGGCGCCCGTGGTTCCCGGTCCCGAACGGCGGCTATGTGGAGCCGATCGACGCAAATTCGGCGTGGAGCGTCGTGACCTACGCAAATGGCGGCATCAACACGGCCTATGATGGGGCGCACTATCGCCCGCCCCTCGGCGGGCCGCTCGGCGGCGGGTTCGCGGGCGTCGATCTGCAACAGGGCTTCGCGAGCGTCGGCTATGCGCGTCGCTTCGGCACCCCGCTCGGCGCCGTGACCCTCGGCTTTGCGCCCACGATCGCCGTCCAGATGATCAATGTGCAGGGCCTGAAGCTGTTCGCGCCCTATTCCTCGAACCCCTGGGAGTTGTCGGACATGTCCTACGACTGGTCCTGGGGCGGCGGCGTGCGCGTCGGCGTGAATTGGGACATCACGGACAAGTTCCGCTTCGGCTTCATGGGCTCGACGCCGATGTGGATGTCGCGCTTCGACAAATACTCGGGTCTCTTCGCCGACGCCGGACGTCTCGACATTCCCGCGAATATCCAGGCCGGCCTCGCCTATGACATTCTGCCGAACGTCACGGTGATGGCGGACTGGCGCCACGTCTTCTATTCGGCCGTTCCCGCGCTGGGAAATCCGACCAATCCCTTGACGCGCAATTCGCTCGGCTCCGGCCGCAATGCGCCCGGCTTCGACTGGACCGACACGGATGCGGGCGCCTTCGGCGTCGAGTGGCGCTATTCGCCGACGCTGACGCTGCGGAGCGGCTACCGCTACAGCTCCAACGCGCTGCGCGCGCGCGCGGTGACGGTGAACGCGCTGATGCCCATCATCAATCGCCATCAGGCGGCGGTCGGCGCCAATTACGCCTTCACGAAGAATTCGTCGCTGGACTTCGCTTTCGCCTATGCCTTCAAGAATTCAATCACCGGCTTTGAATGGGTTCCGCAACTGCCGGGCCTGCCTTTGGGCGGGCCGAACCCTCTGGCGACGATCACGCCCTGGGTGCAAGCGTGGGAGATGTCGCTCGGCTATAATTACAAATGGGACGCTGGCGACCGCTCGATCATTCCGGCGCGTTTCTGATCGAGACGCATGCGGCCAAAACAAAACCCCTCGGCTGGATGGCCGGGGGGTTTTTCTTTCACCCTTAGCCCACGACGATATTAGGCGCGGCGCGCTGCTTCGTGGTTTCCAGCAGCGTCTTCACCTTGGCGGCGAGGTTGAGATAAACCGCCGCCTGCGGGCTGTCCGGCTCGGCGCCGACGACAGGCTTCCCGGAGTCTGAGGTTTCCCGAATCTTCATGTCGAGGGGCGCTTCGCCGAGGAAGGGCACGCCCAGCTTTTCGGCGTCGTGGCGCGCGCCGCCGTGCGAGAAAATCTCCGAGCGTCCGCCGCAATGCGGGCAGAGGAAGTAGCTCATATTCTCGATGATGCCGAGGATGGGGGCCTCGACCTTCTGGAACATGGCCACCGCGCGGCGCGCGTCGATGAGCGCGAGATCCTGCGGCGTCGAGACGATCACCGCGCCGGCGATGGGCGTCTGCTGCGCCATGGTCAGCTGCACGTCGCCGGTGCCGGGCGGCATGTCGACGACGAGCGCGTCGAGATCGCCCCAGGCGACTTCACCCAGCATCTGAGAGAGCGCCTGCGTGACCATCGGCCCGCGCCAGACCATCGGCACATTCTCGTCGACAAGGAAGCCCATCGACATGATCTTCACGCCATAGGCCTCGGGTGGCACGAGCTTGCCGCCCTCGACCTTCGGCTTCCCCTGCAGGCCGAAAAGGCGCGGGGCCGAGGGGCCGTAGATGTCGGCGTCGAGGAGCCCCACCTTCCAGCCCTGCGCGGCGAGGCCGAGCGCAAGATTGGCGGATGTCGTCGACTTGCCGACCCCGCCCTTGCCCGAGGCCACGACGATGATGAAGCGGATTTTCTCCAGCGCCGGGGCGAGGCCCTTGCGCTGCTGCGGCGGGGGCGGCGCGGCGTGCGAGTGGCCGTGGTGGTGGTGATCATGCGCCCTGGCCGCGCCCGGCGCGCGCTCGGCCGTGAGCGTGACGACGGCGGCCTCGACGCCCGGCAAGGCCTTGATGGCCTTTTCAGCGTTGACGCGCGCCATTTCCCAGCCCTCCCGCTTGGCGGGATCGCCGGCGAGCGAGACAAAGGCCTTGGCGCCGGAGAGGGTGACGCCGCTCACAGCATTGGCCAGCGACACGCCGCCGGGGCCGTAGAGATTTTCGAGGGCTTTGAGAATGTCAGCTTCCGTCGCCACGGGCGGCTCCTTGCCTGTTTAGAGTTATTCTAGGCAGGATATGCCGCTAAACGCGATCCGCGTCCATCGCGAGATTCAGTTTCCGGCGCAGCAACGCCTGTGCACCTCACCGGCGGGCAGAGCCTCATGCAAACAGCGCCATCGGCTGCTCGATCAGCGCCTTGAACGCCCCGAGCAGTTCCGCGCCAAGCGCTCCGTCGACCGCGCGGTGATCGCAGGAGAGGGTGACGCTCATGATTGTCGCTACGGCGGGTTCGCCCTCCTTCACGACCATGCGCGCCTCGCCCTTCCCCACCGCAAGGATCGTCGACTGCGGGGGGTTGATCACCGCCGAGAAATTCCTGATCCCATACATGCCGAGATTGGAGACAGCGGAGACGCCGCCCTCATATTCCTGCGGCTTGAGCTTGCGCTCGCGCGCACGGGCGGCGAGTTCCCTGATCTCTTCGGAGATGTCGTGAACCGTCTTCGCCTGCGCGTTGCGAATGATCGGCGTGATCAACCCGCCGGGAATGGCGACCGCCACGCCAATGTCGGACGCCTTGTGCTTCAGCATGGCGTCCGGCGTGAAGGTGACATTGGCGTCGGGCACGCGTTGCAGCGCCAGCGCCAGCGCCTTGACGATGTAGTCGTTGACCGAGGTCTTCCACTCGGGCTTGCCATCGGCGCCCTTGGGCGCGGCGGCGTTGAATTCCTCGCGCAGTTTCAGCAGCGCGTCGATCTCGCAATCAATGTTGAGATAGAAATGCGGAACGGTCTGGATCGACTCGGTGAGGCGCCGGGCGATGGCCTTGCGCATGGAGTCATGCGGGACTTCCTCGTAGGAATCGATCTCGTAGAATTTGCGCGTCGCTTCGGACGATGCAGCCTCAGCGAGTGCGCGTTCCGGCGCGGGCGCCTTGCGCGCGCCGCCGCCCGCCAGCGCGCTCTTCACGTCGCGCTCCACGATGCGGCCATGCGGGCCCGAGCCCGTCAGCGAAGCAAGATCAAGTCCCGCCTCCGTCGCCAGACGGCGCGCAAGCGGAGAGGCGAAAATGCGGCCGGCCATAGCGTTCACGCTCATGCTCCCCCTTCACTGTCCGCCGGCGGTATTGCCGCCGGAGAGGCCAAAAAGCGCGCGCATCACGTCCCTCAGGAAATCCCCTTCCTGTGAGACGGCATAAGCCCCGCTTGCGAGCGCTCCGGCGAGCGCAGCGGCCGCGACCATGATGTTCCGGCGCGGCATGGCCGGCTATCGATAGAGCACGGCTTTCGCCGCGGCGACGACTTCAGCCACGCTCGGCAGCGCAAGCTTTTCAAGATTGGCGGCGTAAGGCATCGGCACGTCCTTGCCTGTGACGCGCGCGATGGGCGCGTCGAGCCAGTCGAATGCCTCTTGCTGGAGACGCGCGGCGATCTCGGCGCCGACGCCGCACTGCGACCAGCCTTCCTCAATGGAAACGCAGCGGCCCGTCTTCTTCACCGACTCGACGATGGTCGCGGCGTCCATCGGCCGCAGCGTGCGCAGATCGATGACTTCCGCCTCGATCCCGTCCTTGGCCAGCTCCTCCGCCGCTGCGAGCGCATAGGTCATGCCGATGGAGAAGGAGACGAGCGTGACGTCGGTCCCCGGTCGCGCAATGCGGGCCTTGCCGATGGGCAGCACGAAATCTTCGAGCGCCGGCACCTCGGACGTCTTGCCGTACAGAATTTCATTCTCGAGGAAGATCACGGGATTGTTGTTGCGGATCGCGGCCTTCAGCAGCCCCTTCGCGTCGCTGGCGTTGGAGGGCGAAATGACGATCAGCCCCGGCACCTGCGAATACCAGGCCGCATAATCCTGGCTATGTTGCGCGCCGACGCGCGCCGCGGCGCCGTTCGGCCCGCGGAACACGATGGGGCTGTGGATCTGTCCGCCCGACATGTAGAGCGTCTTGGCGGCGGAATTGACGATGTGGTCGATGGCCTGCATCGAGAAATTGAAGGTCATGAATTCGACGATAGGCCGCAGGCCGGCGAAGGCCGCGCCGACGCCGATGCCCGCAAAGCCATATTCGGTGATCGGCGTGTCACGCACGCGCATGGGGCCGAATTCCTGCAGCAGCCCCTGAGTGACCTTATAGGCGCCCTGATATTCGCCGACCTCCTCGCCCATGACGAAGACGTTGGGGTCGCGGCGCATCTCCTCCGCCATGGCGTCGCGCAGCGCTTCGCGCATGGTCATGGGAATCATGGTCGTTCCGGCAGGCACTTCCGGCGCGGCGGAAACCGCGGGCGGGGTCGCCACGCTGACTGGCTTGGGAGCGGGCGCGGCAGCCTCCGCAGCCGCCGCGAGTTGTGTGGCCGGGGCTTCGCCCGCCTCGGCCTGCGGCGCGCTGGGCGGCGTCACGGGCGCGGTCGGCGCCTGAACGGCGGAGGCGTCCTCGCCCTCCCCCGCGATGACCGCGATTGGCGTGTTGACGGCGACATTCTCCGTGCCGCCGGGAACGAGAATGCGCGCCAGCACGCCTTCGTCCACCGCCTCGACCTCCATGGTCGCCTTGTCGGTCTCGATCTCGGCGATGACGTCGCCGGCCTTGATCTCGTCGCCTTCGTTCTTGAGCCACTTGGCGAGCTTGCCCTGCTCCATCGTGGGAGAGAGGGCGGGCATGAGGACGTTGATGGTCATTGGGCGTCTCTTTTCGCAATCTGCCAACAACCTTTTTCTGCCGACGCGGGATCAGCCAACCTTTTCATCTTTCTCAGTTTCAGAGCGGCCCAACGCATGTCGTATTGCCATGTAAAAAAGAGTTTTCCCGAGGCCTTTAGTTCAGCCTCATGGTTTTTCCAGATGTACTGCGCAACCTCGACAACGGTGGCCGTTCCACCATTGGCCCTGACCGCTGCTTCGACGATTGGAACTAAATCTTCGCGGCCCATCTAAATCCCCATCACGCCAGCACGTCCGTATAAAGCTCGGAAGGCTCCGGTTCTTTATCGCTCATAGCAAAGTCCGCCGCTTCCGCGACAATCTTGCGAACAGTGGCGTCGATCTTCTTCAACTCGTCCTCAGCCACGCCCGCCGCCAGCAGGCGCAGGCGCACCTGTTCGATCGGATCGTGCTCCTCGCGCATGCGCTGCACTTCCTCCTTCGAGCGATATTTGGCGGGGTCGGACATGGAGTGGCCGCGGTAGCGGTAGGTCTGGATTTCGAGGAGATACGGCCCCTTCCCCGAGCGGCACCAATCCAGCGCTTCCGCAGTCGCCGCCTTCACATTGCGCACATCCATGCCGTCGATCTGCCGACCCGGAATGCCGAAGGCCGCGCCGCGCATGGCGAAGTCGCCTTGCGCCGCGGCGCGCGCCAGCGAGGTGCCCATGGCGTAGCGGTTGTTCTCGACGATGAAGAGCACGGGCAGCTTCCAGAGCGCCGCCATGTTGAAGGTCTCATAGACCTGGCCCTGATTGGCTGCGCCTTCGCCGAAGAAGGTGATCGAGACCTTGCCGTCGCCGCGATAGGCGTTGGCGAAGGCGACGCCCGCGCCGATCGGGGCCGGGGCTCCAACGATGCCATGCCCGCCGTAGAACGCCTTCTCATGCGAGAACATGTGCATGGAGCCGCCCTTGCCCTTGGAGTAGCCCCCTCGCTTGCCGGCGAGTTCGGCCATGACGCCCCTCGCCTCCATGCCGCTGGCGAGCATATGGCCGTGGTCGCGGTAGCTCGTGGTGAACTGGTCGCCCTCGCGCGCCGCCATCTTCACGCCGACGACGACGGCCTCCTGGCCGATGTAGAGATGGCAAAATCCGGCGATGACGCCCATGCCGTAGAGCTGGCCGGCCTTTTCCTCGAAGCGGCGAATGAGGAGCATTTCGCGAAGCGCGTGAAGCTCTTCCTCGCGCGTGAAATCCGGAACGGTGTGAGCGGCGTCCACGCCGTCGCCTGCATTCGCCATCGGCTGTTCCTGGCCTCCCACCCGTTATCTGGAGAACGAGCGAGACAATACCAGAGTCGGCGGTTAAAAACGAGAGCGCCTCCGTCGCAGGATCACCGCGCATCCAGTTGCGTCTGCAACTCTTCAGCAAAGGCCATGATCCGGTGCGCATTGGCGCCGAAGTCGTGGCGCCCGTAGCGCGAGGCGGCGCGCAGGTCGATGCGCGTCTGCCCCGGAAGCGGCTTCAGGCGCACGGTGATGTCCTCGTCGAAGCCCATAATAAGGGTCTTGTCCAGAAAGTCCGCGTGTCCCTCGCCCGTGCGGCCGCCCGGCGGGCGCTGGTCGACGACTTTCCAGCCGACGGCCTTCGCCGTCTTCAGCACCAGCCCGAAAGCTTCATCCGCGTCGAGATCGACGACGATCGGCTCGACGTCCGGATAGGCCGGCCGCTGCGCCTCCCGCTGCTTCTGCGGCAAGCCCTTCGGCTGAAACCCGTCCCGCGCCTCATAGGCGGCCCGCGAGAGCGAGAAGTAAGGCGGGTTCACAACGTCCGTCGAAATGTCCGACAGCACCGGCAGGCGTAGCGCCTCGAAGGCGAGGTAGGACGGATAGGCGAGCGTCAGAACCGCGATGAAGCCGGCGGCGATGGTCGCGCCGACCCCGCGCCGCCCGTTGCGCCAGATAACGACACAGGCGGCTCCGACCAGCAGCAGCGCAACGAGCGCCAGCGCCACCGCCGCCCCAAGCGAGGCCAGCGCCGACGCGGGCGCAATTATATGCAGGCGCGCGAGAAGCACCGCCATGAGCGCGACCGTCGCCGCAAAGATGGCGACGCTCCTGCTCCATAGCGCGGCCTGCGACCAGGGCTCCGGCGGAAGTGTGCGGCGCATGAAGGTGACGCGGCCTCGCTAAAGCGCCGCGGGAAACTGCGACGCGCAGGCAGTTTTCGCCAAATGCCGGCAGAAATGCAACGGCTCTTGCAAATGCCCGAAATTGGCCGCGGAAAAGCGTCGAAGCCGCCGTTTCGTTAGCCTCCCGTTAATCGGATCGCGGGAAATTCACCAGAGAAATTCACGTCCCGTTATCCGCAAGCGTAAAAAGTAGAGGCCCGACATGTCGGACAAGTATTCGATCGAGTTCACGCAGCCGCAAACGGGCGGCCACCCCCACGACCTTCTGGCGCGCCTCTATCGCGAAATCGGCATCTCCGCCGTCGCCGCGGCGCTCGAAGCTTCCCAGCCGTCACAGAAGCCGGCCGAGCCCGTGAAGAGCTACGACGACCGCGACGGCGCTGCGGTTTTGCTGGGCGACGATCTCGCGGCCTGATAAAGGCGTCCCTGACGCAGGGGCGCGCCAAGCCGCCGCCGGGGACCAGTCATGATCAGCCGTCGCGCACTCTTGCGTCTGCCGGCCGGGCTCGCGCTGACGGGCCTTGGCTTGGGCGCATATTCCGTCGTCATCGAGCCGAATTTCATGCTCGATGTGACGCGCTACCGGATCACGCCCAAAAGCTGGCCCAGGAACCTCGCGCTGCGCGTTGCGGTTATCACGGACATCCACGCCTGCGAACCGTGGATGCCGCCCGCGCGCATCCGCAGAATCGCCGAACTCGCCAACGCTCTCTCGCCGGACATTGTCGTTCTCCTTGGCGACTTTTCGGCCGGCACGCATATCGTCACCGGTCCCGTCATGCCGGAGCAATGGGCTGAGGCGCTTTCCGTCCTCAAGGCGCCGCTCGGCGTCCATGCGGTGCTGGGCAATCACGACTGGTGGCACGGCCCCCTGCCCAGCGACGCCCCGGACGGCGCGGAAGGGGCGCGCCGCGCCCTCAGGCATATGGGCGCGCGCGTCTACGAAAACGAGGCGCTGCGGCTCACGAAAAACGGACAGCCTTTCTGGCTGCTGGGGCTCGGCGACCAGATGGCGGACTATATGGGCAAACGCCTGGGCTGGCGCGGCCATGACGATCTCGGCGCGACGCTGGCGGCCGTCACGGACGACGCGCCGGCCATTCTCATGGCGCATGAGCCCTTCGTGTTCCACCGCGTGCCGGATCGGATCGCGCTGACGCTCTCGGGCCATACGCATGGCGGGCAGGTGAACCTGCCCTTCGTCGGACCGATCGCGGCCGAATTGCGCTACAAGACCACCCATATCTACGGCCATCACGTCGAAGGCGACCGCCACCTCGTCATCTCCGGTGGCCTCGGGGAGTCGATCCTGCCAGTGCGCTTCATGCGCCCACCGGAAATCGTGGAGGTAATCGTCGAATCCGCCGACGTTCCCTCCCTTGCCTTGGCTGCGCCGCCTATATGATTGGCGTGAGTCTGGAGGCGAGCGATGACGAGGCTTCTCACAGTGTTGTCGGTCTTTGCCATTCTTTGCGCGCCCGGCGCGCCGGCGGAGGCAAGGAAACGCTTTCATCCGCCGGCTCAACCGCGGATCGAGGCGGACGACGACAGCGGCTATTTTTCAGATTATGTGACCGGGCCCGGCGGAAGGAAAACGCGGACTGAGGATATCCCCGGCGCCACGACTGTGCTCACGCGAAAGATGCTGGACGACCTGAACCCGCGGAACGCCTGCGACGCCCTGCGCTACGCGCCGGGCGTCTTCGTCACCGGCTGCTGGTGACGGGTTAAGAGAACAGCTCCGGATGGCGCAGTTGAAGCGCCTGCGTGAGCGCGAGCGTCTTCATGTCGACGAGATCGCCGGCATCCATCAAGTCGCGCAGGCCGCGCGCTCTCATTTCGATGACCCGGATGTTTTCGTCTTCAGAGGCGACGCCGCCGCCGTCCGTGACGCGATCGTCCTGGCGGTATGCCGCGAGATAGAGCGTCAGCCGCTCCGTCGAGATCCCCGGCATGGTCCATGCGGAGCCGACGCGCTCGAGATCGCGCAGGCGCAACCCCGCTTCCTCGAGCGCTTCGCGCCGCGCGGCTTCGGCGTCGTTCTCGCCCTCGACAATGCCGGCGATCGCTTCGAGCGTCGCTTCCTGTCCCAGCGCCACGAAAGGCGCGGGACGGAACTGCTCGACGACGATGACGGTCTTGCGGTCGGGATCGTAAGGCAAGACGGCGACCGCGACGCCATGATCCTCGACCTCGCGCGAGATCAGCTTGCCGTCAGGCAGGCGAATGCAGGCGACGGACAGCGTCGCCCAGCCCGTGTGCTTCACGTCTATGCCGGCGATCTTGTGCTTCATCATGCGTCCCCAACAAAAAAAGCGCGGGGGACCGCGCTTTTTCTGCATATCGCCGTGAGGCTTCGCTTATTCGATAATCGAA
>PERY01000004.1 GCA_002929055.1 Methylocystis sp. | reverse complement strand
GCGCAAAAACCAATTGCTTTCTTGAGAGGCTGTGATCGCTTCCATTATGAATTACGTTCTCATGCCACCAAAACTCAAAATTACAGTCGACGTTCATGATCGAATTTGAGCCTAGTAACGGGCAATAATATGAAGACCCATCTGGCTTAAATTTCATACTTATAAGTCGCGGCATCATATGTATTGCGTTTGGTCTGTCCCATCGCGACCCCGTCGACGTTATAAAATTTATCGAGTCCTTGTAACCGGTCAATCCTAATATAGATTTGCTTCTGTCTCCACCGTCCCAGCATAAAACATAAACAGCACTCGCAATGCGTTCCGCTTCTTCTACAACACCGCTGTCATATGCGGCGCAAGACCTTCTAAGGTGGCCGATTTGACGCGATAAAGCGTCGCGCATCTCCATCTCTGATTTTTTATAGGCCATAGAGCGAGCAGTCCGAATCGCTGAAAGAGGCGATAATAGGACATGCCTGCGCAAGTGGGTATGGCAACTACAGTATGCGGAATAAAATCATATCGACTGGAAAAAGTTCCTCACGCGTGTTCCTCGCCGGAAAGCTTTCTTTCATTCTCGGTACTTAGGCTCGCGCAGGCAATAGAGGCCCGGAGCTCATCAATGTTGGAAGTCGCCCTCGTCGCGGGCATAGCGGTCATTGTCATGATCGCGCGGATCATGAGCCGCGTTTTTCCGGGCGGTGACTCGGGCAGCGCTTCTGACTTCGGCGACTGGGGGGACGGCGACTGCGGCGGAAGCTGTGGGAGCTGCGGCGGCGACTGACGCCAGCCCTCAATATCGCGCCTTCTTCGGCCAGCGCTTCGGCCACATGCGGATGTAGTCCGGCGTGTCCTCCTCCTCAATCTCCGCCTCGCTGACCTCCACCTTGCCGCGCACCGAGACGCCGGCGAGATGCACGCTGTCCGGATCGCCCGAGATCAGCGGATGCCAGGGGGGCAGGGGTTTGCCTTCGTTGCGCAGCACATAGGCGCAGGTCGGCGGCAGCCAGTCGATCTCCTGCAGTTTCGTCAGCGTCAGCCGCACGCAGTCGGGCACATGGTCGCGGCGGTTCCTGTAATCGCTGCACTGGCAGGTGTCGCGGTCGAGCATCTTGCAGGAGACGCTCGTGTGGTGGACCTTGCCCGTGTCCTCATCCTCGAGCTTGACCAGACAGCAGCGCCCGCAACCGTCGCAGAGTTTTTCCCATTGCGCGCGGGTCAGCTCCGAGAGCGGCTTCTCCCAAAAGGGCGCCGCCGCGCTTTTTCCGCCTTTTTCGCCCGCCATTGTGCTCCGTCCGGCTGTTCCGCCGGCTGACGGAAACCATAACCGCAATGAGGGTTGGGGCGACGGTCGTCAAGATGGTTGATAAAGTGCTAACATTGAAGGCCGCCGGTTGAATTCCCGGCGGAGGAGTTTTCGAGCCTTGTTCGAGCGTCTTTTGTCCTCGCCCCTTGTGAAGCGCGTCCAGCGCATCCTGCTGTCGACCGACGCGCTGATCGACTCGAGCGTCTTCGACAGCGGAAGGCGCTCGCGCGAGCTTTACGAGAATTTCTCCACCTTCATGGAGCGGTTCCATGTTTCGGGCTTCGCCAGGCTCGCGGTGGAGGTCTCCTGCGAGGCGCTGACCTGGGGCCTTGTCGGGCTGATCGGGATGATGGCGCTGGCCGGCTCGGCCTTCAAGATGACGAATGAGGGCGACTGGCTGAAGCAGACCGATCTCGCGGTCACTTTCCTCGACCGATATGGGACGCAGGTGGGCCAGCGCGGCATCAAGCACGACGACGCCGTGCCGCTCGAAGAATATCCCGACTATCTCGTCAAGGCCGTCCTCGCCACCGAGGACCGCCGCTTCTACGAGCATTTCGGCATCGACGTGATCGGAACGGCGCGCGCGCTCACAGTCAACGCGCGTTCGTCCGGCGTCGTGCAGGGCGGCTCGTCGATCACGCAGCAGCTCGCCAAGAACCTGTTTCTCTCCAATGAGCGCACCATCACCCGCAAGATCAACGAGGCGTTTCTGGCCCTTTGGCTGGAGCACCACCTCACCAAGCGGCAGATCCTGCAACTCTATCTCGATCGGGTTTATATGGGCGGCGGCGCCTTCGGCATTCAGGCGGCCGCGGAGTTCTATTTCGGAAAATCCGTCAAGGACGTCACGCTGGCGGAGGCCGCGATGCTCGCGGGCCTCTTCAAGGCGCCGACGAAATATGCGCCCCACAATAATCTGCCGGCGGCGCGCGCCCGCGCCAATGACGTCTTGAACAATCTCGTTGACGCCGGTTTCATGAGCCAGAGCCAGATCATCGCGGCGCAAAGGAGCCCCGCGACGCCGGTCGACCGCGCCCGCGAGGAAAGTCCAGACTGGTATCTCGACTACGCCTATGGCGAGATCCGCAAGCTCGCGGCGGGCGGCAAGCTCGGCGACACGCGCGTCCTCACGGTGCGCACAGCCCTCGACTCCAACACGCAGAAACTTGCAGAGGAAAAGATCGAGACCAATTTACGCGAGCAGGGCCGTTCCTATCACGCCAAGCAGGCGGCGATGGTGGTGATGGAGACGGACGGCGCCGTGCGGGCCATCGTCGGCGGGCGCGATTACGGCGCGAGCCAGTTCAACCGCGCGACCGACGGCTCGCGCCAGCCGGGCTCGTCCTTCAAGCCCTACGTCTATCTGACCGCGCTGATGACCGGAAAATTCAAGCCGACGACGGTCGTCACCGACAGGCCGACCTGCATCGGCAACTATTGCGTCAAGAACTACAGCGGCGGCTATGCGGGCTCCCTGCCGCTTTCCCTCGCCCTCGCCAAATCGCTCAACACAATCGCGATCCAGCTTTCCATCGCCATCGGCAATGGCGACTCGCGCCTTGGACGCGCGAGAATCATCGACACCTGCCGCAGGCTCGGCATCACCACGCCGCTCGAGGATACGCCCTCGCTTCCCGTCGGCCAGAGCGACGTGATCCTGCTCGAACATTCGGCCGCCTATGCGGCCTTCGCCAATGGCGGAAAGCGGACGATTCCCTATGCGGCCATCGAGATACGAAGCCGCCAGGGCGATCTCATCTACCGGCACGATCGCGACGCCCCGCCCCAGCAGCAGGTGCTGCCTTACGAGAAGGTGGTGGACCTCGCCGGGATGATGAAGCGCGTCGTCGTGGAAGGCACGGCGAAACGCGCGCAGCTCGGCGACATCGACGTCATCGGCAAGACCGGCACGACCAACGGTTACAAGGACGCCTGGTTCTGCGGCTATACCGGCGTCATGGGCGGCTGCGTCTGGTACGGCAACGACGACAATGAGCCGATGAACAACATGACCGGCGGCACGCTCCCCGCGGGCACCTGGCACGACGTCATGGCCTATGCGCTGCAGGGCGTTCCGCTGAAGCCCATCGCAGGGTTGAAGCCGGAACCCAGGCCCGAGGCCGCTTCAGCCAATGGCGTCGCCGTGCGGGCGCTCGATCTCGGCGCGCCGCAGCGGCCGGCGACATTGTCGAAAGGCGCGGTCGAGGCGCTGGAGTCGATCGAGAAGAAGGCCAGGACGACCGCCTCCGGCAAGCAGAGCTCGATCAAGCCACGCGACGCAATCACTCAGACGCGGCGTGACGATTTTCCGACCATTGGCGCAGTCGAGTAGGCGGGCTCCCTTGACGCGACCTTTTGCAAAATATCTGCGCGCCGCCGCCGTGATGATCGCCGGGCTCGCCATCGGGCTCGCGGCCACCGCGCTCTCCCTGAGTTCAGGCTACGGCTTCAATCCACTGCGCGCCGGCCCCTGGACGGCGTGGCCGTCGGTCGGCGGCGCCGACATCGACCCTTACGCCCGCGCCGTTATTGCGCGCACCGGAGAGGCGCCGCTCGGGATCGACCAGGGCCTCGCTTTCGTCGCACAGGAAGATTCCTCGGGCGCGCAGCTCGACGGGGCCTGCGACTACCAGATCGTCGATCCGACGCCCGCCGCGCGGCTGTGGACGATCGCGCTCGCAACGCCGCACGGCGGCCTCATTGCAAGCCCCGCCGGGCGCTACGGCTTTTCCTCGGTCGACGCGCTACGGCGCGAGGGCGGCGCCTTCGAGATCGCTGTGGCGCGGCGCGCTCGCGCCGGCAACTGGCTCTCGCCCGGAGACGCGCGCAGATTTGTGCTGGTTCTGCGCCTCTACGACACGCCACTCGACGTCGGCGCCAACGCCGATCCTGCGTCATTTCCCAAAATTGTGAAGCTCAAGTGCGATTGAAAATTCTAGACCGCTATCTCGATCATCTGCCGTGGGTCGCAGCGATGCTGCTCATTGCGGGCGTCGTGCATATCGTGTCGGTGCTGCTGATGCCGGCCGTCGCGCCGAAAGACGCCTATGCGCGCGCTCTTGCTGCGGTCGGCGGCGCGCAGCCCGCGCGACTTGTCGCGCTCGCGCCGATGGCGCCCGGCGCCGAGATCCTCCCGTTCGAAGATCCCGCCTTCGCCGAGGGCCTTTGCGTCTATGATCTTTCAAAAGGCCTGCTGCGCGTCTCCGCTCCCGCCGACGGCGAGGATTACCTCGCCATCTCCTTCCACGCCCTCGCGGGCCGCCTCTATCACGCGATCACCGACCGCGCGGCTATAAAGGGCAAGATCGACATCGTCATCGGCGACGGGCGCCAGATCGAGGCGCTGCAGGCGGCGACGGAGGAAGCGCCGCCCCAGGAAGTGCGTCTCACGGCGCCGACCAAGCGCGGTTTCGTGCTGGTGCGCTCCTTCGCCAAGCGCCCCTCCGATCAGGCGCGCGCGCGCGAGCGGCTCAACACGGTCAGTTGCGAGCGCTTCGATCCGCCGAAGGAATAGCGGAGCGCACGCACGCGCCTCGACGGCCCGGAACCAACGCGCAAACGGCGGGTTGGACAGGCGGGGCCGCATCAAGGAGCACACAGCTATGAGACTGGCCATCGCCGCGAGCATCCTGCTTGCCACAACGTTACAGTCGCCGGCGCAGCAGACCCGGGACCGGCCCTCTTCCTCAGAGCAATCGCAAAGCCAGCGCATCAGCACGCAGGACTTCGTGAAGCAGGCGTGGATCATCGACAATTTCGAGATTCAGGCCGGCCGTGCGGTCCAGAGCCAGGCGAAGGACGCCGCGTACAAGGACTTTGCCGGAATGATCGTCGACGATCACACGCGGCTGAACGACGAGCTGAAAAACGTCGCCGGCAGGCTGCAGGGCGTGGAGCTGCCCACGAAGCTCGACAGAGAACACGAGCAAAAGTTGCAGCAACTAACGTCCGCCCGGGACCGGAACATCGAGGACACGTTTCGGACCCAGCAGATTCAGGGGCACGAACGGGCTCTGAAGCTCTTCCAGAATTTCGCGGCGAAGACGGAAAATGCGGATTTGAAGAGGCTCGCCGAGAACGCCGTGCCGATCCTTCAGCGTCACCTGACTCAGGCGCAGGAACTGAAGAAGACGTCCGGCGTCATGTAAGCCGCGTCGCAAGGCCCTCGCGCTCGCTCCGCCGCAGGGCGGGGCGGCGCTCAGTTGCCGTCGTTCGGCAACTCGGGAAGCGGCAGGATTTCGATGCCGTCTTCCAGCAGCGCCTTCGCCTCCTCGAAGGTCGCGCGGCCGCGGATGGGGCGCTGAACCGCTGCGCCGCCGTCAATTTTCCGCGCCTCTTCAGGAAAACGTTCACCGACGTCCTCCGTGCCGGCGACGACTTTCTCCCTGAGCTCTCGTATCATTTCCCGCAGCTTGACTGCGTCGTCGGCGCGGGCCCCCACGCGGGAAACGGCCGGCGCCATGACTCCGCGCGAGACATGCGTTGACGCGCAGAAGGGGCAGGAGATTAGCCCCTGCGCCGACTGGCTTTCGAACGTCTCGCTGTCGCGGAACCAGCCGTCGAAATCATGGCCGTCGTCGCAGACCAGCGTATAATGGATCATTCTCCGGCCCCCGCGGCGAGAAGAGGGTCGAGGCCGCCCTTGTCGTTCAGTTCATGGAGATCGTCGCAGCCGCCGATGTGGCGCCCGTCGATGAAGATTTGCGGCACCGTCGTTCGGCCATCCGCGCGCGCCATCATTGCGCGGCGTCCGTCCGGATCGCCGGCGACGTTGATTTCCTCGAAAGCCGCGCCCTTCTGCGTCAGCAACCGTTTGGCGGCGATGCAATAGGGGCAGGTCGGCGTCGTATAGATTTCGATGCGGGCCATGTCGGGAAGAGACCTTGGTCGACGCTTTTGTTGCGCGCTTATACGCCGGTTGTCACGCGCTTGTCACCGCCCGCGCGAAGACGACGAGGTCCACCTGCGCAGCCCCCGCTTTCAGCAGGGCGCGCGCCGCGGCGTTTGCGGTGGCGCCGGTGGTCAGAACGTCGTCGACCAGAACCACATTCCGCCCCTTGAGCAGGGCGGCGCGCTCCGAATCGATTCGAAAAGCGCCCGAGAGATTCGCGGCGCGCTGGGCGCGGGAGAGGCCAACCTGCGGCGTCGTCGCCTTCACGCGCTGCAAAGTCAGGGCGTCTACGGGCGCGCCGCACTCCCGCGAGATGATTCGCGCCAGCGCCGCGGACTGGTTGAACCGTCTCGCGAAGAGCCGCACCCGGTGCAGCGGTATGGGGACGAGAATATCCGCCTCGGAGAGGATGTCGGCGCCGGCGCGCGCCATCCAGCGGCCCATTGGCTCGGCGAGCTCCAGCCGGTCGTAATATTTCAGCCGATGCGCCAGGGAGCGCGCCTTGTCGCTGTCATATCGCGCGACAGCGCGGGCGCGGCGGAAGACCGGGGGATTGGCGGCGGCCTCCGGCGAGATGAGGCCCGGCTGGTCGAGGTCGCGCTCGAAGGGCGTGCCCAGCCGCTCGCAATAGGGCCGCTCGATGAAGGCGATCTCGCGCCAGCAGGCGGCGCAAAGCGCGCCATGCTCGGCCACGGCCTTGCGGCAGACGAGGCAGGAGGGCGGATAGACCAGGTCGAGGAGCCAGGCGCCGGCGCGACGGGCCTTGGAGTGGAAGTCGACGCGCAGCATCGTCAGCGCCAACAGTCAGCGCCCTCACCCTGAGGAGGCGCTGAAGGCGCCGTCTCGAAGGGTCGGGCGCGCGGATTTCCTCGTCCTTCGAGACGGCTCCTGCGGAGCCTCCTCAGGATGAGGAAATCCTTCGGGGTCATCCCAGCAACCCGCCCCTCGCGGGCGCCAGCGGATTATTCGTCAGCGCGTGCGCGTCGGGCGTATCCACCGCAGGCATATGGACGAGCGCGGCGTAGAGGCCCTCGACGAATTTGCGGTCGAGATCCTTCACGATGAAGACGATGCGCGTGCGGCGGTCGTCGTCCGGCCAGGCGTCGAGCCGGTGCGGCGGATGGAAGACATGCTGCACGCCGTGAATCACCACGGGCCGCTCCGGCTCGTCGGAGAGCGCGACGATTCCCTTCACCCGCAACAGGCGCGGGCCGTGGGTGTGGCGCAGCAGGTCGATGAAAATGTCGAATGAGGGCGGCGTGAAGGGAATATCCCCGGTCAGGCAGAAGGCCTGGATGTGATCGTCGTGGCGATTGACGTCCTGATGGGCGTGATCGTGGTCGTGATGATTGTCGTGCCCGTGATCGTGATCATGGTGATGATGACCGTGGTCGCGCGCCTCCTCCACCGCCTCTGCGTTCAACCAGTCGCGCACGCGCGCCGTCTTGGTCGCGGGATCATAGAGGCCGCAATCGAGCAGGGCTTTGGGCGTGGCGTCGGCGGCGTCGAGAATCCGCGCGCCCGGATTGAGCGCGGCGAGCCGCGCCTTCAGCGCCGTCTCGCGCGACGCGCCTTCGGGCAGGTCGGTCTTTGTGACGACGAGCCGGTCGGCGACGGCGGCCTGCTTGACCGCCTCCCCATGCGCGTCGAGCGTCGCTTCGCCATTGACGGCGTCGATCAGCGTCACCACCCCGTCGAGCCGGAAGCGCATGACGAGATAGGGGTGGTTCATGATGGTATGGAGAATGGGCGCGGGATCCGCGAGGCCCGTCGTCTCCAGCACCACGCGCGTGAAGGGCTTGATGCGGCCGTTGTCGAGACGGCGTAAAAGGTCTTCGAGCGTGCTGACGAGTTCGCCGCGAATCGTGCAGCAGACGCAGCCCGAACTCATCATCACCATGTCGCCCTCGACCTTCTCGATGAAGAGATGATCGAGGCCGATCTCGCCGAACTCATTGATGAGGACGAGCGTGTCCGAAAGTTCCGGGCTCGCGAGCAGCCTGTTGAGAAGCGTCGTCTTGCCGGAACCCAGAAAGCCGGTCAGCACCGTCAGCGGGATGGGCGGCGGGGGGCGGCGCGCCGCAGCGGAGGGGCCTTCGCTCACTGAACCTTGGCCGCAGGCTTCGAGGCGGCCTGGACCTTCGCCCCCGCCTTGGGCGCGGCGGGTTGCGCGGCCTTGCCGGCGGCAGGGGCCGGCTTCGCAGCGGGCTTCGCCGTCGCGCTTTTGGCTCCCGCGTTTTTTGCGCCGGCGGATTTGCCGGAGGCGGGCTTTGCGGCGGATTTGCCCTTCTCCGCCTTCGGTTGCGGCGCATTGTCCTGCACGATGCTTTCGGCGGGTTCCGGCATCGCCACGGCGGCGCCGCGCTTGCCGCGCTTACCCTTGCGCATGGTCGCGGCGTCGGGCGCGGCGCGGCTGATGGGCGAGGCGTCCGAGCCCGCCGCGTCCTGATTGGCGTAAGCCGCAAGGTCTGGCTGTTCGCCCACAGGCGCGCCAGGCGCCCGCGCCCGCGCGACGGGGCCGGCATAGCCCGCGGCGCGGCCCACATAGACGGAGACCGGCTGGAAATTGGGGCGGGGCAGGCGGGCGATGTCCTTCACGCTGATCTGCGCCTGGCCGCCGCCGCCCACGGCGTCGAGCAGCGGAATGCCTGTCGCCGCCGAACCG
Organism: Methylocystis sp.; assembly: GCA_002929055.1. Taxonomy (GTDB): domain Bacteria; phylum Pseudomonadota; class Alphaproteobacteria; order Rhizobiales; family Beijerinckiaceae; genus Methylocystis. The sequence continues at coordinate 140,173 of PERY01000004.1, read as the reverse complement.
ACCGGTATGGCGAGATCCTCGACCCCATTCATGAACTCGGCTGTCGCGGCGCCCCGATTGCGGCACACGCTGTCGCGCATGTCGGGCGCGGCAGTGGGGCCGGAACTCGGCAGCGAGCCGAGCGAGCCGATCGAGCCGCCTGTCTGGAAGGCGCGGTCGAGAAGCGAGGCCGCCTTTGCGGTGCGGGAGTTGGCCGAGGGCGCGCCGAGCACGACGGCTATGAGGCGCTGGCCGCCATGCGTCGCCGAAGCGACGAGATTGAAGCCCGCCGGGCAGGTGAAGCCGGTCTTCATGCCGTCGGCGCCGGGGTAGCGGCCGAGCAGGCCGTTATGGGTCGGGTGAATCTTGCCGCCGATCTGCATGGCGCCGATGTTCCAGAGATTGGCGTATTCGGGAAATTGCAGATAGAGCGCGCGGCCGAGAATCGCGAGGTCGCGCGCCGAGGTCACCTGACGCGAATCGGGCAGGCCGTTCGGGTTCACCCATTGCGATTGAGTCATGCCGAGCTTCTGCGAGGCCGCGTTCATCTCGTCGGCGAAGGCCTCGACAGAGCCGGAGACGCCCTCGGCGATGGTGACGGCGATATCGTTCGCGGACTTCACCATCAGCATGATGAGCGCGTTTTGCAGCGTCACTTCGGTGCCGGGACGGAAGCCCATCTTGGACGGCGCCATGCGCGTCGCGCGCGGCGAGACCATCAACGGCGTGTCCATAGTGAGGCGGCCGGCGCGCACGGCGTCGAGAGCGACATAGGCGGTCATGAGCTTCGTCAGCGACGCCGGATACCAGGAAACGGTCGGCTGGTCGGCGGAGAGCACTGTTCCGGAGGCGACGTCGATCACCAGCGAGGGCGTGGCCCCCGATTTCTGGACGCCCAGCGTCGCGGCCAGACAAGACGCAAAAGCGCCGAGACGCATCAATCGCTTCATCGTCGTCATAAGCAAAGGTCTCTCGGGATCCCGCCGGCTGAAAGAGGCGCTTTCAAACAGCATACTCATCATCCGGGAACGGTTCAAATATGGGCAAATTATGACCATCGCCGGACCGCGCGCACCGCAGTGACGACATAGTCGCGCCTCGCCCCGCGCGAGGGCGCCGTCCCGTAGGCCCGCCCCGGCGCCGGCCCCAAGCGGCCTCCAGCCTGTTGCGCGTTAATTCCACGGGCGTTTCGGTTCCGGGTGTGCTAAAGCTCCTTCCTGCGCAAGGACGAAGCGCGAGGGCCGTGCGCGCCCCTCGCCGGACCGGCTCCAGCCTGTCTCCGCCCCGCCGAACTTGCGCGCCGCGCGCGCCGCTCGCGGGCAACGGAACGCTTGAAGTGATCGACAAACTTGAATTTCTCATCACGGTCGCGAGCGAGAAAAGCTTCTCGCGCGCGGCGGAGCTTTGCGGCGTCACGCAGCCGACGCTCTCGGCCGGCATCAAGCAGCTCGAAGATTCGCTCGGCGTCCTGCTCGTCAACCGGTCCTCGCGCTTTCACGGCCTCACCGCCGAAGGCGAGCGGGTGCTGGAATGGGCCAAGCGCATCGTCGGCGACGCCCGCGCCATGCGGCAGGAAGTGCGGACCTTGCGCGAGGGTCTCTGCGGCCAGCTCAAGATCGCCGTTATCCCCACCGCCGAGGGAATTGTCTCGGCGCTGACGACGCCCTATCGCGACAAGCACCCTCATGTCCGCTTCAAGGTCGTCTCGGCGTCGTCGACCGAGGTGCTGGCGATGCTGGACAATCTCGAGATCGACGCCGGCATCACTTATCTCGACAATGAACCGCTCGGCGGCCGCGTCAGAACCGTGCCGCTGTGTTCGGAACGCTACCGTCTGCTGACGACAGTGGGAAATCCCCTCGGCGATCGCGAGCGCGTCACCTGGGCCGAGGTCGGACGGATCGATTTGTGTTTGCTGACTCCGGACATGCAGAACCGCCGGATCGTCGAGCGACTGATTGGCGCAGGGGGCGTCGAGCTGTCTCCGATCCTCGAATCGAACTCCGTCATTCTCCTCTATGACCATGTGAAATCTGGCCGATGGGCGACCATCCTTCCAGAAAAACTAGCGAAAACAATGGGAACAGTGGGAAATCTCCGCTCCATTCCAATCGTCGACCCGGAGGTGGGCCATGAGATTGGCCTCGTCGCGCCGCTCCGCGACCCCGTCATCCCGCTCGTTGGCGCGCTCGTTGCTGAGGCAAAAGCGCTAGCGCAAAGCGGCAGGCTGGCCGATTGATAGGCAAGCCCTATGGCGCAACGGGTGTGACGGTATTGATCAGGGCCGGGATTTCCGGCACTGTCATTTGGAACAAAACCAATGAAGGGCGCTTGTCTTGAGCTCGACGCCCCCAATGCGAGGGAAGAAATGGCTGGCGCTGCTCCTTATAATGACGAGCGGGCGCGGGAGATAATTGCGGCCCATTTGGGTCTCGAGGGTCCTGCTCTGCCCATTTTGCATGCTCTTCAGGCTGAATTCGGCTGCGTACCGGAATCTGCGGTGAAGGAGATGGCCAGCGCGCTGAACATCAGCCGCGCCGAAATGCATGGCGTCGTCACCTTCTATCACGATTTCCATAGCGCCCCGCACGGTCGCCACGCCCTCAAGATCTGCCGCGCCGAGTCGTGCCAGTCGATGGGCGCCGAGAAGCTGGCCAATGAGTTCCTGGCCCGGCACAAGCTGGAGTGGGGCCAGACCACTCCCGACGGCTCCCTGACAGTCGATCCGGTGTACTGCCTGGGCCTTTGCGCCCATAGCCCCTCGGCTCTTTATGACGGCGAGCCTATCGGAATGGTCGATGCCGAGACGCTCGACGAGCTGGTCCAGGAGGCCAAGGGCAAATGACCAAGATTTACATCCCCCTGGACATGGCCGCCGTGGCGATGGGCGCTGACCGCCTCGCCGCCGCCGTCGCGAAAGAAGCCGCAGCCCGCGGCCAGCAAGTCGAGATCGTGAGAAACGGCTCGCGTGGAATGCTCTGGCTCGAGCCCCTGATCGAGGTGGAGACTCCCGCGGGCCGTGTCGGTTATGGGCCTGCCAAGGTGAAGGACGTCGCGTCGCTGTTCGACGCGGGCTTCCTCGCCGGAGGCGCCCATCCGCTGAATATCGGGGTTGTCGACGAACATCCCTGGATGAAGAAGCAGAACCGCGTGACCTTCGTGCGCTGCGGCGTCATCGATCCGGTTTCCGTCGCCGATTACGAGGCGCACGGCGGCTTCGTCGGCCTGAAGAAGGCCTTCGAGGTCGGCTCGTCCGCCATTGTCGAGGAAGTCACCAAGTCCGGCCTGCGCGGCCGCGGCGGCGCCGGCTTCCCGACCGGCATCAAGTGGAAGACCGTGGCCGATTGCGCGCCCGGCCAGAAATATGTCGTCGTGAACGCCGACGAAGGCGATAGCGGCACCTTCGCCGACCGCATGATCATGGAGGGCGATCCGCTCTCGCTGATCGAAGGCATGATCATCTGCGGCTACGCCATCGGCGGCTCCAAGGGTTATGTCTATCTGCGCTCGGAATATCCGATCTGCGCCACGGTCTTTCAGGCCGCCATCGACGCGGCCCGCGCTGCGGGCTGGCTCGGCCAGAACATCAAGGGCTCGGGCTTCGACTTCGACGTCGAGCTGCGCGTGGGCGCCGGCGCTTACGTCTGCGGCGAGGAAACCTCGCTGCTCGAATCGCTCGAGGGCAAGCGCGGCATCGTGCGCGCCAAGCCGCCGCTGCCGGCCCATGTCGGCCTCTTCGGCAAGCCGACGGTCGTCAACAACGTCCTGTCCATGGCCACGATCCCCATGATCATGGAGAAGGGCGCGCAGCATTACGCCGATCTCGGCGTCGGCCGCTCGCGCGGCACCATGCCGCTGCAGATCGCCGGCAATGTGAAATACGGCGGCCTGTTCGAGACCGATTTCGGCGTTCCGCTCGGCGAGATCGTCAATGACATCGCCGGCGGCACCCGCACCGGCCGTCCGGTGAAGGCGGTTCAGGTCGGTGGTCCGCTGGGCGCCTATCTGCCGCAGTCGCTCTTCGATCTTCCCTTCGACTATGAAGCCTTCGCGGCCAAGGACAGTCTCATCGGCCACGGCGGTCTCGTCCTCTTCGACGATACTGTCGACATGGCTTGGATGGCGCGCTTCGGCATGGAGTTCTGCGCTATCGAAAGTTGCGGAAAGTGCACGCCTTGCCGCATCGGCTCGACTCGCGGCGTCGAGACGATCGACAAGATTCGCAAAGGTCAGGACGTCGAGAAGAACATCGAGCTTCTCAAGGACTTGTGCCACACGATGAAGTTTGGTTCGCTCTGCGCCCTCGGCGGCTTCGCCCCCTATCCGGTCGAAAGCGCTCTTCGTCATTTCCCTGAAGACTTCCGCAAGCCGGCCCTTGAAGCCGCCGAGTGAGGTAGCCGCCATGACGCTTATCAGAGAAACAGATTTCGGGACGCCCGAATCGAAATCCGGGAACATGGTCACGCTGACCATCGACGGAAAGAGCGTCACGGTGCCCGAGGGCACGTCCATCATGCGCGCGGCGATGGAGGCGGGAACGGAAATCCCGAAACTCTGCGCCACCGACAGCATTCAGGCGTTCGGCTCGTGCCGCCTCTGCGTGATCGAGGTCGAGGGCCGCAACGGCACGCCGGCCTCCTGCACCACGCCGGTCGCACCCGGCATCGCGGTCAAGACGCAGACTCCGCGCCTCGCCGCCATCCGCCGCGGCGTCATGGAGCTCTACATCTCCGACCATCCGCTTGACTGCCTCACCTGCGCGGCGAATGGCGATTGCGAGCTTCAGGACATGGCCGGCGCGGTCGGCCTGCGCGACGTTCGCTACGGCTATGACGGCGCCAACCACGTCTTCGCACGCAACGCCGGGGAAGCGAATTTCGACTGGAAGCCCAAGGACGAGTCGAACCCCTATTTCACCTATGATCCGTCGAAGTGCATCGTCTGTAACCGCTGCGTGCGCGCCTGCGAGGAAGTGCAGGGCACCTTCGCGCTGACGATTTCCGGCCGCGGTTTCGAAAGCCGCGTTTCGGCCGGCATGGACGAAGCCTTCATGGAATCGGAATGCGTCTCCTGCGGCGCCTGCGTGCAGGCCTGCCCGACGGCGACGCTGACCGAAAAGTCGGTCATCGAGATCGGTCAGCCCGAGCACAGTGAGATCACCACCTGCGCCTATTGCGGAGTCGGCTGCACCTTCAAGGCCGAGATGCGCGGCGAGGAAGTCGTGCGCATGGCGCCCTGGAAGGACGGCAAGGCCAATCACGGCCACAGCTGCATCAAGGGCCGTTTCGCCTATGGCTACGCGCTGCATGGCGACCGCATCCTGAACCCGATGATTCGCGAAACCATCACCGAGCCGTGGCGCGAAGTCTCCTGGGACGAGGCCATCTCCTTCGCCGCCGATCGTCTGGCGGCGACGCAGGAGAAATACGGCAAGAACTCGGTGGGCGTGATCACCTCGTCGCGCTGCACGAATGAGGAAAGCTACCTCGTTCAGAAGCTCGCGCGTCAGGGCTTCCGCAACAACAACACCGACACTTGCGCGCGCGTTTGCCATTCGCCGACCGGCTATGGCCTCGCGCAGGCCTTCGGCACCTCGGCCGGCACCCAGGATTTCGACTCGGTCGACGACTCCGACGTCATTCTCGTCATCGGCGCCAATCCGACCGACGCGCATCCGGTGTTCGGCTCGCGCATGAAGAAGCGTCTGCGCGAAGGCGCCAGGCTGATCGTCATCGACCCGCGCCGCATCGACCTCGTGCGTTCGCCCCATATCGAGGCGGATTATCACCTGCCGCTCAAGCCCGGCACCAATGTCGCGATCGTCACCGCCATCGCGCATGTCATCGTGACGGAGGGCCTCGCCAATCTCGATTTCGTCAAGGCGCGCTGCGACTGGGACGAGTATCAGGACTGGGCCGCCTTCGTCTCGCAGCCGCAATACAGCCCCGAGGCGCTCGAAGCGACCCTCGGCGTGCCGGCCGCCGACCTGCGCGGCGCTGCGCGTCTCTACGCCACGGGCGGCAATGCGGCGATCTATTACGGCCTCGGCGTCACCGAGCACAGCCAGGGCTCGACGACAGTCATGGGCATCGCCAATCTCGCCATGGCGACCGGCAATCTCGGCCGCCCCGGCGTCGGCGTGAACCCGCTGCGCGGCCAGAACAATGTGCAGGGCTCCTGCGATATGGGCTCGTTCCCGCATGAACTGCCGGGCTACCGCCACATCTCCAACGAGGAAGCCCGCAAGGCTTTCGAGGCGGATTGGGGCGTCGAACTCGATCCGGAGCCCGGCCTGCGCATCCCGAACATGTTCGACGCTGCGATCGAAGGCCGCTTCAAGGGCCTTTATGTGCAGGGCGAGGACATTCTGCAGTCCGACCCCGACACGCGCCACGTCTCGGCGGCGCTCGCCAACATGGATATCGTCATCGTCCAGGATCTCTTCCTGGTCGAGACGGCGAACTACGCCCATGTCTTCCTGCCCGGCGCGACCTTCCTCGAGAAGGACGGCACCTTCACCAACGCCGAGCGCCGCGTTCAGCGCGTCACCAAGGTGATGACGCCGAAGAACGGCTACGCTGACTGGGAAGTCACGCAACTGCTCGCAAACAAGATGGGCCTTGGCTGGAACTATGCGCACGCCAGCGAGATCATGGACGAGATCGCACGTCTGACCCCGTCCTTCGCGGGCGTGTCTTTCGATCGTCTCGCCGAGATGGGCTCCGTTCAGTGGCCGTGCAATGAGGAATCGCCGGAGGGCATGCCGATCATGCACATCGACGGCTTCGCGCGCGGCAAGGGCAAGTTCGTCATCACCGAATATGTGCCCACCGACGAGAAGGTCGGGCCGCGCTTCCCGCTGCTGCTGACGACAGGCCGCATCCTGTCGCAGTACAACGTCGGCGCACAGACCCGCCGCACAGAGAACAGCCGCTGGCACGAGGAAGACGTGCTGGAGATCCATCCGCATGACGCGCAGGATCGCGGCGTGCGTGACGGCGACTGGGTTCGCGTCCAGAGCCGCGCGGGCGAAACCTCGCTGCGCGCGGTGGTGACGGACCGCGTCGCGCCCGGCGTCGTCTACACCACTTTCCACCATCCGATGACCCAGGCGAATGTCGTGACCACCGACAATTCCGACTGGGCCACCAACTGCCCCGAATACAAGGTGACGGCCGTTCAGATTTCTCCCTCGAACGGCCCGACCGAGTGGCAGGAGCAGTATCGCGAACTCTCCGAGCAGGCTCGGCGGATCGCGACTGCAATCGACGCGGCGGAATGACCGAACAGCCGTCGCCGACTCTTCGCGTGGATTGCCAGGCGCGCCGTCACGATGTGACGGCGCGTTCTTCTCGCGTAATCCCCGAAGAGACGCCGATTGCATTTACATATGGCGGCTCGACCCATGCGGTGATGATGGCGACGCCAGCCGACCTCGAAGATTTCGCGGTCGGTTTCGCGATCACCGAAGGCCTCGTCGATTCGCCGCAGGACACCGGGGACGTCGAGATTGTTTCCTCCGACGCAGGCATCGAGCTGCGCAGTTGGCTCGGCGGCGGCCGGCAGGATGCTTATGCGGCGCGCAAGCGCTCAATGGCGGGCCCCACGGGATGCGGTCTTTGCGGCATAGAGAGTCTCGAGGCGGCGACGCGTGCGCTGCCCGCGCTCGACAATGCGCTCACTGTCCGCGCCGAGGGCCTGATCGAGGCCATGGGCCGCATGCCCGGCCTGCAGAAGATCAACCAGGAAACCCGCGCCGTTCACGCCGCCGCCTTCTGGAATCCGACATCCGGCGCGTTGATCGTTCGCGAGGACGTCGGCCGCCACAATGCGCTCGACAAGCTCGCCGGGGCGCTGGCGCGGCAAGGCGTCGCGGCGTCGCAGGGCGTTGTGCTGATGACCAGCCGCGTTTCGGTGGAGCTTGTGCAGAAGGCGGCCCGAATCGGCGCGCCGATCATCGCAGCGGTCTCGGCGCCCACCGCTTTGGCGGTTCGTAGCGCCGAAAAATGCGGTATGACGCTCGTGGCCGTGATGCGGGGCCGCGACTTCGAAATCTTCACCCATCCAGGACGCATCCTCGAACAGGTTTCCGCTCATGTCGCATGATCCCGTCGAACGACTCGTGAAAATGGCCAATCAGATCGGAGCCTTCTTCGGTCCGCAGAAGACTGGCGCGGCGGCCGGCATGGCCGATCATTTGAGCAAGTTCTGGGATCCGCACATGCGCGCCTCGATCATCGAGCATGTGCAGCATGGCGGCGCCGGTCTCGACCCCATCTGCATCGAGGCGATCAAGCTTCTCGAGTCGCAGATGAAGGGCGCGGCGTAAGCCTCGTCCCTCGCGAAAAACATCTTGAGCGGCGCGGGCAAGGCCGGGCCGCTTTTTCTTTTCATTGAAGAGCCGAGCATGACCGACGCAATCTGCCCCTGCCGCGTAACCGACGCCCAGAAGCGCGCCTATGCGGATTGCTGCAAGCCTTATCTCGAAGACGGAAAGGCGCCGCCCACCGCCGAGACGCTCATGCGCTCGCGCTATACGGCCTTCGTTCACGGCTCGATCGATTATCTCGAAGAGACCCTCGCGCCCGGCACGAGGGACGACTTCGACCGCAAGGCGATCACCCATTGGGCGAAGCAGTCGCAATGGCACGGCCTCGAGATCCTCTCCACGGAAGAGGGGCAGGAGAGCGACGAGAGCGGTTACGTCGAATTCGTCGCAAGCTTCTCGAATGAAGGTCAACGCTACGACCATCGCGAGCGCTCGCTGTTCCGCAAGGCGGACGGCCGCTGGTATTTCCAGGAAGAAGCCAATCGCAAGAACGAGCCGATCGTGAAGGGCCATCAACCCGGCCGCAACGATCCCTGCCCCTGCGGCTCCGGCAAGAAATACAAGAAGTGCTGCGGCCTCGCCGCCTGAGCCATTAAGCGAACATTAAGCGCATTGCGGCATTGTCCTTCGCAACGCCGCGGCTTCATGTAAGTTTGCGGGGTCGACGCCGCTGGCTCAACCTGCACCGCGTCGACCATAGCTTCGGACGGGCGAATCGCCCGTGGCATGACGCCACTCCGTCGAACCGGTGCAACCCCGGTATGTCCCTTAAAAGTTCTCAGTCCAACAAGGGATCGACGAATCATGTCTAGCATTCTTGTAAACGCCTCCGCCGTCACCGCCCTTCAGTCGCTGCGGATGACGCAGTCGTCGCTCAACACGACGCAGAAGGAAATCTCCACCGGTTTGAAGATTTCCTCCGCCGCCGACAACGCCTCCACCTGGGCGATCGCCGAGGCGATGAAGTCCGACAAGGGCGTCCTGTCGACGATCAGCGACTCGCTCTCGGGCGCCAATTCAGTTCTGAATGTCGCGACCGCCGCAGTTAAGAGCGCGCTCACGGTCATGAACGACATCAAGAGCGCGGTTGCGCAGGCCCAGCAGCCGGGCGCCGACCAGGCGAAGATACTCACAAGCCTGCAGCAGCTCGGCGCGCAGCTGAAGAGCGTTGTCTCCTCGGCCACTTTCACCGGCCTGAACGTCACCGACGGCTCGCTGGCCACTCCCGTGAAATTCATCGCTTCCTACAACAACGGCGGCGGCGCGGCCGCCTCCGTCGTCGGCACGATCGATCTCACGGTTCGCGATCTGACCAATACGGGAGGCACGGGCATTCTCGAAGCCGCGCAAGCCACGGGTGCGGCCGCTGCGACGGATTTCACCGGACTCGTCGCGGCCGATCTCGCCGCCGCGACAGTCGCAGACACTCTGTCGAACGCCGACAAGGCGATTGCGGACCTGACGACCTACGCCTCTGAAATCGGCGCCACGCAGACGCGCGTCAAAGAGCAGAACGAGTTCATCAAGACGATGAATGAAGCGCTCACGACGGGCGTGTCCTCCCTCGTCGATGCTGATATGAACGAGGCCTCCACCCGCCTGCAGGCGTTGCAGACGCAGCAGCAGCTCGGCGTTCAGTCGCTCTCCATCGCGAACCAGAATGCGCAGATGATCCTGAAGCTCTTCCAGTAAGTATTGCGTTCCCCCAACGCAAGCCAAAGGTCGCGCCTTCGACGGCGCGGCCTTTTTTCCGTGATCGGATCATTAACCTTTTGTTAACACATAATTTGCAAGTGCGACGCGCAACGTTCGCGCAAGGCCGGGCGACCAATGATGCTTGCGTAGACGCAGCAGGAGACGCGCGCTCGCAATGGATCGCATCACGCTTCTTCTCGACAATCTCAAGGCGCTTGGCGGGCGAAAGCTCACCGCGCTCGGGCTCATCTTCGCGCTTGTCGTCGGCCTCGTCTCCGTCGGCGCCTATTACCTCTCTCGTCCGACTTTGGAGGTGCTTTATGCGGGTCTCGACCGCGAGGACGTGAGCCGCATCGGCGCCGCGCTGAAATCGGCGGGGATCGCCTTCGACGTCAATCCCGAGGGCAACACCGTGTCGGTTCCCTACGGACAGACGGGACAGGCCCGCATGATGCTCGCCGAGCGCGGTCTGCCGCAAAGCGCCAACGCCGGCTATGAGCTTTTCGACAAGGTCGGCGCACTGGGCCTCACTTCCTTCATGCAGGAAGTGACGCGCGTGCGCGCATTGGAGGGAGAACTCGCCCGAACCATTCAGCTCATACGCGGCGTGAAGGCGGCGAGGGTCCACATCGTGATGCAGGATGAAGGCGCGTTTCGCCGCGCCAGGCTGCCGCCGTCCGCCTCCGTGATCATACGCACGGAAGGCCCCGACGATTCGAGCGCCGCTCAGGCCATTCGCCATCTCGTCGCCTCCTCTCTGCCGGGCATGACGATCGATCAGGTCACGGTTCTAAACACCGATGGCGCGATTCTCTCATCGAATGACGGGGAAGCGACCGACGCTGTGCCGGTGAAGACGCTGACGCTCGAAAAGAACATCGCAAAAGACATACAGGACAACATCCGCCGAACGCTGACGCCCTATCTGCGGCTTCCCAATTTCCAGGTGAGCGTGCGTGCGCGCGTCAACACCGATCGTAAGCAGACGAACGAGACGATCTTCGATCGGGAGTCGCGCGTAGAGCGCTCGGTGCGGACTGTGAAAGAAAACGCGCAATCTCAGAATAGCGCCGGCGCGCAAAACACGAGCGTCGAGCGCAATATCCCCCAGCCCCCCCAGGCCAGCGCCGATTCCAAGCAATCGACGGATGAGAGCAAGAAGAGCGAAGAGCTCACCAATTACGAACTCTCCTCCAAAACCGTCACCACCGTGAGCGGCGGCTACAACATCGAACACCTGTCCGTCGCCGTGCTCGTCAATCGCGCCGCTTTTGCGGAGACTGGCAAAGAGCCGGCGAAGCCGGAGGCGATCGACAGGCAGATCAGGGAGATCGAGCAACTCGTCTTCTCAGCGGCAGGCTTGAAGAAGGAGCGCGGCGACGCGCTGAAGGTCACGGCCGTGGATTTTACATTCAACGAACACGAAATCAGCCCCGTCGAGAGCCCAGGTTTACTTGCTATTCTCGGCAGTCATTTCGGCACAATTCTGAATTCGCTCACCGCAATCGGCATCGCCGCGCTCGTCGTCATCTTCGGCCTTGCGCCGGCGCGTCGCACACTATTGGCCGAACCCTTCGAAACGCGGCTGGAGCCGCCCCCGCTTGTCGGCGTGGAGCCGCCGTTCGCGCTCGACGACGAGGCGGGAGGCGCAGCTTTGGGTCCGCCGGTCCGTCGCCTGGCGGAGTTGGAGGAGAACGCGAGGGATGCAGCGCGCCGCCGGCTGGAAGAACTGATCGAGTTGGACGAAACGCATGCGGCGGCCGTTATGAAGCAATGGATGAAACCTAAAGAGGCCGCATGACCGTTCATGAGGCGGCGGCCTACCTCCTGTGTTTCGACGCCCCGCACCTTGTTCCGCAGGAGGCGCCGCCCAAGCAGGATCAGGAGTGCGCAACCGAGTCCGAATCCGACGACCTGGCGCCGGACGTCGATCCGCTGCAGCTGCGCGCCGAACTCGAAGCGGAGTTTGCGGATGTCTTGCGGCGGGAGCGTGAAGCGTTCGACGTCACATTGGCGGAGGCGCGTGAGAGATGGACTGAAGAGCAGGCGCGAGTCTTGAGCGAGCGGCTCTCGACGTCGTTTGATGAGGGCTACGCGCGGCTCCGCGCCGACGTCGCCCGCATTCTCTCACCCTTCGTGTCGAAGGGAATCGCCGCGCGGGCGCTGGAGGAACTCCTCGGATCTCTCCGGACGGCCGTCGCGGACGATCAGGCGCCGGTCGTCAGGATCAGCGGACCCCGGGACATTCTCGACAGGCTTCAGCTAGAGCTCTCCGGCGGAAACGTCGTGGTGACGACGATCGAGAGTGAGGAGATCGACGTGCGCGTCGAAATCGGACCGACAAGGATCGAAACGCGTCTTACCGACTGGATGCGCGATTTCTCAACTGCAAAGTCAGGCAGTGAGTGATGAGCGAAGGAAACGCGCCAATCATCATCCGCAGGAAACGGGTGGAGGGCGAAGAGGAGCATCATGGCGGCGTTTGGAAACTCGCCTTCGCCGACTTCATGACCGCGATGATGGCGTTCTTTCTCGTGATGTGGCTGATCAACTCGACATCGAAGGAGACGAAGGCGGCGATCGTTCAATATTTCAATCCGGTTCAGCTCATCGATTCGAACCCCGCTCACAAGGGGCTGCGAGACCCCAAGCCGTCTGGGCAAGGCAAGAGTCCGCAGAAGACGGAAAACGCAGGCGCGACCGATGACGCCGCCACAGGGGCCGAAGCGGCGCTTCACGCGCAGCCGATAAAGGCGTTGGACGAGATTGCGAAGCGTGAGCCCCCGCCCGCCGCGCCGCCGCCGCATCTGGCGCCCTCGCAACTGCGCGATCCTTTCGATCGAGCCCCAATGAGTCCGCCTCCTTCGGCGCCGCTCCCCGCGGGCGAGGCGAAAGCTGGCCTTGCCGATCTACGCGCCGCTCTCGAAAGGGTCTCCCGTCAGGAGGCGCACGCGCCAAAAGTCGAAGTCACGCAGGCGGAGGAGGGGATATTAATCAGCCTGACGGACGACGCCAATTTCTCCATGTTCGCCGTCGGCTCGATCGAACCAAGGCCGCAGCTCGTCCGCATCATCGGACAGATCGGGAAGATCCTTCGGGCGCGGCGCGGCGAGATCGAAATCCGCGGACACACGGATGCGCGGTCATATGCCGGCAAGAGCTACGACAATTGGCGCCTGTCGTCGGATCGCGCGACGATCGTGCATTACATGCTCTTGCGCGGGGGGCTTCCAGGCGCCCGCGTCGAGAAGATCGTAGGCTATGCCGACCGCCGCCTCAAAGCGCCGGGCGATCCACTGGCGCCGATCAACCGGCGTATCGAAATTCTCTTGCGGGGAGACGGCGGTTGAGGTGCGGTCGCTTGTGCATAGCCGCGCTTCTGCTCTTCATGAGCAGCGCCGCGCACGCTGCGGACTTCCCGGCAATGGTTCACGATCTCAATGGTCTGCAGAACCGCATGGCGCTTGGCGGCGCTTCGAGCGACGCGGTGGCGCGGCGTTCCGAAGACATCGGCAAGTGGATCGCAAACGCAAATCCCGACGTGTGGCAAGATGATAGAAACATCGGCGCAGCCGTCGTATATCTCCTTGGCGGCGGCGCCCTGCAAGCACTTCGCGACATGCGCGACGCAGGATTTATCGCAGCTCCTCACGCGCCTTTGCTCGAAGCGGCGCTCGCTTACGCGGGCGGGCTCGACGGATCCGGCAAGGCCCTCATGGCTTTCGACGCCCATACGCTTCCGCCAGTCCTCGGCGGCCATCTTGCGCTGGTGCAGGGCGGGTGGATGATCGGCTCCGACAAGGCGCGCGCCGCTGATCTTTTCGATCTTGCAATCTTGCTCATGCCCGTCTCTCTCGTCGAAGAAGCCGCTCTCCGGCGTGAGATCGCGCTTCTCGATCCGGGCGTCGAGGGCGCGAAACTCGTCCGTCTGGCGCACCGCTACGCTTCACGCTATCTCGCGTCGCCTTTTGCGCCGCAGTTCTGGGAAATTTTCAAACGCATCGCCCCCGCTCTGTTTCAGAAGGTGGAAGAGCCGCTCAGAAGCCGCATAGAGTCCGTTATCGAAAAGGCTACGCCGAACGAACGAATCGACCTCCGCCTCGCGCTCTGCCGGGAGGCGATCCTTGGAGGAAGGCTCGACGACGCGCGGCGGAATCTGGCGAAGACCGGGGCGACGGACCGGATTTCGCGGCAACGCGCGGAATTCTATCAGGCTACCATCGATCTTCTGACCAACGCCCCTGATCCGCCCGATCTCCTTACCTCGCGGGCCGCATCTTTGGGCGCGGAAGACCGGCGCCTCGCCGCCATCGCCTCGAGCGCGCTGAAGCGAATTGCGTCGCCTTCCGCCGCTCAACAAGACGACTCCGTTGGAGGGGCTCTTCCCATATTCGCTCATGCCAAGCGGGCGCTCGACGAAAGCGACGCCCTGCTGAAACGCGCGGATGGAAGATGAAAATGATAGATTGGGCGGCGCGCCTCAGCATCCTACTTCCAGAAATCGAGCAACTGGCGCCTTCGTTAGCCGCGTCGCCGGAGATCACACGGGATTTCATGGCGGCGCTGACACAGACTTCAAAGGACAGACGCGGCGGCGCTCAGCAAGACGCCGACGCCCCGCCGGCCGACCCGGAAAGCTCGCAACAAGCTACGCCGGTGACGGTGTGCATATTCCCTCTCGCAAAGGCTTCCCAGCAGCCAGCTAACGAGGCTCCTGCGTCGAAGCCCGGGTTCATGCTCCCGGCAACGGGCATAGCGCACGTTCACCTCGATCAGAAGGACAACGCCGCGTCGGAGAATCCAGTAGAACTGGCCGTGACCGGCGCACGCTTGCGGATGGCGACCGAGGTTGCTTCGCCGGCTGTGCAGGTCGCCGGCGAAAGGGAAGCGGCTCCTGAGGTCGTGCACGTCAAGTCGCTGGAAACTTATCTTCCCGCCGCGATCACCCATGCGCTCGCGCCGTCGATTTCGTCACACACGCAAGCTGAAGAGATTGCGCGGGTTCGAAGCGAAGCGCCGCAGAACCGAGCACCCGTCAAAATCCTGCATCTCCAGATCGAACCGGAGGCGCTCGGCGCGCTTACGATCAGGATGCGCATGACGAGAAACCAGGTTGAAATCGAGATCGACGCGCAGACGCCCGCGACGGCGGCTTTGCTCGGCGAAGCGAGGGACAAGCTTGCGGACGCGCTCAACCAGCAGGGGCTTGCGCTGGACTGCGACGACATTCGGATCAGCCAGACGCAGCCTTCACAACCTATGAGCGACGAGAGGGGCAGCGGCGCAAGCGACGAGCCGCGCAATTCGTTCGGCGGCCGGGGGGCGACGCATGAGGAACGTTCTGGTCGTCGGAACCAGGGAGGGGCGGCGCCGGGCGATCCGCCGCGCTGCGAGGTGCGCGCTCCTTCTCCTTCCGCTGGCGTCTTTCTCTAGCACGGCGTCCAGCGGCCAAACCCCTTGCGAGGCGCAGATGGCGCGCGCCGCGCAGGCGAGCGAGGTTCCCCTCGCCGTGCTCTATGCCGTCGCTCTGACGGAGACCGGCCAACGCGGCGCCTTGCACCCCTATGCAATGAACATCGAGGGAAGGCCGCTATTCAACGACAATCTTCAGGACGGGCTTGCGGCCTTCGTCGCTGCGCGTGCACGCGGCGCCCGGCTCATCGACATCGGCTGCATGCAGATCAATCATTTTTACCACGGGGCGCGCTTTTCCTCGGTGGAAGAAATGTTCGATCCGGCGCGCAACGTCGATTATGCGGCGCGATTTCTGCGCGCGCTGCACAGGAAAGAGGGCTCGTGGACGTCGGCTGTCGCGAGATATCACGCAGGACCAGGGAACGCCCCGGCGCAGCGCACTTATGTATGTGCTGTCATCCGCAACATGGTTGCGAGCGGCTTCGGCGCCTGGACGCCGGAAGCTGACGCATTCTGCCGACGGTGAGCGCAGCATCAGGCTCGGGTAAGTCCGGCCGCCTATTCAGAGGCTGTCGATGTAAACGAACGAGCGCGATGAATGAGCTTCATCATAGGGCTGATTGTGACCATGGGATGCATGCTCGGCGGCTTCGCCGCGCTTGGTGGCCATCTCATCGTCCTCTGGCAGCCCTGGGAGTTCGTCATCATCATGGGCTCGGCGCTCGGCACTTTCATCGTCGCCAATCCGGTGAAAGTGATCAAGGACACCGGCAAGGCCATAGGCCAGGCGGTCATGGAGAAGACGCCAAAACGGCGCGACTATCTCGACATACTCGGCCTGCTGCACGTGTTGATGCGGGAACTGCGCGCGAAGTCGCGCAATGAAGTCGAGGCGCATATCGATCAGCCCGGCGAATCGCCGCTATTCGCGGCTTTCCCCAATGTGCTCAAAAACAGCGAAGTGACGACCTTCATCTGCGACTATTGCCGCCTCTACATCATCGGCAATGTCAAAACTTATGAAATCGAGAGCCTCATGGACGAGGAGATGGCGGCCATCAAGCACGACAAGCTGAAGCCCTATCATGCGCTCACCGCGATCGGAGATGGTCTCCCGGCCCTGGGCATCGTCGCGGCCGTGCTCGGGGTCATCAAGGCGATGGGCGCGCTCGACCAGTCTCCAGAGCTCCTCGGCGGCCTGATCGGCGCGGCGATGGTTGGCACATTTGCCGGCATCTTCGTTTCCTACGGAATCATGACTCCGCTGGCATACAAGGTGAAAGTGGCCCGAACCAAGGATTGCCACGTCTATCTCATCATCAAGCAAACCCTGCTCGCATTCATGAACGGCGCGCTGCCTCAGGTGGCTATCGAGCACGGGCGCAAGTCTATTCCTTCTTATGAGCGTCCCACGATAGACGAGGTTGAGAACGAAACGTTGAACGGCGGCGCAGCGGCTGCGGAGGCTGCGTGATGGCGGGCGTCGAACATGCGCGCGACGCCTCGCGTCCGGGCCAGGAGGAGCCTCTCGTCTCCATCGGCGAAGCCGCGCTCGAGCGAATGCCGGCGCTTGGTCTGATCTTCGAACAGACTGCGGCGGCGTTCAACCGGTCGTTGGCGCGATACGCCGATGCGCCGGGCGCGCTGTCATTCGAAGATCTCGAGGCGTTGCGGGCCGGCGACCTGATAGACCGCATCGGCCCGCAAGCCGTGATCCTCGTGTTTCGTGCGCATGGCCTCGATTCGGATTTCGCCGTCGCCGCTGACTGGGCGTTCTGTGAACTGGCGCTGGACATGATCCTGGGGGCGAGCGTGAGCGACTCCGCGCGCTGGCGGTCTTTGACCCGCATTGAAGACAACCTGATCGCCTTCGTCGTCGAAAGGCTGCTTGAAGAATTTTCGTTCGCAGCGGCAACTTTGACAGCCATATCGTTCACCCGCAACCGGACGGCCGAGGAGAGCGGCTTTGCCGCCATCGGACCGCGAGCCTCTGTCGCTATTCTGGCCAGGCTCGAGTTTCAGTCGCTCGGTGGAAAGGGGACGCTCGCCATCGCGGCGCCCCGTTCGGCCTTCGATCCTTTCAGGGAGGCATTGTCCCGTTTGCCGGGCGCGGCCAGCGAAGCTCGCGACGAGAAATGGGCGGAAAACCTTTATGCTCATGTTGTTCGAACCGAGGTGAGGGTGGATGTGAAGATCGAGGCGAATGGCTTCACGCTGGGGGATATCGCGCGCATGAACGTTGGAGACGTTCTGCGTCTTCCGATAGCGCCGACGAGCCTCATGAGGCTTTCGTCGGACGGGCGCACGCTTTTTTGGTGCTCGTTGGGGCAGAAAGACGGGCGGTACACCGTGCGCATCGAGGAATTCTCCGATGAGCGTCAGTCCTTCATCGAGAATGTATTGGGCGTCTGAACGGACGTAAGGAGAGAGCGCCGATCATGGTCAATGTCGAAGATCAAGCCAGTTCAGATGCGCGTTCTCCGGCGAGCGCTCTTGCGGGGGACGATGCGTCCGCGCCGGCGCAACGGATCGATTCGATCATGCGCATACCTGTTGTCGTACAAGTCGTCGTCGGGTCCGCGACATTGCCGGTTTCAAGCCTGCTGAAGCTCGGGCGAGGCGCGGTGATACAACTCGATCATCGTGTCGGCGATCCGGTGGATGTGGTTGTGAACGGCCGAACGATCGCGCGCGGAGAGGTGGTCGTCGTCGAAGAGGACGGGGCTCGCTTTGGCGTCTCGCTGACGGAAATATGCGAGCCGAAGACCGGAGCGCAGAGCTGAAGCTTGTTGTGCGATGGCGATTGACCGGACATGACCAATCTGATTGAGCAAGAGCCGGTCCGGCCGCTCGACGGCGTCGAAATGGTGGCGGCTGCGCTGCTTGCGATCAGCTCAGACGCGTCCAGCCGCGTTCTCAAACATTTTGATCAGGAGGAACTCCGACGGCTTGCTCTTGTGGCGTCACGTCTTGGCGCCATCCCGGCGCCCGTGATTGGAGAAATCCACGAATTGTTCGCGGAGGAAATTTCAGGCGGAAAGCTCGAACTCGTCGGCGACGCGGTCCATGCGGAGGCGCTGCTGGCACGGGCGCTTCCGGAAGAGCAAGTGGCCGACATCATGTCTGACGTGCGTGGCGGCTCAAACGCCTTCTTCTGGCGTCGGCTTGCGACGCTGCCGCATAAGACCATCGCCGATTACCTTGCACAGGAGCGGCCCCAGACAATCGCCGTTGTCATCGGCAAGCTGGAGTCGGCCGCGGCGGCGCAGGCGCTTGCCGAACTGCCGGCGGCGACGCGCGCCCAGACGATGCGCCGCCTGCTTACCGCGAAGCCAGTGAGCGAAGTCGTGCTGCGCATTGTCGAGGGGAGTTTGCGCGACGATCTCTTTTCCGGCGCCGGCGCCCCCTCGTCCTCCGATGCGAGCGTGCGCGTCGCAGGCATCATCAATCAGCTCGAGGCAGAGCAGGTGAACGAGATACTGTACGGGCTCGACGAGAGTGAGCCCGTGCTCGCGGCGCAATTGAGAACGCTGGTCTTCAGCTTCGAGGACATCACGAAGCTCGGCCAACGGGCTCGGATGATCGTCTTCGATCAGGCATCGACGGAGCGCGTCATTCTCGCACTGCGCGGCGCAGACGCCCTCCTGCGTGACGCCGTGCTGCCGTGCCTTTCCGCGCGCACGCGTCGCATGGTGGAAGCCGAACTGGCTTCGGCCGTCACCCCGCCTCGGCGGGATATTCTCGGCGCCCAACGGGAGATCGCCAATCTCGTGCTTCGTCTTGCGGATCAGGGCTTGATCGATCTGGCAGGCGAGGGACAGTCCACTGAGTAGGGACGAAGCCCGTGTCCGACACAGAAGACGCCGATTCCAAAACGGAAGAGGCGACCGAAAAGAAGATTCAGGACACGCTCGCAGAGGGAAAGACCGCGGTCTCCAGGGATGTGGGCGCCGCCTTTGGTGCGTTTGCGCTGCTTGGCGCGCTTACATTTCTCACGGAAGATCGAACGCCGGGTCTGACAGAGACGATGAGCCTCATGTTGGTGAACGCAGGGGCGCTGTCGCTGCGCACGGATGGCGATGCGCTTCGTTATCTTGGCGTCGTGGGAGAGGTAGCCGGCCGCTACGTCGCGCCGTCGCTTCTGCTTTTCATGGCCATCGGACTCGCGGCGTCGTTCGTTCAGGGCGTCCCGGCCATCATCTTCGATCGCATTCAGCCGGATCTCTCGCGGATTTCCCCGGGCGCCGGCTGGAGTCGTATCTTCAGCGTCGCGGGGGCGATCGAGCTTCTCAAGACGGTCGCGAAAATTGTCATCGTGGGCGGCGCGGTCACGCTCGCGGCGGCGAGCGACCTTGGCGTCTACATCGACGCCATGCGCATGGCGCCTGGCCGCCTTCCGTCCTTTATACTGAGGCTGCTCATCCATCTTGCAGGCGTCGTCTCCTGCGCACTTGCCGTCATCGCTCTAGCTGATTTTGCATGGACGAAATTCAAGTGGCGGCGCGATCTTCGCATGAGCCGCCAGGAGCTCAAGGATGAATTCAAACAGGCTGAGGGCGATCCCCTCGTGAAGGCGCGCATGCGCTCTCTCGCGATGGAGCGCTCACGGAGACGAATGATGGCGTCAATTCCAGAAGCCAGCTTCGTTGTAGTTAATCCCACCCACTATGCGATTGCGCTGCGCTATGTGCGGGAAGAAGGAGGCGCGCCATTAGTGCTGGCGAAGGGGAAGGATCTTGTCGCTCTCAAAATCAGGGAAATCGCGGAGAAGAATGGCGTCCCGGTTCTGGAACGTAAGGATCTCGCGCGCGCAATGTTCGATCTCGTCGAAGTAAACGTGATGATTCCGTCGGAATTCTACCGGCCCGTCGCGGAGCTTATCCACTTCCTGCACGAGACAGCGGCGCGTCGACACTATTGAATGACGAGATCGGCCTGTAGCGCACCGGCGCTCTTGATCGCCTGCAAGATCGATATGATGCCCGTTGGCTTCAGGCCAATTTGGTTGAGACCCTTCACGAGCTGCTTCAGCGTGGGCCCCGCGAGCATGGCCACCTGACCCGTTTGCTCCGCCGCGGAGATGGTCGTCTGCGTCGTCACGGCCGTCCGCCCGTTCGAGAAAGGCGCTGGCTGCGAGACTTCGGGCGTCTCGGTGATGCGGACCGTGAGGCCACCGTGGGTGACGGCGACCGGCGAAATCTGAACATCGGCGCCGATGACAACGGTGCCGGTGCGTTCGTCCATGACGACGCGTGCTGGCGTTTCGACGCGGACCTTCAGCTCGCCGACTTCAGCGAGAAAGCGCGTAGCATGGGCGCCGGCGGGCAGCGTGAGCAGAATGCTGCGATCGTCGCGCTCGCGAGCGAGAGCTGACTTGTAGCGTTGCCGGGTGAAACCGTTGACGACATCCGTGATCCGCACGGAAGTCGCATAGTCAGGATTGCGCAGTTGCAGGATCACGGATTTATCGTTGCCGGCGCTCGGGCGTGGCGGTTCACGCTCGATCGTCGCCCCATTTGGAATGCGCCCGACGGTCGCGACGCCATGTGTGAGCGTCTCATTCTGTCCTTGCGCCGCGAAGCCGGATACGGCGATTGGCCCTTGAGCGATGGCGTAGACGGCGCCGTCCACGCCAGAGAGCGAGGTGAGCACAAGCGTGCCGCCCATGAGCGACGTTGCGTCGCCGATAGACGAGACGGTGACATCGACAGTCGCGCCCCAATTCGCGAAGGGCGGCAGATTTGTCGTGACCATCACGGCGGCGATGTTGCGTGTACGCATGCTGTTGTTAGGCCGAACATTGACGCCCATGCGATCGAGCATGGCGGAAGTCGATTGCTCGGTGAACGGCGCGTTTCGCATCGTGTCGCCCGTGCCCTGCAGACCGATGACGAGACCATAACCCACGAGCTGATAATCCCGCGGTCCGATCGGAGAGGCAATGTCCTTGATGCGAACCAGAGCCAGGGCCGGGTATGAAAGCAGGAAGAACGCCAGAGCCGCGACGCCGCGCCGCATCATCCTTCGCCCACGCGCACGGAGCCATCCGATTGAATGCGTCCCGTCACGAAGAGGCCGCTATCCTGATTGCGGACGCGGATGAGGTCTCCGACGCCGCCGGACTGCTGCGCAATCCCGGAGGCGACGATCTGCAACCCGTCTTCGGTGAAGATGATCTTGAGCTGCGCGCCGACTGAAACAATTCTCGGATTATCCAGCGCAACGACCGGGATGGGCTGGCCCGGCAACAGCGTGCGTCGCGCCACCTTGCCGATCACAGCGGTTCGCGGGCGCGCGTAATGGCTTTCTGATCCTACCGGAAAGGCATAGGCGCGCTCGTCGAGCATCGACTCGGAGATGGCGTCGCCCGGGTAAATCGTCACGCGTGCGACAGGGAAATCCTGAGCCCAGCCGGTCGTCTGCGCTTTCGCTGCTTCGGAAAGAACGAGCGCGAGCCAGAGCGCCGCCGGCAGGCCGGATCTCATCGGACGCCCTTCGAGACCGTGCCAGCCATTTCGTCGGCGGCTTGAATGACCTTGGAGTTGAGCTCGAAGGCGCGCTGCGCGGCGATGAGGCTGACGAGTTCTTTCACCGGATCGACATTCGAACTTTCAAGGTAACCCTGATTGACGACGCCGAAACCCGGGTCGCCCGGAACGCCGACGATGGGCTGGCCCGAGGCGAATGTCTGGCGGAAGAGATTGCCGCCAAGCGCCTCGAGGCCAGCGTCATTGGCGAAGGTTGCGATGGTCAGCTGGCCGATCTGCTGCGGCTGCGGCTGCCCGGCGACGACCGCCGAAACGAGGCCCGTCTGACTGACGGTGACGGCGAGCGCATTGTCAGGGACGGTGATCGTGGGCGAGAGCTGATAGCCGTCGACGGTTACGAGTTGGCCGGTGGCGTTGGTGCTGAAGGAACCAGCCCGCGTGTAGAGCGTCTCGCTGTCCGTGCCGAGAATTTGGAACCAGCCGCGCCCGTTGAGGCTGAGGTCATAGCTGTTCCCGGTCTGCGCCATGGCGCCCTGCTGCTGCAGGCTGCGCACGGCGGCGGCGCGCACGCCGAGGCCAAATTGCGCGCCCTGGGGAATGGTCGCGTCGCGCCCGCGGTTGGAGACGCCCTGCAAGCGATCCGTCTGGTAGAGCAGATCGGTGAATTCCGCGCGCGAACGTTTGAAGCCGGTTGTGTTGATGTTGGCGATATTGTGCGCAATGACCTCGATATTATGCTGCTGCGCGCTCATACCCGTCGCGGCGATGGCGAGTGCCCTCACGATGCTTACTCCTCAAATCGCCATGCGGCTGATTTCCTGATAGGCGGCGACGGCTTTGTCGCGCAACGCGATCGCCGTTTGCAGATCGCGTTCGGCCTGCATGACGGCGCTCACCACCTGCTGCGTCGGGACTTTGCCCTCGACGCCGGCAAGCGCGGCCGCTTCGCCGCTCTTGAGCGAGTCGATCGTTTTCACGGCGAAGTCCTGCATGACATCGCCGAACGAGGCGCCAGCTCCAGCGGCGTCGCCCGTCGCCACGGAGGGCGATGTCTGGACGAGAGTCTTGGCGGCGCCTTGCGCGAGAGAAGCGATCGTGGATGCCGCAATGGAAACGATAGGTGTCATCATGCGCCCTTCAGAAGTTCGACCGTCATCGCGACAAGTTCGCGCGTCTGCTTCATGATCTGCAGATCCGCTTCATAGGCGCGGTTAGCCTCGCGCATATCGCCCATTTCGAGCAGCAGATTGACGTTCGGCCGCTTGACATTGCCGCTGGCGTCGGCCGCCGGGTTGCCAGGGTCGTGCTCGATGACGAAAGGCGAGGAGTCGACGCCGACAGAGTTGACGCGAACCAGGCGCACCCCGCTCGCGCGATCCAGCTCGTTCACGAAGGAGATTGTCTTGCGCGTGTAGGGGTCCGCGCCCGCGGCTTTTCCAGTGGATTGCGCGTTCGCCATGTTCTCGGAGACGATCCGCAGTCGTTCCGATTGCGCGGCGAGACCGGCTCCCGCGACTTTGAGCGATGCGTCGAGCGGGTCGATCATGCGCGTACGGCCGACATGAGCATGCCGTGAAAGGCCCGCATCAGATTGGTGTCGAGCGTGAACGCGCCGCGGATCTGTCCAGCCTTGATCATCTCCTGCTCGGGGGAAACGGAATTGCCCGAGAGCGTTGTCTCCCAGCCTTCCGACTCCTTGACCGCGGTGGAGAGCGTCTCGGCCTGCGACGGCCGCATGTGGAGCCTGTCGGCTCCAGCCATCTCCAGCGCGCTGCGCGCCATCGCCGTCTCGAAGGGCAGAATGTCTTGCGCCTTGTAGCCCGGCGTGTCCGCGTTAGCGATGTTTTGCGCGACAAGCGATTGCCGCGTCGACAGCCAGCTTCGCTGCTGTTCGATGAGAGTGAAGAGTCGAACCGGCTCCATGACCGCCCTCGTATGGTTAACGAAGAGAGAATAGGGGCCGCCGCTTGTGTCTGGCTGGAGTGCGGACGACGGTCAGACCGCGACGCGAACGCCTTCTCTTTGCAGCAATGCGCGCTTGCGATCGACGCCCCAGCGATAGCCGGAGAGGCTGCCGTCGCTCTTGAGAACGCGGTGGCAGGGAATGGCTACGGCGACAGGGTTGGCCGCGCAGGCGGCGGCGACGGCTCGCGTCGCCTTTGGCGCGCCGATGCGGCGTGCGACATCGGCATAGCTCGCTGTCTGGCCCGGCGCGATCTCGCGCAGCGCTTGCCAGACGCGCCGCTGAAACGCAGTGCCTCGCGCGTCGAGAGAGAAAACGGGAGCAGAAGCAGGCGCGTCGATGAGCGCGAGCGCCGCATCGAAAACGCGCGCGCAGCGTTCATCCGGGCCGATCTGTGTCGCATTGGGGAAACGGCGACGAAAATCTGCTTCGATAGCTTCCGGGTCGTCGCCAAGCAGGAGGGCGCAAACACCCTTTGCGCTCGCGGCGATCAGGGCGAGACCAAGGCTGGACGGGCGCAGCGCGCAGTTGATGAACTCGGCTGAGGCGAGGTCGCGTGCGCGGCTTTGAGCGCGAGGCGGAATTGCAACCGGGTTAATTGCACGTCCCTCCAGGCTAGGCCGGCCGGTTGCGCAACGCGTCGCGGATTTCCATGAGCAGCGCCTCGGTCTTTGTCGGTTCGGGCGCAGGCGCCGGCTCCTCGGCGGATTTCTTCTTCATGCGCTCGAACGCCTGAATGAAGAGGAACAGCACGAAAGCAATTATGATGAAGTTCACCGCGACAGTGACGAACTGCCCGTAGCCGACGGCGGCGCCCACTTTCCTGGCTTCCTCATACGTCATTTCGGTATGGGCGGCCTTGGACAGCGGGAGGAAATAGTTCGAGAAGTCCAGCCCGCCCGTGACGGCGCCGATCAGCGGCATGACCATATCGGTGACGAAGGAATCGATGATCTTGCCAAACGCCGCGCCGATAATGACGCCGACCGCGAGGTCCACGACATTGCCCCGCAAAGCGAAATTTTTGAAATCCTGCAGCATAATGCGCCCCATCCTTGGGTGCGAGGCTAAGACGGCTCGCAGCTTGAGCTTAGGCGATTTGTGCGCTGCGTCAATGCTCGAAAGGTCGCGTCTTCACCCTAGACCTGGAAGCCCAGGGTTTCCAGTTCGGAATCGGAAAACAGCCGCGAGCGGGTGAGGAAACGGCTGCCTGTCCCGTTGTCGAGCGAGAACATGCCACCCTGGCCGGGGACGACATCGATGATGAGCTGCGTGTGCTTCCAGTAATCATATTGCGCCGCTCCGATGTAGAAGGGCGCGCCGCCGATTTCGCCAAGCTTCACGTCATTGTCGCCGGTGAGAAAGTCCCCCTGTGGATAGCACATGGGCGCGGACCCGTCGCAGCAGCCCCCCGATTGATGGAACAGAATATCGCCATGCTCCCGTCGCAGGCGCTCGACGAGATCGAGCGCCGCGGCGGTTGCGATGACGCGCGGCGTTGGCTGCATCAGAAGAAGCCGAGCTTCTTGGGGCTGTAGCTCACCAGCATGTTTTTCGTCTGCTGGTAGTGGTCGAGCATCATTTTGTGATTTTCGCGGCCGATGCCGGACTGCTTGTAGCCGCCGAAGGCCGCATGCGCGGGATAGGCGTGGTAGCAATTCGTCCAAACGCGGCCTGCCTGGATCGCGCGCCCGAAGCGATAGCAGCGATTGACGTCGCGGCTCCACACGCCGGCGCCGAGGCCGTAGAGCGTGTCATTGGCGATCGCGAGCGCATCTTCATCATCCTTGAAGGTCGTGACTGACACCACAGGCCCGAAGATTTCCTCCTGAAAGACGCGCATCTTGTTGTGACCCTGCAACACCGTCGGCTTCACATAGAAGCCGCCCGCAAGGTCGCCTTCGAGCGTGTTACGCTGGCCGCCAGCGAGCACCTTGGCGCCCTCCTGCTTGCCGATATCGATATAGCTGAGAATTTTCTCGAGCTGCTCGGACGACGCCTGCGCGCCGATCATGGTCGAGGGATCGAGCGGATTGCCCTGCTTGATGTCGTTCACGCGCTTGATCGCGCGCTCCATGAAGCGGTCGTAGATCTTCTCGTGTATGAGCGCGCGGCTCGGGCAGGTGCAGACCTCGCCCTGGTTGAGCGCGAACATCACGAAGCCTTCGACGGCCTTGTCGAGATAATCGTCGTCCTCGCGCGCGACGTCCTCGAAGAAGATGTTGGGCGACTTGCCGCCGAGCTCCAGCGTCACGGGGATCAGCGTCTGCGACGCATATTGCATGATGAGGCGGCCCGTCGTCGTCTCGCCGGTGAAGGCGATCTTGGCGATGCGGTTCGAAGAGGCGAGCGGCTTTCCAGCCTCGAGGCCAAAGCCGTTCACGATATTGAGCACGCCCTTCGGCAGCAGATCGCCGACGAGCTCCGCCCAGACGAGAATGCTCGCGGGCGTCTGCTCGGCGGGCTTCAGCACGATGCAGTTGCCGGCGGCCAGCGCCGGAGCCATTTTCCACGCCGCCATCAGCAGCGGAAAGTTCCACGGAATGATCTGGCCGACGACGCCGAGTGGCTCATGGAAGTGATAGGCGACCGTGTCGTGGTCGATCTCGGAGATGCCGCCCTCCTGCGCGCGGATGGCGCCGGCGAAGTAGCGGAAGTGGTCGACGGCGAGCGGAATGTCGGCGGCCATCGTCTCGCGGATCGGCTTGCCATTGTCCCATGTCTCGGCCGCGGCGAGGAGCGCGAGGTTCTCCTCCATGCGGTCGGCAATCTTGTTGAGGATGCGCGCGCGCTCGGTCGTGCTGGTGCGGCCCCACGCCTCTTTCGCTGCGTGCGCGGCGTCGAGCGCGGCCTCGATGTCGTCCTTGTCGGAGCGGGCGATCTCGCAGACCTTCTGGCCGGTGATGGGCGAGATGTTTTCGAAGACGCGGCCGGACTTCGCGTCCGCCCATGCGCCATTGATGAAATTGCCGTAGCGCGCCTTGAAGGGCGGCTTCGCAGCCGCGAAGGTCTCGTGCCTGGTCATGGGATCGCCTCTTTGGGTTTCCTCATCCGCGCGCGTTCGCCGCGCCTGTTCTCATTTGAGGAAGATAGTAACGCATAGGCCCGCGCCAAGAGAAAGGCTTTCCAGCGGTAACGCTACCCGCAATCGACGCCTTGACCTTGACCATTTTGTCGCAGTCGTTCTCTTAGTCGAGACACGCCTTCGCCAGAGCCTGAAACGCTCTTGCGCGATGCGACAAGGCGCGGGAGCCGTCGCCCGGCAGCGCGTGTTTCTCCGCCGACATCATCTCGCCGAAGGTCTTGTCGAGCTCGTCGGGCTTGAAGATCGGATCATAGCCGAAACCCTTGTCGCCCCTGGGCGGAAAGACCAGAACGCCGTCGACGCGACCCTCGAACTCCTCGATGTGGCCATCCGGCCAGACAACGGCGAGCGCGCAGGTGAAATTGGCGCGGAAGGGCGGTTGTGCGCCCCGCTCCTCGATCTTGCGGCGCACCAATTGGCATGCGGCCTTGAAGTCTCGGCTTTCGCCCGCCCAGCGCGCCGAATAAATCCCCGGCGCGCCGTCGAGCGCGTCGACGCAGAGGCCGGAATCATCTGCGAAGGCGGGGAGGCCAGAGGCCATCGCGGCCGCGCGCGCTTTGAGCGCGGCGTTGCCGGCGAAGGTCGCTTCTGTCTCCTCCGGCTCCGGCAGGCTGAGATCGCCCGCTGAAACCGCATCCACGCCATGCGGCGCGAGAAGCTGCTGCAACTCCCAGAGCTTGCCGGGATTGTGCGTCGCGATCACGAGTTTGCCGACGATCTTCCGGTGCGTCATGACGCGAGAGTCGCCTTTTGCAGCGCAACGAGATCGCCGACGCCTTTTTGCGCGAGCGTCAGCATCGCAGTCAGCTCGTCAGGAGAGAACACGGCGACTTCGGCGGTCGCCTGAATTTCAACGAGGCCCCCGGAACCGGTGATGACGAAATTTGCGTCTGTCTGAGCGGTGGAGTCCTCCGCATAATCGAGGTCGATCACCGGCGCGCCATTGAAGATGCCGCAGGAGACCGCCGCGACATGATCGCGCAGCGGGTTTTCCTTGATGATCGAGCGCGAGCGCATCCATTCGAAGCAATCGCGTAAGGCGATCCAGGCGCCGGTGATCGAGGCCGTGCGCGTGCCGCCATCCGCCTGGATGACGTCGCAGTCGACCACGATCTGGCGCTCGCCGATCGCGGGCAGGTTGGTCACGGCGCGAAGCGAGCGGCCGATGAGGCGCTGGATTTCCTGCGTGCGGCCCGAGAGCTTGCCGGCTGAGGCCTCGCGCCGCGTGCGCGTGTGCGTCGCGCGCGGCAGCATGGAGTATTCGGCGGTGACCCAGCCGCGGCCCTGTCCACGCAGCCACGGCGGCGGCTTGTCTTCGAGCGATGCAGCGCACAACACCTGCGTATTGCCGAATTTCACTAGGCAGGAGCCTTCGGCGTAGCGGGCGACGCCGCGCTCGAAACTGACCGGGCGCATCTCGTCGGGCGCGCGCTTGCTGGGACGCATGAAGTCTCCTTTGTCTGAATTAGACTCGTTCTAACGCGCTTTGGCTTTGGGTGGAAGCGCCTGGAGCTTTCATCTCTTGCGCTATTTCACACATGGTGGGAGCATCATTCAACGGAGTTGGGGAAAAAGGCTTCGACAAAATAAGGGAGGATACGATGGGCGACACGACCTTCCCCCATGAAGCGAGAGCGTGCGGTCCACGCCTCATCGCGCTGGCCGGTCCCTTCCAATGCGGCAAGACCACGCTTCTTGAAGCGCTGCTCGCGCATGCGGGCGCAATCCCGAAACAGGGGTCGGTCGGCGAGGGTTCGAGCGTCGGCGACGCGAGCCCCGAGGCTCGCGCGCACAGGATGAGCGTGGAATCCAACGTTGCGACGCTGGATTACATGGGCGACCGCTACACCTTCATCGACCTTCCCGGCTCCGTGGAATTTGTGCATGAGGCGCGCAACATTTTGCCGGCAGTGGACGCCGCGGTCGTCGTCTGCGAGGCGGACGCGCGAAAGGTTCCTGCGCTGCAACTCACGCTGCGCGGGTTGGAAGAGGCAGGGGTTCCGCATCTGCTTTTTCTGAACAAGATCGACGGCGCGACCATCGATGTGCGCCATGCGCTTGCGATCCTGCAACCGGCGTCGCGCACGCCGCTGCTCCTGCGTCAGATCCCCATATGGAGCAACGGCGTCGCGGTAGGCTTCATCGATCTCGCGCTCGAGCGCGCCTATGTCTATCGTGAACATGCGCCCTCCGGGGTGATCGCGATCCCCAAGGACGAGGCGGCGTCTGAAAAGGAGGCGCGCTACACCATGCTGGAGCGCCTCGCGGATTACGACGACACGCTGATGGAGGAGCTGATCTCCGACATCGAGCCGCCGCGTGATCAGGTCTTCGACGATCTGACGAAAGAATTGCGCGCCGGGCTCGTGGCGCCCGTTTTCATCGGCTCCGCGGAGCGCGGCGCGGGCGTCACGCGGCTGCTCAAAGCCTTGCGGCACGAGGCGCCTGGAATAGCCGAGACCCGCGCGCGACTGGGCGTTTTGGATAGTGGCCCGCCAGTGGCGCGCATCCTGCGCACCGTGCACACGTCTCATGGCGGCAAGCTGTCGGTCGCGCGCATTCTGCGTGGTGTGATCGCCGATGGTCAGACTGTCGTTTCGGCGCATGGCGACGATCGAGTCTCCGGCGTCTCGCGCCTGATGGGCGCGAATATCTCAAAGGCGAGCGACGCAAGGGAAGGCGATGTCGTGGCGCTGGGGCGGCTGGAGCATGCGCATGCCGGCGACACGGTCGTCGCGGACGGCAAGGCAGATGGGGGCGCGCTCGCCACACGCGCGGCGATTCCCGTTCCCGTGCATGCGCTCGCCCTCGCCGTCAAGGACCGCAAGGACGAAATGCGCCTCGCGGCCGCAATGGCGAAGCTGGTCGACGAAGACCCTTCGCTCATCTTCGTCCATGATCAGGAGATGTCGCAGATCAAGCTCTTCGGGCAGGGTGAGATGCATTTGCGCGTCGCGTTGGAGCGGCTGCAATCGCGTTTCGGCGTCACCGTCGATGTGTCGCGGCCAACCGTCGCCTATCGCGAGACCATCCGCCACAAGGTGACGGTGCGCGGGCGTCACAAGAAGCAGTCCGGGGGGCACGGACAGTTCGGCGACGTCGTGCTCGAGGTCGCGCCGCGCGGCCGCGGTGAGGGATTCGCCTTTGCCGAGCGCGTGCACGGCGGCGCGGTGCCAAGGCAATATTTCTCGTCCGTCGAATCCGGTTGTCAGGATGCGATGGCCCACGGGCCGCTGGGCTTTCCGGTTGTCGACGTCGAAGCCGTATTGACCGACGGCTCCTACCACACAGTCGATTCCTCCGACATGGCGTTCCGCACCGCGGCGCGCATGGGGATGAGCGAAGCGCTGGGCAAGGCCGATCCGATTCTTCTTGAGCCCGTGCTCGCCGTCGACATTTTCGTTCCCAACGACGCCATGTCGCGCGCCACCGGGCTCGTGTCGGGACGTCGCGGGCAGATCATGGGCTTTGGTCCGCGCGAGGGCTGGGACGGCTGGGACAAGCTGGAAACGCTGATCCCCGAAGCCGAGATGGACCATCTCATCGTGGAACTGCGCTCGGCGACGGCGGGAGCGGGGTTTTTCCAGGCGCGCTTCAATCATCTCGCTGAAGTTGTCGGCAAGCATGCGAGGGAGATCGTAGCCGCGCACGCCGGCAATCATGCGCAAAGAGCGGCATTGGGATAGTCTCAGGCGGGGAAGCATTTCCCGAACGCAAGCAGCAACCTCGGATCGCCGCGCAGTTTGATGCGGCGGCTGAGCAGCGCCCAGGGCAGGCTCGTCTCTTTGCGCAGGAATTTGATCCAGGTCTCGCCGTCGGCTGTTATGGCGAGATCTGGCGCGCCGGTCAGGCCATCCTGGACGCTTAGTTTCTTGTGGGCGATCGTGATTGTCGCCCTGCGGCTTTGGACGCCTGTGAAGACAAAGTGATAGACCGCATTCAGTCCAGCCGACCTGTTGCGTTGGAAGACATGCTGCAAGGCTCCGAGAAAATTGTCGACATTTGTCGCGCGGAGCACAGAGCCGACCCGCTTGCTGTGTTTATGCGGAAAGCGTCGCGAGACATACTCGTCTGCGTCGGAGCCGGGGCTCACATAGATGGTCTCGACCTTTTGTTGCAGCGGGTCGACGATCTCGCGCAGGAAAGAACGCTTGTCCGCCCGATAGGCGCCGATCACATCCTCGCCTGCCGGGCAGACCGCCATGCAATAGGCTGCCTTGTAGTTCGGGCCGAAGGCGAGGCTCTGCCATACCGAGACGGTCTCGGCGTCGCTGATTTTATCTCGATAGGCGCGCGCGTCTTTGGCGTTTGCGACCGTTTCGACGAAGTCCGAAAATCCGCCCATGAAATCGCGATAATTATGTGTGTAGCAAGCGGCGAAATCGAAATGGCCGTCAGGCGCGATGGCGCCGGTGGGGCAGGCCGCTACGCAGAGTTTGCAGGCGACGCAGGGATTGTAGTCCAGCGGTGCGCAGTTGTGTTCCAGGGCGCAATCCACTGCAATGGTCCCGAGGAGAATGAAATTACCGAACTTCGGGTGGATCACATTGCGATGGATGCCCATGCGCCCGAGGCCGGCTGCAATGGCGACGGGCTTGTGCGAAATGACCCACATCTTGCCCGGCCAATTGGAGGCTTCCATCGGAAAGCCGACAGGCGGATAGGCGGCGCGCAAGCCGCGGGTCTCGAGGTTCTTCACGATCGCGCGGGAAATCTCGTCGCATTCATCGTTTGCGTGATGGAATTCGAGATTGGCGAGTGAACGCGCGGGGCTACGCACGTTCTCGCGGTTCATCTTCGTCACGATGGAAATAAGCGTGCGCGCGAAAGGGAAGGCGGCAAGAATCTCGGCGCGTTGATCGTCGAGCGCCGGATTGTCGATGGACACGAAGCCGACATCGTCTGCGCCAGCAGCAAGTGCGATCTCGCGCAGAGTCTCGGCGTCGATGAGCGGGGACAGCGCGAGCGTCAATTCAATCATGGCATATGCCCCTTTTGTGACGGATCAAAGCTGGTCGATCCCTCCGACCTATGCGGTCGCTTTCATCAGTTCACCCAGTTCAAAGAGAAGCGTCCGCAGGCGCTCCGCTCCGAATTTTCTCTCCACCGCGTTCTGTGCTTCGCGCCAATGTGGCATGGCGTTGGCGAGCGTCGCTTCGCCGAAGGGCGTCAATGCGACTTTGCGCGTGCGACGGTCCTCGCCGGGTTTCACCTTCACAAGCCCGCGCTTCTCCATAATTGCAAGATTGCGCGCCAGCGCGCTGCGATCCATCACAAAGACTTCGGCGAGTTTGCTCACCGTGGCTCCGCCTGTGAGCGCGCAGGCGACGAGGAGCGAATATTGCGTCGGCTCCAGTCCCGTGGTCGCCATGAACCGACCGTAGAGCTTCGTCACCGCCCGGCTTGCACGCCGCACATTGGCTGCGGCGCAGCTTTGTGCGCAGGCACTGACAAGGGAAGGGTCAAGTTCAGTCACGAAATATGTATATGCCCCTATATCCGTTTCGTCAATGTGCGCGCCCACACAGCGCCTCCGCCGCTCATGGGAGATGATGAAAAAGTCGCCCGTTCAGGCGCAAGGCCGCCGATATTACTGGAGCGCTGACATGCGTATGTTCATTCTTCTTATGGTCGTGATTTTTGCAAGTTCACTGAGCTTTTTTGCAAGCGCCGACAGCTCGCGCCAACTCTCTCTCAAGAAGCCCGAGCCGCAGACCGAAGCGCTGAGCGCGACGTCGCGTTGCGCGAAAAAGATTGCATTGGGAGACGGCGAGACCGCCTGCCTCATGCTCAAGCGCAAGGGACGGGCTTGATTCAGGCGACGCGTTCTCTGGCTGAAAGCCCGCGCCAGCGGTCCATGGCGATATGGACGGGCGTGAAGAGAGCGAGCGGCAGACCTGCCATCATCAGCGTCAGCCACGCCCATTCGGGCATCCAGCTCTGGGGCGCCGCATCGCTGGGGCCGAAGACGTAATCGACATTGACGGGCGTGAGACCGGCGTCGGGCTGCGGGCCCGGCAGAAAGAAATAGGAAATCAGCATCAAGCCCCAGGCCAGCGCCGTCCAGGAGGCGAGCGCCCGGTGGTCGTAGCCGATCCGCCAGACAAGATAGACGAGCAGAAACGGCAGCCAGCCGTGGAAGAGCGAGAGGCCGCGCAGCAGGAGCGGCGTTGTCCCGTTGAACATGTAATCGGTCATGCCCGTGAGACGGAAGCCTGCAAGGTTGAGCCCGAAATCCGCGACCCACAGGATTTGCGGCGCGAGAATGCCGACAGTGGGCATGGAGACGAGCAGCGGGCTCTCGAGCCAGACGCCGATCAGCGTCAACAGCAGCGCCATATCGCAGAAATAGAGGAAGTTCGTCGGTCCGTAATTGACCCAGTAAACGGGGATCAGCACGGCCATGAAGATGGTGAACGCGAGTTTGAGAGTGAGTGGAATACGGCGCGACATCGTGGGCCTCGAACAACGATAGAACTATGAACGGTGTTCTATCCCGTTTTGTGAACGTTGTCCATGAAGGCTTGGCAGAATAGTTTACAAGGTGTTGCGGGCGTAAGCGCTTGTGGTGGCGGCTTGCTTCAAGGCCACAACCTGGCTCTCAGCAATCCTGGAAGCATCGACGCGAAAAACGCGATGACGATCGCCGTGTGCGGCGCGGTGATGGAAAGATGGTAGGCGAGCGCGGCGGAGATCGCTCGTTCCGTCTGGACGCCGTGCATGGTTGTCAGATAGGCGACGATCCCGGCTTCGAAAACGCCCAGCCCCGCGGGACTGGCCGGCAAGGCGATCGCCAATGCGGCGATGACTTGCAGCGTTATCGCGTCCAACACGCCGAAATGTATGTCCGGCAGAATCGTCTTGAACAGAATCAGGATGAGGGAGACGTTCGTCGTCCATAACAGCGCCGTGAAGAATGCAGGCTGTGCGATGCGCTGGTTCGCCAGCAGCGTCTCGGCCTGTCTGGCGAATGTGTCGAGCCGCGCCGACTTGAGAACCGCCCATTGCGAAGGCGGCGCGATCACATAATTCGCTCTAAAACGGGCAATCAACAGACCGGCTAAAACGACTGTGGCGGCAAGGGTGAGGAGCGTGGAGCGGCCAATGTAGACGGATGTGAATTGAGACGTCGCGCCGATCGTGGCCGCGAGAATTACTAAGCCGTTCACAAATAAAGCCTCATGATCTATAATGTTGGGCATGCAATGCAAAAAGATTTTTGACGGTCGCAAGCTACCTCGGGATTCGAAAGAGCAACTCCGCATTGTAGCGGTTAGGCGGGTGATGTCCGGCGAGAGCCCAGAAGCCGTCGCGAAAGGCATGGGCCTTAACCGACGCACAATTTATCGCTGGCTTGAGGCGCATTATTACGGCGGAGAAGATGCGCTCAAGGCCAAACCAATTCCCGGTGCTCCTCCCAAGATCAATGCCCGTCAGATGGAGGTTCTGGCTCGCATCGTCAGAGAGAAGAGCCCGTTGCAACTCAAGTTTCCTTATGCCTTGTGGACGTTGGCGATGATCCGAGAGTTGATCCGTCAGAAATTCTCCGTGAACCTGAGCGAGGTTTCGGTTGGCCGTCTGATGCGTCGCCTTGGGTTCAGTCCCCAGCGTCCGCTCTACCGGGCGTGGCAACAGAATCCGGCGCTCGTTGAAAACTGGCGCAGTGAGGAATATCCGAAGATCGCAGCCCGAGCCAAGCGAGAAGGAGCTGTCATCTTCTTTGCTGACGAGTCGGCAATCCGATCAGACTATCACGCGGGGACAACATGGTCGCCGACTGGGAAGACGCCTGTGGTCAAGGCAACGGGCGCGCGATTTAGCGTCAACATGCTCTCGGCGGTCAATGCACAAGGTGGCTTTCGCTTCATGACCGTGGAAGGCCATGTGAACGCCAGCGTATTCGGTGAATTTCTCAAGCGTCTGCTCACCGGAATGGATCGCAAGGTGTTTCTCATCGTCGATGGACACCCGGCTCACAAGGCAAAGATGGTAAGAAAATTTGTCGAGGAGAATTCCGATGCAATCGAATTGTTCTTCCTTCCTCCATACGCGCCCGAACTCAATCCTGACGAACTCGCGTGGGCGCACCTGAAAACCCGAATTGCGAAAGCAACGGCGAAAACCAAGGAAGAGTTGAAGTTGACCGTCGACAGCGCCCTGCATCGGCTACAGAAATTACCGGAAATCGTCGCGAGTTTCTTTCATGCCCCCTCATGTAGGTATGCCGCAGCGTGAGGCTTTGTTAATGTAGGGATTAGTACGATCGCCGACAGATCGTACAGCTTCTCCATCAGAACCGCCGCCCCGAGGCCGCCTATCGGTAGCCCGAAATATGCGCCGCCGAAATAAATCTTGACGCCCTCGCCGATGCGGAACGGGAACAGGCTGTTGAACGTGAATCCGATGGTCGTGATGAGAAAACACAGGATCGCCTTTGCGCGCAGTATCGCTGCGAGACGCAGGCCATAAAGCGCAAGGACGACCGAATTCATCGCCATCGCAACAAGAATTGCGCGCGGGGGAATGCGCTGCAGTTGCGTCAGCAGATCCGTGAAACTCACGTTTTTCGAGAGCCAGTATGCAACACAAGCAAAGAAAGCTGCGTTCACCGCCAGAGCAGCGTATCGGCGCCGCCGCGAACCGAGTTTCATCGGGCGGAAACTCGTAGCGTCTGGCGGTCGCGACGCCGTGGACATGCGCGAAGTCCTCGAAAGAAAACCGGAAGCAGAGAAGCCGTCGCCGCGACGCAGTCTCGCAAAGGCGCGGGCCGTGGTCAAAAAAATGGCCGACACAGCGGCCGGCCATTTTCTCTGCGATGAGCGCAGATGCTAGGTCAGATACTGGCCGCCGTTGATGGTCAGCGTCGAGCCGGTCATGAAACCTGCGTCGTCGGAGGCCAGGAAAACAACCGCGCGCGCGATCTCTTCCGGCTCGCCAAGGCGGCCGACCGCGATGAAGGGAATGATGTGCTTGTCGAGCACGTCCTGCGGCACGGCCTTCACCATCTCCGTGGCGATATAGCCCGGCGCGATGGCGTTGACGGTGATGCCCTTCGAGGCGCTTTCCTGCGCCAGCGCCTTCACGAAGCCGATGTCGCCGGCCTTGGAGGCCGAGTAGTTCGTCTGGCCGGCCTGGCCCTTCTGACCATTGATCGACGAGATGACGATGATGCGACCGAAACCGCGGTCGCGCATGCCGTTGATGACCGGGCGCGTGACGTTGAAGAGCGAGTTCAGGTTGGTGTTGATCACCGCCTGCCACTGCGCCAGCTCCATCTTGTGGAACAGGCGGTCCTTGGTGATGCCGGCGTTGTTGACGAGAATGTCGACCGGGCCGACTTCCTTCTCGATGGCGGCGACGCCGGCGGCGCAGGCGTCATAGTCCGATACGTCGAACTTGAAAACCGGAATGCCGGTCTCGGCCTTGAACTTATTGGCGGCTTCGTCGTTCCCGGCGTAAGTCGCCGCGACATTGTAGCCGGCGGCCTTGAGCGCCTTCGAAATCGCTTCGCCGATGCCGCGGGTTCCGCCCGTCACAACTGCTGTTCTAGCCACGTTTCTCTCCTCTCTTCCTCTCGAAAAATAATCAAAGCTGCGCGCACGCGGCGCGCAGCTTCCTTTTCTTGTTTCTTGTTGAGAACTCTTAGCGTTCCACAGTCAGCGCGATGCCCATGCCGCCGCCGATGCAGAGCGTGGCGAGGCCCTTCCTGGCGTTGCGGCGGCCCATTTCATGCAGCAGCGTGACGAGGACGCGCGCGCCCGAGGCGCCGATGGGGTGGCCGATGGCGATGGCGCCGCCGTTCACGTTCACGATGTCCGTATTCCAGCCCATGTCCTTGTTGACCGCGAGGGCCTGCGCCGCGAAGGCTTCGTTGGCCTCGACGAGATCGAGGTCGGCGACCTTCCAGCCGGCCTTCTCCAGCGCCTTGCGCGAGGCCGGGATCGGGCCCGAGCCCATCACGGTCGGATCAACGCCGGCCGTCGCCCAGGAGGCGATGCGGGCGAGCGGCGTCAAGCCGCGCTTGGCGGCCTCGGCCGCGCTCATGACGACCAGCGCCGCGCCGCCGTCATTGATGCCGGAGGCGTTCGCCGCCGTCACCGTGCCGTCCTTGATGAAGGCCGGGCGCAGCTTCGTGACGCCGTCGAGCGTCACGCCGTGCTTGATGTATTCGTCGGCGTCGACGGTCACGTCGCCCTTTTTGGTCGAGATGACGTAGGGGACGATCTCGTCCTTGAACTTGCCGGCCTTCTGGGCGGCCTCGGCCTTGTTCTGCGAGGCGACGGCGAAGGCGTCCTGCTGTTCGCGGGTGATCTGCCACTGCTTGGCGACGTTCTCGGCGGTGATGCCCATGTGATAGTTGTTGAAGGCGTCAGTCAGGCCGTCGACGATCATGGTGTCGACGAACTTCACGTCGCCCATCTTGGTGCCGGTGCGCAACTGCGAGGCGTGCGTCGAAAGCGACATGGACTCCTGGCCGCCGGCGACCACGATGGAGGCGTCGCCAGCCTGGATCTGCTGGGCGGCGAGCGCCACGGCGCGCAGGCCCGAGCCGCAGACCTGATTGATGCCGAAGGCGGTCTTGCTGTCGGGAATGCCGGCCTTGATGGCGGCCTGGCGGGCGGGGTTCTGGCCGTGGGCGGCGGTCAGCACCTGGCCCAGGATCACTTCATCCACGGAACCGGGCTCGACATTGACGCGCTCCAGGGCGGCCTTGACAGCAGCGGCGCCGAGCTCGTGGGCCGGAACCGTTGCGAAGGCTCCGTTGAACGATCCGACGGCGGTGCGCGCCGCGGAAACGATCACGATATCGGTCGTCATGTCTGTCTCCCTTTTTAAGATTGGTCGGGCTCTTCAAGCCCCCGAGCGCCCGGCCGGGGCGTATTTGGTTCAGCATTTCGCGCTTGCGTTCGTCAAGCCGCGGCCCGTTTTGCACGGATTTGGGCCCAAGTGAAAGCCATCGATGAGGAAAATATTGCCGCAGGCGCCAAAATCGGCTTATCGTCCAACAGGGTGGGCTTGACGTTTTTTTGGGCGGCGGTCCGAGGCGTGGGGAACGGATCAGGCGTATGGCGACGGAAAAGAAACCGACAGTGATCAAGAAATACGCCAACCGTCGTCTTTACGACACGGGCACAAGCACTTACGTCACGCTGGAAGATCTCGCCTCCATGGTCAAAAAGGGTGAGGATTTCGTCGTTTGCGACGCCAAATCCGGGGAGGACATCACCCGCCCGGTTCTCACCCAGATCATCTTTGAGCAGGAGGGCAAGGACGGCCAGAGCCTGCTGCCGATCGCCTTCCTGCGACAATTGATACGCTTTTACGGCGACTCGATGCAGATGCTGGTGCCGAGCTATCTGGAATTCTCCATCGACAAGCTCACGAAGGAACAGCAGAAGTTCCGCGACCAGTTCACCTCCGCGCTGCCGACCGGCCCCTTCGCGGAGCCGACCCGCGCCGCCTTCCAGGCGATGGAGGAGCAGACCCGCAAGAACATGCTGGTCTTCCGCCAGGCGCTGACCATGTTCAACCCCTTCGGCCTGCCGACCGAGGGCGTGACTGGCACGACCGGCCCTTCGCTGGACGAACACGAGGGCGCAGCCCCCGGCAAGGAGGGCGACGTAGCCGAGCTGAAGCGCCAGCTCGACGATCTGACCAAGCGGATCGATAATATGTCCAGCAAGGCAGGCTGAAGGAACCGTCCCAGGTTCCATCGTCACCGGACTACTGCGCCGCTCCGATCGCAACGTCGACTTTCGGAAAGGGCACAATGCTCTCATCCTTCGCATCGGCTTCGCGGTTCGCCAACGCCAAATCGAGGACTGCGACGCGCCGGGCCGAAGCGGACCAGTTCGCGATGCTCAGCGCATTGTCGGCGAGCCAGTTCAAAGAGAGCTGGACCTGCAGGAAAGCCGCCGCCGCCTGCATGAGGTCGCCAAGGCTCATGTCGCCAGCCAGATATTTCGGCGCGCCCAGAACAAGCGGCACCGCCGGGGCGAGAAGATTATTTGCGCTGGTCAGAAAGACAATTCTCGTCTGGCCGTGGATGACGAGCGCCCATGATTGCGCGAGTCTCTGCAGATGGCTGCGAAAATCGACGCGCTTGCCGGAGCCCTTTGCGTCGCATTTTTCGAGTTCGTCTCTCACCTGCGTCAGCGCATAACGAAAATCGCCTTCCGCAGCGGCTTTTTCTTCAACGCTTGCGACGAGCGGGCGACCGAGAATCCACATGCCGAGCGACGTCATGCCCGTGTAAAGCACCACGGCGAGGACGAGGAATCCCGGCACGACCACGCCGAAAACATGAAAGGCGCCGCCAACCTGCCAGAGGACGAAGATGAACGATGTCGAGACGAGGAAGATGTTGATGATCCCGCCGGCGAGATCGACGAAGAGGTCAACCGACAGTCGTCCGTCCTCGGCTATGCGCGCCTCCGGATTATCGATGGAATGGGAAATGGCGCGTTCGCGGCTCGGGCCCTTCTGCAGCCAGCGCTCGACAAGAGAAGACGTCAGCCACAGCCGCCAGCCGACCTGAAGACGCATCCGGCACTGCAGCGTCGCGATGGCGGCGACGGCGGTCACTGCGCCGAGGATAGCGAGCTGGATGATGCATTGAATGATGACGGCGGGATCGCGCACCTGCAGCGCGTCGAAAAAGCTCTTGCTCCACCGGTTCACCGCAAGCGCGACGAGCGTGTTGGCGATCAGGCAGATAAGAAAGCCGATGGAGAGCAGCCAGGCGCTTCGACGCGAACGCCCGCGCCAGAACCCGAATGCGAGTCGGACATATCGATGGATCAATCGCGCCTTTCGGACCGAAGCTCGATAAATTGCCAGCTGCTTCAGCCTGCCCGCCGGGCGAGAGCCGGGCGGACGTTGCCGATCTATAAGGATGAGTTCTATTGCAGCGCAGCATAGGCGTCGGCGGCGAGAGACGCAAGCGAGGCCGCAAGAAGCCGCAAGCTGTCCACCGCGCCAGAGCCAAGAGCGATGGGACTACGTATTGAACCTGAAATGCATCACGTCGCCGTCGGCCACCGTATATTCCTTGCCTTCCAGCCTCAGCCGTCCGGCGTCGCGCGCGCCGGCTTCGCCCTTGTTCGCCACGTAATCGTCATAGGCGATCGTCTCTGCGCGAATGAAGCCCTTTTCGAAATCCGTATGGATCACGCCCGCCGCCGCCGGGGCTTTCGTGCCCTTCTCGATCGTCCAGGCGCGCGCCTCTTTCGGGCCGACGGTGAAATAGGTGATGAGATGCAGCAGGTCGTAGCCTGCGCGGATCACGCGGTTGAGGCCGGGCTCCGAGAGCCCTACGGCTTCCAGATAATCCTTCTGCTCCTCGGCCGGCATCACCGCGATTTCGCTCTCGATCTTCGCGGAGACGACGACGGCCGCGGCGCCTTCTTCCTTCGCGCGCACGGCGACTTTCGCGGAATTGCCGTTGCCCTCCGAAGCCGACTCTTCCTCGACATTGCAGACATAGAGAACGGGCTTGGACGACAGCAGCCCAAGCCCGTTGAACGTCACGCGCTCGTCTTCCGACACTTTCGCCATGCGCGCCGGCTTGCCCTCGCGCAGTAGCACGAGGCATCGGTTCATGAGATCGACAAGCTCCTTCGACTCCTTGTCGCCGCCCTTGGCCTTCTTCTCCAGCGCGACGACGCGCTTTTCAAGACTATCGAGATCGGAGAGCATCAGCTCGGTCTCGATCGTCTCAATGTCGCGCACAGGATCGACGCCGCCTTCCACATGCGTCACGTCGCCGTCTTCGAAGCAGCGCACGACATGGGCGATGGCGTCGCATTCGCGGATGTTGGCGAGGAACTGGTTGCCGAGTCCCTCGCCCTTGGAGGCGCCGCGCACCAGGCCGGCGATGTCGACAAAGGTGAGCTGCGTCGGGATGATCTGCCTGGAGCCCGCGATCTTCGCCAGCTCGTCGAGGCGCGGATCGGGCACGGCCACCGCGCCGACATTGGGCTCGATGGTGCAGAAGGGGTAATTTGCGGCCTGCGCCGCCGCGGTCTGCGTGAGCGCGTTGAAAAGGGTCGATTTGCCGACGTTCGGCAGACCGACAATGCCGCATTTGAAGCCCAT
Source organism: Methylocystis sp. (assembly GCA_002929055.1). Lineage (GTDB taxonomy): Bacteria > Pseudomonadota > Alphaproteobacteria > Rhizobiales > Beijerinckiaceae > Methylocystis. The sequence continues at coordinate 99,122 of PERY01000004.1, read as the reverse complement.
AACCGTCCTGCTTTTTTCGAAAGAGCGTTGTTGGCGCGGGGTATGCGGGGCGGCGCGGCAAAAGGCAAGGCCCCCGACGGTCAGCTTGACCGCGCGGGCGGGCGGCTTCAAAACCGGGAATGAGAGGGGCGACCCTGAGTCGCCTGAAGAGACAGATATGACACGGCTGAAAAGACCGGTTTCGACCGCCGGTATATTCCTCATCGCGGCGGCTGTCGCCTGCGTCGCCCCCGAGGCGGCCTTCCCGCAGGCCCCGGCTGGGCCCGCCGCTCCCGCAGCGCCGGCCCCCGCTGCGCCGGCCCCAGCCCCTGCGGCGCCTGCGCAAGCGGGCCCCGCCGCGCCCGCCGACCCCTTGGCGCCCGCGCCGACCGCCGAAGCCGCGCCAAAGCCCAAGCCGAAGCCTCGCCCGCCGGCGCCCCCGCGCGAGACAGCGCTCTCCGACGACCCGACGCCGGTTCTGCAGCCGCAAACCTTCTTCACCACCTCCAACGCCTCGGAGCGCTATGCGCGCATCGTCGATCTTGGCGGCTGGCCGACCGTGGGCGTTCCCCTGAAGCCTGGCTCAAAGGGGCCAGCAGTCGCGACGCTGCGCCGTCGCCTCGCCGCTGAAGACGATACGCTGGGGAACACGACAAAGCCGACCTGGGATCCCGAGCTTACCGCCGCCGTGAAGCGCTTCCAGTTCCGCATGGGGCTGAAGCAGACGGGAGTCGTCGCGGGCGCCACGCTGAAGGCGCTGGACGTGCCGGCGACGGTGCGCTTCCGGCAACTCGCCTCCTCGGCGCAGCGGCTCGCGGGCCTCGATTTCCCCTTCGGCGACCGCTACATCGTCGTGAACATTCCCTCGACGGCGGTCGACACGGTGGAGAACGATCGCGTCGTGCGCCGTTACGCCGCCATCGTCGGCGATCCCGAGCATCATTCGCCGGAAGTGCAGGCGAAGGTCGTCGCGGTGAACATCAATCCGACATGGACCGTGCCGGCCTCGATCATCAAGAACGAGATCGCGCCCCACATGTTGCGCGACCCGAGCTATCTGACCCGCCAGCGCATTCGCGTGCTCAACAACAAGGGCGAGGAGATCAATCCGCGCTCCGTCGACTGGTCGAGCGAACGCGCGGTGAACTACACGCTGCGGCAGGATTCAGGCGCGGGCAATTCTCTGGGCTCGATCCGCATCTCCATGCCGAACCCGCATTCGGTCTATATGCACGACACGCCGTCGCGGAATTTGTTCGCCAATGATTATCGCTTTCTCTCGCATGGCTGCGTGCGCGTTCAGGGCGTCGTCGATCTCGCGGCCTGGATTCTCGACGGCGCAAGCGGCCCGCAGCTTTCCAAGGAAGAGATCAACGCCAAGATCGCCAGCGGCGAGCGCGAGGAGGTGAAGCTCTCGCGCATCGTGCCGGTGGTGTGGGTCTATATGACCGGCTGGGCCTCTGCGGACGGCATCGTTCATTTCCGGGATGATGTTTATCATCTCGATGAAGTGGGCGGCGACGCGGGGCAGTAAGGCTGCGCTCTGGCCCACTCCAGGTTCTTCACCGCAAGCGGGGGAGGCTTGGGGTGAGGCCTGCTCCCTTGGCTCGCGTGCGCTCTGATACCCGTCGCGCAGCAGATAAAGCGACAGGGCCGCGAACTGTCCGATCCTCTCCGAGCATCAATCAATAATAGTGATCGTGGTACCAGTGGCCATCGTGCCAGCCTGACGGCCACCATTGCCCATGCCACCAATGCCTCGGATGCCAGTACATTCCCGGATGCGGCATCCGCGGATGAGCTGGATAGTAATGCGCTGGAGGCGGATGGTGATAGTCGTCGTGATAATCGTGGTGATAATAATATTGAGCAACAGTGGCTGTTGACGATGAAAGCAACAATGCAAGACCAGCGAATAATGAGAGCTTGATACTCATTTTTACATCTCCCATCTCGCTTCTCTTCGAAAAAAACTATGGTCGGCGCGCCCTGCTGTCAAGCTTCGGCGTCACTCCCCCCGCTCCCGCGCGCTCTCGTGCCAGCCGCGCAGCAGATAATGCGACAGCGCGGCCAGCGCGCCGTAGATCGCCAGCCCCGTGAGCGAAATCAGCGCGAGCGCCGCGAACATGCGCGGAATGTCGAGGCGAAAGCCAGCCTCCACGATGCGATAGGCGAGGCCGGTTCCCTGTCCCGAGGCGCCCGCCGCCAGCTCCGCGACGATGGCGCCGATGAGCGACAGGCCGCCGCCGATGCGCAGCCCTGCGAGAAACTGCGGCAGCGCCGCCGGCAGGCGCAGATAGATCAGCTTCTGCCAGGCCGAGGCGCGATAGAGATCGAAAAGATCGCGCAAGGCGTGATCGACCGAGGCGAGGCCGAGCGCGGTGTTCGACAGGATCGGGAAGAAGGCGACGAGAAAGGCGCAGACCAGCACCGCATTTTCCGGCTGCATATAGACGAGCAGCAGTGGCGCGATGGCGATGATCGGCGTCACCTGCAGAATGATGGCGAAGGGGAGCAGCGCGCGCTCCAGCCATTTCGATTGCGCCAGCAGCAAAGCGAGGGCGACGCCGCTTATCGTGGCGATGACAAGCGCCTTCAGCGTCACGCCGAGCGTGACGAGAAGCGACGAGAAGAGCAGGTCGCGATCCTCGACGAGCTTTGCAAAAATAGCGGAAGGCGCGGGGAGGATGTAGGGCGGAATGGCTTTCCACGCGATGATCGCTTCCCATGCGCCGAGCGCGGCCGCGAAGGCGACGAGGGGGACAGCGATGTCGCGAAGTTTCGTCACGCAAACTCCCGCGCCGCCGGTTCTCCCGTCGCCAGCCTCAGCGCCTGCGATGCGCGGCGGCAGATGTCGGAGAAGCGCTGGCTCGTACGGAAATCGGCGTCCCGCCTTACGTCGGGATCGATCTCGATTTCATCCACGATCCTGCCGCGCGGCTTCGACATCACGAGAATGCGCGTTGACAGAAAAGCGCTCTCGAAAACCGAATGCGTGACGAAAACGATCGTGGCGCGAAGGTCGTTCTTCAACGCCACGAGATCGTCGTTGAGCTTGAAGCGCGTCGGTTCGTCGAGCGCGGCGAAGGGCTCGTCCATGAGGATGAGAGAGGGCTCCGTGACGAGCGCGCGGGCGATGGCGCAGCGCATCTTCATGCCGCCGGAGAGTTCGCGCGGCAACGCTGTCGCAAACTCCATCAGGCCGACGCGCGAGAGCGCCTCCAGCACCCGAGCTTGCGCGCCGTCTCGGGTCAAGCCCGTGAGCCGCAGCGGCAGATAGACGTTGTCGGCGACGCTCGCCCAGGGCAGCAGCGTCGGCTCCTGAAACACGACGCCGATGTTGTTGCGCGCGCGCGGATCGGCCCATGTGATCGCGCCGACGGTCGGCGTGGAGAGTCCCGCGATAAGCCGCAGGACCGTTGACTTGCCGCAGCCCGAGGAGCCGAGCAGCGTCAGCGTCTCGCCTGCGCGCACCTCGAGGTTCAGCCCCGACAGCGCGGTGACGCCATTGGGGAAGGTCTTGGAAACGGCGTGGAGGGAGAGGAGCGCGTCAGTCATGCGTCGCCTTTCGCGTCCTTGCGAGGCGTGCCGCGCCGAAGCAATCGAGGAGCAGGCCCGCTGCGCTGGAATGCTTCGCTGCGCTCGCAATGACGACTGTCACCGACGTAGCTCCATTCCGACCTTCCTTCCGATGAAGCGCAGCGTGTAACCTTTTTTGTAATCGAGGTCGGCAGGAACCGCGCCTGCCTTCGCCATCTTGTCGAAGAAGCTTTTCATGCGCGCATCGGTCATCGCGCCAATTCCGAGCGTGAGCGAGTCGCCGGAATCGACGATGCCGCGTTCCTTCATTTTCGAGATCGAAAATGCGATTTGTCCATCGGTCATCTCGGGATTTTCCCGCTTGATGGCCGCATTGGCGGCGGCGTTGTCGCCATAGATGTAGTTGCGCCAGCCGATGATCGAGGCGTCGACGAAGCGCTGCACGAGATCGGGCTTCTTCTCGATCGTATCCGCGCGCGTCTCGATCGTCGTCGAATAGCTGTCGTAGCCATAGTCCGCGAGCAGGAAGACGTTCGGCGCGAAGCCCGCCTTCTTCTCGATGGCGTAAGGCTCGGACGTCAATATGCCTTGCTGGACCGATTTTTTATCGGCAAGGAATGGCGCTGCGTTGAAGCCGTAGGGCCTGGCGTTCTCATCCTTGAAGCCGTACGCCTGCTTCAGCCATTGCCACACCGAGGCGCGAAAATCGCTGGCGATGAAGACGGATGCTTTTGTCAGAGCTTCGAACTTGTCGAACCCTTCGCCGGGATGGGACATGAAGATGGCGGGTTCGATCTGGAACATGCTCGCGACGGTGACGAGCGGAACGTTCTGCTGCACGGATTCGAACATCTGGATCGTGTTCGCGCCCATTGCGAAATCGACGCGGCCCGCCGCGAGCAGCAGCCGGGCGTTGATCTGCGGGCCGCCCTGCTGGATCGTGACGTCGAGTCCGTAGCGTGCATAAGTGCCGTCTACGACGGCCTGATAAAATCCGCCATGCTCGGCCTGCGCGCGCCAGTTGGTCGCGAATGTCACCTTGTCCAGCGCGAGGGCGGGCAAGGAAAGCAGCATGGTGAAGAAAGCGATAATCAGCCGAACCGACATGCGCCGCGCGCTCCGTTGCAACGCGCAGCATACACGAATTCCTGGCTTAGATGCCGCTGGATTTGGACGAGAAGTGGAACTTCTCCGCCAGCATGGGCGGCGCCGCAGGGGCGCCGCCGCCGCCCGCCGCCCGCCATGTGCGCTCGGTCTTGCCGAGGGCGACGATGCGGCCGAAGAGCTCGCCGAGACGCTGATTGAAGCGCATGTTGCGAACGGGCGCCGTCACGCGGCCGTTTTCGATGAGGAAATTGCCGTCGCGCGTGAGGCCGGTGAGCAGCAGGCTCTTGGGCTCCACGATATTCTCATACCAGATGCGCGTGACGAGCACGCCGCGCTTCACGGAGCGGATCATGTCGTCGAGAGACGCGTCTCCGCCCTCCACGATGAAGTTGCGCGCGAAGGGGATGGGCTCGGCTTCGGTCTTCTGCGCCCAGCTTCGCGAGCGGTAGAGCGAGGTGACGACGCCCTTGTCGATGAAGGCGCGCGCGCGATGCGGCACGCCCTCCCAGCCGACGCCGCCCTCCGGCGCCAGCGGATCGGCGGGGTCGATGCGGATCGTGAACTTCTCGTCGAAAAGCTTTTCCCCGACGAGCGCGCCGCCGCCGGGTCGTGAGTAAAAGCTGCGGCCTTCGTCCGCCGCGCGCGCGTCCATCGCGCTCATTACCCAGAAGGCGAGTTCCGCCACGGCCGCGGGTTCAAGGATCACCGCGTAATCGCCGGGCTCGAGATCGACGGGCGCGACGTCGTGAGCGGCCTTTTCGCAGGCGCGTCTCGCGATCGCTTCCGCGTCGAGACGCGCGCCGAAGAATTCATGCGCCCCCGCCCAGCCAGACCATGTGTCCGCCTTGTTGCGCGCTGTCGCCGAGAGGTCGATCTCGCTGCGCCGTTCATAGGCGAAAAGGCCGTTGCTGGTCGAAAGACATTCGAAGCGCCGCGCGCTCGAGGCGCAGCCGAATGTGTCGACGTTCCGGCGCGCGCCTTCCTCGATGACGCGCGCCGCCTGCGCCGCGAGCGCGTCGAGCTTGAGCGATTCCGCATTGTCGTCGTAGCGCGCGGAGGCGTCGTAGTCCTGCGGCCCCAGCGGCGCGACATAATCCGGATCGACCGGCAGCATGCGGGCGATGTCTTCCGAGCGCGCGCGCGCCGCGTCCAGCGCCTCGGCGTCGAGGCTGCCCGTCGTCGCCGAGCCGATGCGCCCTCCGATATGTGATGAGATGCGCACGCTCGCTTCGGAGGTGGCGATGTTGGTTGTCGCGCCGCCGCGCGCAAAGCGCAGGCTGTAGTCTTCGCCGCCGTCGATCTTCACGACGCAGGCGTCCGCTGCGGATTTGGCGATGATATTCCCGGCGATGGCTTTGGCGTCGTCTGAAGACAGGAACATCCGTTTATGCGCCGCCGCTCGTGTTCAGCACCCGCACATTGCGAAAGCGCGCGGGCGGGCTGCCATGCGAGACGGGCGCGACCTGCACGGGCTCCGCCTTGCCGCAGGTGAAGGTGCCGTCGAGGTGATATGTGCTCGCGTCGCCGAGTCCGTCGAGCGAATTCCAGAAGGGAATCGTGCGGCCCTGATAGGCGCCGTCGCGCAGCATGTCGCCGAGCTTGCCATTCTTGATTTCGTAGAAGAGCTGGCCGCCGAACTGGAAATTGTCGCGCTGCTGGTCGATGCTCCAGCTCCCCGCGCCGACAACGTAAATCCCGTACTCGATCCCGCCGACGAGCTCGTCGAGCGAGCATTTTTCCGGATTGGGCGCGAGCGAGATGTTGGGCATGCGCTGGATGGGGAAGGATGTCGGGCTGTCCGCATAGGCGCAGCCATTGGAGGACGACAGGCCAATATAATGCGCCTGTCCCAGCGCCATCTGGAAGTTCCGGAACACGCCCTTGTCGATGATCCTGAATTCGGCGGAGTCGGCGGGCGCGCCGTCATCGTCATAGCCGATGGTCGAGAGCGCGCCGGGCTGCGAGCGGTCGGCGATGATGGTCATCAATTCGGAACCGAAGCGCAGATTGTCGAGCATGGACGGTTTGACGAAGCTGGTGCCGGCGAAATTCGCTTCCCAGCCCAGAACGCGGTCGAGTTCGGTCGAGTGGCCGACGGTCTCGTGGATCGTGAGCCAGAGATTGGTGGGATCGATGATGACGTCGGTCTCGCCCGAGACCACCGGCTTCGCGGCGATTTTCTCGCGCGCCTGCCGTCCGGCGAGCGCAGCTTCTTCGAGAAGTCCGGCGCCCGTCACATATTCCCAGCCCGCGCCGCGCGCAGGGGTTAGGCTGTCGCGCGAGGCCATGCGCCCGGCGGCGCGGTCGATGGCCGTCGCGGTGAAAGAAGGATGCACGCGCGTGCGCGTCTGCAGAATGCGCGCGCCGAAGCTGTTGGCGAAGAGCCGCTCCTCGCGCGCAAGAGAGAGAGACGCCGAGCAGAAGTCGGCGCCATTGTCGCGGGCGGCGGCGCAGATGGCGAGGAGGAGGTCAGCCTTCGCGCCGGTGGAAACTGCGAAGGGATCCTCGCCCATGGGCATGATCCATTCCGCCTGATGCGCGGGAAGCTCCTCGAGCGCGATCGGGCGGCCCTGGATCGGCTGCACGGCGCGGGCGTTCTCCAATGCGCGCGCAACGCCCTCGCGCACGCTTGCGGCGTCGAGGCGACGGGCGCCATAGAAACCCCAGGAGCCGCCCAGCAGCACGCGCAGGCCGAAGCCGCGCGAGGAGCGCTCGTCGAAATGCTCCAGCCGCTGGTCCTTGGCGTAGGAATATTCTCTTGTCGTTTCGCCAAGGCGAATGTCGGCGTAGCTGGCTCCAGCGCTCTTTGCGGTTTTCAGCGCCATATCGGCGAGGTCGTCGAGCAAGGCGCGATCGAGCGCGAAAGGCCCGCCGCTCGCCGCCGACGAACGCTCAGGCGCGTCCAGAAGGGGCGCGAATCTCTGCGCCACGAAGCTTCTCCCTAGATTGACTCTGCTATGGTGATCGTTTCCGCCAGATTTGGCAAATCGGGCGCCGCGCCGCAAACGGCAAGGGCCTCGCTCATATGTTTCGGCGCCGGCGCCTCGGCCCGCACCGGCTCCTTGCTGTCCTGCATCGGGATCACGATCGCGCGCGCATGGAGATGCAAGGGCGGCGCCCCTTCGCGTTTCCCGTAGCCATAAATGGGGTCGCCGAGGATCGGCCAGCCCATCGCCTGGGCATGGACGCGAATCTGGTGGGTGCGGCCGGTGTGCGGCGTGAACTCGATGAAGGCCAGCGCGGCGTCGGGCGAACGGCCGAGCACGCGCCAGCCGGTGCGGGAGGGCAGGCCCATCGGGTCCGGCTGCATCCACCAGCCGCGTGTGGCGTCGAGCCGTCCGAGCGCGAGGTCGATCTCGCCCGCCTCGCCCTCCGGCGCGCCTTCGACCACGGCCCAATAGGTCTTGGAGACGCGCCCGGATTTGAACAGCTTGCCGAGGCGCTCCAGCGCCTTGCGATGGCGTCCGAGCACGAGGCAGCCCGAAGTGTCCTTGTCCAGCCGATGCGCCAGCGCCGGCGCCCGCGGCAGGCCGAAGCGCAGTTGGTCGAAGGCGTCTTCCAGGCTGGGTCCGCCCTTGGGGCCGCGATGGACAGGCACGCCGGCGGGCTTGTCGATGACGAGCATCAGCCCGTCGCGATGGAGAAGTCGGGGAAGGAGGTCCATGCGGCGCTTATAGCAGCCGTCTTCACCTGTGTGGATTTTCCTTGCGCGGGAGCGTCATCGCCCCGCCGATGAAGGCGCCGTATTTGTGCAGATGCTCGTCCGTCAGATGGACGCCGTCCAGTTTGAAACATTCCTCATGGCCCTCGAATGCGTCGATAAAATTGTCGAACTCGATGACGCGCACCTCGGGATGGTCGCGCCACAGCGCGATGCGATAGACGTCGTTCACCTGGAAATCGCAGCCGTCGTGGTAGCAGCGCAGGATGTTGCGCTTCATGCGGCTGAAGAGATTGGGCGGCTTGAACCAGCGCTCGTTTACGCGCGGAATGGCGATGACCTCGACATCCCCCGCGTCCGAAAAAAACTCGACGAGCTTCTTGGTGTATTCCACATAGGCCGGGGCGCCGACGTGCTGGATGGCGTCGTTGACGCCGGTCATGAGGATGACCTTGTCGGGCGTCTTGCCGCCGAAAAGCTTGTAGAGCTTGTAGCTGGGGTAGTCGTTCACGAGTTCGGCATGCAGCAGTCTCGAATTGCGTCCGTTGAAGCCGACGCTGCAGGCGTGGACGCCGCGCCCGCCGAGCCGGTGCGAGACGGCGTTCGGCAGCTCCGGGAAAAGCTTGCCGTCGGAGGCCCAGGATTCGCCGACCACGAGGACGCGATAGTCATCCGGGCCGCTGTTGACCTGCGAGCAGAAAACCGAGGGACCGTCAGTCCGCTTCACCGTGAGCAGCGTCAGCCCGGTCGTGACGAAGAGCACGAAGAAGGCCCGCCGCAGATGCGGGAGAAGGATTGCGAACCCTTGCGAAATCAAAGCGACGGCCCGGCTGCCTCGGCGGCCAGGTCACAGCGACGAAGCCTGGGCGTCTCCTTACCAGCAAAGGCGCCCTGCGGCCATGACGAGCGGCGGTCCGCCTCAGGCGGCGGCCGCCAGCCCCGCTGGCGCGACCGCGATGCGCCGGCTCGCCACCCAGGCGGAGCGCAGCTTCCCGATCGGCCGGTCGAACACGCGCCAGATCAGCCAGGAGGCGGCGAAGATGATCACCACGGCTTCCGAGCACAGGAGGAGCCGTTCGGCGTAGGAGCCCTCGCCCGTGCCGATGGCCCCGATCACCGACCAGTGCAGGAGGTAGAATATATAAGACAGATCGCCGAACATGCGGTCGGTCGAGCCGCTCTTCTGGCGCGTCGTATAAAGCGCGAAGGGCGTCATCAGCACGGCGATGAGGAGGTTCGTCTTGCTGCTGAAGGCAAGGAGCGGGCCTTGCGTTTCGCCCAGGGCGAAATCCTTGACGAGGATCAATCCGCAAAGGAAGAGCACGCCCAGCGTCGCAAAGAGCGAGCCATAGGCGAGGCTACGGCTCGGCGCGAGCTTGTGGCTCGACGACGCGACGCCGAGCCCGAAGAAGAGCAGGAAAGGCGCAACCGTCGCCGCCCCGCCGAGCGCCCGAGAAAGAATGGAGATCAGCACGCATCCGAGCAGCACATAGACGTTCTTCGACACGAGGAAGATGAACAGCGGCGCGATTAGATAAAACTGCATCTCCATATCGAGCGACCAGCCGGGAAGATTGGCCTGGAAGGGCAGGGAGTTGTAGCCAAGGATCATCACGCCGGAGAAGAGCTGCCGGCCCAGCCCGCCCGCATCCTCCGGAGCCGCGCCGCGCCAGAACAGCAGCGCCCAGGCGATGGCGGAGCACAGCGCGAAGACGGGCACGATGCGCCAGACGCGCGAAACGACGAAGGTGACGTAGGAAGCGGCGGTCTTCGAATAGGTCTGCTCCCACATGGTCGCGACCCAGTAGCCGCTCAGCACGAAGAAGATCAGCACCGCCGACATGCCGAGATTGTAATTGGTCGTGTGGTGCAGAAAGACCGCAAAGGCCAGAACCATGCGGAGCGCTCCGGGCGAAGCGAGGCGGTCTGCAGCGGCTGACTGCGAAGCGACAGACATGGCGTCTCCAATGCGTGGCTTTTCTGTTCGAGCGATCCTGGAAGATTACGCTCTGCGAACATGCTCCGACGCTGTGGCAAGAGGTCGCGAAGGTCTCGCGGGCCTGTGACCCGTCGTCGCGGCCACCCCCCAAAAAGCCCAAGTTCGCGCTAGGCGGCGCCGCCGGATTCTTGCTACGAAGCAAACATGACCATCACCTCATCGACCCCCAAGCTCCGCATCGACCTCGCGCATGGCGTCGCGCGTCTCCTCATCGACAATGGCGCAAAGCGCAACGCTTTCGATCTCGACATGTGGCGCGCCCTGCCGCCGCTCATGGCGGCCATCGACGCCGAACCGGACGTGCGCGTCGTCGTCATCAGCGGGGCGAGCGGGCTGCCCTTCTGTTCGGGCGCCGATATTTCCGAGTTCTCCACCGTGCGCGCGACAAGCGCGGGCGGCCGCGCCTATGAGGAGGCCAATGTCGACGCCTTCCACGCGATTTCGCGCTGCGCCAAGCCGACAGTCGCCGCCATCTCGGGCTTCTGCATGGGCGGCGGCATCGGCATCGCCGCCGTCTGCGATCTGCGCGTCGCGCGGGAGGGGACGGTCTTCGGCGTGCCCGCCGGCCGGCTCGGCGTCGGCTATCCACCCTCCGCGATGCGCTATGTCGTGGCGGCGGTGGGCGCGCAGCGGGCGATGGAGATGTTCTTCACCGCGCGCCGCCTGACCGCCAAGGAGGCGCTGGACATCGGCTTCCTGTCGCGTCTTCTGGAGCAGGAAACCTTCGAGGGCGGCGTCGACGATCTCGCCGCGACCATCGCGGCCAACGCCCCGCTCACCCTGCGCGCCGCCAAGGCCGCCATCCGCGCCGCCGCGCAATTGCCGAACGCGCCGACGCCGGAAGAGTGCGAGGCGCTGGCCGCGCAATGTTTCGACAGCGCTGATTACATGGAAGGGCGCGCGGCTTTTCTCGAGAAGCGGACGCCGAAGTTTACGGGGCGCTAAATCACATAATCGAACGAGTCATACGCCAGCCCGCGCAGGATCTGATCCATATCCCGCGCCGGCTCCGACTTCGGCTCGACGCCGACGACCTTCGCCGGCACGCCGGCGACGACCGAATGCGGCGGCACGGCGTGCAGCACCACTGAGCCCGCGGCGATGCGCGCATAGGCGCCGATCTCGATATTGCCGAGAATCTTCGTGCCCGCGCCGATCATCACGCCGCGCCGCACTTTCGGATGCCGGTCGCCGGCGACCTTGCCGGTGCCCCCCAGCGTCACGCCGTGCAGGATCGACACCTCGTCCTCCACCACCGCCGTCTCGCCGACGACGAAGCCCGTGGCGTGATCAAGAAAGATGCCCTTGCCGAAGCGCGCGGCCGGATGAATGTCGGCTGACAGCGCGTCGGAGGCGCGGCTCTGGATGTAGAAGGCGAAATCGCGCTTGCCCGCGCGCCAGAGGGCGTGGGCGAGGCGCGAGGCCTGCACCGCGTGATAGCCCTTGAAGTAGAGCAGGGGTTCGATGAGCCGCCGGCAGGCGGGGTCTCGCTCGACATAGGCGGCGGCGTCGAGACGAAAGGCCTCGCCGATCTCCGGTTCGCTTTCGAGCGCGGCGAGGAAGGCGTCAGCGATCGAGGCTGCGTCGATCGCGGTCGCGCCGAGCCGCCCGCTCACGCGGTGAATGACCGCCTCCTCGAGACTGTGGCGGTTGAGCAGTTCGCCGACAAAGAGCGGCGCCAGCGCCGGATCGAGGCGGAGCGCATCCTCCGCCTCCTGCCGCATATGCGCCCACATGGCGTCTCTCTTCGCGCAGAGCGCGGAGAGGTCTTCGGGCGAGCGTTCGGGCGCCACCCTAGAATTTCACCTGCGGCGCCTGCTGGGCCGCTTCGCTCGCGGTGAATTCGGCCATGGGCTTCGTCCCCGAGAAGAAGGTCTTGGCCCAAAGCAGCGTGGGGAAGGTGCGCAGCGAGGTGTTGAACTCGCGCACCGCCTCGATGTAGTCGCGCCGCGAGACGTTGATACGGTTTTCCGTGCCCTCGAGCTGGGATTGCAAGGCGAGGAAGTTCTGGTTCGACTTTAGGTCGGGATAGGCCTCGGTGACCATCATCAGCCGGCCCAGCGCGCCGGTGAGCTGCGCCTGCGCCTCCTGGAACTGCTTCATCTTTTCGGGGTCGGTGATGGTCGAGGCGTCGACTTTCACCGAGGTCGCCTTGGCGCGCGCCTCGACAACGGAGGTCAGCACGTCCTTCTCCTGCTTGGCGTAGCCCTGCACTGTGGCGACGAGATTGGGGATGAGGTCGGCGCGGCGCTGGTACTGCGATTGCACGTCCGACCATTTGGCCTTGGCGTTTTCCTCGAGCGTCGGAATTGTGTTGTAGCCGCAGCCCGACAGCGACAGGGCGGCGACAATCGCGACGGCGAGGACGCGCCAGCGGGACACGAGGCTCATATGCATCTCCATGAAGCAGTCGTCCGCCGACGCGGACCGCCGCGTTGAAATCCCGCTGAACTTAAGACCTGGGCGCTGACTTGGGAAGATCGGCTCATCGCCAAAGTTCCAGTTTTGTTCGGTATAGAATTGAGGTATCATAACTTATCGATAACGAGGTTTGTTGATGCGAATCGCGGCGCTCTTTGCCGGTATCGGCGGCTTGGAACATGGCCTGCAGGAAGCCGGCCACAGCACCATCATGACCTGCGAAGTCTGGGAGCCGGCGATCCGCGTGCTCGCCTCCCGTTTTCCTGACGTTCCGAACGCGCAGGATGTGAGGGAACTGACGACCCTGCCCGACGACGTTGACCTCTTAACCGCCGGATTCCCCTGCCAAGATCTTTCGCAGGCGGGGATGACAGCCGGAATCGGCGGGCGTCGCTCGGGGCTCGTCGACAATGTGTTTCGCCTCCTCGACAGACGGCGAGTGTCCCTTGTCATTCTGGAGAACGTCTCCTTCATGCTTGCGCTGGACAAGGGCGCGGCGATGGACCGGTTGACGCGCGCTTTCGAAGAGCGCGGCTACCGCTGGGCATACAGAACAATCAACTCGCTTGGATTCCTGCCGCAGCGGCGCGTTCGCGTGTTTTTCGTCGCGAGCGCAGGGGAGGTTGATCCTGAAAGCGTCCTGTTGACCGATGACGTTTCGCCACGGCAGCGCCCGACCCAGCTCAACACTCGTGCTCATGGCTTCTACTGGACCGAGGGGACGAGGGGGCTCGGATGGGCGCCGAACGCAATTCCCACTTTGAAAAACGGATCGACGGTCGGCATTCCATCGCCTCCCGCGATTCTTATGCCCAACGGCGCCGTCATCAAGCCGGACGTAAGGGATGCAGAGCGTTTGCAAGGTTTCCCTGTGGACTGGACTGCCGCCGCGCCTGAGCGACAGCGATGGTCGCTCGTAGGAAACGCCATCACCACACCGGTCGCGGCTTGGCTCGGCCGTCGGCTTCTCGAGCCGGGGCTCTACGACAAGGCGCGAGATTCTGACTGGCTTCTGCCGAGCGGTTCATTTCCCAAAGCGGCGCGCTTTGATGGCGGGGCGCGCAAAATCGTTGATATTGGGCCTTTTCCGCAATGGGCGAGGCGCGATCCGCTTCATCGCTTTCTGAAATACGACGGGGTTCCCTTGTCGGCGCGCGCCACGGCAGGCTTTCTCTCGCGGGCCGAGGCTTCAAGTTTGCGATTCGTTCCCGGATTTCTCGATGCCATTCGGGCGCATCTCGATGTCATGCGTGCGCTGGAGCCGACAGGGACGCCCGCCTTCAGAGTTGCGGCGGAGTAGTCGTGTCGAGACCGCAGTTGCCGACCGACAGTGAACGTAGCGCGTTGATGCAGCGAGTGCGGCGCCGGGGGACGCCAGCCGAGGTCACCGTCGCGGCGCTGTGCCGCGAAATCGGGCTGCATTATCGCCTCAACGTAACAACTCTACCCGGTTCCCCCGATCTCGCGAACAAAGCGAAGCGCTGGGCAATTTTTGTAAATGGCTGTTTCTGGCACGGCCACAAGAATTGCCGTCTCGCAAAACCGCCAAAGCGCAATCGGGAATTCTGGGAGAGAAAATTCGCAGACAACCGTGCGCGCGACGCCAGAAAGGCGCGTGAGTTGCGCAGGCTCGGATTCGTTGTCGCGATCGTCTGGCAATGCGAGACCACCAACGAGAATGCTTTGAGTCGGCGCCTTCAGAGTTGGGCGAAGCGGGTTTCATAGAGTCCTTGGAGGCGGTCGATCATTGATGAGTAATGATAGGTGTCTCTGGGCTGTGGCGCTGGTTGGTCGTTGCGCAATGAGACCATCGAACCATCATTGGCGCAGTCCAAAACTGTGATTGCGAGCGCGTCGTAGCCTTCGGCGCCGGGTTTGGATCTACGCGGCAATTGTTTGACTTTGTCGACCGTGATGGCCACGGACTTGGGCTGGTCGTGGTTGTTCCAAACAGGCCGGTTCGGATCAAACGGCGTGTTCCGGCTCGGACTTAGAAAACGGGGCGCTGCATTGATTGCAACAAATCCCGCTGCAATCGCGAGATCATGAGCGCCATGAACTGTCAGGTGACTCGAATTCAGCTCGTCATAAAGACGCGGAAGAGCCTTCTGGTGCGCGGTCATGCAAGCTTTGGCCTCCAGCGCAATCAGCACGTTGCCAACCGGCATTTCTCGAAGTTCGGGCAAAACCGCCAATTCCTCTCGTTCACTCTCCGACAGTGCCAGGCTATAGCGGACAGCGAGACTCTGTAGCGTGCGCCCGGCTGAAGCGGGACCGCCTGCTGGCTGACAAATGACGAGATCGAGGTTCTTCTTTCGGTCGTTTCGAAAGTCGCGCATCTCGTGATTGATGCCGAAGGCGACCCGCTGTTCAAAAACCTGTCTGCGAAATGTTCTGGAGGCGCGAAGCAGATCGAAGACGATTCCCCAACATTCAGTTTTGGAATGATGATCACTTCGACTGTGATAGTTCCAAGCGTGCCCATGGGAATCCACGACCCCTGCCGCCGAAACGGTGCGAACGAAAATCTCGTCTCCTGATGCCATTTCTGTTGGAAGCTCTGTTGGACCGAATGATTGGATTCGAGCGACGAAGCTAGGCTAATGTCCCGCTGACTGGAAGCGCCGCTGCTTCAAAAAAGCCTGAAGTCGACGCGGCTATGAGCTAAGTATCGAGAAAGCCAACAGGACACGCGGACGAGAGAAATGGCCATCGACGACATCATCGGCAATTTCGAGCTTCTGGACGAGTGGGAGGATCGCTACCGCTATCTGATCGAGCTCGGCCGCACGCTGGAGCCGCTGCCGAAGGACGCCTATTCGGACGAGAACAAGGTGCGCGGCTGCGCCAGTCAGGTGTGGCTGGAGACGACGCGGGGGCGGGACGCCGCGGGCGCGCCCACGCTCACCTTCCGCGGCGACAGCGACGCCCATATCGTGCGCGGGCTCGTGGCGCTGGTGCTGGCGCTCTATTCGGGCCGGCCGGCGCAGGAGATCGTGGAGACCGACGCGGCGCCGCTCTTCGAGCAGCTCGGCCTCGCCGCGCATCTGACGCCCCAGCGCGCCAACGGGCTGCGTTCGATGGTGGAGCGGATCAAGAGAGAGGCCAAGGACGCGCTGGCGGCGTGAATTGCCCTGTCTGCATCTGCATCCTTCGAGACGCGAGCTGCGCTCGCTCCTCAGGATGAGGGTCGTCGGTGCGGAGAGCAGTCCTCATCCTGAGGAACCGCCGAAGGCGGCGTCTCGACGGACGAGGACTGCGGGAGTGGACCCTCTAAATCCTCGGCCGATAGTCCTCCGCGCCCCAGTGCAGCACTCCCTTCGCCCGCGCCGGCCCCGTCGCTTCGCTGGCGACGCCGTAATGCCGCGCCAGCCGGTCCAGCGCGATCTTCAGCACCACCTTGCCGGAGCGCGCGGGCCAGCCGCGTTCGCTTTCCACGATCTCCAGCCCCTTGAGATAGCCGCACACGTCGGTCAGCAGACCGGCGAGGTCCGGCCCCACGGCCTCATAGGCGCGGGCGAGGCGCTTGCGCGCGTCGATGGCGATTTCCGTCACGGCGACCCCGGCGTCGGAGCCGCGCCGCGACGAGGCGATGGAGGCCTCCCAATTGGCGGTGACGCGCTGGAGGATCTGCGCCTGCTCGACGTCGCGGCGAAAGCGCTCGCCGGCCTCGACCTGCGCGGGCGTGAGGAAAGGCTTCCCATCAACGCCCTTGCGCCGCGCCAGCCAGGCCAGCGGACTCTCGGCTTCGTTCACCAGCGTCGGTCGCCCGCCTTTCTCCGCGGGGCGCTTTTTGAAATCGCCATGCTGCGCGCGGAAGGGGTCCATCTCCGGCCCGCTCGTCGCGCGGCGCAGAAAGGCCCGGCCGGCCTCTGTGAGGCGGAGTCTCCGTGCCGAGCCATCGCGCTCCCATTCCGCCAGCCCCTCAGAGAGAGCGGCCTCCGCCACAGCGGCGGGAAGCCGCGCGCGCACCACGGTGACCCCTTTGCTCGGGGCTTGCACGGCGATCATCTCGTCATCGAGTCCGCTTGGCGCGGCGCGCGCGCCGGGCTCGCTCAGCGCCTCCAGAAGGCGGCGGAGCAGGCGGGCGGCGTCTCTGTCCTGTGTGGGCCTCCCGTTCATCGCGCGGCTCCCTGCGCTTCTGCGACAAGGGCGGCCACCATGTCGCGCTGCGCCATGAGCGATGTCTCCAGCCGGGTGGCCCAGCAGTCGAAGGCCGGGTCGTCGCGTAGATCCTCGATCACCGCGCAGGCATGACGCACCGTCGCGCGGTCGCGGCAGAAGTGCCGCGCGCAGGCCGAGAGGCTCGCGCCCAACGCCACGTGATGGAGATAGACCGCGAGCTGGCGCGCCCGCGCCACCGGCGCGCGGCAACGAAAGGGCGAGGCGATCGCCCGGGAGGGAACCCCCGCGACAGCCGCCGCCGCTGCGATGCTCATTCCGGCGATGATGGGCTGGGAACTCGATAATTGGGCAGTCATGAAGGCCTCCGGTGAACGCTACCAGACAAGCCTAATGCGGAAAATAATCCTATTCAAGGGATAAATGTCTATCCCCAGGGCGCCCCATAGCCGCATAGTCGCGCGCTTTGGAGGAACAGCCATGACGCAAATTCAACGCCCCGCCGCCGCCAAAGCCGCCGCCTTCGACCGCCTCGAGGCCGCCGCGCGTCCCGCAGTCGAGGCGGCTCTGGGCGCAAGTCTCGCCATCTACGATCGAAAGACCGCCCTCGCGCGGTTTCAACGCCTGTCCGGCGAAATCATCGCCAGCGAAACGCCGCACGCCGCACGCGAGGTGATCAGGGAGATCGAACGCGCCTTACGGGCCGAGCGCGCGCGCTGCGGACATTGGAGCTACGATCTCAACCGGCATATTGCGCTTCTCGTTGCGCATCGCGCCGAGCGGGCGCGCCTTTCTCGCCTGCTATGCGCCGGGGAATGACGCTTTTGCTTTGCAGTCCTGCCGGCTTTGCCTAAATTCCGCCGATCGACCAGCCGAAGAAAAAAGGCGTCCAGCATTGCTTGAAAAAATATTGGCGCTCGCCGCCGCCGCCGTCGTCGCGATTTGCCTGGGCGTCGGCCTTATGGTGCTGGCTTTCGGCCCCTCGCGTCCGGGCGGCGGTCCGCTCGCCGCCTTGTCCGGGCCGCTCGACAAGGGCGCGGCGCGGCAGATAGTAGAGACGACGATCGCGCAGACCCCCGATTACGCGCGCTACTTCGCGCGCATGCGAGAGACGTTCACAGCGGATTACGAAGCCGCCATCGACGAATTCGCCACGCGGCTTTCGGACACGAAAATGGAGCAGAGCGCCGATTATTATCTGTCGGAGGCGGTGCGCCGTCTGCGCCAGGCGCATGGCGCGCTCGCCGCAAAGGCGGAGCCCGACAGGATGGCGCAGGTGTTCGCCCGGCAGCTAGACGTGCTGCGGGCGGTGGCTCAGCAGGACAAGAAGATGTGCGTCGCTTTCCTCTATGGCGCGACCAATCTCGATTTCCAGCGCTTCGCAACTTCGAGGCGGCAACTCGTGTCGAACATGGCGACGGCGAGCCTCGAGGCGATGGTGAACGGGCAGGGCAAGAAAATCGATCGCCCGCAGCCGACGGAGGCGGATTTCAAGGTGCTCGAGAAAGCGCTCGCCGATCGGGGATTGAACCGAGCGGAGATCGACTCGCTGCTCGACGGCAAGATGCCCGATCCGCCGCTCGAAGACGCGCGCTCCTGCGCCCTGGGGCAGACCTATCTCGAGGTGCTGCCGACGCTGCCGGAGGCCGCGCGTACGCGAATTTACGGGCTGGCGCTGGAACTGATGGCGAAGTCCTAACCGCGCGGCGCTTCTTCTTCGACTCCATCGCAGCGGAACGGCCCGCGCCAGCGTGCATAGCGCCACGGCGCCAGGGCGCTCGCGTCGGGGCGCAGCGCATCAGGCACAGGATCGAAGCCTTCGCCGCCGCCGGGGCGGCAGCGGCAGATGCGCGCAAATCCCATCCAGCCGCCCGCCCAGACGCCATGCTTCGCGATGGCTTCGTCGGCATATTCCGAGCACGTCGGCGCGTAGCGGCAGCTTCTCCCCGCAAATGCGGAGAAGGTGACGCGATAAAGGAGGATCAGCGCGCGAGCGGCGCGCGCCGGAAGGTTCTGTAGCGTGGAAAGCAAAGTGGGCACTTGCGCAATCTATGCTCCTCAAGCGCGAATCTGAAGAGGGCGCTATTTGCGGGGCGTAAGCGGCGCGGCTAACTTGGACGGTCGAAAGCCCGCACGGAAAAGCCTACATGTTCGACCCCGCGCATCTCACGTCGCTTCTCCAGCAATACGGCTATGGAGCGGTCGCCTTTGTGGTCATGCTGGAAAGCGCCGGCGTGCCGTTGCCGGGCGAGGCAATCCTTGTCGCGGCGTCGCTCTACGCGGGCGACACGCATCGGCTGTCGATCGAGGGCGTCGTTCTGGCTGCGGCCGGGGGCGCCATCGTCGGCGACAACATCGGCTACTGGGTCGGCCGCGAGTTGGGCGCCCCGCTGCTCGCCCGCTATGGCCCTCGCGTCGGCCTCACGCTGGAAAAACAGCAACTCGGCCAGTATTTCTTCAAGCGCCGGGGCGGTTATGTCGTTTTCATCGGCCGCTTCATCGCGCTGTTGCGCATGCTCGCGCTCCTTGCCGGCGTGAACCGACTGCCGCCGCTCACCTTCTTTTTCTTCAACGCCGCGGGAGCGCTGACCTGGGCGCATCTCTTCGGTTACGGCGCCTATGCGCTCGGCGCCGAGTTCGACAAGGTGAAGGGGCCTGTTGGCATTGCCGGCTTCATTATCGGCGCGGCCGGGTTCGTCGTCGGCTGGCGCTACTACAAGGCCAATGAGAGCGCTCTGATCCAGCGCGCGCAAGAGGCGCTGGCAAAAGACCCTGCGACGTGATCGCCTTTTGAGGTGAAAAAAAGGCCGCCCGTTTCGGGCGGCCTTTCTTATTCATGCGTGAGCAGCTTACTCCGCCGGGGGCAGAGCAGGGGCGGGCTCGGTCGTCTCGGCGCGCTGCTCGATGATGAGATCGTCGCGGCCGCCCGCGATGCCGCGGAACTTGGCCATCGCCGCGCCGGTGCCGGCCGGGATGAGGCGGCCGACGATGACATTCTCCTTGAGGCCGACGAGCGGGTCGATCTTGCCGTTGACTGCGGCCTCGGTGAGGACGCGCGTCGTCTCCTGGAAGGAGGCGGCGGAGAAGAAGGACCGCGTCTGCAGCGAGGCCTTGGTGATGCCGAGCAGCACCGGCGTGCCTGTCGCGGGCTTGCCGCCGTTCTCGATCGCCAGGGCGTTCGCCTCTTCGAGGTCGGTCTGATCGACCTGCTCGCCATCGAGGAACGGCGTGTCGCCGGAGTCGACGATATCGACCTTCTGCAACATCTGACGGACAATCACTTCAATGTGCTTGTCATTGATGTTCACGCCCTGAAGACGGTAGACCTCCTGGATCTCGTTGACGAGGTAAGCCGCAAGCTCCTCCACGCCCTTGATCGCCAGAATGTCGTGCGGCGCCGGGTTGCCGTCCACGATGTAGTCGCCCTTCTCCACGACGTCGCCGTCCTGGAGATGGATGTGCTTGCCCTTCGGGATCAGATATTCGACCGACTCGGCGCCTTCCTCGCTCGGAATGATCGAGAGGCGCTGCTTGTTCTTGTAGTCCTTGCCGAATTGCACCGTGCCGGAGATCTCCGCGATGATCGCGTGATCCTTCGGACGGCGCGCCTCGAAGAGTTCCGCGACGCGCGGCAGACCGCCTGTGATGTCGCGGGTCTTGGCGCTCTCGACCGAGATACGCGCGACAATGTCGCCCGCCTTCACCGTGCTGCCCGGCTCGAAGGAGATGATCGAGTCCACGGGCAGCAGGTAGCGGGCGTCGCCGCCGCGCTGCAGCTTGCCGACCTTGCCGTCCGGCCCCTTGATGACGATCGAGGGCTTGAGGCTCGCCGAGCGCAGGTTGAGGCGATAGTCCATGACCATGCGCTTGGCGATGCCGGTCGACTCGTCGATCGTCTCCGACATCGACTGGCCTTCGACGAGATCCTCGAAGCCGACGACGCCGTCGATCTCGCTGATGATCGGACGCGTATAGGGATCCCACTCGGCGAGACGCTGGCCGCGTTTCACCTTGTCGCCCTCGTCGACCTTCATCCTCGCGCCGTACTGGATACGGTTCACCGCGCGCTCCGCGCCGTCCGGACCGACGATCACGATGGCGACGTTACGCGCCATGACGATCAGGTCTCCGTCCGAGTTGCGGGCGAGATGACGGTTGCGGATGTGGACCGCGCCTTCGAAGTTCGACTCGATGAAGGACTGGTCCGCAAGCTGCGCCGCGCCGCCGATGTGGAAGGTGCGCATGGTGAGCTGCGTGCCCGGCTCGCCGATCGACTGCGCCGCGATGACGCCCACGGCCTCGCCCATGTTGACGGGGGTGCCGCGCGCAAGATCGCGGCCGTAGCACTTGCCGCAGACGCCGTTCTTGGCCTCGCAGGTGAGAACCGAGCGAATCTTCACCTCCTGGATGCCGGCGGCGGTGATCGGCTCGAGATGCCATTCCTGGATCATCTCGCCTGCCGGCACGATGATCTTGCCGTCCTGCGACTTGAGGTCCTCCGCCGCGGTGCGGCCGAGAATGCGCGAGGCGAGCGACGCGACGATCTGGCCGGCGTCTATGATCGCCCGCATGCGGATGCCGTTCGTCGAACCGCAATCCACGGACGAGATGATCGAATCCTGCGCGACGTCGACGAGACGGCGGGTGAGGTAGCCGGAGTTCGCGGTCTTCAACGCCGTGTCCGCGAGGCCCTTGCGGGCGCCGTGGGTGGAGTTGAAGTATTCGAGAACCGTCAGGCCTTCCTTGAAGTTCGAGATGATCGGCGTCTCGATGATCTCGCCCGACGGCTTGGCCATCAGGCCGCGCATGGCGGCGAGCTGGCGCATCTGCGTCGGCGAACCACGCGCGCCCGAATGCGACATCATGTAGATCGAGTTGATCGGCAGGTCGCGGCCATGCTCGTCCTTCTTCACCGAGGAGATGCGGATCATCATCTCTTCAGCGAGCTTTTCAGAGCACTTCGCCCAGGCGTCGACGACCTTGTTGTATTTCTCGCCCTGTGTGATCAGGCCGTCGTTGTACTGCTGCTCATATTCTTTCGCGGCGGAGCGCGTCTCTCCGACGATGCGCTCCTTCGTCTCCGGCACGACCATGTCGTCCTTGCCGAAGGAGATGCCCGCCTTGAAGGCCTCGCGGAAGCCGAGCGACATGATGCGATCGCAGAAGATCACCGTCTCCTTCTGCCCGCAGTTGCGGTAGACGGTGTCGATCATGTTCGAGATTTCCTTCTTGGTCATCAGCTTGTTGACGACGTCGAAGGGAATTTTCACGTGATTGGGCATCAACTGGCCGAGGATCATTCGTCCGGGCGTGGTGTCGAAGATCTTCGAGACGCGCTTGCCGTTTTCGTCATAGGTCCAGCCGCGCCCCTTGATCTTCGTGTGCAGCGTGATCGCCTTTGCGGCGAGCGCGTGCTCGATCTCGCCCTGGCTCGCGAAAGCCATGCCCTGGCCCTGCTCGCCGTCGCGCTCCAGCGTCAAATAATAGAGGCCGAGAACAATATCCTGCGAGGGCACGATGATCGGCTGACCATTGGCCGGATGCAGGATGTTGTTCGTCGACATCATCAGCACGCGCGCCTCGAGCTGCGCCTCGAGCGACAGCGGCACGTGGACAGCCATCTGGTCGCCGTCGAAGTCGGCGTTGAAGGCCGCGCAGACGAGCGGATGCAACTGGATCGCCTTGCCCTCGATCAGCACCGGCTCGAAGGCCTGAATGCCGAGACGGTGCAGCGTCGGCGCGCGGTTGAGCAGCACCGGATGCTCGCGAATGACCTCGTCGAGGATATCCCAGACTTCGGGCTTTTCCTTCTCGACCAGCTTCTTGGCCTGCTTCACCGTCGCCGAATAGCCCTTCGCGTCGAGGCGCGAATAGATGAAGGGCTTGAACAGCTCCAGCGCCATCTTCTTGGGCAGGCCGCACTGATGCAGCTTGAGCTCGGGACCGACGACGATGACCGAGCGGCCGGAATAGTCGACGCGCTTGCCGAGCAGGTTCTGGCGGAAGCGGCCCTGCTTGCCTTTCAGCATGTCGGCGAGCGACTTCAGTGGACGCTTGTTGGCGCCCGTGATGACGCGGCCGCGGCGGCCGTTGTCGAACAGCGCGTCGACGGCCTCCTGCAGCATGCGCTTCTCGTTGCGGATGATGATGTCTGGCGCGCGCAGTTCGATCAGCCGCTTGAGGCGGTTGTTGCGGTTGATGACGCGGCGGTAGAGATCGTTGAGGTCGGACGTCGCGAAACGGCCGCCGTCGAGCGGCACGAGCGGACGCAGGTCCGGCGGAATGACCGGCACCTCTTTCAGAATCATCCACTCGGGCTTGTTGCCCGACTGGATGAAGGCCTCGATGATCTTGAGGCGCTTCGCCAGCTTCTTGGGCTTGAGCTCGGTCTTCGCTTCCGAAATCTCGATTCGCAGCGACGCGGCGATGGCCTCGAGGTCCATCGACTCGAGCAGCTTTCGGATCGCCTCGGCGCCGATCATGGCCGTGAAGTGATCCTGGCCATATTCGTCCTGCGCCGTCAGATAATCCTCTTCCGACAGGAGCTGACGCTCCTTAAGCGGCGTGAGGCCCGGATCGATGACGATGTAGGACTCGAAGTAGAGAATGCGCTCGAGATCCTTCAGCGTCATGTCGAGCAGAAGGCCGATGCGCGAGGGCAGCGACTTCAGGAACCAGATATGCGCGACGGGAGCGGCGAGCGAGATATGGCCCATGCGGTCGCGCCGCACGCGGGCGAGCGTAACTTCGACGCCACATTTCTCGCAGATGACGCCCTTGTACTTCATGCGCTTGTACTTGCCGCACAAGCACTCATAGTCCTTGATCGGGCCGAAGATGCGCGCGCAGAACAGGCCGTCGCGCTCCGGCTTGAAGGTGCGGTAGTTGATTGTCTCGGGCTTTTTGATTTCGCCGAAGGACCAGGAGAGAATCTTCTCCGGGCTCGCGATCGAAATCTGAATCTGGTCGAAGGCCTGCGTCGCCACGACCGGGTTGAAGAGATTCATGACCTCTTGCTGATTCATGGTCTTCTCCTGGGGCGCAGGGGCGCGAAAATCGCTGTTCCTTACGCCGTAAAATATGTCTCAGGCCGTCGCTGCGAGCGAAGGGAAGCAATCATGGCAGCAGGGCTGCAGACCAAGATTGCTTCGTTCTCTGATGCTCCTCGCAGTGACGATGGAAAGTCATGCTCGCCGGATTACTCCGCCGCCTCGGCGGGAACCGTCGGCGCTTCTTCCTCGCCTTCCGGTATCGCGTTGGTGAGCTCGACATTGAGCGCCAGCGACCGCATTTCCTTGATGAGAACGTTGAAGCTCTCCGGAATGCCCGATTCGAAGGTGTCGTCGCCGCGCACGATGGACTCATAGACCTTGGTGCGGCCCGCGACGTCGTCGGACTTCACGGTCAGCATTTCCTGCAGCGTGTAGGCGGCGCCATAGGCCTCGAGCGCCCAGACCTCCATTTCGCCGAAGCGCTGGCCGCCGAACTGCGCCTTGCCGCCCAGCGGCTGCTGGGTGACGAGAGAGTAGGGGCCGATCGAACGCGCGTGGATCTTGTCGTCGACAAGATGGTGGAGCTTGAGCATGTAGATGTAGCCCACCGTCACCTTACGGTCGAAGGTCTCGCCCGTGCGCCCGTCGAACAGGGTCACTTGGCCGGACGAGGCGAGCCCCGCCTTGGCCAGCATGTCGACAATGTCCTTCTCGCGCGCGCCGTCGAAGACCGGCGTCGCGATCGGCACGCCGCGCCGCAGATCCCTGGCGGTCTCGAGGAGGAGGTTCTCGTCGAGCCTGTTGATCTCTTCGTCGGGTCCGTAGACGTCGGTCAGGGCGTTGCGCAGCAGCTTCACGTCCTTCGAGCGCATATAGGCGTCGACCGCCTGGCCCACCTGCTTGCCGAGGCCGGCGCAGGCCCAGCCCAGATGCGTCTCCAGGATCTGTCCGACGTTCATGCGGCTCGGCACGCCGAGCGGGTTCAGCACGATGTCGACGGGCGTGCCGTCCTCGAGGAAGGGCATGTCCTCCTGCGGCACGATGCGCGAGACGACGCCCTTGTTGCCGTGGCGGCCGGCCATCTTGTCGCCGGGCTGAATCTTGCGCTTCACGGCGACGAAGACCTTGACCATCTTCATCACGCCGGGCGGCAGTTCGTCGCCGCGCTGCAGCTTTTCGACCTTGTCGAGGAAGCGGTTTTCGAGGCCCTTCTTCGACTCGTCGTACTGCTTGCGCACGGCTTCGATCGACGCCATCAGCGCATCGTCCTCGATCACAAACGTCCACCACTGCGAGCGGGGATATTCCTCGAGGATCGCCTGCGAGAGCACCTGATCCTTCTTGAAGCTCTTCGGCCCGGCGATCGCCTTCTTGCCGATGAGCGTCTCGGCGAGACGGGCGTAGACGTTGCGGTCCAGGATCGCGAGTTCGTCGTCGCGATCCTTGGCGAGACGCTCGATCTCCTCGCGCTCGATCGCCTGGGCGCGCTCATCTTTCTCGACGCCGTGGCGGTTGAAGACGCGCACTTCGACGATGGTGCCCTGCACGCCCGGCGGCACGCGCAGAGACGTGTCGCGCACGTCGGACGCCTTTTCGCCGAAGATGGCGCGCAGAAGCTTTTCTTCCGGCGTCATCGGGCTTTCGCCCTTGGGCGTGATCTTGCCGACGAGGATGTCGCCGGCCTGCACTTCGGCGCCGATGTAGACGATGCCAGCCTCGTCGAGATTCTTCAGCGTCTCTTCCGAGACGTTGGGAATGTCGCGGGTGATTTCCTCCGGCCCGAGCTTCGTGTCGCGGGCCATCACCTCGAATTCGTCGATGTGGATCGACGTGAAAACGTCTTCCTTGACGATGCGTTCGTTGAGGAGGATCGAATCTTCGAAGTTGTAGCCGTTCCAGGGCATGAAGGCGACGAGCACGTTGCGTCCGAGCGCCAGATCGCCGAGGTCCGTCGAGGGGCCATCGGCGATGATGTCGCCCTTCTGAATCAGATCGCCGACGCGAACGAGCGGCTTCTGGTTGATGCAGGTCGACTGGTTCGAACGCTGGAACTTCATCAGCCGGTAGATGTCCACGCCGGGCTTGGCCGGGTCCTGCTCTTCCGTGGCGCGAATGACGATACGTGTCGCGTCGATCTGGTCGACGACGCCGGTGCGCCGCGCCGCGATGGCGGCGCCCGAGTCGCGGGCGACGATCGGCTCCATGCCGGTGCCGACGAGCGGGGCGTCCGCCTTCACCAGCGGCACGGCCTGGCGCTGCATGTTCGAGCCCATGAGCGCGCGGTTGGCGTCGTCGTTCTCGAGGAACGGGATGAGCGCCGCCGCGACCGAGACGAGCTGCTTGGGCGACACGTCCATCGCGTCGACCTTTTCGCGCGGGACCAGCATCACGTCGCCGGCGTGACGGCAGAGCACGAGGTCTTCCGTCAGATTGCCGTCCTTGTCGATCGACGCATTGGCCTGCGCGACGTGGTACTTCGACTCTTCCATGGCCGACAGATAGGCGACTTCAGCCGTCACCTTGCCGTCGCGCACGCGGCGGTAGGGCGCTTCGATGAAGCCGTATTTGTTGACGCGCGCAAAGGTCGCGAGCGAGTTGATGAGGCCGATGTTCGGGCCTTCCGGCGTCTCGATCGGGCAGATGCGGCCGTAATGCGTCGGATGCACGTCGCGCACCTCGAAGCCAGCCCTTTCGCGGGTGAGGCCGCCCGGACCCAGCGCCGAGAGACGACGCTTGTGCGTGATCTCGGAGAGCGGGTTCGTCTGATCCATGAACTGCGAGAGCTGCGAGGAGCCGAAGAACTCGCGCACCGCCGCGGCGGCGGGCTTGGCGTTGATCAGATCCTGCGGCATGACCGTGTCGATGTCGACCGAGGACATGCGCTCCTTGATCGCGCGCTCCATGCGCAGCAGGCCGAGCCGATACTGGTTTTCCATCAGCTCGCCGACCGAGCGCACGCGGCGGTTGCCGAGATGGTCGATGTCGTCGATCTCGCCGCGGCCGTCGCGCAGATCCACGAGCGCCTTCACCACCGCGAGAATGTCCTCGCGGCGCAGCGTGCGGGTCGTGTCGGGCGCGTCGAGGTCGAGACGCATGTTCATCTTCACGCGGCCGACCGCCGAGAGGTCGTACCGCTCGGCGTCGAAGAACAGCGAGTGGAACATGTTCTCCGCAGTGTCCATCGTCGGCGGCTCGCCGGGACGCATCACGCGGTAGATGTCGAAGAGCGCTTCCTCGCGGCTCGAATTCTTGTCGACCGCAAGCGTGTTGCGGATGTACGGGCCGATGTTGATGTGGTCTATGTCGAGGATCGGCAGTTCGTCGAAGCCCTTCTCGATCAGCGTCGGAAGCGTCTTCACCGTGATCTCGTCGCCGGCCTCGGCGAAGATCTCGCCGGTCGCCGGGTCGAAAAGATCCTGCGCCAGATACTGGCCGTAAAGCTCTTCCGGCGCCACGCGGATCGCCTTCACGCCCTTCTCGACGAGCTGGCGGGCGGCGCGCACGGCAAGCTTCTTGCCGGCTTCGAGGATGACCTGTCCCGTGTCGGCGTCGACCATGTCGGCGACGGCCTTCACGCCCTTGATGCGCTCGGCGTCGAAGGGCATGCGCCAGTTCTCGCCATCGGCCTTGTAGGTGATGGTCTTGTAGAAGGTCGTGAGAATCTCTTCGCCGTCGAGACCGAGCGCGAAGAGCAGCGACGTCACCGGAATCTTGCGGCGGCGGTCGATGCGGGCATAGACGATGTCCTTGGCGTCGAATTCGATGTCGAGCCAGGAGCCGCGGTAGGGAATGATGCGGGCGGCGAAGAGCAGCTTGCCGGAGGAGTGGCTCTTGCCCTTGTCGTGGTCGAAGAACACGCCCGGCGAACGGTGCATCTGCGAGACGATGACGCGCTCGGTGCCGTTGACGATGAAGGTGCCGTTCGACGTCATGAAGGGCATGTCGCCCATGTAGACGTCCTGCTCCTTGATGTCCTTCACCGACTTCGCCTGCGTGTCTGGATCGACATCGAACACGATCAGGCGCAGCGTCACCTTGAGCGGCGCGGCGAAGGTCATGCCGCGCTGGCGGCACTCGTCGACGTCGTATTTCGGCTGTTCGAACTCGTAGCGGACGAACTCGAGCAGGGCGACGCCGGAGAAATCGGAAATCGGGAAGACCGACTTGAAGACGGACTGCAGGCCCTCTTCGGGACGACCGCCCTTGGGCTCGTCGACCAGAAGGAATTGATCATAAGAGGCCTTCTGAACCTCGATCAGGTTGGGCATCGCCGCGGCTTCGCGGATATGTCCGAAAAACTTGCGGGTGCGTTTGCGACCGGTGAACTTGCGGGCCATCGTCTGAGCCATGTCGCTTTTCGAGCCTCTTCTCGTAAGGGCCGGACGGCTCGTTGCGAGCCTCTCTCGCCCTGTCGGGCGCTTGCCGAGCGCCCCCTCTCAACCGCGCGCGGCCCCGGCCTGAGCCGGGACCGCGTTTCTTGTCTCGCAAGCCGCAAAAAGCGGCGGGCGAAATTACTTGAGTTCGACCTTGGCGCCGACCTTCTCGAGGGTCGCCTTGATCTTCTCGGCCTCTTCCTTCGAAGCGCCTTCCTTGACGGGCTTCGGAGCGCCTTCGACGAGATCCTTGGCTTCCTTGAGGCCAAGGCCCGTGATGGCGCGGACTTCCTTGATGACCTCGATCTTCTTGTCGCCGGCCGAAGCCAGGATCACGTTGAACTCGGTCTTCTCTTCGGCGGCCGGAGCGGCGGCGCCAGCGCCCGGAGCGGCGGCGACAGCCACTGCGGCGGCGGCGGACACGCCCCACTTCTCTTCGAGGAGCTTCGCGAGCTCAGCCGCCTCGAGGACGGTGAGAGCCGACAGGTCTTCGACGATCTTTTCGAGATTAGCCATTTGTAGCGTCCTTTGAATTTGGTTCGATTTGGTTCAGCAAGCCTCTTAGGCCGCATCCTTGTTGGCGTAGGCGCCGAACACACGCGCGAGCTTTGCGGCAGGCGCGGTCGAGAGCTGGGCGATCTTGGTCGCGGGAGCCTGGAGCAGGCCCACGAGCTTGGCGCGCAGTTCGTCGAGGGACGGCAGGGTCGCAAGCGACTTGACGCCGTCCGGGTTCAGCAGCGTGGCGCCCATGGCGCCGCCCAAGATCACGAACTTGTCGTGATCCTTGGCGAAGGCCACAGCCACCTTCGGCGCCGCCACCGGATCGTCCGAATAGGCGATCAGGGTCGGCCCCTTGAGCAAGGGGCTGATGTCGGCGACGCTCGAGCCATCCAGAGCGATCTTGGCGAGGCGGTTCTTTGCGACCTGAACGGAGGCGCCCGCGTCGCGGGCCTGCTTGCGCAGGGCCTGCATCTGGGCGACCGTCAAGCCGGAGTAGTGCGCAACGACGATCGCCCCGGCCTTCGAAAAGGTCTGGTGCAACGCCGCGACGGCTTCTTTTTTCTCCGCTCTATCCACGGTTGCTCTCTTCTAACTGGCGGGAAACCCCGCCGGTTGCGACATGCCGCCTGCGGGAGGCAGGCGGCGCCGTAGATCCTGTCCCCAAAGCCTTCCGGCCGTGGTTGAAGGGGCGTGAACCAAATTCGAAGGACACTGGCTGTGCCAGCGGCCAAAAATTCCGGTTTCCCCGTCTGTGCAGGCCGCTTTCGGACGCCAGATTTCTCTTGACGACCTCCAGGCGATTGAGGCGCTCGGAGTTTGGAAAACCCCTCGCGCACGCCGGCAGTCTCGGACAGGACATGGCCGGACGGGACACGAGGTTTGACCCCCGGGTCCGCCGGCCTATCCGCCGCCCTCCCTTAAGCCCTTGACAGCGCTTGGTTTCGGGCGGAAGCTTCAAATCTGAAATCGGGGCTGCGTATTGCTAGGCCAGCCCCGGAACGGCCTATTTAATGGGGCCGCGCCCGTTTGCCAAGTGGTAAATTCGGGGTTCATGCGTTCGCCCCCGCGGCTTTGATCCACACAAGCCGTTCGACCTCATCGCCCGCCTGGCGAAAACTCCATCCGCACCCGGCCCCCATGGCCGCGCCTGACGCCCGCGCGCGCGCCGTGGCTATGGCCATCGCGGCGCGCGGCGGTCCCGCCGCTGGAGACGCCCTTTCCCGAGGAGGCGCGAGCCCCCTTGTCTCCCGCTCCCTTTTCTCCCTCGGTCGCCACGCCCGGGTAGTTCGCGCCATGCTGGCCGCGCATCGGGCCGAAGGAGGCGAGGCACAGGTTGTAGGCGTTGGCGTCCTTGATCGCCTCGCAGTCCGCGATGCTTCGTGGCGCGGCGAGGGCGGGCGTCGCGAGAAGCAGCACAGCGAGAAGGGTAGGAAAGCAGTGCATTCTCACCTCAGCGCCGCCCCGCATTTCCTCTCCGCCTCCGCCACAATCTTCTGCGCCACGGCTTCGATCTCGGCGTCGGTCAGCGTCTTCTCGCGCGGTTGCAAGGTCACGGCGACGCCCACCGACTTCTTGCCCTCCGGCACGCCGACGCCCTCATAGACGTCGAAGACGCTGACATCGACGATCAGCGCCTTGTCGGCGGCGCCGACGGCCTTCACGAGATCGCCGGCGTTGGCGGCGCGGTCCACGATGAAGGCGAAGTCGCGCGAGAGCGGCTGAAGGTCGGAGAGCTCGAGCTTCGGCTTGATCTTCGTGGGCTTCGCTTTGGGCGCCGGCAGATTGTCGAGAATGATCTCGAAGGCGGCGATGGGGCCTTCCACATCGAGCGCCTTCAACGCGCGCGGATGCAATTCGCCGAAGTGACCGACGATCGCCTTGGGGCCGAATTGCAGCGTGGCGGAGCGGCCGGGGTGGAACCAGGCGGGTCCGCCGGGGACGACCTGCAGCCCGCCCGTCGCGACGCCGAGCGCGCCCAGCAGCGCCATGACGTCGGCCTTGGCGTCGAAGGCGCCGGCGCGCTGGGCTGCGCCCGACCAGTGACGTCCCGCGCCCGCAAGGCCGCGGCGGATGCCGGCGGCGGCGAGGCGCTGACCCTTTTCGGTTGGGTCGAGGAAGATCTGGCCGACTTCGAAGAGAACCTGATCACCAAGGCCGCGCGCAGCGTTGCGGCCAGCCGCGGCGACGAGGCCCGGCAGCAGGCTCGGCCGCATGTCGGAGAGTTCGGCCGCGATGGGGTTGGCGAGCGCGAGGCTCGCCGAGCCCCCGCCGAAGGCTTCAGCCTCGCCCTTCGAGATGAAGGACCAGGTGACGGCCTCGACCAAACCCTGCGCGGCCAGCGCGCGGCGGGCGTTGCGGGCGCGCTTCTGCATTTGCGTCAGCACGGCGGGCGCCACGCCTTGCGCGCGTGGCAGCGGCGTCGAGGGCACATTGTCGACGCCGAGGATGCGGACGATCTCCTCGACAATGTCGGCCTTGCCCTCGATGTCCGGGCGCCATGTCGGCGCGGCGATCTTCGCGCGGTCCTCGCTCGTCTTTTCGACTGTGAAGCCGAGGCGCTCCAGAATGGCGGTCGCCTCCGCCTTTGACACGTCGACGCCTGCAAGGCGCGCGGTCTCCGTCCACGGAAAATCGACGGCGCAGGTCTCGCGCGGAACGGCGCCGGCGATGACGAGTTCCGAGGCTTCCCCGCCGCACATGTCGCGCACGAGCTGCGTCGCCAGTTCGATCCCGGGCAGAGCGAAAGCGGGATCGACGCCGCGCTCGAAGCGATAGCGCGCATCGGTGACGATGCCGAGCTTGCGGCCGGTGTGGGCGATGTTCTGCGGATCCCACAGCGCCGTCTCGATCAGCACGTCGGTCGTGCCGTCGTCGCAGCCCGAGGCTTCGCCGCCCATGACGCCCGCGAGCGACTCGGGACCATTGTCGTCGGCGATGACGACCATGCTCTCGTCGAGTTCATAGGTTTTGCCGTCGAGGGCGAGCAGGGTTTCGCCAGCGCGCGCGCGGCGCACCACGAGATCGCCCTTGACCTTCTCAGCGTCGAACACGTGAAGCGGGCGGGCGCGGTCGAAGGTGAGATAATTGGTGATGTCGACAAGCGCATTGATGGGGCGCAGGCCGATCTCGCGCAGGCGGCGTTGCAGCCAGGACGGACTCGGACCGTTCTTCACGCCGCGCACGAGGCGCAGGCCGAAGAAGGGCGCGAGATGCTTTTCGCCTTCCGCAAAATCGAGCGTCACGCGGAAGGGGCATGGGAATTCGCCCTCGACGGGGAGAATGTCCTTGTTCTTGAGAACGCCAAGGCCCGCCGCCGCAAGATCGCGCGCGACGCCATAGACTCCGGCGGCGTCGGGCCGGTTCGGCGTGAGATTGATTTCGATCACCGGATCGTCGAGCCCGGCCCATTGCGCGTACGTCTCGCCGACCGGCGCGTCGTCGGGCAGCTCAATAATGCCGTCGCTCTCGTTCGCCAGCTCCAGCTCCTCGAAGGAGCACATCATGCCGAGCGAGTCGACGCCGCGGATGTTGCCCTTGCCGAGCGTGATCTTCTTGCCGGGAATGTAGGTTCCCGGCGCCGAGAAGACGCTCTTCAAACCGCTGCGCGCATTGGGCGCGCCGCAGACGACCTGCACGAGTTCGGGAGCGCCGGTGTTCACCTTGCAGACGCGCAAACGGTCCGCGTTGGGATGCTGCGTCGCCTCGACGATCTCAGCAATCTTGAAGTCTTTGAGCTGCGCGGCGGGGTCGTGCACATGCTCGACTTCGAGGCCGATGCGCGTGAGCGTCTCGACGATCTCGGCGAGCGCAGCGGAAGTATCGAGATGCTCTTTGAGCCAGGAGAGGGTGAGTTTCATTTGCTCAAGTTTTCAGTTTTGCGCGCACTTGCAGCGACGTCATGCCCGCGCTTGTCGCGGGCATCCACGTCACGAGCCTTCGGGATGAATGAGAGCGGCGCCATCTGCGTTAGTGTCTCTTGTTGCGCAACGTCCCGGCGTGGATGGCCGGGACAAGCCCGGCCATGACGCTGAAAGGCTGCGGTTAACTGCTCAACCCGCCCGCGAGCGTCGGGAAATCCAGCGGCCGGAATCCGTAATGCTCCAGCCAGCGCGTGTCGGCATCGAAGAAGGCGCGCAAATCCGACATGCCGTATTTCAGCATGGCGAGGCGGTCGATGCCGACGCCGAAGGCAAAGCCCTGATACACGTCGGGATCATGGCCGCAATTGCGCAGCACATTGGGATGCACCATGCCGCAGCCCAGAATCTCCATCCAGTCGTCGCCCTCGCCGAAGCGGATTTCTCCGCCCTGGCGCCGGCACTGGACATCGACTTCCATCGACGGCTCGGTGA
Organism: Methylocystis sp.; assembly: GCA_002929055.1. Taxonomy (GTDB): domain Bacteria; phylum Pseudomonadota; class Alphaproteobacteria; order Rhizobiales; family Beijerinckiaceae; genus Methylocystis. The sequence goes on along the minus strand of PERY01000004.1, from coordinate 66,075 downwards.
AGGGGAAGAAGGAGGGGCGCATGCGCAGCTTCACGCCCTTCACCTCGAAGAAGCTCTTGAGGAACTCCTCCAGCACCCATTTGAGATGACCCATGTGAGTCGACTGGTCGATGACGAGGCCTTCGACCTGATGGAACATCGGCGTATGCGTCTGGTCGAAGTCGCAGCGATAGACGCGACCGGGGCAGATCACGCGGATCGGCGGCTTTTGCGTGAGCATCGTGCGCACCTGCACGGGGCTGGTGTGCGTGCGCAGCAGTCTCGATTCTCCCGCTTCCGGCGAAAGGAAGAACGTGTCCTGCATCTCGCGCGCCGGATGGCCTTCGGGGAAGTTCAGCCTCGTGAAATTGTAATCGTCGCTCTCGATGTCCGGGCCTTCGGCAACCGCGAAGCCCATATCGGCGAAGATGACGGACAATTCGTCCATGACTTGAGAGATCGGATGAATGCGGCCGCGTTCCAGCGCGCTCGTCGCGGCGGGCAGCGTGACGTCGAGCGTCTCGGCCTTCAGCCGCGCCTCCAGCGAAGCTTCAGCCAGTTCGGCGCGGCGGGCGGCGAGCGCCTCGGTGGCCTTGTCCTTCAGCGCATTGATCCTCGCGCCTTCGGTCTTGCGTTCCTCAGGCGACATCTTTCCGAGCGTCGAGAGCAGCGCCGAAATCGCGCCCTTCTTGCCGAGCGCTGCGAGGCGCACGGCCTCGATCCCCGCTTCGTCGGCGGCTTCAGCGATCTGGCGCAGCGTGTCTTCTTCGAGTTTCGCGATGTCGGTCATTGTCCGGCCAATTCTGTATTTGGCCGGGGTTCTGCCACGCGCGGGGGCTTCTGTCGAGAAGCGTCGGGGCGGCCATCTATTTCGGCCGATCCTCCCAGCCGTTGCGGGCCCGAACGAGGGCGGGTTGCAGGATCGCGGACCGATAGGCGATCGACCCCCATTGTTCGGTCATGCAGTTGTTCGGCCCGACTGGGGTGCGCCCCTTGCCTGCATAGAGGGCTTCGCGCCAGGTGCGGTCGCGCGAGGGCGCGAGCGCTTCATTGGCGCGCAGGAAGTCCGTCTCGCCGAAGTTCATGAGCGCGAGGAAGAGCGCCGCCTGCTGGCCCTCCGGCCGGGATTTGTCCGGCAGGAGATAGCGGGCCTTCATTTCCGCGACCAGAGCCGGGTCGGCGATCCCGATCCGGCACAAGGCGAGGACCGGCAGGCTGTCGTAACTGCGACCGGGCTGGCGCTCCAGAAACGCCGCCTTGTAGAAGTCGAGCGCCGGCGGCCCCACATCGGCGGCGCGCAGATAGAGCGCTTCATATTCCTCCCAGAAATGGTCGCGCTGAGCGAGGGCGAACATGCGCGCGGCGAGGAGCGCGAAGGCTTGCGGCGAGAGCGACGAGATCGCCGTCGCCAGCGCCCGCGGCTCGTCGCGGCGCGAATTGCGCCATCTCTCGGGCTTGCCCGGGGTCGGGGCGTCGGCCGCCTCCAGCTCCATCAGCCGCTGCGCCATCCGTTCGGCGTAGGGCTCGAGCCGCGCCGGATTCTGCGTGACCGCGTAGCCGAGATTGAGGAACCCTTCCGTCTGGCCGCCCGCAAGGACGCGTTCCAGCGCATCGAAGGCCTGGTCCTCGACGTTCAGGCGATCCCGCTCCAGAGCGTCAAGAACGTCGGCGTTCTGGGGGAAGCCCCTGAAATCCTTCAGCGCCCCGAGCGGATATTTCCTGATTCCGAGCATGAGGGCGACGGGCGTGTCGTAAAGCGAGGGATCGACGCCCGCGGGCCGCCCCTCGATCGTGAAACGGGAGCGCATCACGCCCCAGTCGCATTCCCAGGCCGGCCGCCCGGAATTGAGCGCGCAGCCGGCGTAGAGCCAGGGGAAGTTCGGCAGGCGCGAGATCATCCCCGTCCGGTAGACGCCGAGGATCCTGCCGTCGACGACGATCTCCGTCGTTCGGATGTTCACGCCGGGCTTCAGTCGGTAATCGTTCAAATCCGGCGTGACGACGACGGAAACGACGGGGTGCGGCGGGGCCTGTGGAAACTGGAGTTGGCAGACGCCCTTCTGGAAAACGCCGTCCGCATGCACGCCCCATGTCTGGATGCGGGCCTGCGTGTCTTTCTTCACGGCGTCGCATTGCGCCCGCGGGATCAGCCGGTACGACAAATGTCCTTCCGGCTGGAAGTTCTTGTTTACCGTATAGGCGACGGGAACGTCGTGCGCGGAGACGAAGCCGCCGGCGTCCTTCATGACGAGCGAATGCGCGTCGGGGTCGAAGTCGAGGATGCGTTTGGGATTGGTGGCGGAAAGATCGTTCGAGACGCGGGCGATCTCTCGCTCCTGCTGGGCGTAGCGCAGATAATAGCCGCCATAGAACAGCGCCGGGAACAGCAGCAGCCAGGCGGGGCCGCGCCGCGTCAGCGCGTCGAAGGCCATCAGGACAAGAACGACATGGACCACGAGCCCCGTGATCAAGGCCCCGGCGACGATCATCAGAAAGACGCCCGTCAGCGGAAAGAGCTGCAGCGCGATGAGCGCCAGCAGGAGATAAAACGGCTTGAGGAACGTCATGACAGCGCGCCGCCTGAGAGGACGGCCGAGAGCTTCCCGCAAGCGGGTCAATTCCCCGTAAACGGAACTTCAGGCCGTCTCGCGCTTGCGGTGCGCGAAGAGCTGCGCCAGCGCCGAGGAGGCGACGCGCGACTCGACGTCGTCCGCCCGGCTGGTGAGGACGATGGGAACCCGGGCGCCGAGCACGATGCCCGCCGTGTCCGCTCCCGCGAGGAAAACGAGCTGTTTCGCCAGAATATTGCCGGATTCGAGATCGGGCGCGATCAGTATGTCGGGGTCGCCCGCCACCTCGGAGGTAATGTGTTTCGCCTCGGCCGCCTCGCGCGAGATGGCGTTGTCGAAGGCGAGCGGTCCGTCGAGAATGGCGCCCGCGATCTGTCCGCGATCCGCCATTTTGCACAGAGCGGCGGCTTCGACAGTCGAAGGAATTTTCGCCTCCACCGTCTCCACGGCGGAGAGGATCGCGACCTTCGGGCGCGCAATTCCGATAGCGTGCGCCATATCCACTGCGTTGCGCACGATGTCGCGCTTGATGTCGAGCGTCGGCGCGATGTTGATCGCCGCGTCGGTGACGAGCAGCAGCTTGTGATAAGTAGGCGCGTCGATGACGAAGACATGGCTGATGCGCCGGTCGGTGCGCAGTCCCGTGCCGTCGCGCACCACGGCGGTCATCAGTTCGTCCGTATGCAGCGCCCCTTTCATGATGGCGTGCAGCTTGCCCCGGCGCACCAGCTCCACCGCCTGATCCGCGGCGGCGTGGCTATGCGGCGCCTCGACGATGTCGACATCTTCGAGCGAGACGCCGGCCTCTCGCGCGGCGGCCTCCATCTTCTTGCAGGGGCCGATGAGGGTGGGGACGATGAGGCCCTTGTCGCGCGCGGCCAGCGCGCCTTCGAGCGAGGGGCGGTCGCAAGGGTGAACGACGCCCATGCGGATCGGCGGCAGCGCCTGCGCGCGGGTGACGAGCGCCTGAAGCAGCGCGCCGCGGGGGCGGGAAAAGGTCGCGGACCAGGCCGGGGGCGCTTCTCCGCTTCTCGTCTCGCTCATTTCCTGCCTCAGCTCACTGGTTCGCGCGCGATCCGCTCCGTGAAGAATTTCGCGGCGCGCGCATAGGACTGGTCGTTGTCGCCGCGGAAGTCGAAGCCCTGATGGTAAACGAGCTGGCCGGATGATGCGCGCGTCATCGAGACGCCCATGCTCAAAATCAGCGTACTGACCTTGTTGACGACGCCTGTGAGCACGAGGTCGGCGCCCGCCTTCCTGGCGAGAGTTGTCTCGCAGCCGTTGCAGGTGCGGATGTAGGTCTGTTTCAGAACCTGATCGAGGTCGCCCTGGATGGCCGCCCGATCGACGATCTCATATGTCCCGGCTGCGGCGAGGCCCGACGCAATGGCGTCGCGCGCCTGCGACAGGCGGCGGGCGTGGTCCGCGCGCTGGTCGACGGGCTCACTGGAGGTGTCGATGATCTCGAAGTCGAGGACAAGGAGCTTCTTGCCGGTCTTCAGTCCCGGCTCGGCCCGCGCGGCGAAGGGAATGAGCGCCGCGGCTGAGAGAAAACGGCGCCTGTCGAACGTCATTCCTTCGCTCCATACTTGTGCAGATGAGCGCCATGCGCGGAAAGCCACGCTTCCGCGCAATCTGTCTCCTGGCAAAGCTTCCTGGCCAGCGCCCAGAACCGTGGCGAATGGTCGAGATGGACCAGATGGGCCACCTCATGCGCGGCAAGATAGTCCAGAACGAAGGGCGGCGCCATGACGAGCCGCCAGGAAAAATTGAGCGACCCCGTCGCCGAACATGACCCCCAGCGGCTCACCGGATCGCGCAGGCCGACTCCGCGCGGCGGCAGGCCCAGCGCCAGGGTGTGTCGGGCGACGGCGCCTTCGAGGTCGCGCCGCGCCTCGCGCTTGAAATGATCCTGCACGCGGCGATGCACATGCTCCGCCTTTCCGGCGACGCAAAGCGCGACGCCCGTCTCGATGTCCTCCCGCGCCTCCGTCCAGACCGTGCCGCGCTTTTCGGGGAAATGGATCAGCGCGTGGTCGACGCCGCGCAGCGGGATAATGGAGCCATTCGCGAAGGGGATCGTCGCAGGCAGACGATTGAGACGCGCCGCGATCCATGCAGCGTGACGCTCCGCGAAAGCGCGCGCGTCGCGCAGCGACGCGCGTTGCGGCATGGTGAGAACCGCGTCCCGCGCCGCGAAGCGCACGCGCAAAGTGAAGCGCCGCGCCGTTGGCGCGCGACGCAAGGCGACGACGATCGTTTCGCCGGCGTGCTCGAGAGTGATGAGGGACGAGCCGCTTCGCGGGCCGTCACGCAGAAGTCGAAGCATGCGTCATGCTAGCGAAAGGCGTCGCGAGTCGCGAGTTCGAAAAACGAAACGGGCGCGAATTTTTTTTTTTGGGGCGAGATTGCGCTACTGTGATCGAGTCACAAATAGCGCTCGAGTTCCCTGGCCGCTTCTTCCGGCTTGCGGCCGACGTCGAAAGAGGACACGTAGCGGCCGTTCTTATCCATGAGATACACCACTGTCGTATGGTCGACGGCGTAGTCTTCGTCTTTTCCCCCGGCGCGCTTCGCGTAGATCCGGTAGCCGCGCAACATGGGCTCCAGTTGCGCGCGCGGCCCGGTCAAGCCAATGATGCGGGAGTCGAAGTTCGACAGATATTCGCGCAACGTTTCGGTCGTGTCGCGCTCCGGATCGACGGTGACGAAGACAGCGCCAATCTTCGCCTGGGGCCCCATTGCGCGGAGAATCTCCGACATCTCGAACAGCGTCGTGTGGCACACGTCTGGACAATGGGTGTAGCCGAAGAAGACGAGGAACGGACGTCCCAGCAGATCTTTCTCGCTCACCTGCTGCCCGGTGTGCGCGGTGAGCTGGAAGGGTCCGCCGATGGCCGAAGCCGGCGGCGCTGGGGGCTTGTTGCTGGTCATTGCGACGAAAACGCCGAAGATGAGTGCGAAGACGGCGCCGGCGCCGATGAGCAAATTCCGGGAGACGGAAGGACCGCTATTCCCGCTCTTGTCTCCGCGCTTGCCCGGCTTGCCGCCCTTTACTGACGCCTTCGACATACTGCGTTTCCCGTTTCCCTTGCGCCGCTGCTTGTCGCGACCCGTTGCTTTTTTTTGGCGTGGCTAGTCGACGAGGACGATATGCGCGTCGTTGCACAAATCCACTTCGCCGGAGTCCTTGATGTCCTCGAAGGCCCAGCGCGCTTCGAAGACGCAACCGGCGCCGCCGGTGAGTGGAAAGCTGGCGGCGCTCCCCGCGCCAAGCGGTTTGTCGAGCTTGCCGACGACCACCTCGGGGATTTTGTCCCTGGCTGGCATCACAATCTCGAAATTCAGCAGCGACACCGGGCGCTTGTTCTCCAGATTGACGGCTGCTGCAAGCTTGGGGGAATCCGGCTTGGGTTTCGGCGCGCCGACAGCCGGCCCGACGCCGAAGACGACAATCAAGCCGACAATCGACAGACTTACCCTCATGGATACCCTCTCGGAGCCGGAACTTATCCCGCCTCGCTTCATTCGCCAAGCCGCCGCTGGGCCGTCGCTGGGAGCCTCCCGTCGGGCTGTCCGCCGGCGAGATGCGACGCCTATGAGAATGATGTAGCTTGACCCCAATCAATCGATTCCAAAGCGAGCCGACATGAGCGACACTCCCAACGCCGTTCCCGGAAAAATCCTTGTCGGCGCGACGCATGGGGCGGGGCCCCGCGCCTATCGCCATCTCACGCTCGCGCTCGGCAATCGCCACGGGCTGATCTCGGGCGCGACGGGCGGCGGCAAGACGGTGTCGCTGCAATTGCTGGCCGAGGGCTTCTCCAATGCGGGGACTGCGGTCTTTCTCTCCGACGTGAAGGGCGACCTTGCCGGGCTCTCGCAGGCGGGCGACGGCAAGGCCGCTTTCGTCAAGCGCGCGCAGGAAATCGGCGTCGAATATGCCCCGGACCGCTTTCCGGTGGCCTTCTGGGACATTTTCGGCGAGCAGGGCCACATGGTCCGCGCGACGGTCTCGGAAATGGGGCCGCTGCTGCTGGCGCGCCTCCTCGAGCTCAACGACACGCAGGAGGGGGTGCTCAACATCGTCTTCAAGGTGGCGGACGAGCAGGGGCTCCTGCTGCTGGACCTGAAGGATTTGCGCGCCGCGCTCCTGCATGTGAGCGAAAACGCGGCGGAGTTCAAAACAAAATATGGCAATATCGCTTCGGCGAGCGTCGGCGCGATCCAGCGCCAGCTTCTCGTGCTCGAGACGCAGGGCGGCGATAAATTCTTCGGCGAGCCCGCCCTCGATCTTCACGATTTCATCCGAACGGACCGCGACGGGCGGGGCGTCATCAACGTGCTCGCCGCCGACAAGCTGATGCGTTCGCCGCGGCTCTATGCGACGTTCCTGCTGTGGATGCTCTCGGAGTTGTTCGAGGCGCTTCCCGAAGTCGGCGATATCGACAAGCCGAAACTCGTCTTCTTCTTCGACGAAGCGCATCTTCTTTTCGACGACGCGCCCAAGGCGCTGCTTTCGGCGATCGAGCAGGTGGTGCGTCTCATCCGCTCCAAGGGCGTCGGCGTCTATTTCGTTTCGCAAAACCCGCTCGACATTCCCGATACGGTTCTCGGCCAGGTCGGCAACCGTATCCAGCACGCGCTGCGCGCCTTCACGCCCCGCGACCAGAAGGCTGTGCGGGCTGCCGCCGAGACCTTCCGCAAAAACCCGGAGTTCGAAACGGCCGAAGCCATTATGAATCTCGCCGTGGGCGAGGCGCTGGTCTCGATGCTGGGCGCGAAGGGCGCGCCCGAGACGGTGGACCGCGTTCTCATCGCTCCGCCAGCGGCCCGCGTCGGCCCCATCACCCCGCAGGAGCGCGAGGCCGTGATGTCGGACAGCAAATTCGCCTCCAAATACGACACGGCGGTCGACCGGGAATCAGCCTTCGAGACGCTGCAGGGCCGCACTGAGGGCGCCAAGGCCGAGGCGGGCGGCGGCGGCATGCTCGGCGGCGTCATTGGCGGCGTGCTCGGCTCGCTCTTTGGATCGGCGCGCGGCAAGAAGCTGTCGCCGGCCGAAATTGCGTTGCGCTCCGCGGTCCAGAGCGCCGCGCGCTCCGCAGGCACTCAGATTTCAAGGACAATCCTGCGCAATGTGCTCGGGACAATGAGTAAATAGCGGCCCGCGACTGACAATTTCAACGCAAAAATTGACCGCTTTCGTAGCTTGATGGCGGCGCAAGCTTAACCGCCGATCGCTTTTGCGGGCGCTTTATTACAGAATCTTAATCCCGACTTTAGCGACTTGTCACGCACAGGTCATTTTCCCGCCCATCGTTTCCGGCCTATACTACCCTTCGTTGCGGTCGGCGATTGTCGCGATCGACCATTGCGGACTTGCCGCCCCGGGAGCCCGCCAGGAGGGACGAGATATGGCGAATTCCTTGCCCATCGTCGCGGAAGGCGGGCTTGCCCGCTACCTCGCCGAAATCCGTCGTTTCCCCATGCTGGAGCCCCAGCAGGAATATATGCTCGCCAAGCGCTGGCGCGAGCATGAAGACCCGAAAGCCGCGCACGAACTCGTGACGTCGCATCTGCGGCTCGTCGCCAAGATCGCCATGGGCTATCGCGGCTATGGCCTGCCGATCGGCGAGATCGTGTCGGAGGGCAACGTCGGCCTGATGCAGGCCGTCAAGCGCTTCGAGCCCGACCGCGGCTTCCGTCTCGCCACATATGCGATGTGGTGGATACGCGCCTCGATTCAAGAATACATCCTTCGGTCTTGGTCGCTCGTGAAGATGGGCACCACCGCGAGCCAGAAGAAGCTGTTCTTCAACCTGCGCAAGGCCAAGAGCAAGATCTCGGCCTTCGAGGAGGGGGACATGCGCCCCGAGAACGTCGAAAAAATCGCGACGCGCCTCGGCGTCTCGAAGCAGGACGTGATCGAGATGAACCGCCGCATGGGCGGCGACGCGTCGCTCAATGCGCCGCTGCGCGAGGAGGGGGAAGGCGAGTGGCAGGACTGGCTCGTCGACAACAGCGAGAGCCAGGAGAACCTGCTCGCCGCGCAGGAGGAAAGCACCAACCGCCTCACCGCGCTGCGCGGCGCGCTCGACGTGCTCAACCCGCGCGAACGCCGCATCTTCGAGGCGCGGCGGCTCGCCGACGATCCGGTGACGCTGGAACAACTCTCCGAGGAGTTCGGCGTCTCCCGCGAGCGCGTGCGCCAGATCGAGGTGCGCGCCTTCGAGAAGGTGCAGGCCGCGGTCAAGAGCGGCGTCGCCCGCATGGAGGAGGCGCACGCTGCGGCTATGTAATCAGCAACGGGCCCAATCAGGCCCTCTCCCGCCAACGCGGGGGAGGGTTTTTTGCGTCAATCGCAGATCGCCTTGAGCGCCTTCCATTCGGCGTCGGTCAGTAGCGCGGGCGCGAGCATTCCCTTGTCTTCGGCCGCAAGCTTGGCGAGCCGGGCCTCGCTCAGCGGGTGGTCGTGGAGGATGGCGAGCGTGTCGCTGCCGCCGTCCTCGTTCGTGATCCTTACCAGCAGTTCCCCGAGCGGCTTCGCCGGGCGGCCGATCTGCTCCAGCGTCCGGGCCGCGAAGGCGTCCGCCTCGGCCTCGTTCTCGCGCGAATGCGCGGCGTTGAGCAGCGAATTGCCCACGACGATCATCGCAGCGCCGCCGGAGACGTCGCCGAAGACGAGGCTCACCAGCAGCGCCGTGCCTCCCGCGGCGATGATGCGGCGCATATGATCGCGATGCTCCAGATGGCCGAGTTCATGGGCGAGAACGCCGATGACTTCGTCCTGGGACCGGGCTTTGTCGAGAAGCCCCGAGAGCAGATAGACCTTGCCGCCGGGCAGGGCGAAGGCGTTGGGCGTCTTCGACTCGATTGTCTCGATCGTCGCAGGCAGGCGCAGATGCGAGGCGTCCTGCAGGCGCTTTGAAACCTTGGCCAGAGCTTCAGCGCCCCTGGGCGCGGCGCAGCTCTTGCCGGAGAGGGTCTTGCGAACTTCCTCGTCGGTCGCCTCTCCCAGCTTCTTCTCCCATTCCACCGGGATGACCGGGGCGATGATACCCGCCATGCGCGGCACGCCGCCCCACAGAAAGGCGCCGAAAAGCGCGGCAGCCGCCGCCCCATAGGCGAGCCGCTTGCGCCCCTCAAGATTGGGCGCCTCCCTCTCGCCGGCGAGCAGGGGGCAATGCCGCTGAATTTCGGCCCGGGTCCAGGCGTCGTCGACCTCCACCCGGGCGCCCTTGGGTGCGCCGAGCGCCTTGAGCCGCATCATTCCGCCGGGCGGCGGCAGGCGGCGCACCTCGGCGTAGGGCCAGGCTGCGAGCAAGTCGCCGTCTTCGACGATCTCCAGCGCGGGCCCAAAGACAAGCTCAACGGCGCGGCGCCTGTCTGCGTAGCCGTCGAAATAGGTGGCTTTGCCGTTCTTGCCGCTTTCGCCGCTGTTGCCGTCCTGCGGCGTCATGGACTTCCCCCCGCTCGTTGCGCCCACGCTAGCATTGGAAGCGCCAAAGACAAGCGGCCGCGCTATATGTCTCGCGGAGCGTAACGGAGATAGTTTCAACATGTCGCATTGGCTCATCGCCGGCGCCAGCCGGGGCATTGGACTGGAACTGGCGCGCCAAATCGCGCAGCGCGGCGAACGCGTGACCGCGAGCGTGCGCAGCGAAGCCGGACGGGCCGCGCTCATGGACGCGCTCGCGCCTGCGGGCGGCAGGGGCCGCATTCTCGTCTTCGACACTCGCGACGAAGCGCAGATCTATGGCGCCGCAGCGCAGGTGGAGGAGCCCGTCGACGTGCTCATCGCCAACGCCGGCGCCTATGGGCCGCAGCGTCAGTCGACGCTGGATACGGATTTCGAGGGCGTGCTCGATCTCGTTAATGTCAACACGCTCGGGCCGCTGCGCATCGTTCAGGCGTTTCTCCCGCTTTTGCGGGGCGGCGAGCGTCCGCGGATCATTCTGATGTCGAGCGTGCTGGGCTCGATGGCGCTGGAGGGGACGTTCAACGTCGGCTATCGCGTGTCGAAAGCCGGGCTGAACAAGATCGCGCAATGCCTTGCCGAAGATTTGAAGCCCGAAGGAATCGCGGTCGTCTCCATGCATCCCGGTTGGGTGCGCACGGACATGGGCGGGCCAAACGCCACGATCGGGGTCGAGGAAAGCGCGGCCGGCGTCATCCGCATCGCCGACGGGCTGACCCTGGCGGGCACCAAGCGCTATCTGGACTACCGGGGGGCGGAAATCGATTGGTGAAATTCGGACGGAAAATCCATTAGATAGCCGATTTTGGAAACGGAAAATTACCATGTTGGCGCCATAGATGACGGGCCGTTCGGGGAAATGTAAAGCCACGACGCCGGTGAGAAATATGAACAGTACAAATACGCTCTGTGCCGAAGTTATCCGACATCTCGGGGGCGAAGCGCGCCTGAAGGAAATCGGCGCGCGCGTCGCCGGAAATGACGCTGCCCAGGTCAGCCTGAGACTCATTCATCCGAATCCGCGCGGCGTGCGCTCGATCGTCATTTCGTTGCGTTCCAACGGTCTCTATGCGGTCGATTGTTTCGGCCCCATGCGGATGGAGGCTTTTCGCGCCGAGCGAATCGGCCACGCCGAGCATGTTTCACCCTATACGCTCGCCAATGTGGTCGGTGCGTTGACGGGCCTCGAATGCCTTCAGAATGCGACCGCTTACTGAGATCGCAGCAAGGCCTCGCGCGCCTGCGTCTCCAGCGCTAACCCACTCGCTTTCGTGAGGCGCGCGCGCGGCGCTGGGATGTCGAGCGTCGCGACGATGCGCGCCGGGCGCGGCGATAGCAGAAACACCCTGTCGGCCAGCGCAATCGCCTCGGCAAGATCATGAGTCACGATCAAAGTCGTGATCCTTTTCTCATCGATCAGCGCCGCAATCTTGTCGCGCAGTCCGCGCGCGAGCGCGGCGTCGAGCGAGACGAGCGGTTCGTCCAGCAGCAGGAGATCGGGCTTCACGGCGAGCGCGCGCGCCAGCGCCGCGCGGCGGGCGAGTCCGAGCGACAATTCGCCGGGGAAATGCGTCGCATGTTCCGTCAGCGCGAGGTCGTCGAGGAGCGCGGCGATCTCGGGGCTGCTCGCCTCCGGCGCGGCGATGGCGATGTTGTCGGCGACGCTGCGCCAGGGCAGAAGCCGGGGCTCCTGAAAGACCATGCCGAGCCGCCCATGCGCCGGCAAGGCGATATGGCCCACGTAATCGCGATCGAGCCCGGCGATGAGGCGCAGCAAAGTCGTCTTGCCGCATCCAGACGGCCCGACGACGGCGCCGGCCTGGCCCGCCGGAAGCGTCAGGCGCAGATCCTCCAGCGCGCGCAGGGGCTCGCCGCTGGCGCGAAGGTGATCCTTATGTGCGATCGCGACGTTAAGCGACGCCGCGCCGCCAGCGGGCGACATATCGTTCAAGGGGCTGCACCAAGAGGGTTTCGACGCCGAGCATGAGCGCGACGAAGGGAAGAGCGTAGGCGAGCAGCAGCTTCATGTCGAAGAGCTGGAACGCCATGTTGATTTCAAAGCCCACGCCGTTGGAGCGGCCGAGCAGCTCCACGACGAGCACGACCTTCCACACGAGCGAGAGTCCCGAGCGTGTCGCGGCCGCAAGGTAAGGCGCAAGCTGCGGCAGGACCAGATGCCGCATCCGCGCGCCGGGCGGAAAACGGAAGGCCTCCGCCATCTCTTGAAGTTGCGGATCGAGCGCGCGGGCGCCCTCGCGAATGACCACGACGGCGTTGGGGAGCTTGTTGAGCGCAACCGCGCTGATCGCCGCAATCTCGGTCAGGCCGGCCCAGACATAGGCGAGCACGATGACGACGAGCGCCGGCAGATTGAGCAGCGCGACGAGCCAGGGATCGAGCAACCGGTCGGCGAGCCTGTTGCGCCCCATGAGATAGCCGATCGCGGTGCCCAGACTCATCGCCAGCGCGAATGATGCGGCGACGCGCGCCAGCGTGATTGCGAGGTTGGAAAAGAGCGCGCCCGAAGCCGCCTCCGCGAGGATCGTCTCGAACACCGCCAGCGGCCCCGGCAGGCGGCGCGGATCGGAAAAAACGGCGCCGATCTGCCAGAGCGCGAGAAGCGCCGCGAGCGAAGCGACCCGGATCAACGTCTGGCGACCTCGCCGCCCTTGTAGAAGGTTCCGGGATCGAGAGTCTTGCCCGGCCCGACGAGCTTCTCGCCGCCGATCTGCGCCAGAACCTTGTAAAGCGCCGCGGCGTCGGCTTCCTCATCCGCGACGCTGCGCCCGGGAATGCCCGCCACATAGCGCTTGCGGTAGATTTCGAGCGTCGCCGCGTCCTTCGGGCCGATGCGCTGCGCGGCGGCCGCCCAGGCCTTGTCGTCCGAAGCGATCAGCGCCTTCGCCTTCGCCGTCATCGCGAAGAAGCGCGACAGCGCGTCCTTGTTCTTCGCCGCGAAAGCCTCGTCGAAGACATAGCCGGTTATGACGACGTTTCCCTTGGCGCCGAGCGCCTTTTCGACATCGGCGATCTCGATCGCCCGCGCAAAGCCCTTAGCCTCGAGATCGGCGGCGAAATTCCAGAACTCCAGCGCGGCGTCGAGTTCGCCTTGCTGAGCCTTTTCGGCGATGAGCGGCGGCGCGCCGTAAAGAATGGTCGCGCTTTTCTCCAGATCGACGCCCTGTTGCAGCGCATGCGCTTTCAGCATGAGCCAGCTCTTGTCGAGCGGCCCGCCCGCGACGCCGAGTTTTTTGCCTGCGAGGTCTTTCAGGCTTTTGATGGCCGTGTTTTTCGTCATCACGGCGCCGACGCCGGTGGAATAGGGGTAGAGCGTGAGCTTTCCGCCCTGCGCCCGCTCGCGCGCCACCCACAGCCAGTCCGAGACGATGATGTCCGCGCTCCCGCCCTGAATGGCGATCTTGCCGGCCTCGGGCGAGGCGAGCTCGGTCACGTCCAGCTCCAGCCCGGCCTCCTTGTCGAGCCCACAGGCTTTGACCACCGCCATCTCCCAGCCGGTCGTGCCGGTCTTCTGCAAGGCGAGGCGCAGTTTTTCGGCATGGGCCGGGACGGCGAGAAGGAGCGCGGCGGCGACGCTGAGGGCGGCGCGAGCGAGGCTTCGTTGCATTTCCTGGTCCTTCGTCTTGTTCTTCCCGGGCCGCCGTTGCAAAAGCCTTCCTAGAACCGGCGCCAGACCGTTGCAAGGCGCGGCGTTGCGCGGGAGTTTCTCCCGTGGCCATGCAGGAGGGCGCTTCATGAGGGATATGTCGAGTGTCCTTGCGGCGGGCGCAATCCTCTTCGCCGCAGTTTCGGCCCACGCGGGCGATTGCGCGACGGAGCTGCGCGCCTTTCAGCATATGTTGCAGGTGAGCAAATTCACGAAAGAGGGCGCTGAGCGTATGTTCGCCGCTCAGGAAAAGGCCCTCGCCATGCAAAAGGCGGGACGTGACGCCGAATGCGTGGAGATTCTGGCGCGCGCCCGGCGTGGAGACTAGCGTCAGGCCGCCCCCTCCCGCGCAAGCATCTCGTCATAGACTTTGAGCGTCTCCGCCACATGGCGCTCCAGCGTCGCCGGCGCCGCCCAATAGGCGTCATAAGCGGCCTGCGCCATCTGCGCGATCACCGCGTCATTGTTCGCCTCGCGGATCGCGGAAGCCAGCGAGTCGACGTCGCCGCTCCTGAACCACAGGCCGGTGACGCCGTTCTCGACGGCTTCGCGCGCGGCGCAGCCGTCGGCGACGATGGTCGGCGTGCCTATGGCCTTGGCTTCCAACGCCGTGAGGCCAAATGTTTCATACCAGAGCGAGGGGAAGACCAGCGCCCGGGCCGCCCGCATCGCCTCGCGCACCTCCGCGGGCGCGCGCCAGCCCAGAAGCCGCGCCTGAGGGAAGCGGGCGGCGAGTTCCCCCGCAATCGGCCCGTCGCCGATGAAGACGGGGATCACGCCCGCGCGCTGCGCCGCCTCGGCGAACAGGAAGGCGCCCTTTTCGGCCGAAAGGCGGCCGACGAACAGATAATCCCCGGTGGCGGGATCAGGCTTGGGGCCGAGCGGCTCCGCCTCCACGGGGTTCGTCACGCGATGGATGCCGGCGTCCTTCGGCAGGCAGTTCTGCAGCACCTGCTCCTGCAAATCTGAGAGCAGCAGAATGTCGGAGAAGGTTTCGCCGAGATGCGCCACATGCTCGGCGACGAAGAGGCGCGCGTTGCGCCACAGTTTGAACGGATAATTGCGCGAGTCGCAGTTGGTCGCCCAGCAGGCGGCGGACATGGGCTTCAGCGCGCAGACTTCCTTCTTCTGGAAGTTGTAGAAGCCGCCGTTCGGGCAATTCAGGAAGAATTCGTGCATCGTGTAGACGGCGGGCAGGCCCGCGGCCTGAATGGGTTTCGCGATCGACGGCGAGAGCGCCTTCGCCCAGCCGTGCACATGGACGATCGTGCGGTCGCAGGAGAGATGATCGAGCGTCTCGGCGAGGGCCTTCGCGGCCTCGGCGTTCCATATGCCCTGCCGGGCGGCGGCGAGGCGCGAGGGATTGCCCAATATGTCGTGCTGGCCGAGGCAGACCGTCTCCACCCCTGCCGCCTCGAGGCGTTCGTCCACCGGACCGCAGGCGGCGAAGAAAATCACCCGGCAGCCGGCCGCCTTGAGCCCGATGGCGCTCTCGATCGCGACCTTGGACTGGCCGCCGCTGACATAGGCGTGGTCGACGCAGATGACGACCGTGGGCAGGGACATGGCGGCTCCGGGGAGGGGAAGGGTGGACGGATAGGGTAAGCTCCCGGCCTTGCGAGGCCGTTAAAGGCTCCCGCACCCGTCAGCCCCTCGTCCACAGCTCGGGCGCATCCCCGGCCGAATCGCGCTAATATCGGCTCATGGCCACGAAACCTGATCTCTTCGGCGGCGCGCCTCGCAAGGCGCCCGCGCCCAAACCCGCAGCAAAGAGCGGTCCCGTCGAATATTCCGCCGCCTCCATCGAGGTTCTGGAGGGGCTGGAGCCCGTGCGCCGGCGCCCCGGCATGTATATCGGCGGCACCGACGAAGCCGCGATGCACCACCTCTTCGCCGAGGTGCTGGACAACGCCATGGACGAGGCCGTCGCCGGCCACGCCACCTTTATCGAGGTGACGCTGGAGAAGGACGGCTGGCTGACCGTCTCCGACAATGGCCGCGGCATCCCGATCGGACCGCATCCAAAGATGAAGGACAAGTCCGCGCTGGAAGTGGTCATGACCGTGCTCCACGCCGGCGGCAAATTCGATAGCGGCGCCTATCAGACCTCGGGCGGCCTGCATGGCGTCGGCGTCTCGGTCGTGAACGCGCTTTCCGAGAAGGTCGAGGTCGAAGTCGCGATCGAGCAGCAGCTTTACCGCATGGAGTTTTCGCGCGGGATACCGCTCGGCAAGCTCCAGAAGCTCGGCAAGATCAACAACCGCCGCGGCACGCGCGTGCGCTTCAAGCCGGATGCGCAAATATTCGGCGACAACGCCCATTGGAAGCCGGCGCGGCTCTTCCGAATGTCGCGCTCCAAGGCCTATCTCTTCGGCGGCGTCGAGATTCGCTGGCGCTGCGATCCCTCGCTGATCGACGCGGGCTCCGATACGCCGGCCGAGGCGGTGCTGCGCTTTCCCGGGGGGCTGAAGGATTATCTCGCCCGCGAGACCCACGGCAATGAGCTCGTCACCGACCAGCCCTTCACCGGCAAGGTGACGCGCGAGGGCGGCCACGGCTCGCTGGAATGGGCCGTCTCGTGGTTCGCGGAGGACGACGGCTTCGTTCACTCCTATTGCAACACCGTGCCGACGCCGGACGGCGGCACGCATGAGGCGGGCTTTCGCAGCGCGCTGCTGAAGGCGCTGAAGGACCACGCCGAGCGCACCAGCCAGGGCAAGCGCGCCAGGGACGTGACCGGCGACGACGTTATGGGTCAGGCCGCGGCGATGATCTCCGTTTTCATCCGCGAGCCGGAATTCCAGGGCCAGAACAAGAGCCGCCTGATGAGCGCCGAGGCCTCCCGCATCGTCGAGAGCACGGTGCGCGACGCCTTCGATCATTGGCTCGCCGCCGCGCCGACGCAGGCCAACAAGCTGCTCGAATTCGCGATTACGCGCGCCGAGGAGCGTCTGCGCCGCCGGGCGGAAAAAGATGTCGCGCGCAAGACGGCGACGCGCAAACTGCGGCTGCCGGGCAAGCTCGTCGACTGCACGAATAATTCCGCGCAAGGGTCGGAGCTGTTCATCGTCGAAGGCGATTCCGCCGGCGGCTCGGCCAAGGAAGCCCGCAATCGCAACACGCAGGCGGTGCTGCCCCTGCGCGGCAAGATTCTGAATGTGGCCTCCGCCACCAAGGACAAGCTGCACGCAAACCAGCAGCTCTCCGATCTCGCACAGGCGCTGGGCTGCGGACTGGGCGCGCATTACCGCGACGACGATCTGCGCTACGACAAAGTGATCGTGATGACGGACGCCGACGTCGACGGCGCCCATATCGCCTCGCTGCTCATCACCTTCTTCTACCGGCAGATGCCGCGGCTGATCGAGAGGGGCCATCTCTATCTTGCACAGCCGCCGCTCTACAAGCTCACACAGGGCGCCAGGACCGTCTATGCGCGCGACGACGACCATCGCGAGGAGTTGATCAAAACCGTCCTGAATGGCAAGGGAAAGGTCGAGGTCAACCGCTTCAAGGGGCTGGGCGAGATGAGCGCCCAGCAGCTCAAGGAGACGACGATGGACCCTTCGAAGCGCACGCTCCTGAAAGTCGTTCTGGAGGGAGAAGAGCGCGAGGAAATCGCCGATTGCGTGGAGCGGCTGATGGGGAACAAACCCGAGGCGCGCTTCGCCTTCATCCAGGAAAAGGCGGCTTTTTCAGCGGATCTTCTGGACATCTGATCAGCGCTCGCGCCTGCGGCCGTCCCGGCCTATACTGACGTCTCCCATGAAAGGTGATGCGTGAGCGATACGGACACTCTCTCCGACGCCGGCGAGGAGCGCGCGCCGCCCTCGGGTTGTGACGCGATCAAGGATCAGGCCTATGCGCTGGAGCGCATGCAACTCGCGCTGGACGCGGGGCGCACGGGGGTCTGGGACTGGAATCTCGTCACCGGCGAGGTGCATCTTGATGCGCGCGTGAGGCGGCTGTGGGGGTTAGACGAAAACGTCGACCCGAGCTTCGAAATCTTCCGCAATGCGCTTCATCCGCAGGACCGGCGCCGCAGCAAGGAGGCGGTCGGACTCGCGCTCGATCCGACCTATGAAGGCGACTACGAAATCGAATATCGCGTTATCGGCGTCAAGGATCAGGTCGAGCGCTGGGTGTCGATCCGCGGCCGCACCTTCTTCGAGGACGGCCGCGCCGTGCGCATTCTCGGCACCGCGCGCGACATCACCGAGCGCAAGATGCGCGAGCAGCATGTCCGTGTCCTGCTGCGCGAGCTGGTGCATCGCTCGAAGAACCTTCTGGCCGTCGTTCAGGCCATGTCGCGCCAGACGGCTGCGGGCTCGCCTTCCGTGGAAGAGTTCCAGCGCAAATTCGGGGCGCGCCTGCAGGCGCTCTCCATGGCGCATGATCTTCTCGTTTCGCAGGACTGGCGCGGCGCCTCCATGCATGATCTCGTGCGCGCGCAGATGGCCTATTGCCTCGACGTCGCGAAGGACAGCCTCAGCGAACACGCCAGAATCGAAGGCCCGAAGATCATGCTGAAACCGGAGGCCGCGCAAAACATCGGCCTCGCATTGCATGAACTGGCGACCAATGCGCTGAGCTTTGGCGCGCTGTCGCGGCCGGAGGGAAATATTTCGCTCGCCTGGGGCTTCGAGAACGGCAGGCTCAATATCGAATGGCGCGAGAGCGGCGGCCCGGCGCTCGCCATGCCGCCGAAGGAAGGATTTGGCCACAAGGTCGTCAAGAAGCTCGTCGCGCAGGCGCTGGACGGTGAGGCCACGTTGAGCTTCCCGCCCGACGGGTTGATCTGGACGCTCTCGATTCCTGCGAGTTTTGCGATGGTGCGGGAATAGTCAGCCCAGGAGATCGATCAGCGGCGCGATGAGCGGCGCGTCGGCTGGCGGCATGGCGTAATTGCGCAGATCGCGCGCGCACACCCACTTCACCGCCTGCCCCTCGGCGGGCGCCACGAAGCCTTCCCATTTGCGGCAGACATAGAGCGGCATGAGGAGATGAAACTCCTCATAGGCGTGGCTCGCGAAGGTGAGCGGCGCGAGGCAGGGCGCCTTCACCTTGATGCCGAGTTCCTCGTCCAATTCTCGGATCAGCGCGTCCTCGGGCCGCTCGCCGGGATCGAGCTTGCCGCCGGGGAACTCCCAGAGCCCGGCAAGCTGCTTGCCTTCGGGGCGCTGCGCGATGAGCACGCGATTGTCTTCATCTACGAGCGCGGCGGCGACGACGAGGAGGAGCTTCATCTGGCTCAACTGCGATAGTCGCCGTTGATGGCGACATATTCCTTGGTGAGGTCGCATGTCCACACCGTCGCGGCGCCTTCGCCGAGCCCGATGTCGACGTTGATGACGATCTCCTGCCGCTTCATGATCTGCGAGACTTCCGCCTCGTCATAGGCGGGATCGCGCAGGCCCTTGTGCGCGACGCGCACGCCGCCGAACCAGATCGCGAGGCGGTCACGGTCGGCCTTCTCACCGGCCTTGCCGACAGCCATGACGATGCGGCCCCAATTGGCGTCTTCGCCGGCGATCGCCGTCTTCACCAGCGGCGAATTGGCGATGGAGAGCGCGATGCGCTTGGCGGCTTTCGCGCTTTCGGCGCCCGTCACCGTCACTTCGACGAATTTGCGCGCGCCTTCGCCGTCCTTCACCACCTGATGGGCGAGGTCGAGCAGCACGGCGTCGAGCGCCTTCTTGAAATCAGCGAGACGCTTGTCGGTCGCCTTCTCGATCTTCGGCGCGCCGCGCCTTTTGGCGGCGCCCGTCGCAAAGAGCAGCAGCGTGTCGGAGGTCGAGGTGTCGCTGTCGACGGTGATGGCGTTGAAGGAGCTTTGCACGGATTTCGACAGCAGCGCCTGCAGCGCCTCGGCGGCGATGGGCGCGTCGGTGAAGACGAAGGAGAGCATGGTCGCCATGTCGGGCGCGATCATGCCGGCGCCCTTGGCCATGCCGCTGACCGTCACCTCGACCCCGCCGATGGACGCCTTGCGCGTCGCGAGTTTCGGGAATGTGTCGGTCGTCATGATGGCGCGCGCGGCCTGCGCCCATGCGTCGGGCCGCGCCTCGGCGGCAAGCTTCTCCAGAACGCCGTCGAATTTCGAGGCGTCGAGCGGTTCGCCGATGACGCCGGTCGACGCGACGAAAATCTGCCGCTCGCTCGCGCCGGTCGCGGCGGCGGCGATCTTGGCGGAGAGTTTCACAGCCTCCGCGCCGGTCTTGCCGGTGAAGGCGTTGGCGTTGCCGGAGTTCACGACAAGCGCGCGCGCCTTCCCGCCCTTGAGTTTCGCGCGGCACCAGTCGACCGGCGCGGAGGGGCACTTCGACTTGGTGAAGACGCCCGCGACGGTCGTCCCCTCGTCGAGCAGGGCCAGCATCACATCCGTGCGGCCGGCGTAGCGAATGCCGGCTGCGCCCGCCGCGAAGCGCACGCCTTCGAGCGGCGCGATTTCTGGAATGGTCGTCGGCGCGAGCGGGGAGAGGGGGGCATCGTGGGCCATCAGGCGAAATCCGTGCGTTACAGAGCGGGCAGGGCGGTTTGACCGGGCGGGAACCCGGCGTCAAGCCGAGAATGGCGCTCCGACGCGATTGCGGTCAGAACTCCCCATAGTCGACAAGACTTTACAGGCCCGTCATGCTCACATGCTTCGATGACGATTTCCGCACATCAAATTCCAGGGAGGCATTTATGACAAAAAGCTTTGAAATCGGCCTGACGATGGCCGGCGCGATTTCCGCAGGCGCCTATACCGCCGGGGTCATGGATTTCCTGTTCGAGGCGCTGGACGCCTATCACGAGGCGAAGGAAAAGCCCGAATGGGACGGCCCCACGCACGACGTCCGCATTTCCATCATGTCCGGCGCCTCCGCTGGCGGCATGACGTCCGCTATCTGCGGGCTCCACGCTTTCCGGGACGCCTTCGATCATGTTTGGCCGGATGAGCCGGGTCGCCAGACCCCCGGCAGGCGCGCCAACCGGCTCTATTCCTCCTGGGTCGAGGACATCGACATTCGCCGCCTGCTGGAGACGACGGACGTCGACGACGCCCCGGACGGCGAGCCCGTGCGCTCGCTTTTATGCTGCGACGTGATCGACCGCATCGTCGGGGACGCTTTCGACCTCGAGGGCGCGATTGCGCCCCGCAAATGGGTCGGACGCGGCGACGATCGCTCCCTGCGGCTGCGGCTGACGCTGACGAATCTGCGGGGCGTGCCGTATTCCTTCGAGGTTTACGGCGCAGACGATCCGCGCCGCTACGGCATGCTCAACCACGGCGAATTCATCGATTTCAAGATCGGCGTCGCGCCCACGCCGGAGGACGGCGTTTATGCGCTCGACGTGAGAGACACGGCGACGAAGGAGTGGGATCTCTACCGCACGGCGGCGAAGGCGACCGGAGCGTTTCCGATCGGCCTCGCGCCGCGCAGGCTCAGCCGGAGGCCAGACGAATATCGTTACGCGTCGCGCGTGGGATACGACGGTCAGGACGGTTTCAAGGTCATTCCGCCCGACAACTGGATCGACAAGATCGACCCCTATGAATTCATCTCCGTCGATGGCGGCACAATCGACAATGAGCCGCTGGAGATGACGCGGCGCTATCTGTCCGGCGGCGCCGCCCTCAGAAATGCGCCCGATGGAATCAAGACCGACCGCGCGGTCATTCTCGTCGCGCCCTTCCCGAATTATCTCGAAGCGACGATCAGAGAGGGAGGTTCCAGCGCCCTCAATCGTGATCTCGGCCTTGTCAGCATTTCGAGCGCTCTGCTGTCGGCCCTCGTCAGTCAGGCGCGCTTCAAGCCCGACGAACTCGCCCGCGCAGCGGACGAGACTTATTATTCGCGCTATCTCATCGCGCCAACGCGCGAGGACGTTGGAACGCCTGAATCGAAGAAATATCCGATCGCTTGCGGCGTGATGGGCGGCTTCGGCGGTTTCCTGCACCAGTCGTTCCGGCGGCACGACTATCTTCTGGGCCGGCGCAACGCTCAGGCGTTTTTGCGCTGGCATTTCAACCTCCCGGTAACGGCGGAGCTTTTTCAGGACTTTTCGGGCGACCGCAAAAAATGGCTTGTGCGCAAGCCAAACAGCGTCGAAGCCAAGATGCTGCCCACCAGGGAGCATGGCGGTCAGGAGGGCTTTCCCATCATCCCGCTGACGGAACGTCTCTCTAAGGAGATCGTCATTTCGCGCGACGACCTTCCGGATCCGGAGGAGCTGTTTCGCCCGGACAGGCGCGACGATCTGCGCGCTCTCATTCACGCGCGCGCCAGGAAAGTCGTCGGCAGGCTTGTCGACGTCGATCTGCCTGTGGGCGACCGTTTCTTCGGATGGGCGGAAAGGTGGGGTGCAAAGCGCGTTGGCACGGCCTTCGCCTTCAACAAGGCGACCGACCTCGTGGACCATGCGGTCGACGACGTGCGGAAGGCGTTCTTCCCGCAGCGATAGGACAAACGCCGGCGCGCGGTTCAGCGCGCCGGCGGCGTAATCACTTCTTTTCGGCGGGCTTCGCCGCGGGGGCGGCCGGCGCCGCCGGAGCGGGGGCGGCCTTTGCGTCGGCCGGCGCGTCCGCGCGCTCGATCTTGGCGCCTTCGCGCAGTTTCATGACCAGTTCGCTCTGCGCCTTCTGCACCACGTAGCGGGCGACCTGATCCTTGATCTGATCGAGCGGCGGGAAGGTCTTCGGGCGCGATTCGTCGAGCTTGATGACGTGCCAGCCGAACTGCGTCTTCACGGGCTCGGAGAGTTCGCCCGGCTTCAGCTTCGAGGCCGCCTCGCCAAATTCGGGGACCATCCGGTCCTTGGTGAACCAGCCCAGATCGCCGCCCTTGGAGCCGGGATCCTTGGAGACTTCGCCAGCGACCTTGGCGAAATCCTCGCCGCCCTTCACGCGCGCGAGCGCCTTCTTGGCCTCTTCCTCGGTCGGCACCAGGATGTGATGGGCGTGATATTCCGTCTCGGGCTTCTGGTTCTTGGCCGCTTCTTCGTAAGTGGCCTTGATGGCGGCGTCGGTCGCCGCCTGCTTCGCGACATTGCCGAGCAGCGTCTCCATCAGCGCCTTGTCGCGCAGATAGGCCATTTTCTTGGCGAAATCAGGTGTTTCGGCCAGCTTGTCGGCTTGCGCCTTCTGGACGACGAGCTGCTCGTCGACGAGGAAGTCGATCACATAGCTCTCGCGCGCCTTGCCCTCGAGCTGGCGGGGGATGCCCGGGCCGAGGTCTTCCATGGCGATCTTGAGGTCTTCGTCGGTGATCTCGACGCCATTGACCTTGGCCAGAACCTTCGCCTGCGCGCCGCCGCAGAGGCCGGCCGCCAGCAGGACGGCGAGCCCGACCGTCCCGAGCGCAGCGCGAGCCCGAAGACGCGCATTTTTGGGGGCATGTGACATGATATGCTCCAGAAAACGGGGCCCAAACGCCCCAGAAAAGCCGCCGCCACGGCCGGCGCGAGAAGTTCCTGCGTGACGAATGGGGCGTATCTATGCCTGCGGGGGCGCTTCTGACAACTCCCTGCCGCCGGAAAGCTCGGCCCCTTTGACGGGTCCGAGAGTCGCCACGAAGAGTTCCCGGGTTAGCCTTTCCGTTTCGATCAGCAGCGACTCGAGGTGGGAGAGGTTGGGAGAGTCGCCGACTCGTAGCAGCAGTTCGGCGAGCCCGCGCGGCGCCTCCGCTGGCATAAATGCCCCGTCTATGGAGAGTCGCAGCAATTGTGTGAGTCCCTGATAGAGGCGATAGGCTTCGAGCAGCGTCTCCGCTGCGTCGCGTGCGAGAAGCCCCGCGTCGCGAAGCCGCCGCAGGGCTTCGGGCGTCGTCGTCGAGAAGACTTCGGGCCGCTCCTTGCCGTAAAGCAGCATGAGATATTGCGCGAGAAACTCGACGTCGATCATCCCGCCCGCGACTTGCTTCACCTCCCAGGGATTGGATGAGCCTTTCTCCTTTTCCAGCAGGCGGCGCATGGCGAGCGCGTCCGTTTTGAGCTTTTCGGGACTGCGCGGCAGCATCAGCGCGTCGCGGATCGCGATCTCGACGCGCGCGGCGAACTCGGCCGGCCCCGCGATGACGCGGGCGCGGGTGAGGGCCATGTGCTCCCAGATCCAGGCCTCGTCCGCCTGGTAAAGCTCAAACGATTTGAGGCTTGACGCAATCGGTCCCTTGTTGCCCGAGGGACGCAGGCGAAAATCCGTCTCGTAAAGCAGGCCTTCGGCTGTGGGCGCCGAGAGCGCCGTAATGAGCCGCTGCGTGAGTCGGGCGTAATATTGTGGCGTCGGCAATCTTCGTTCTCCGCCAATCGACTCCGCGAAGGGATCGGCGTCATAAAGGAGCATCAGGTCCAGATCGGAGGCCGCGGTCATCTCACGCCCGCCGAGCTTGCCCATGGCGACGACGGCCGCCACGCCGCCTTCGATGCGGCCATGCGCCTTTTCAAATTCCGCGCAGACGGCGTCAAAGAGACCCGAGATGAGCGTTTCGGCGAGGCGCGTATAGGCGGCGCCGGCTTCCGAAACCGAAACGGACCCGGTGAGAACGCGCACGCCGACGAGGAATTTCTGCTCCTGCCCGAATATGCGCGCGCGATCCAGCGCGTCTTCATAGGAGCGCGCCTCGGAGAATTGCGCGTCGAGGCGTTGCTTCAACTCCTGTTCGCCGGGCACGGTCTCGAAGAAGGCGGGCTCCAGCAGCGCGTCGAGCACCAGCGGGCGGCGCGAGATGGTCGCGGAGAGTTTCGGCGCCGCGCCCATGATGGCGGCGAGCAGCGTCATCAGCCGTGGATGCGAGACGAGCAGCGAAAAGAGCTGCACGCCGGCAGGCAGTTTCTGGACCAGCTTGTCGAAGGCGAGGAACGCCTGATCGGCGTTGTCGGTGGCGGCGAGCGCTTCGAGCACGATGGGCGTGAGTTCGGTGAGGCGTTCGCGCGCGACGGTGGAGCGTGTCGCGGCGTAGCGGCCGAAATGCCAGCCGCGGATGGTCGCGGTGACCATTCTTGGGTCTTTATAGCCCATCTTCGCGAGCGTCTCGATGGTGCCGGGATCGTCGTCGTCACCCGTGAAGACGAGATTGCCGCCTGTCGATGACAGCTCGGGCGCGCTCTCGAACAATTCGGCGTAATGCCCCTGCACAATGTCCAGCCGCCTCAGCAACGCTTCGGCGAACGCCTCATAGCCTGCAAAGCCCATCATGCGGGCGATCGTGTCGACGCCTTCTTCAGTATCCGGCAAAGTGTGCTTCTGCTCGTCGGCGACCATCTGGATGCGATGCTCGACGTCGCGGAGGAAGAGATAGCATTCACGCAGTTCGTCGCGCGTTCCCGGCTGCACCCAGCCGCTCTCGACAAGCTGATCCAGCATCTCCAGCGTCGCGCGGCCGCGCAGGCGCCTGTCGCGACCGCCGGTTATGAGCTGCTGTGTCTGCGTGAAAAATTCGATCTCGCGAATACCGCCGCGGCCCAGCTTGATGTTGTGGCCGACGACGGCGATCTTGCCATGGCCCTTATGCGCGTGAATTTGCCGCTTGATCGAATGCACGTCGGCGATGGCGGCGAAATCGAAATATTTGCGCCAGATGAAGGGCGCGAGCTCCTTGAGAAATTCGTCGCCCGCGTAAAGGTCGCCCGCGACCGGCCGCGCCTTGATGTAAGCGGCGCGCTCCCAGTTCTGGCCCATGCTTTCGTAATAGGAGAGCGCGGCCTCCAGCGGAATGGCGATGGGCGTCGCGCCAGGGTCGGGCCGCAGGCGCAGATCGGTGCGGAACACATAGCCGTCGCTGGTGCGCTCGCTCATGATCTTCACGATGCGCTTCGTCAGCTTCACGAAGAGATCGACGTCTTCCGACGGCTCCGCGACGCGCGCGCGCGAGCGGTCGAAGAAGACGATGAGATCGATATCGGATGAGTAGTTCAGCTCATAGGCTCCGCCCTTGCCCATGCCGAGGAATATCCAGCCGCACCCGCGCTCGGGATCGCGCTGGTCGGCGAGCTCGAGCTTTCCCGCATGCTGCGCCTGCCGCAGCGTGAAGCGGATGGCGGCGGAGAGCGTCGCGTCCGCGATGCGGGTGAGGGCGTCGGTGGCCTGCAGCGTCCCCCAGGCCCTGGAGAGGTCCGCGAGCGCGATGACGAGCGCGGCCTCCTGCTTCACGAGACGCAGGCGGCGCATGAGGTCGGCTTCATCGTCGGTCTCCATCGCTCTGGTCTCGTCGATGAGGGCGTTCACGCGCGTCTGTGGATCGGCGGCGAGCGCCACCGCGAGCCGCGCCGGGTTCCGCGCGGCGAGGTCGGCGAGATAGGGCGAGCAGCCAAAGACGCCAGACAGCAGGTCGCGCGCCTTGGGATGTGCGGCCAGGAAAGCCGCGAGGGCGCCGATCGCATCCTTCTCCAGCACGCGGTCGAGCGCCTTTTGCGCCTTCTCTGCGTCTGCGGGGATGATGAAGGTTTTCGCCCGCGTCAGCAGGGCGTCGGCGTCGAGCGTCACAGGCGGTTCCTCGTCCCGGCCGTCTCACGCGGCCTATGCGCTTTGGTATAATCCCGCTATGCCCGTAAATCAGCCCAAAGGATCAACTCGGGACCATTATGCCGAAGAAGGAAATCGTCGCCCATTTATCCCGCATCGCGGAAGCGCTCGAGCGCCTTGCGCCCGCAGCCCCGCCCGCGCCGGGATTTGCCGCCGTCGAGGCCTTCGTCTGGCGCGCGGCGGGTGGGCTTTTCCACCCCGTCGTCAAGGTCAACCGCGTAGACCTCAAGCTGCTCGAAGGCATCAACCTCCAGCGCGACATTCTCTTCTCCAACACGGAACGCTTTGCCCAGGGCCTGCCCGCCAACAACGCCCTGCTCTGGGGCGCGCGGGGCATGGGCAAGTCCTCGCTGGTCAAGGCCGTGCATGGCGCGCTGGCGGGGGAGGGGCGGCTGAAGCTTGTCGAAATCCACCGCGAGGACATAGAGGCGCTGCCCGATCTTCTCGGCGCGCTCGCGGACGCGCCCTTCCAGTTCATCGTCTTCTGCGACGATCTTTCCTTCGACGGCGCGGAGACGAGCTACAAGGCGCTGAAGACCGCGCTCGAAGGCGGCGTCGAGGGGCGGCCCGCCAATGTGATCTTCTACGCCACCTCCAACCGGCGCCATCTCATGCCGCGCGACATGGTGGAGAATGAGAGCGCCCACGCCATCCACGGCAAGGAGGCGGTGGAGGAGAAGGTCTCTCTCTCCGACCGGTTCGGCCTGTGGATCGGTTTCCATAATTGCAGCCAGGACGATTATCTCGCCATGGTCTTCGGCTACGCCCGCCACTTCGGGCTGGAGGCGCCGGAGGCCGACATTCGCGCGCAGGCGCTGGAATGGTCGATGATCCGGGGCGGGCGTTCGGGCCGCGTGGCGTGGCAGTTCGTGACGGACCTTGCCGGGCGACTGGGCAAGACGCTGTGAGCGGGCGGCGCCTTCTCGTTGTCGCGGGCGTCGTTCTGGCGCTGCTTCTCGCATGGCGCCTCTTTCCGCGGGAGGACGACGCCGTCGCCCCCATTGCGCGGCGCGCGCGGCTCGATCTCGTCGCCGCCTGCAATCAGGCCGCGGAAGCGGCCGGCGCGAGCGTCCGTTTCGCGCCGCAGGATGTCGCCGCCGGTGTCGAGTCTGTCGAGGCGGAGAGCGGCGTCGCCGCTCTGGTCTCCGTTTTCGAGGCGCGCCGCGACGGGCTCATCTGCAGATGGAACGGAATCGATCCTGCGACGCTTATGCGCGGTCAGTGACCCTCGTGCGCGCGCCCCTCGTCTTCCGGCGCCGGGATGATCGAGCCCTTGCCCTCCGGCATGGCCGCCGGCAGCAGTTCGAAATTCAGCAGCACCACCGGCGCCGTTCCGACGGTGCTCGATTCATGCGTCATCGCGCCCGTCTCGGTGAAGCAATCGCCCGACTTGTAGATCGTTGTCTTGCCGCCGATGTCATATTTCAACTCGCCGGACTGGATGCAGCGCAGGCCGGGGCCGAGGTGATGATGGGCATGCATATAGCCGCCCGGGTCCATCGTCACTTCAGTGACGCGGATGCGGTATTTGCCGTTCAGCTCGGAGAGGTGGCCAAGGTCGGTCAGCTCGGCTTTCACTTTGCCGTGGAAGCCCTTCAGGTCGACGCCGTCGGCGAGGGCGCCGCCGCCGGGAAAAAGGAGAAACGAGGCGAGGGCGGCGGCTTTCCGGGACATGCGAAACTCCATCGGGTTTGTGTCTCTCGGCAGAGTAAGGCGGACAGGCCGCGCCGTCAGCGACGAAGTCACGGACCCTCCTCCGCGGTTTTCTGCTTGAACCTGCAAAGATCGAACAGAATGCAGCGGGCGCATTCGGGCTTGCGCGCCTTGCAGACATAGCGGCCGTGCAGGATCAGCCAGTGATGCGCGTGAAGGAGATATTTTTCCGGAACGACGGCTTCCAGCCCCGCCTCGACGGCCTCGGGCGTCGCGCCTTTCGCGAGCGGCAGTCGGTTCGAGATGCGAAAGAGGTGGGTGTCCACCGCGATCGTCGGCTGATGGAAGGCGATGTTGAGCACGACATTCGCCGTCTTGCGGCCGACGCCGGGCAGCGCCGTCAGCGTGTCGCGGTCCTGCGGAACGTCGCCCCCGTGACGCTCGATCAGCAGTTGCGAGAGCGCCACGACATTCTTCGCCTTGGTGCGGAAGAGGCCGATGGTCTTGATGAGATCGCGCACCCGCTCTTCGCCCAGCGCAACCATCTTCTCCGGCGTCTCGGCCAAAGCGAAAAGGGCGGGCGTCGCCTTGTTGACGCCGGCGTCTGTCGCCTGCGCCGACAGGACCACGGCGACGAGCAAAGTGAAGGGGTTGGTGTAGGAGAGTTCGCCCCTGGGTTCGGGGTTCGCCGCTTCGAACCGCGCGAAGATCGCCTCGATGCGCGCGGCTTCCGCCGCCGGCAGGCGACGCTTCTTCTTCGATTTTTCGCTATTTTTCCCCGCCATTGCGGGGTTATATCTTCTGGGTCGCAGTGACGGAAGCGCTGGTCGAGCTTATGGCCGAACCCTTCGAAGAGCCAATCTACAGCACCCGGCTTTCGCCGCACCGCTCCATGACCCCGCGCGCCTTCTACCTCTTCATCGCCGCCTTCTGCGCCGCGCAGGTCATTTTCGCCATTCCATTCCTCCTCCTCGGCGCCTGGCCGGTCGCGGGCTTCATGGGGCTGGATGCGCTGGCGCTGTGGATCGCCTTCCGACTCAGCTTCCGAGACGCCCGCGCCTATGAGACGCTGGATATTACCCCCATCGAACTCGTCTTCGCCAGGGTCGGGGCAGGCGGGCGGCGGCGCGAATGGCGCTTCAACCCCTCCTGGGTGCGGCTCGAGCAAAAGGTGCACGAGGAATTCGGCACCCAGAGCGTCGCGCTGGTCTCGCGCGGGGAAACGGTGGAAATCGGGGCTTTCCTCGGGCCTCGCCAGAAAGCGGACCTCGCCCGCGACCTGTCGCGCGCGCTCGCGACGGCCAGGCTCGGCCCTCGCTTCGGCTGATCATCGCTTGCGCTGCGAGAGCACGGCGTCGGCTTCCCGGATCAGCCGCTCTTCATTGGCCTTGTAATAGCGCCAGAGCACAAAAAGACCGATCACTGCGCCCAGGCCCCCGAGCGTGGCGATCGGGCCCTCGACTTTCTCGAAGCCCGCCGTGAGATAATAGGCGCCAAAGCCGAAGACCATGGCCCAGACGATCCCTCCCGCCGCGTTGTAAAAAAAGAAGCGGCCGATTGGCAAATGATTGGCCCCGGCGAGCAGGGCGGCGAGTATGCGCAGGACAGCGACGAAGCGGCCGAAAAAAACGATGGCGCCGCCCCATTTGTAGAAGAGATATTGTCCCAGGCGAAGCTTCTCCGGGCCGAGGCCGACACGCCAGCCGTGGCGCTCCAGAAATTTCACGCCGAACTCGCGGCCGATCCAGTAGCCGACATTGTCGCCGACAATCGCGCCGCCCGCCGCGGCGAAAACGATGGCGTCGATGGACAACGCGCCGGACAGCCGCGCATAGATCGCGGCGCCCACCAGCATCGTTTCGCCCGGCAGCGGCACGCCTGCGCTCTCAAGCGCGACCACAACGAAAATCGCCCAGTAGCCATAGGCTGAAAGGAGCGAAGCGATCTGCGTCTGGTCGAGAAACTGCGCCATTCACCCAATTGAGAAAAGAGCTCTCGGACGCATATAGACTCGTGCAAGAAAAAAGCGACACCGCTGCGCGATGTCGCTTTGCGCTCCAGAGCGGGCGGCGGCCTTACTGATATTGGAGACCGGCCCAATTGGCTTCAATCATCACGCGGCGACCCAGAGGGATTTCGTCGTCGACGAGCAAATTTCCGTCTTCGAGAGCCGTTTCGAGCACGGCGCGCAGGCCTTTGAGCAGCGGCTGATCCGCCCTGGAAACCCTCTCGCGGAGAGCTTCCCGAACGCCGTCGTCCGCTCGCCGCGCAAAGTCATGCACCGCGGCGACGACGAATCTGCCAACACTCACGCCCTTTTCCTCAGCGGCCGCGCGAACGCGCTCCGCAAAGAGGCCGCCGATGCACATAAGCGCAGCCTGTGCGACCTTCTCATTTGAGCAGGAATGGATCAGATCCGTAACCAGCATGGGGTTCCTCCGCTTTTCCATTTCTTGTTTCAGCCTGTTCGCCTCTTCTTGTTGATTGCGCTTCTCGCGTTGAAAACCAAGAGTGTCGGCCACGTGAGCCCACGGGCTGCGCTCCGGCGCACGTGCTCTGCGCTGCGAGCGGTTCGGCCTGTTGCGAGCGGTTCGGCCTGTTGCGAGCCGGAATCGCATCACATCTTCTACACCGAGTCTGTGACTGTCACGCGACCGGTTTAAGACCTGGGTTGTGACGATCCGCACGCCCACACAGTGCGTCCATGATGGCTCAACGCGTCAGACCGGCCCAAGTTTCATCCGGAAATGAAATTTCTTCGCTGCATATGCTCACGTCCACGCGCAAGTCGGGCTTTTGCGGCGCAGCAGGGCCGCCGACGCAACCGCGCCTCACCACGCGCCGACATTCGCCGCCGAGGCCCAAGGCTCTGCCGGCGTGAGCGCCTCGCCTCTTTGCAGAAGCTCGATGGAAATCCCGTCGGGCGTGCGCACGAAGGCCATGTGGCCGTCTCGCGGCGGCCGGTTGATCGTCACGCCGGCCTGCTGAAGCCTGGCGCAGGCAGCGTAGATGTCATCCACGGCGAAGGCGAGGTGGCCGAAGTTCCGCCCGCCCGCATACTCATGCTCGTCCCAGTTATAGGTGAGTTCGATCGTCGGCGCGCCGCTGCGGCGGGCCTGCTCCAGATCCGCGGGCGCCGCAAGATAGACGAGCGTGTAACGCCCTTTTTCGCTCTCGGTGCGGCGCACCTCGCAAAGACCCAGAATGTCGCAGAAAAAATGCAGGGAGCGGTCCAGATCGCCCACCCGGATCATCGTATGCAGAAACTTCATGCCTTGCTCCCTTGTTTGTAACAGCGGAACTCTCGCGGCGCCGGTTCCGTTTGATTGCGATCCGGCCAGTCGCTTGGTAGGGATTCCCGGGAAGCCAGCCCCAAAGCCCCATGACCCAAACAACCCTACAGCCCCGCGCCAGCCGCAAGCTCACGGCCGCAAGGGCCTCCATCGCCGCAAGCGCCCTGCTTGCCGCCGCCAAGCTCGCCGCCGGGCTCTGGTCGGGGTCGCTGGCGCTGCTTTCCGAGGCCGGTCACGCCTTCGTCGACACGGGCGCGACGGCTCTGACCTATTACGCGGTGCGGGAGGCGGAAAAGCCCGCCGACGCGGAGCATCACTTCGGACATGGTAAATATGAGGCGCTGGCCGCGCTTGTCGAGACGGGCCTCTTGTTCGGCCTCGCCCTCGTCGTCGTCGGCGAGGCCATTCGCCGGCTGGGAGAATCCGATGTTGTGATCGACGTCGGCTGGCCCGTGTATGGCGTGCTTGCAGGCTCGATAGTGGTCGACTTCGTGCGCGCGCGCCAGCTTGGCCTCATCGCGAAGGAGGAGCGCAGCGACGCGCTCGCCGCCGACGCCATGCATTTTGCGAGCGACCTTGTTTCCTCGGTCCTCGCGCTCATCGGCATCGCCGCCGTGCATTTCGGCTTTCCGCAGGGCGACGCGCTCGCCTCCTTCGGCGTCGCCGGCTTTATCGCCGTCGCCGGCTACCGCCTTGGCCGCCGGACGATCGATACGCTGCTCGATGCGGCTCCCGGCGACCTTGCGCCCCAGCTCGAAACAGCGATCCGGAATGTGCCGGGCGTCATTTCCCTCGACGCGCTGCGGTTGCGCAGCATGGGGGCGGAGGTCGTCGGCGAGGCGGTGATCGGCGTCGCCCGCAGCCTTCGGGTCGAGCAGGCGGCGCGCATCAAGGAAATGGTGTCGGCCGCCATTCTTGGCGTCGCGCCCCATGCGCGCGTGACCGTGGCCACGAGCGCCCATGCGCTCGACGACGAGACGATCGTGGAGCGCATCATGCTCGTCGCCTCACGCCGTCACGTCACGGCGCATCACATCATCGCGCAGGAGATCGCGGGGCGGCTTTGCATCGGCCTCGACATCGAACTCGACGGCGCCATGCCCGTCGGACGCGCCCACGCCATCGCCACCAGCTTCGAAAGCGCCATTCGTGACGAGTTCGGCTCCGACGTCGAGATCGAAACGCATATCGAGCCCTTGTCGCCACATGTTCTGATCGGGCGCGACGCCGACGCCGCCTTTGCGAGCGAGATCGTGCAGGCGCTGGATCGATTCGCCGAGCCCCTTGCATATATCTCGGACGTGCATGACGTGCGCGTGCGCGAGACTGCGGGCGGCCTTGTCGTCAATTATCATTGCCGCGTGGAGGCCGCGGCGTCGGTGGAGGCGATGCACGCTGCGGTGGATGAACTGGAGCGGCGCGTGCGCGAAGAATATCCCGAAATCGTTCGGATCGTCGGACATGCGGAGCCTGAGGATCACTGACGTTGTAACGTAACCTTCACGGTGTCTTGTCTTTTTTGGAGATTGGCCATAGGCTTCGCTTTGGATTGATTTTTGAATTTCGAGGCGCTTGCTATGTCGAACGTCGCTGG
The DNA here is from genome assembly GCA_002929055.1 of Methylocystis sp. Lineage (GTDB taxonomy): Bacteria > Pseudomonadota > Alphaproteobacteria > Rhizobiales > Beijerinckiaceae > Methylocystis. The sequence goes on along the minus strand of PERY01000004.1, from coordinate 33,340 downwards.
AAAAGCTTACGCAATTAACGCCATTTCGCCGATGCGGCGTTATCTCACCTGGCTAAATGAATTCAGTTTCATGTTCGCGCGGGCGAAGCCGTCGACCCTCACATCGCTTCTCGGCCTGTCATTCATTCATTTCGCGCGCTGGGTGATCGTGCGACGCGACGACTGGACCGATCTCGGCCAGGGCAAGCAGAATCTGCAAAACGACTATCTGCTCTTTTGCAGCAATTTTAACGGAACCTGGGATCAGTATATCGACGCCTTCGCGGACGGGTTCCCGAGCGGGCTGGATTTCTTCTGGACCACCAGCACGAAATATCCCCAGTCGATTCCGATAACGCCCTTCAAGGAATATATCCGCGTCAATCAGGCGGACACGGACTTCTATTACAATGCGACGCCCGGCGCCGCGCAATGGGACGTGAAGTCGGCGCTGCGCGTGCGGCGGGAGCTGCTCGCGCTCGCACAGGAGAGCCGCGAACTCTCGCCGGCTGAATTCCGCAAGTCCTATGTCGCGCGGCTGCTGAAAGTGCAGCATGATCTTGGCGCGCAGGGTTATGCGCCGGTTGCAAGCAACGACACCTATTTCGCCGAAAGAAAACGCAACGGCGCCTGAGCCGTCGCTTCATTTCTTCTCTTTCTTGCGGGAAACGTCATGCCGAATTTCGATTGTGGAGCTTATTTTCTTTCGACGCTCATTCCGGTGAAGACCGCCGCCGTCGAAGACCCCAGGACCGGCGCGCAAACCTCTCCTGTGCAGTTGTTGCGCAGTGCTCTTGCCGGGCTGAAAACCGCGCAGCAGGTTCCGGAAGCAACGGGCGTCAGCCCCTTCGCCAAGAATATGCGCAATCATTTCGTGCGCATGGTCGTCATCGAGGATGTCGCCTATGTCGGGCGCAAGCCGATCAACGCGCTCCTCACGGTCCTGACGGAACTGCTGCTGCCGGCGCGCTTTCACATCAATCCCGTCACGCCGCAGGACCAGGACCATCTTTCCAACCCGTTCCTTTTCTTCTCCGCCGACTTCGACGCCAGGAGCGGCGACGCCAGCGAGCGGGACGCCTATCTGAAGGAGCTCTGGACGAGCGCGGGCGACGAACTGCGCGAGGTGTTCCGGCACTGCGAGCGCTTCGACGAGGTGACGGACGCGGAGAGTTTTGCGGCCTATATCGCGCGCTGCCAGCTCAAGACGACCATGCCTTTCCACGACTATTTTCTCGACGGCATACCGCTCAAGAAGAAGCCCGACAGCCTTCACCTGGAGGAGGGCGCGCTGCCTGAAATCAGCATCTTGCGATTCACCGGCGTCTTTCTGGCCGTGGCCGCGGCGGTCTATTTCCTGCTGCAGGCGATCGGCGGCTCAGCCTCGCATCTGCTGTGGCTCCTGCATGTGTTTCTCGCCGCTCTCACGGGCCTCCTGGTTATCATCATGATGGCGAAGCACGCTGGCGAGAAGTCCTTTCCCGCCGCGCCGGACGCGACGCTGCCCGATGTGCTGAAGGCGCTTTATCTGCGTGATCATTTCACGCGCTTCGCCATTGACAATCAGCTTCTCGCCGCCGGTGACGACGAAGCCTCCGCTAAAGAGCTGCAGGCGCGTTTCCAGACGTTCGCCGCTGCACACGATCCAAAGAACGTCGCCGCGCCCACGCAGGGCGCGGGCACAATCGGCATGGGAGCGTGAAGATGGCCGTTACGCTCGATCTCGCCGACATCCAGGGCAATATCATCGCCGGCTATGGCAAGCAGGGGTTTCCCTATGGACGCCTCATCCTCTTCCACATCGACGACGTGGGCGATCCCGATCGCCGCGCCGCCAACGGACAGAAGTTCATCGAGGCCCTGCGGCCGCTTGTGACGAGCGCGCTGCGCTGGGAGGGCAAACCCTCCCGGCCCGGCGAGCGGCTCGTGCCCAAGCCGGCGGCGACTCTCAATGTCGCTTTCACTTTCCCGGGCCTCGCCGCGCTCGGCGTTTCGACGCGCACCTTGCGCGCCATGCCGGATCCTTTCATCGACGGCATGGCGAAGCGCGCCCGCATGCTCGGCGATGATTTCGAGGGCGCGGGCTGGCGCGAGAAATGGGATGAAATCTGGCAGGCCGACGCAAAGCCGGCGCATATTCTCGTGTCGCTCAACGCGCAGCCGGATACGCGGGCGCAAATGGACGAGCTGACCGAGCAGGTGAAGACGTTTGCGCGGGACAACCAAGTCACGCTGCTCGTCGGCCACAACCAGAAGGGCGCGAAGAGCGAGCCGCATCAGGATTTGAACGCGCTCTTCGGGCCGGATGGCGAGGCGCGCCGCTCGGAGCATTTCGGTTTCGCTGACGGCATCAGCGATCCGGTGTTCGAAGGCCAATACACATTCGGCGACGCGCAGCTTCAGGCGCGCGGCAATGGCGCGGTGGACGGCGACGGGAAATGGCGCCCGATCGCCACCGGCGAGTTTCTTCTGGGCTATCCCGACGAGGCGCAGGAAACATCGGGCCCCATCACGCCGATTCCGTTCTTCCGAAACGGAACCTTCATGGCTTACCGGAAGATCCATGAGAATGTGAAGAGCTGGCGGGACTTCCTCGTAAAGGCCGCGGCGGATTTCCAGAAGGTCTCGGGCATCGCCGATGCTGATGAGGCGCGCGAATTGTTGGTGGCCAAAATGATCGGGCGCTGGCGTGACGGCGTGCCGCTCTCCAAGGCGCCGACGCCCGAAGAAAAGCGCAAGTTCGATGACATTTACGGCCCGAAGAAAGCCGAACTGAAACAGCTCAAGAAAAGCCAGTTCGGCGACCCGTTGCGCCGCCGCGAATTAGAGAAGGAACTGCAACTCGCCTATTCCGACTTCGCCTTCGCGGACGATCCAAAGGGTGGCAAGTGCCCGCTCACCTCGCATATCCGCCGCACGAACACGCGCGATGGGCTCGATCCGCGTCCAAAGGCTGATCCGTTGCTCAGGGGCGGCTCGGTGCTCAACAACCGCCGCCGGATTTTACGTCGCGGCCTGCCTTATGGCGCCTCCGGCCCGGATGCGACGGATGAGGGCGAGCATGGCATCGTCATGCTCACGGTCTGCGCCGATCTCTTCCGGCAATTTGAATTCGTTCAACAGCAGTGGGTCAATTACGGGCTCGACGCGCGCGCGGGCAGCGACACATGTCCGATCGTCGGCAATCATTCGCAAGGCGCCGAAACGTCCGACCCCGATGCGCGCAAGCGCAACGGGCCCAAGGCGAAATTCGTCGTGCCCGCGGACCCGGACGGCGCCCGCCCGCCCTTTATCGTCGAAGGTCTCCCGCAATTCGTGGAGACCCGCGGCGGCGACTATTTCTTCGTGCCCAGCCTGACCGCCCTGCGCCTGATTGCGCAAGGGGCTGTCGATCCCACCTGATGAGCGCCTCATGAGCTTTTTCAACAATATTTTCGCGCTTGTGAAAAATCACGCGCTGATTTGGGCGCATGCGGCGATCTCTCTCGTCGCGCTCGTCAGGATATTCTACGGCGCGCTGAGGAAGGGGCAGGGGCCGCTCAAGGCGCGTCTCGCGCCGGAACTCAGGAAGAACTCGACCGCCATCCATATTTTCACGGTGTTGCGTGCGGTCCTTCCCAACCTTGTTCTCTCGAAAGTGCTGGTGAAGTCCTATGAGAACACGGGAACGGCTTTCGTCACCCGAGCCGAGGATGTGATCGAGGTTTTGGACCGCGAGGCGGATTTCGCCGTGGTCTATGGCTCGCGCATGCGCAAGCTCACTGACCGTGAAAATTTTTCGAACGGAGAGAACTTCTTTCTCGGCATGCAGAACAGCGCCGAATATCAGCACGACGTTTCCATCATGCGGCTCATCATGGCGCGCGAGGACGTCAAGACGATCATCGAGCCGCTGGCGCGGCGCGAAGCCGAACGGCTCGCCGCCGAGCACCCCGATCGCATCGACCTTCCCCCGGAGCTGACGACCCGCGTGCCGGCGGCGATCGTTCGCGACTATTTCGGCGTGGCGGCTCCCGAAGAAGATAAGCTCATCGCCTGGTCGACGGTGCTGTTCTGGTGGCTCTTTGCGGAACTTGCGGCCGATCCCGCGGTGGAGGCCCGCGCGAAAGATTGCGCGCAGAAGCTCTGCGCCTGCGTGGACGAGGCTGTCGCGCGCCGCAAGGCGAGCGGCGAAAAGAAGGACGATCTTCTCGGCCGCGCGCTCGCGCTGCAGGCGAGCCGACCGGAGTTCACCGATCTCGCCATCCGCAACAATCTCGTCGGCATCATCATCGGCGCCATTCCCACGCTCTCGAAGGCGTCGGTCTGCGCGCTCGACGTGCTCTTCTCGAAGCCCGAGGCTCTGTCCGGCGCCCGGGCGGCGGCACAGGCTGGGGACGACGCCGCGCTCGGCGCCTATATCTTCGAGGCGCTTCGCTTCAATCCCATCAATCCGGTGATCTATCGCCGCGCCAATCACGACGTGACGATCGCCGCCTCCACCTTGCGCGCGCGCCGCATCAAGAAGGGAACGATGGTCTTCGCCGCGAATCTCTCGGCGATGTTCGATCCACTGAAGGTCGACGACCCGCGCGCATTTCGCACCGACAGGCCTTGGGGGGATTATATTCTCTGGGGCTACGGCTTCCACGAATGTTTCGGCGCCTACATCAATCACGCCGTCCTGCCCGTGATGCTCCGGCCCATCCTCGCGCGCGAGAACCTGCGCCCCGCCGGAGAAATCGACGGCGGCGACACGCCGCCCTTTCCGCAGCACTTCACCGTCGTCAGCGACTGAGCTTCGCCAGCGTAGCCAAGCGCGCTCGGCTGGGGTAGGAAAAGCGGCATGACAAGCGAAAAACCAGCCGCCGCAGACGTCGCGGCCATGCCCTTCGAGAAAGCCATGGCGGAACTCGAGAGCATCGTCGGCGACCTCGAGAAGGGCGCCGTCACGCTCGACGACTCGGTGAAGCTCTATGCGCGCGGCAAGGCGCTGCAGGAGCGCTGCGAGAAGCTGCTGGCGGAAGCGGAAGCCCGCGTCGAGAAGATCACCATCGGCGAGAACGGCGCCGCCAAAGGCGTCGCGCCGCTCGATGTGGAGTAGCTAGTTCAGCGAGATGACGACGCCTTCGGCGCCAAGCGCGGTCTGCAAACCCTTGCGCTTGCCCTGAAGGCTGATCGTGACGCCATTGGCGTTGCGCAGCCATACTTTTCCCCTGCCGCGATCGCCAAGAGCCCAGCCTGTCCGAATCGCCGCATAGGCGCCTGAGAAGTCGGAGACTTTTTCCAGGTCGTAGACCGAGCCCGAAGCATCGAGACGCGAGGCGCCGACCCCGCCGACGCCAAGGCCGCCCAATTTGAACTTGTAGGAACGGCCCTTGAAGGTGAGCGTGCCGCCGCCGACGGCCCCCGAGGCGATGAAGGCGATTTGCGTCTGGTGAATGGTGACGCGGCCCGAGGGTTTGGCAGGCCGGTCCTGCGCGCTTGCGGGAACAGCGGCGAAGGCGGCGAGCGATGCAAAGGCGATCAGCGTCCTGGCGAATAGGTTCATTACATCCTCTTTCTGAAATGCTTATCCGAAAGTCTTCTATCTGCTGCGCCCGCGCCCGCACAAGCTGAGCGTCACGCCGTTCAATCCACCTTCTCCTCCTGCGCCGCGCGGGTTGAAAGCGCGCGCACCCGCGCCATGAAGGCCCAGGACAAGAGCAGCGCGACCGGCACGGCTACAGCGTCGAGCGTTTCCGCCGAAACGGACGCGGGGAAAAACCCCGCCTCCTTCAGCCCCTTCGCGACATAGGCGAAGAGCCCGACGAGATAATAGGCGAGGCCGGCGAAGGAGATCGCCTGCACCATGCCGTTGAGCCGCATTTGGAGCCGCGTGCGTCGGACCATATCGTCAAGGAGCGTGCTGTTCTGCCGCTCCATGTCGAGCGTGATGCCGGTGCGCATGAGATTAGTCGCGCGGGCGACGTCGGCGGAAAAGCGCGTCTGCCGCGATTCGACCGCGTTGCAGGTTTCGATCGCCGGATCGAGCCGGGCGCGCAGGAAGTGGGAGATCGTCGGATACTGGCCTTCCTTCGTCTCCTGCAGAAGCTCCAGCCGGCTCTTGACGAGCGCGTGATAGGCGCGGCTCGCGCCGAAGCGGAAGGCGGTGCGGATCGACAGCGCTTCGCCGGCTGCGAGCAGATCGGAGAGCCGCCTCAGGAGATCGTGATTGGTCCGCGAATTGTGCTGCATGCAGAGCGCATGAGTGATGTCTGCGAGTTCGTCCTCCATCAAGGAGAGATCGGGAGAAACCTCGCGCGCGATGGGCAGGCCGAGCAGCGCCAGCGTGCGATAAGTCTCGACCTCCAGCAGCCGCTGCGCGAGACGGCCGGCCTCGATCGGCGGCGCATCGGTTATCCTGATGGCGAAGCGCGTGAAGCCATAGGCGTCGAGCGCGAAATCGGTCAGCGCATGGGCGCAGTCCTTGCCGAGGCCGATGACGCAAAGGCTCTGCGCGTTGAATTGGGCGGCCAGTTCCTCCAGCGGGCGCGCATTGTCGACGACGCAAAGATGCGAGGCGACGAGAAGACGGCCGGGCGGGCGGAAAGCTATTTCGCCCGTCGCAAACGGGTCCGGGTGCGAGAATGGCGTTTGCGCGTCGAACCCGGTGGACCAGCTATAGGTGGTGAACTCGGTATGCTGTTCCCATCGCAGCCGCCAATCGCCCAGGCGTAGATAGTGGAATTTCGCGTCGCCAACGGGCGGCTCCGCGTTCCAGGTCAGGGCAAGCTGCTCGAGCGCGGCGCGGTCGGCCCGCGTCTCCTCGTGGCTCGTGGCGCAGGCGAAATGATAGATGCGGCGCGGAACCTGCAGCGGCAGAAAGGGACGGGCGTGAAGCTCCGAGAGGATCGCTGCGCGCGATTCATGCTCCACCCATTGCAAGCCTGCGTCCGCTTCGCTCATCTTCGCCCTCCTGCGCGCCAGCCGCATTTATAGCGGGGGCAGGCTGCGGAAGGCGAGCCGTCAGCTTTCCCGTGTCTTGTTGGGGTCGGACTTCGAGGCGCGGATACTGATCTGCGAGCCGGGATAAATCTTCTTGCCGTCCGGATAGGCGCTCATCACGCGGCTGCCGGAATGGGTGCGGTTATCCACTGGCGAGACGTAATCATAGCTCACGTTGATCTTGTATTTCACCGTGTAGCCTAGCCAGTTGGGATGGCTTTTGACCATTTCCTGAGCGCGCTCGCAGGCCAGCATGTCCGACGTCCAGGTCGAACGCCCGCTGCGCTTCTCCATGTAGCATTTTTCCTCGACCCGGCTGACGCGCGCCTGTATGGGCGTGTAATTATTCTTCTTGTCGTATTGGTCTACGACATAGAAGACGCCGAGCCCCACGCCGACGACGCCGAGGCCCAGCACGCGGGTGGCGCCGTAATTGACCAATCCGTTCATCATGACGATCGAACCTTCGTATGCAATCGAAGGGGATCATCGGGGCGCGAGGTTGCCGCCGGACTAACGGACCCGGCGGCATTTAATTCTATCGCTAAGATTCAGTTGCGGCCGATCAGGTGATCACGCTCGGCGTCTCGCGTTGCGTGTAGCGCTCGATCTGCGCGATGTCGCGCGAGAGAGCGACGAGGTCGGCGAGCGCGGCCTGCGTCTCGACGAATTGTCTAGCGGGAGCAGCCTCATAGCGTTCAATGTAGACGCGCAGGGTCGCGCCCGCAGTGCCTGTGCCCGAGAGGCGGTAGACGATGCGCGAGCCGTCCGCGAACATCACGCGCAGACCCTGGTTCCTGGAGTCCGAGCCGTCGACCGGATCGTGATAGGCGAAGTCGTCGGCGTCCTCCACCTCGAGTGCGCCGAAGCTCTTGCCCTTGAGCGAAGGGAGTCTGTCACGCAGCGTCTTGATCAGCGCATTGGCGCCGTCGCTGTCGACTTCCTCATAATCATGACGCGAATAATAGTTTCGGCCGTAGGTCGCCCAGTGTTCGCGCACGATCGCATCGACGCTCTGCCGCCGGGCGGCGAGAATGTCGAGCCACAGCAGCACGGCCCAGAGTCCGTCCTTCTCGCGCACATGGTTCGAGCCTGTGCCCGCGCTCTCTTCGCCGCAGATGGTGACGAGGCCTGCGTCGAGCAGATTGCCGAAGAATTTCCACCCCGTCGGCGTCTCGTACATCCCGATGCCGAGCTTTTCCGCCACGCGATCGGCGGCGGCGCTTGTGGGCATGGAGCGCGCGATGCCCGCAAGTCCGCTCTTGTAGCCGGGCGCGAGATGCGCATTGGCCGCGAGAATGGCGAGACTGTCCGAGGGCGTCACGAAGCGGTTGCGGCCGATGATGAGATTGCGATCGCCGTCGCCGTCGGAGGCCGCGCAAAGGTCGGGCGCGTTCGCCGACATTGCGAGGTCGTAGAGATGCGCGGCGTGCACGAGATTGGGGTCCGGGTGATGGCCGCCGAAATCGGGCAGGGGCTCGCCGTTCAGCACGGTTCCCGGCGCCGCGCCGAGCATGCCTTCGAGGATGGCGTGCGCATAGGGGCCGGTCACGGCGGACATGGCGTCGAATTTCATGGTGAAACCGGCGCGGAAGGCGTCGCGGATGCGGTCGAAGTCGAAGAGCGTCTGCATCAGCGCGGCGTAGTTTTCCACGCTGTCGACGATCTCGACGCGCATGGCGCCCATCTGCGTCGCGCCGATGGCGTCGATGTCGACGTCCGGGGCGTCCTCGATCCTGAAGGACGTAATCTCCTTCGTGCGCGCATAGATGGCGTCCGTCACTTTCTCGGGCGCGGGGCCGCCATTGGCGACATTGTATTTGATGCCGAAGTCGCCGTCGGGGCCGCCGGGGTTATGACTGGCCGAGAGCACGATGCCGCCGAAAGCCTTCAGCGAGCGGATGAGCGCCGAGACGGCGGGCGTCGAGAGCACGCCGGCGCGCCCGACCACCGCACGGCCGAAGCCATTGGCGGCCGCGATCTTCAGGATCGTCTGGATCGCCTCGCGGTTGTAGTAGCGGCCATCGCCGCCGACGACGAGCGTCTGTCCCTCGAAGCCCTCGAGGCTGTCGAAGATCGACTGGACGAAATTTTCAACGTAATGGCGCTGCTGGAAGACAGGAACCTTCTTGCGCAGCCCCGACGTTCCGGGCCGCTGGTCCATGAAGGGAGTCGTCGCGATCTCTTTGGGCATGCCTGTCTCTGCAAATGAGCGGGCGCCTCGAATCGGGCGCCGGCCGGGGAGGCGATTTTATAGATGCGACGGCGTTAAAAAAACGGCGGCGCCGGGGCGCCGCCGTCATGGAATTTCGTCGCGATTTGAGGGCTTACCAGCCGCCCCAGCCGCCACCCCAGCCGGCGTCATATCCACCCCAGCCACCGCCCCAACCGCCACCGCCCCAGCCGCCGCCGTAATAAGAGGGATAGTAGCCCTGGTCGTAATAGGGGTAGTAGCCGCCATAATAGCCGCCGCTGGAGGCCGCGAGGCCCGCGCCAAGGAGGCCAAGGCCGACGCCTGCGGCGATCGCGGCGCCCGGGTTGGCCCGACGGTAATAGCCTTGGCGATGATAGCCGCCGTGATAGCCGCCCCATCCGCGCCGATACCAGACCTTGTCGACGGGGGCCGAGACGCCGACCGTGGAGAGCGGGGCCGCCATCGGCGCCGCGAGAACTTCCGCCGGCAGCGCAGTGGCCAGGACTGCGCCGCAAAGAGCGCCGGAGAGCGCTGTCTTAAGGCCTCTATGCATATCTTTCCTCCGTATGCGGGCGACACACTGCCCTACGCAAGGCCCGCCGAACTCACGCACAACTTACAGATTTAAGCCTTATTCAAGCTGCGTCGAGAGGGGAAAGCGAGACTTTTCTCGCCATAGCGTAAATCGCTTTCAATGCTTCACGCCGAGGCCGGCCGCCGCATTGCGCGAGAAATCGACGAGCCTTTCGCGGAAGAAGTCCCGCGCGCGCGCCGCAGTCGATGGATGTTGTTCAAGAATTTGATGAAAAAGCGCGCGGCTGATCCTCAGCACGGTGCTCGGCTCCAGCGCCCGCGCGGTCACCGGCCGCAGCGACGGGGTCACCAGCGCGATTTCCCCGATGAGCGCCCAGGGGCGAAGGACATGGGCGGGCGAGCGCCCGTCGTCATGGGTGAGGAGCGCGATGGCGCCCATGGTGAGAATGTATCCGCAGTCGGACTCCTCGCCGCGCCGGAACAGCGCGTCGCCCGCGCGCAGCAGCCGCGTCTCCGACGAAAAAGCGAGCATGCGCAACGCGCCCGGCTCGAAGATCGCGAAAAGCGGAATGCGGGTGAGATTGTCGATGTCGTCGTCGAGCGAGGTCATGCCATTTCCAGCTAAACCTCAGTCTTATCGCTTTTTTGAGGCGCTGGAACCCAGATTGCGCCTTCAGCGTCGAACTTTGCGAGTCGATAGCCGCCTTTTTCAGTCAGCAGCCTGCGCGGGCGGGCCGGGTCCGCTTCGATTTTGCGTCGGAGCCGATGGATATGGGTCTCGAGGGTCCGTGTCGAGACATTCGGGCCGTAGCCCCAGACGTCGGCCAGCAATTCGGATTTTGGAATCGCCGCGCCTTTGGCCGCCGAAAGCCGCGCGATGATCGCCGCTTCCTTTTCGGTCAGACGCAGGCCTCGTGGGCCGTCGCAGCCCTCTCGGCGCGGGCAGGAGGCGTCGATCGCCTCCAGCAGTTCGGCGAAGCGGAAGGGACGGACAAGCGCCGCATCGGCTTCCGGCATGATCAGTTCGTGATCAACGATGACGACCAGCGCGCCGGTAAAGCCGCCTTCCCGCGCCATTCCCGCAAGGGCGGCGGCGTCGCAAAAGGCCGCGTCGAGCACGAGCGCGTCGGGCCAGGGGGCGGCGGGCGCCTCGCCGGGCGCGAGCCTTTGCAGCGTGTAGCCGCCCAGCGCGTCCATCTGCTCTGCGAGGCTCGTCGCAAGAGCCGGTCCCGCGGCGATGGTGAGCCGGCGTGTCATCTCGCGTCGCGATCTCTGCTATAGCTGCGGGAATAATCCAGAATGCGATCTTCTACCATGGCGAACCCGGGCGCAAACAAGGTCAGGCGGCTTCATGTCTCGCGCCGCATCGGCGGCCGGCCGCACGAGGGGCGGCTCGTCGCGGGCGCGCTCGTGCTGCCTTGCGCGCTCGGCCGCGCGGGGATCACTCATGACAAGCGCGAAGGCGATGGCGCGACGCCCGCCGGACGCTGGCGGTTGTTGTATTTCTACCTGCGCAAGCCGGCGCAATTGCAGGCGACGTGGCGAGTGACGCGCAAGGACGACATCTGGTGCGACGATGCGCGCAGTTTTCTCTACAATCGGCCTTTGCGGCCGCCCTCGCGGCTGAGCCACGAAGAAATGTGGCGCAAGGACAGCCTCTACGATGTGGTGGGCGTGATGGATTACAACATCACGCCGCGCGTGAGGGGCAGGGGTAGCGCGATCTTCTTCCATATCGCGACGGAAGAATTAGGACCGACGGCCGGCTGCGTGGCGCTGCGCGCGCAGGATATGGCGCGGCTGCTGCCAATGCTGGGGCGGGGGGCGGAGATTGTGGTTGGGTGATCGCTTAGTTCAGCGATGCAAGAAAACTGGTTGGCGTCAGCTCTACGTGAACGTCGAGGGGTGGTTGAATCGAAAAGGCTCTGGGCTCTCGTGCAAAATTCCATAAGCGAATCAAATGCCAAGAATTACGATTGGCGTCAGCGACGGCCAGTTCGTTTCTCGTTATATGAAACGGCGTTCTCTCCCACCCGTTGGTTGTTTTCACCTCAATCAATCGTTCACGACCATCGGGTTCAAAGCTGAGGATATCATATCCGATACCGTCGCCGTCTTCGACGGCCGACCAGCGCGTCAAGATCCGATCTGAATCGCCGTCATCTACGTCGAATAGTCGCGCATTCCCATGATCGCTGAGCCCACCCGCACATAGGTTGCTCCTAACTGGATCGCGAGTTCGTAATCGGAACTCATCCCCATCGAGAGTTCCTTCAGTCCGTTGCGCTTCGCGAGCTCCGCCAGCAGCGCGAAATGCGGCGAGGCCTGTTCATCGAGCGGCGGCACGCACATGAGGCCTGCGATCTTCAGCCCATGCGTCTCGCGGCAGGCGGCGATGAAGGCGTCGGCGTCCTGAGGGAGCACGCCCGCCTTCTGCGGCTCGGCGCCGGTGTTCACCTGAATGAAAATGCGCGGGCTCTTGCCCTGCTTGTTCATTTCCTCCGCCAGCGCCTGCGCGATCTTCTCGCGGTCGACGGTCTGGATCACATCGAACAACGCCACCGCTTCCGCCGTTTTATTCGATTGCAGCGGTCCGATGAGATGCAACTCGATCCCGGGGAATCTCTCGCGCAGTGGGGGCCATTTGCCCGTGGCCTCCTGCACGCGGTTCTCGCCATAGACGCGGTGGCTCGCTTCGAGAAGCGGAACCACATCTTCGGCGGGGAAGGTCTTGGTCACGCAGACGAGCGTGACCGCGCCGGGGTCGCGATCACAGTCGGTCGCCGCGCGGGCAATGGCGGCTTTGGTGGCGTTGAGGCGGTCGAGAGCTGTCACGGCGTCGATCCAGTCGAGGGGGAGGCCCTGCTGATATGCGCTCCGGGCGAAGAAATCCATCCTCGCGCGAAGGTTGAAACACTGCGCCGCTCCGCGCGTTGAGCCATTTCGCATGAGGGAAACCGACATGAGCTTGACGACATCCGTACAAAAGACGCTCGCCGACTCCGCTGGAGCCGCCCGCTCGGAAGCCACGCGCTGGCTCGACAATGGCGGAAGCCGACTGGACGACGCCGCCAAGCGCGCCAGGAGCGCGCTCGGGGCGGGCCCAAGGCGACGCGCCGCGGCGCCGGTCGCCATCGGCGCGGCGGCGATCGGCGTCGTGGCGGCGATGGGGGCGCTCGCCTACTACAATATTCGTCGGACGCGCCGGGACGAAAGCGAACATCCGCCAATCGGTCGTTTCATCACCGTGGACGGCGTGCGGCTACATTATATCGACAAGGGCAAGGGCGACGTCGTGACGCTCATTCACGGCAATCTGACGCTCGCGGAGGATTTTCTCCTGAGCGGCGTCGTCGACAAACTGGCGGAACGTTATCGTGTCATCGTTTTCGATCGGCCCGGTTTCGGTCACAGCGAGCGTCCGCATCGCGTCTGGACGCCCGGCGCCTATGCCGAACTGCTGGAGAAGGCATTCTCCCAGCTTTGCGTCGATCGCCTGACGATCGTCAGCCATTCCTTTGCTTCGTTGATCTCCCTGGACCTTGCTCTCCAGCATCCCTCGCTGGTCCAGGGCCTCGTCATCGTCGGCGGCTATTTTTATCCCACCGCGCGCGCCGACGTGTTTTTCATGTCCGTCACCGCCATGCCGGGTCTTGGCGACGTCATGCGCTACACGATCTCTCCGCCGCTGACGCGGCTTTTCCTCCCCGGGATCCTGCGCTGGCTGTTTTCGCCCGCCCCTGTGACGGAGCGGTTCGAGCAGGGGTTTCCCAACAGCTTCGCAGCCCGGCCGCTGCAGATCGGCGCCGAGGCGGAGGACAGCGTCCTTATGGTCGCTTCCGCGATGAAGCTGCAGAGCCGTTACCGTGAGCTCAGGCTTCCCATCGTGATCCTGACGGGTGACGGCGACAAGATGGTGGATTTGGACCGCCAGGCGAAGCGCTTCCATGAAGAGATCCCCCAGAGCGAACTGATCGTTATCCCGGGAGCGGGCCACATGGCCCATCACACGGCGCCGGACGAGGTCGTGGCGGCGGTGGATCGGGTTGCGGGACCGCAGAAACCCACTCAGCGCCAAACCCTGGAATTCGGGCGTTCATTCTGAGCCTGAAGGGCCACGGGGCCGCCCCGTTAGCGGGCGGCCCGGCGCTTTGAGACCACGCCATGGAGGAGGGAGAGCTTGAGATGATGACAAGGAGCGAAGCTTCTCGAGCGCCTCATACGGGCGTGCACACGGCGCGCTGCCGGGCTAAATGGGGCTGGATCGTCGCGCTCGGCGCTCTCTTCATTCTGGGCGGCGCCTTTGCGCTCTTGAATGTCTTCGCGGCGACCGTCGTGGCCATCGTGTATATCGCAGCGGCGATGGTGGTGGCGGGCGCGTGGGAAATCATCACGGCGTTTCAAATGCGGCCGTGGGGCAGGGCGGTCCTCTGGGGCGTCGTAGGCGCCATGACGCTTTTCGCGGGCGTAGCGACGGCGCGCTTCCCGATCCTCGCCGCCGTCTCCTTCACCGCGCTCGTCGGGGCCCTGCTCATCGCGGGCGGCGTGATCAAGATGGCGCTCGCCTACCAGCTACGCGACCTCGGCCGCTGGGAGTTGATCGCCATCGCCGGGGCGCTGAGCTTTGTGCTCGGCGCTTTGATCCTCGCTGAATGGCCCGCCTCCGGCCTCTATGTGATGGGGCTGTTTCTGGGCGTTAACCTGCTTTTCGAGGGCGTCGGCTGGGTGGCGATGGGGCTGGCGGCCAAGACGGCGGAGAGAATTGCGGTTTAGCGGCGCGGAGATGAGCGGGAAGGGTCTCCCCTTTGACATCCCCCCGGCAGCCCGGCATTTAGGGGCGCTAATCCTGAAGCCCCACCGGACAGCCGCCCTCCATGAGACCCGACCGCTATAATTTCGCCGAAGCCGAGCCGCGCTGGCAGAAAATCTGGGAGGAGCGCGAGGTCTTCAAGGCGGGGGCGAAGCCTGCGGCGCCGAAATATTATGTGCTCGAGATGTTCCCCTATCCCTCGGGGCGCCTGCACATGGGCCATGTGCGCAATTATTCGATGGGCGACGTCATCGCCCGCTTCATGCGCGCCAAGGGCTATGACGTGCTGCATCCCATGGGCTGGGACGCCTTCGGCCTGCCCGCCGAAAACGCCGCCGCCCAGACCGGCGCGCATCCAAAGGAATGGACCTACGCCAATATCGCCGCAATGCGGGCGCAGCTCAAGACGCTCGGCCTCTCTCTGGACTGGTCGCGCGAGATCGCGACCTGCGATCCGGAATATTACGGGCGCCAGCAGAAGCTGTTCCTCGACTTCCTGATGGCCGGCATCGTCGACCGCAAGAAATCCAAGGTGAACTGGGACCCGGTCGACCATACGGTGCTCGCCAATGAGCAGGTGATCGACGGTCGCGGCTGGCGCTCCGGCGCGCTCGTCGAGCAGCGCGAACTGACCCAGTGGTTCCTCAAGATCACGAGCTACTCCGTCGAACTGCTCGAGGCGCTGGAGACGCTCGAGCGCTGGCCCGACAAGGTCCGCCTCATGCAGCGCAACTGGATCGGCCGCTCCGAGGGCATGCTGGTGCGCTTTGCGCTTGAGCAGCCGCTGGGCGGGGCGCGGGAGATCGAGGTCTTCACGACCCGCGCCGACACGCTCTTTGGCGCGAAATTCGTGGCGCTCGCCGCCGATCATCCGCTGGCGAAAGCGTCGGCCGAAAACAACCCCGCACTCGCGGCCTTTGCGGATGAATGCCGCCGCGGCGGGACTTCGGCGGAGGCGATCGAGACGGCCGAGAAGCAGGGCTTCGACACCGGCCTGCGCGTCGTGCACCCCTTCGATCCCTCCTGGACGCTGCCGGTCTATGTCGCGAACTTCATCCTGATGGACTACGGCACGGGCGCCATCTTCGGCTGTCCCGCCCATGACCAGCGCGATCTCGATTTCGCGACGAAATACGGGCTCGGGTTCAAGGTCGTCGTCAGCCCCGAGGGCGTCGACGCCGCAGAACTCGAAGCCAGGATCGCCGGGAGCGGCGAAGCCTTCGACGCGGACGGCCAACTCGTTAACTCGGCTTTTCTCGACGGTCTTTCGGTCGAGGTCGCGAAGAACGAAGTCGCCAACCGCCTTGAGACGACGGCGCTGTTCAATGCGCCGCAGGGCGTCCGCAAGGTCAATTACAAGCTGCGCGACTGGGGGATTTCCCGCCAGCGCTATTGGGGCTGCCCGATCCCCATCGTCCATTGCGACACCTGCGGGGCCGTGCCGGTGCCGGACGCCGAACTTCCGGTCAGGCTGCCCGAGGATGTGAGCTTCGACCAGCCGGGCAATCCGCTCGATCGCCATCCGACATGGAAGAACGTCCCCTGTCCCTCCTGCGGCAAGCCGGCGCGGCGCGAGACGGACACCATGGACACTTTCGTGGATTCGTCCTGGTATTACGCGCGCTTCACCGACCCCAGGAATGAGGACGCCCCCGCAGCGCCCGAGGCTTTGAAACGCTGGCTGCCGGTCGATCAATATATTGGCGGCATCGAGCATGCGATCCTGCATCTGCTCTATTCCCGCTTCTTCGCCCGCGCCATGCGCGACTCGGGTCATGCGGCCGTGGCCGAGCCCTTCGCCGGCCTCTTCACGCAGGGCATGGTGGTGCACGAAACCTATCGCGCCGACGGGCAATGGGTTTCGCCTGCCGCGATCCGCCTCGAAGGCGGCGAGGGCGGGCGCCGCGCCTTTCTGCTCGACAGCGGGGCCGAGGTCGAGATCGGCCCCATCGAGAAGATGTCGAAGTCCAAGAAGAACACGGTGGACCCCGACGACATCGTCGCGAGCTATGGCGCCGACACGGCCCGCCTCTTCGTGCTCTCCGACAGCCCGCCCGACCGCGACGTCATCTGGTCGGATGAGGGCGCGCAGGGCGCCTGGCGCTTCGTGCAGCGTCTGTGGCGCACGACCGGGGAGCTTGGCCGCGTCGCCGCGCCCGTGGGCGCGCAGGCTCCGGGGGAGATCGGCCCCGAGGCGCTGAAGCTGCGCAAGGCGACCCATAAGACCATCGCCCAGGCCAGCGAGAATATCGAGCGCCTGCGCTTCAACAGCGCCATCGCCCGCATCCGCGAGTTTTCCAATGAACTCACGGCGGCGCTGGACGCGGTGACGGAGACCCCCGTCTCCCCCGACCTCGCCTTCGCCTTTCGCGAGGCGGCCGACGCGCTGGTGCGCCTCGTCGCGCCCATGACGCCGCATGTGGCCGAGGAATGCTGGACCGATCTCGGCCACAAAGGGCTGGTATCGGAAGCCGAGTGGCCGGCGGCCGATCCTGTCCTTGTGGCGCAGGATTTGATAAGCCTGCCGGTGCAGGTGAACGGCAAGAAGCGCGCGGAAATCCTCGTCGCTCATGACGCCGGCGAGGAAACGATTCGCAAAGAGGCTTTGGCGCAAGATGGCGTGGTCCGCGCCATGGAAGGAAAGCCGTTGAAGAAATTCATTTACGTGCCGAAGAGGATCGTCAATGTCGTCGTGTGACAAGGCCCTCGCCCGCTTTTTCGGCGCCGTCCTCGCCCTTGGCCTCGCCCTCCCGCTCGCCGGCTGCATCGAGCCGCTCTACGGCGTGAGCGGCGGGCTCGACTCTTCGCCGCTCGCTTCCGAACTTCAGGCGATCCAGGTCGAGGAGATTCCCGGCCGCACGGGTCATTACGTCCACAACGAGCTGATCTTCGCGCTCAACGGCACGGGCTCCACCGTGCAGCCGCGCTACCGCCTCATCGTCACGCTGCGCGAGCGCGTTCAGACGCCGATCCTCGACACGGTCACGGGGCGCGCGACCTCCGCCACGGTGATCGTCGACGCCGACTACAAGCTCGTCACCTGGCCGCAGAATGTCGAAGTGACGTCGGGCTCCGCCGTCAACATCGCCAGCTACGACCGCTTCTCCAACCGCTTCGCCAATGTGCGCGCCGCGCGCGACGCGGAGATCCGCAACGCCAAGGTCATCGCGGACACCATCCGCACCCGCGTTGCGACGGAGCTTGCGGCGCGGCGCCCGCCGTCGGTGAACTGACGTTGCAGGCGGGCGGCCGCCGCTTATGGAAGGGCGCTTGAATTGGTCGCTGTCCCGCACAAGGACGCCGAGCGCTTCGTCGCTTCACCGCCCGAGGGCGTCTTTCTCTTCCTCGTCCACGGCGCCGACGCCGGCATGGTGCGCGAGCGCGCGCTGGCGATCATTTCGCAGCGCGTCGACGACCGGCGGGATCCTTTCCAGTTCGTCGAACTTTCGGGCGACGCCGTCTCCGCCGATCCGCTGACGCTGCTGGATGAAGCCAACACGACGCCGCTCTTTGGCGGCAAACGGGCGATCCTCGTCGAGACCGGCGCCAAGTCGGTCATCCCCGCCGTCACCTCGCTCGTTTCCGCGCCGCCCGCCGCCTGTACGGTGGTGCTCACCGCGGGCGCGCTGAAGAAGGACGCGCCGCTGCGCAAGCTCGTGGAGAGCGCGAAGGGCGGCGCCGGGATCGAGTGCCAGCCGGACACGGAACAGGACGTTCACGCGCTCGTCGACCGCAGCCTGAAGGAGGCCGGACTCGTCGCGAGCCCCGAGGCGCGCGCGCTGCTGCTCGCCGCGCTCGGCGAAGACAGGCTGATGAGCCGCGGCGAACTGGCGAAACTCATCCTGTACATGCATGGCCGCGAGCATGTGGAGGCCGCGGACGTCGAGGCGATCGTCGCGCATGCTTCGAACATCGCCTCCGATCGCGTCGTGACGGCGGCTTTCGGCGGCGAAGCTGGCGAGACTCTCGACGCCTATTTCGCGCAAGGGGGCGAGCCGGGCGGCGTGCTCTTTGGCGCGCTGCGCTATGCGGTGGCCCTGCATCGCGCGCGCATCGCGATGGAGCGAGAGGGCGGGCGCATGGACGTCGGGAAGAACGCGCTCTTTCGCGCGGGCTTCGGCTTCATGCACAGCGGGTTGATGGAGGCGCAGCTCAAGGCCTGGTCGTCCGCGCGCCTCGCCCCGCTCATCGAGCCGCTGCGCGAGGCCCAGACCCGCGCCCGCGCCAATGCCGCGAGCGCGCAGATGGAGGCCGAGCGGGCGTTGTGGCGTGTGGCGAAGGCAGTGCGCGGGCGGTGATTAGCCCTCGCCGAGGTCCAGTATGGGCGCGAAGCCGCCGAAGATCATGCGCTTGCCGTCGAAGGGCATGGCCGCGCCCTGCATCGCGGGGTCGTCATGCATCTTGGCATGCGCAGCGTCGCGAACCTCTTTCGACGGCCAGACCACCCAGGAGAAAACGACATTCTCGCCCGCCTGCGCCGCGACGGCGCGCCTGAAGTCGGTGACCTTCCCGTCCGGCACGTCGTCGCCCCAGCATTCGACGACCCGCAGGGCGCCGTTGTCCCGAAGATAGGTCCAGAACTTTTCCGCTGCGCTCCGATAGGCTTCCTTGTTTCCTTCGGGCACAGGGATGACGAAACCGTCGACATAGCTCATGGCCGTGTTCCTATCGCTTGAAGGGGCATCCCTGATTTGGGCTGCAAGCCCGCAGAAGGCAGCGCGGTCACGCCGCCTTTGCAAGACTCTCGAATAGCGCGCGCCCGTCGATCCCGCCCACCAGCGGGTCGATGAGATTTTCCGGATGCGGCATCAGGCCGAGAACGTTGCGCTTCCCGGAATAAATGCCGGCGATGTCGTTGCGCGAGCCGTTGGGGTTCGCCGCGCCGCCGAGGACGCCATTGGCGTCGCAATAGCGGAAGGCGACGAGACCTTCGCCCTCGATGCGTTGGATCGTCGCGTCGTCGGCTTCGTAATTGCCTTCGCCATGGGCGATGGCGACCTCGATCACCTGTCCCTTCGCGTATTGGCGCGTGAAAGCCGTGTCGTTCCGCTCGACCTTCAGATGCTGCATCTTGCAGATGAAGCGCAGATTGGCGTTGCGCATCAGCACGCCCGGCAGCAGGCCGCTCTCGCAGAGAATCTGGAAGCCGTTGCAGACGCCGAGGACGAGCCCGCCGCGCGCGGCGTGGGCGCGCACCGCATCCATGATGGCGGCGCGGCCGGCGATGGCCCCGCAGCGCAGATAATCGCCATAGGAGAAACCGCCCGGCAGCACGACGAGATCCGTCCCCGAGGGCAGCTCATGGTCGGCGTGCCAGAGCATCGCAGGCTTCTGGCCCGTCGCCTGCTCGAGCGCGAGCGCCATGTCGCCTTCGCGATTGGAGCCCGGGAAGACGATGACGGCGGCTTTCATGGGATTCGCTTCCTCTCGCACGTCATTGCGAGGAGCGCAGCGACGACGCGATCCAGCGAACCGGCGCGGCCCTGGATTGCTTCGCTTCGCTCGCAATGACGGGGTATGGCCTGCATCACAGGTCGATCTGGTAATTCTCGATTACGGTGTTGGCGAGGAGCTTCTCGCAGGCGGCGGTGAGCTGCGCCTTCGCGGCCGCCGCGTCGGCGCCCGCGACCTCCACGTCGAACACCTTGCCCTGACGCACGCTGGCGACGCCCTCGACGCCGAGCGACTTCAGCGCGCCTTCGATCGCCTTGCCTTGCGGATCGAGGACGCCGTTTTTCAGGGTGACGACGACACGTGCTTTCATGGGACTCGCGTTCCGTTTGGGATGCGACAGGGTTAGCGGCCTTGGGCGCAAAGGGCAAGCGCCCGCTGACGTAAGGCGCGGTTCACTTATGCGCGCGACATTGCCGGCGGGAGCAAAGCGATCAACGGAGGGCGGCTTGAAGCTCGGCTTGCGGCGCGAGGGCGGCGACGTCGTCATCTACAGGGAGAAATGGGGCGCGCTCGCGCTCGGCGTCGTTTTGGGCGCCTTCCTCACCGGCTTTGCGGTCTGGTTCTATTCAATGGGAGCGAGGGACGCCCCCATGCTCTTCGTCGTTCCCTTTTGCCTTGCCTTCGGCGGCGCGGGCCTCGCGATATTGGCGCGGCTGCCCATCGACGCCCGGCGATGGTTCGCGGAGGATGGCGCGGTGACCCTTCGCGCGGGCGCCTCAGGCGTCGACGTCGCGCCCCTGCCGGGCGCCGACCCGAAGCAGTTTCCATGGTCTGCGGTGGCGGAAATCGCGCTCGTTCGGACGCTGAAGAGCGTCGAATCCGATGAAACGAACTACAACTGGAATGCGCTCGTCGTTTTTCTCCAGTCGCGGGAGGCGGCGGGCGCAAGCTGGTTCGAACTGGCGAAACTCGGCCTGGGCCGGACCGCCGAAGGGCGCGTCTATCTTCTCGTGAGCTATCCGCGCAAACAGGCGGAGGAGACAGAAGCCGCGCTTCGCGCCGTTGCCCCTCCCGCCGTAAAGGTGTCGCGCTACAAGACGGTGATCGCCGACCACAAGAAACGCCTCGATCATTACGAGGCGGATTAAAGCCCCCACGCCGCCGCGCCTGCGAGCAGGCAGGCGACGACAATCGCCGACAGCGGTCGGCGAAGGAACGGGTACCATGGCGGCAGGCGGCCGGCGCGCGTCTCCCGTTCGTCATAGACCAGCAGCCCCGCGAAGCCCGCGGCGAGGATCGCGAGGCCCGGCGCCCCGCCGATCAGCGCGGCGAGCAGAGCGACAAGCGAGGGGACGACGCTGCGCCCGAGCGGGCCAGGGCCCTCGTCGCCGCGCAGCATCGCCGCGCCCCAGTGCACGCCGCCCATGAAGGAAAGGATGATCGCGCCGTAATGCACCAGCAGCGCATGGCCGAAGGGCGCCCAGTTCGGGTCGCGCGCCAGAGAGGCCAAGGCGCCGGCGACGAAAGGCAGGGCGCCGGCGTAGCCGAGCCATCTGGCGGCGGTGGGAAGGGAATTTTGAGCGTTCATGCTGGGCTCCTTCCGACAAGACATGAAGCTGAGGGGCGCAGCGAACAAGTCGCGCCTTCGTCAAAGCCCGCGCGCGCGTCGCCATGCAGGCCCATAAACGAAAAAGCCCGCCGGGTTGGCGGGCTTTCTTTGTTGCAGGGCGGCGCCGCCTACTGAACGAGCTTCGGCGCGCCGACGCGGACGGTCTCGCCTTCCTGCATGACTCCGAGCCGGCGGGCGACCTCGGTGTAGGCCTCCACGAGCCCGCCCATGTCGCGGCGGAAGCGGTCCTTGTCCAGCTTGTCGTTGGACTTGATGTCCCAAAGTCGGCAACTGTCGGGGGAGATTTCATCGGCGACGACGATGCGCATCATGTCGCCTTCCCACAGACGTCCGCATTCCATCTTGAAGTCGACGAGACGGATGCCGACGCCAAGGAACACGCCAGACAGGAAGTCGTTGACGCGGATGGCGAGCGCCATGATGTCGTCGATCTCCTGCGGTGTCGCCCAGCCGAACGCCGTGATGTGCTCTTCCGACACCATCGGGTCGTCGAGCGCGTCGTTCTTGTAATAGAACTCGATGATCGAGCGCGGCAGTTGCGTGCCTTCCTCGAGTCCGAGGCGCTTGGCGAGCGAGCCCGCCGCGACGTTGCGGACCACGACCTCGAGCGGAACAATCTCCACCTCGCGGATGAGCTGCTCGCGCATATTCAGCCGACGGATGAAATGCGTGGGCACGCCGATGTTGTTGAGGTTCTGGAAGATATATTCCGAGATGCGGTTGTTCAGCACGCCCTTGCCGTCGATCACCTCGTGCTTCTTGGCGTTGAAGGCGGTGGCGTCGTCCTTGAAGTGCTGGATGAGCGTGCCGGGTTCAGGGCCCTCGTAGAGGACCTTGGCCTTGCCTTCGTAGATGCGGCGGCGACGGTTCATTGGGATCAACCGGGGCTTGAGAAAGTCCATGAGTCGGCCACGGCTCCTTCCGATATGGTCCCACGTCCGACATTCGTCCAAGGTGCGGGATAGGGTGACCGACCGCCTATGCGCGCGGTCGTAGCGTCTTTGGGGGCCAGTGACAAGTCGGCGTCCCGCTCAGAAGTTCTTTCATAAACTACCTGAATTGCGGAAACGACACAACTTCCTCTTTTCTGTCGAGTTTCAGCTTCTTGTAAATCGCCGCCGACGTGCCGCGGCCTTGGCGCCCGGCTTGGCATTGGCATCAGCCGCGAATGCGCCTATATGCGTGCGGCGCGAAGCGGATTCGCCCCCCGATTTCATCATTAGAGCAAACCGGCCGAGGATGGACATGAGCACTTTCGACCAACGCGAAGACTCGTTCGAGAAACGCTACGTCCATGACGAAGAGCTGCGTTTCCGCGCCGAGGCCCGCCGCAACAAGCTCATCGGGCTCTGGGCTTCGGAAAAGCTGGGCAAGACCGGCGCCGACGCGCAGGCCTACGCCGACGCCCTGGTGGCGGCCGAGGTCTCCGCCGACGCAGACGAGCGTGTCGTCGCGACTCTGAAGAAGGATTTCGAGGCCGCCGGCGTCGATCAGTCCGAGCATCAGATTCGCCGCACGATGGACGAGATGCTCGCTATGGCGAAGGCCGAGATTCAGTCGGGCAAATAAGCCAAATCCGACCGCCGCGCGGGTTCTCTTAAGTTTTCCGCGCGAAGCTGCGCGTATGCGCGAATCGTCATCGAAGCTCCGGGTCCGGCCGGCGGCGCCAGCCCAAAAGCCGCTCCCCGGCGCGGCCTGTTTCAGCGCCACCCCGCAGATTGCGCAGGAGGCGGCGCTCTGGATGGAGGCGCTCTCGGGGGAAAGGCGCGCCTCGCGCTACACGATCGAGGGCTATGCGCGCGACGTTGCGGGCTTCCTCGTCTTTCTCACCGGGCATCTCGGCGCGCGGCCCGACGCCGCCGCTCTCTCGGCCTTGCTGCCGGCGGATATGCGCGCCTATCTGGCGAAGCGCCGCAACGACGGGTTGGAGAGCCGCTCGCTGCTGCGGGCGATCGCCGCCATCCGCAGTTTTCTCCGCTTCCTCGAGAAGAAGGGCCTCGCGAGGACCGATTTCTTCTCCGCCATCCGCCCCCCCAAAAAGCCGCATAGCCTTCCCAAGGCGCTCACCATCAGGGACGCGCGCGATCTCATCGATCCCGACCAGCGCGCAGGCGAGGCGCGGGAGTCATGGGTGCTCGCCCGCGACGCCGCCGTCCTGGCGCTGCTCTATGGCGTCGGCCTGCGCATTTCCGAGGCGCTGTCCATTGCGCGGGCGAATGCGCCGGTCGGCCGCATCGACCGTGTGACGATCGCGGGCAAGGGCGGCAAGACGCGGACGCTGCCCGTCATCGCGCCCGTGCGCGACGCGATCGAGGCCTATGTCGCCGCCTGCCCATATGATCTGACCGGTGGGCCGCTTTTCGTCGGCGCGCGGGGCGGACCGCTCTCGCCGAGGATCGTGCAACTTGCAGTCGAGCGCCTGCGGGGGGCGCTGGGTCTTCCCGACAGTGCGACGCCGCATGCGCTGCGCCACTCCTTCGCGACGCATCTTCTGGGGCGCGGCGGCGATCTGCGCGCCATACAGGAGTTGCTCGGACACGCCTCTCTCTCGACGACGCAAATCTATACCGCCGTCGACAAAAAGCGGCTGCTCGACGCCTATCTGTCCGCCCATCCGCGCGCGGAGTGAAACAAGGTTAGCAATTCGTCCATTTTTTATTGCAACCAGAAATTGTGCATCTGCTTCCCCCGTTCCGGACTTCTCTGCAAAAAACCGTATGTAAACGGGAAGCTTAGCCTGAAGCGGCGCTCAGGCTGCGGCCAAGAGTCGCGCAATCGGGCAGGAATTGGTTTTCCAGTGTCGCCAGAGTTTGCGCCACGAACGGCAAAGCTTGGGTCCAGTCTGGCTTTCATTTCATGCCCCGTTTAACTTTTGTGACTAACGCTAAGGCTGTGTCGGCGAGTATTGCAACTTCGGGTTTGCAGAGACGGCCCGGCCCATTGGTTGAAACGCTTGCCCGGATTTTTCCGCCGCCCCGTCACCCGGGCCCTGGCTGATCCGCGCAAGGCGAGGAGCGGTAACGGGACATGGGTTCGCCGACACAAGATGGCAGGCGGGGTTTCGCCCTGCCCGGAAGCATCGCGAAGCTGACCGCGGTATTCAATACCTTCGCTGTCATCGGCATCGTCGCAATGGCGTTTGTCACTGTCCTCTCCATTGACGCCGTGCGGATCGGCGGCGCCATGTACGAGCGCATCGCGAGCAGCAAGGATCTCGTCGCGGACATCATGCCGCCGCCGCTCTTTGTCGTTGAGGCCTATCAGGAGGCGAGCAATCTGGCTTATGCGCCGTTCGACGAAGGTCTCGATCGCGGTATTGTGAGGTTGCGTGATCTGCATGCGCAATACGTCGCCCGTCACGCCTACTGGACGGCATCCACCATCTCGGCGGACGTCAAGCGCAAGCTGACGGTCGACTCCGATAGGGAAGCGCGTCGTTTCTGGTCGGAAGTCGACGATGACTTCCTGCCCGCGCTCAGGAGCGGCGACCGGGCGGGGGCGCTCGCCTCCTTCAAAAGGATGAGCGACGCCTTCCGTGCGCATCGCCAACTCGTCACCGAGATCGTGGCGGACGCCAACCAGTTGGCTAAATCGGTTGAAGAAACCGCTGAGCGCCAGCAAAAATGGTTTCTGTCCGTCATGGCCGGTACGCTCGTCCTCGGGCTGTGCCTTGCGATCTTCGCCTTACGGACGATGCAGGCGCGCGTGACCCGACCGCTCGCGACGCTGGCGGATTTCATGAACGGGAGAGTCGGCGACGGCGCACGCGTTCCGTTCCTTGAACGCGACGATGAAATCGGCGCGGTCGCCAACGCCGTCGATTCCTTTGGCGCCGATGTCGAGCAGCGCGTTCTGGAAGCGAAAAACGCGCAGCTCGACGGGGCGCTGAACAACATCGTACAGGGCGTCGAAATGTACGACGCGGCCGGGAAGCTCGTCCTCTGCAACGCGCGCTACCTGGAAATCTATGGGCATTCCGAGGAGCAGCTCGTAGCCGGACTCGATCTGGATCAGGTTGTCGCCTTGCGTGTCGGCGCTGGTCTGCTGACCGACGAAGCGGCGGAAAGCATTGTTGTGAAGGTGCGCCGCGCCCGCTCCGAGGCCGACCTGCGCACCTTCCAGTGCCGCCTCTCGGACGATCGCTGCATTTCGATTTCGGTCCAGATGATGCGCGACGGTCGTGGCTTCGTCGCGACTCACCAGGACGTTTCCGAGCAGCGCCGCTCCGAGGCGAGGATCGCCTATCTTGCCCATCACGACGCGCTGACGGGCCTGCCAAACAGAATACGGCTGACCGAGGAACTCGAGAAGGCTCTGGCCTATGTCAGGCGCGGCGAAGTCGTCGCCGTGCATATGATCGACCTCGACCACTTCAAATCGGTCAACGACTCGCTCGGCCATCAGGCCGGCGATAAATTACTCGGGCTCGTGGCTGAGCGGCTGCGCTCGGAGTTGCGCGAAACCGACCGTATCGGCCGTATGGGCGGCGACGAGTTCGCCATCGTCGAGCGGATGATCTGCGAGCCGTCCGACGCCGCCGCGCTCGCGGCGCGCATCACGCGGGTCATCGGCGAGCCCTTCGACATCGACGGCCATCGCATCGTCATCGGCGCGAGCGTCGGCATTGCGGTGGGGCCGCAGGACGGCGCGTCGTCAGAGGCGCTGATGCACAACGCAGACCTGGCGCTTTATCGCGCCAAGGCCGACGGGCGCGGCAAATTCCATTTCTTCGAAGCAGGGATGGACGCGCAAATGCAGGCGCGCGCTTCGCTCGAGCGGGATCTGCGCCGAGCTTTGGCTAAGTCTGAATTCGAGCTGCATTACCAGCCGATCGTGAATGTGCGCACGAGCGAAATCTGCGGCTTCGAGGCGCTGTTGCGCTGGCGTCATCCCGAGAAGGGGCTCATCCGGCCCGACCACTTCATTCCCCTTGCGGAGGAGACCCGCCTCATCGTGCCGATCGGCGAGTGGGTGTTGCGCGAGGCCTGCGCCACGGCGACCGGATGGCCGAAGCATCTCAACATCGCGGTCAATCTGTCTGCGGTGCAGTTCCACCACGGCAGCGTGCGTGAGGCCGTCACCGGGGCGGTCGCCGCCACCGGGCTCGATCCGGCGCGTCTCGAGCTCGAAATCACCGAAAGCCTGCTTCTCGAGGGCGACGAGCGTACACTCGACACGCTTCATCATTTGCGCGCGATCGGGGCGCAGATCACCATGGACGACTTCGGCACGGGCTATTCGTCGCTCAGCTATCTGCAGAGCTTTCCCTTCGACAAGATCAAGATCGACAAGTCCTTCGTGCAGCGGATCGACGGCGACGCCAAGTCGCTCAAGATCGTGCGGGCGGTGGCGACGCTGGCCAATGGCCTCGGCATCCGCACCACCGCCGAGGGCGTCGAATCCGTCGAACAGCTCGCCGCCATCCGCTCGGAAGGCTGCACGGAGATCCAGGGCTTTCTGATGAGCAAGCCCCTCACCATCGCCGAGGTGGAGCAACTCTTCAGGATGCGCCCCACGCTGGATATGACGAGCAAGGGCGAAATCGCCGCCTGAGGTCGCTTACTCCAGCGGCTCCACAGCCGTGATCTCGATGCCGAAGCCCGAGAGGCCGACGAAGGCGCGCGGCTTGGCGGAGGACGAGCGCAGGCGGATCGACGAGACGCCCAGGTCTTTCAATATCTGCGCGCCGAGGCCGACATCGAGCCACTGCCGCTTGCGGGTCTCCTCGGCATTTTCGGGTTCCGCGCGCCCGACGACATTGGTGGGGACGCCCGCCGCTCCGTCCCTCAGATAGACGAGCACGCCGCGTCCCTCACGCGCGAAGCGGGCGAGCGTCTTCTTTATGGTCGGCGCGCCGCCCATCACATCGGAAAGAATGTCGGCGCGATGCAGCCGCGTCGGAACGTCCTGTCCATCCCCGACGGACCCCAGCACGAAAGCGAAATGCTGAACGCTGTCGAAGGGGGTCACATAGGCATGACCCGTGAAGTCGCCGAATTCGGTGTGAACCGGAAATGTCGCGGCGCGTTCGACCAGCTTGTCGCGCGCCTGCCGGTGCGCGATGAGGTCGGCGACGGAGACGAGCTTGAGATTATGGGCTTTTGCGAAGTCCACGATCTGGGCGCCGGTCATCACCGTGCCGTCGTCATTGGCCAGTTCGCAGATCACGCCGACTGGCGGCAGCCCCGCCAGCTTGCACAGATCGACGGCGGCTTCGGTATGGCCGGAGCGCATCAGCACGCCGCCATCCTTGGCGATGAGCGGAAAGACGTGTCCCGGCCGCACGAAATCGGCAGCGCCCATGTTGCCATTGGCGAGCGCACGAACCGTATTGCAGCGCTGCTCGGCGGAAATGCCCGTGGTGAGGCCGTGGCGGACATCGACGGAGACGGTGAAGGCCGTGCCGAGCGGGGCGTCATTTTCGGCGACCATCGGCGCAAGATGCAGCCGGCGCGCCTCCTCAAGGGTCAGCGGCGTGCAGACAATGCCGCAGCAATGGCGGATGATGAAGGCCATCTTCTCGGGTGTGCACAGCGAGGCGGCTATGACGAGGTCGCCCTCGTTCTCGCGGTCGTCGTCGTCGGTGACGACGACAATTTCGCCACGCGCAAAGGCTTCGATGGCTTCGACGATGGAATGGGGCAAGCGGCTCTCCGGGATGCGCGATCAGCGCGCGTCCCGCTTATCTAGCCTTGCCGGCCCGTCGATTCAATTCGGCGTCACTCGGCCGGGGCGGCGGCCGTCTGCAGACGGGGGGCGCCGCATGTGGCGCAGGGCGTGAAGCGCATGCCTGTCGCCGCCGAGGCGAGGCCCGTCGTCGGCTCGCGGCGGACGGGCGCGTCTACCGCCTCCGTCGCGATGATGCGGATGCGAATGTCGTCGTCGAGGCGCAGGGCGGTGTCCTCGATCCATTCGACGCTCTGCTCGCTCGCGGGATCGGCGGAGTCGATGCCGCCGACGCGAAGATCGAGTCCCTCGATCTCGACGCCGTCCGCGATCCGCGAAGAAGCGCCGGCGCCCTTGCCGACCCAGGTGAGCATGAGCGACATCGCCCCGCCCTCGGTCAGACCGGTAACCGCCAACTTCTTGCCGTTCTTCCAGATTTCAAAAGCGAGCAACCTAACCTCCTGCGCCGAGGCCGCGCCTCATTGCGAGAGTTACGCCGAATTTGTTGCCAATTGAAACTGTGATTTCGTTTCAATTCTAACGGTTCGGTGTAAATCTTCGCGTCGTGCCGAGATGAGCGGCGATCAACCCTGACGCGTATAACGCATAAGGCGAAGCTAGATGTTTATCGCTAACAGATGGCTAACGCCGTCGCTCTCTCTGCTCGCATGCCTTGTGGCGGCGCCGTCCGCGCAAGCTGCTGGCGCGCCGCCCTGCGCCGCGATCGAGGCGGCGGGCGCCTCCTATACGGTCTGCGAATTCGATGCGCGCAAGGCCGCCATCCGTCTGTTCTTGCGCGACGCCAAAGGCGAGCTATTCGGCGGCTTTTCGCGATTGGCGGTCGATGTCTCCGCAAGAGACGAGACGCTGGTGTTTGCGATGAACGCGGGGATGTACGATCCGGAATTCGCGCCTGTGGGGCTTTACGTGGAATCCGGCAGGCGACTCCGCGCCGCCAATACCGCCGCGGGCGAAGGCAATTTCCATATGAAGCCCAATGGGGTCTTCTGGGTCGACGGCGCGCGGGCGGGCGTGACGGAAACCGGCCGCTTCTTGAAATCGCGCGCCCATCCGGCCTATGCGAGCCAGTCCGGCCCGATGCTGCTGATTGGCGGCCAGGTGAATCCACGCATCCACGAGAGCGGCACGTCCGAGAAATTTCGCAACGGCGTCGGCGTTTCGGACGGCCATATCGTGCGCTTCGCAATCTCCAACCAGCCCGTCACCTTCCACCAGTTTGCCGCGCTTTTTCGCGACAGGCTGAAATGCCGGGATGCGCTTTTCCTCGATGGCGGCTCGGCGTCCGCGATCTACGCCCCCTCAATCGGTCGGCATGACCGGTTCCACCCGATGGGGCCGCTCGTCGGGGTGGTGGAGAAGGCGGAGCGAAAATGACCGTGTCAGGCCTCCATCAGCGCGCCGACATGTGCGGCCGCGCAGGCTGAAAGATCGTCCGGGCGATAGCCGCCTTCGAGAAGCGAGACGATGCGCCCCTCGCAGCGACGGGCGGCGATCGCCATCACCCGCAGCGTCACGTTGCGGAAGTCTTCCGGCGTGAAGCGCAGGCCGCCTAGGGGGTCGTGCAGATGCGCGTCGAAGCCCGCGCACAGAATGACAAGGTCGGGCGCGAAGGCGTCGAGGCGTGGCAGAATGCGCGCTCTCAGCGCCTCGCGAAACGCCTCGCCGCCATCGCCCTTGCGTAGCGGCGCATTGACGACGTTGTCATGGGCGCCGGTCTCCGTGACCGCGCCCGTGCCGGGGTAATGCGGCGCCTGATGCGTCGAACAATAAAGGACGTTCCTCTCGTTCCAGAAGATCTCCTGCACGCCATTGCCGTGATGCACGTCGAAATCGACGATCGCGACGCGCTCCGCGCCATGTGTGGCCATGGCGCAACGCGCGGCGATGGCGGCGTTGTTGAGGAAGCAGAAGCCCATCGGCGTCTCTGCACGCGCATGATGGCCCGGCGGACGCGCGGCCACGAAGGCGTTGCGCGCCTGCCCTTTCATGACGGCGTCCACCGCCGCAACGGCGCCGCCCGCCGCGCGCATCGCCGCCCCGAGCGTCCCGGCGCTCATGATCACATCGGCCCCGAGATGTTTACGGCCTTCGTTGGGGGCGGATTTCTCCATCCGCGTCAGATGGGCTGACGAATGGACCCGCAGCAGCGCCTCGCGCGAAGCGGCGGGCGCTTCCATGCGCGCGAGCGCGGCGAAGCGCGGATCGTCGAGGGCGCGGAAGATGGCGCGCAGACGCTCGGGACTGTCCGGCCAGCCTGGGCCGGGGTCATGCGCCAGCGTCGCAAGGTGGGAGACGAAGAGGGTTGGCGGCGCGGCAGCTTTGGCACCGAATGCAATAAGGCTTGCGCCGCCGGCGAGGGCGGCACGGCGAGTCATTCCGTGGGCGAACTCACCCGCCAATCTGGCCCCTGTGGCGCAGGAAGTGATCCGCCAGCACGCAGGCCATCATCGCTTCGCCCACCGGCACGGCGCGGATACCGACGCAGGGGTCGTGGCGGCCCTTGGTCACGATCTCGGTCTCGTTGCCGTCGCGGTCGATCGTGCGGCGCGGGGTGAGGATGGAGGAGGTGGGCTTCACCGCGAAGCGCACCACGATGGGCTGGCCGGTCGATAGGCCGCCAAGAACGCCGCCCGCGTGGTTCGAAAGGAAGCTCGGACCTGCGCGCATTTCATCCGCGTTTTCTTCGCCCGAGAGTTCGGCGGAGGCGAAGCCGTCGCCGATCTCGACGCCCTTCACGGCGTTGATCGACATCATCGCGCTCGCCAGCTCGGCGTCGAGCTTGCCATAGAGCGGCGCGCCCCAGCCGGCCGGCGCGCCTTCTGCGACGACTTCGACAACCGCGCCGATGGAGGAGCCGGCCTTGCGCACGCCGTCGAGATAATCGGCCCATTGCGCGGCCATCACAGCGTCAGGGCAAAAGAGCGGGTTCTTGTCCAGCTCCGTCCAGTCGAAGCGCGCGCGGTCGATCCTGTGCGGACCGATCTGCACCAGCGCGCCGCGGATCGTCGCGCCGGGAATGACCTTGCGCGCCACGGCGCCGGCGGCGACGCGCGCGGCGGTCTCGCGCGCCGAGGAGCGCCCGCCGCCGCGATAGTCGCGGACGCCGTATTTGGCGTCGTAGACGTAATCGGCGTGGCCGGGCCGGTATTTGTTGGCGATCTCGCCATAGTCCTTGGAGCGCTGGTCGGTGTTCTCTATGACGAGCGCGATGGGCGCCCCCGTCGTTACCTGCACGCCGTCGTCGCGCGTGAAGACGCCCGAAAGAATCTTGACCTCATCCGCCTCGCGCCGCTGCGTGGTGAAGCGTGACTGGCCGGGCTTGCGCTTGTCGAGAAAGCCCTGGATGTCGGCCTCGGTCAGCTCGATTCCGGGCGGACAGCCGTCGACGACCGCGCCGAGCGCAACGCCGTGGCTTTCGCCGAAAGTGGTGACGCGGAAGAGGTGGCCGAAGGAATTATGGGACATTGCGGCCTTCTAGGCCGCGTCGCGCGCCCGGTCAAACGGCGTCCCGGGCCGCTGGGCCGCCCCGCTATCGTCGCGAGCGGTCTGCGGTTAAGAGTGGGGGAGCGACTTTCCCAATCAAAAGCGAGGAAACATGTTCGTCAGATTGAGCGTTGCGGCGGCCTTCGGGTTGGCGCTCGCCTGCGCCGCGCCGGCCCTGGCGCGCGACAGGTTCAGCACCGACTACGGCCATAACGATAACCGCCATTACCAGCAAAACAGGCGCAGCGGCGCCTGGATCGGCAATCGTCACGGCCACTCAGGCCACCAGTGGCACGGCGGGCATTTCGGCGCGCACGACCATTTCAGCCCACGCGGCCAGGGCGGCTATCACTGGGGCTGGTGACGGAAATGCGAACGCCGCCCGCGCGGGAGCGGGCGGCGTCATCGGTTAGCCGGCCTTACGGCTACTTCTTGCCGCCGAGCAGCTTCTCGGCTGCGGTGCCGAGGCCCAAATCCTTGTTCTCCCGGCAGAATTTTCCAAGCTTTGCGGCGTCGGCCTGCATCTTGTCGAAGTCGATGATCGGCGGCGCGCTCTCGTCCTGATAATAACCGTCGAGCCAGGCCATCGTCGCGCCGATGTTCTCCTTGCCGCTCTCGATCCACTCGCCGCATTTCACCGTGTTGAGGTCGAGCCGGTCGGCCGCCTTCGCGGTTGTGACGGAGATCGCCGAGGCCGCGGCGAGGATCGCCGCGAGAGTTGTTATCGTTTTCATTAGCCCTCCCACCCTTGAGACGGCCATGATCACGGTGAAGCTTAAAAAAAGCAATGCCTGTCAATGATTAGAGTTCATGGCGCAGGCGGCGGCGCCGCGGTCCCGGCCGTCGCCGGGCTATCCAGAAGGCGCCTGAGCTGGGCCACCGCCATTCCGATGAGCGCGCCGCGCGGCCGCGCCGGGCCGATCTCGACGGCGGCCATGTTGGCGAGCGCCCTGGCGAGATTGCCGGTCGGATCGCCCGAGACGGTGAAGAGCAGCAGGTCCGCGTCGGGCGAGGGGGCGACGCCGTCCGCCAGATGCGCCGCGTAATTGGCGATGCGCGCGAGTTCCCCGGAGCAGTCGACCATCCCCGTCAGCGGCGCCGCCGGCGACAATGCGATCGGCTTGGCGGCGAGCGCGGCGTTCGCCGCCAGTTCCGGAGCCTCCAGTTCGGGCTTCGGTTCGGCCGATCGCGCCCTATTGCGCCTCGATCTGGTTTCAGCCACGCCTTCCATGATCGAGGGCGCGGCCATGAGGTCGAGATTTTCGGACAGGGTGCGTTGCGCAGGCGTCCATGCGGGGCCGACGCCGCCGCGCCCATGCGCGGCGAGCCAGCGCGCGCGGAGCGTGTTCTGCAAGCCGCGCGGGGCGAGGCCCATCGGCACGACGCGCTGCGGCAGCATCCGCGCCATGCCGGCGCGGGAGGCGGGCGCGCCGGGGATCGGGCGCGCGGCCATTGGCGAGCATTGCGCCGGCGCCCAGCGCTCGACGATGGCGCGGGCGCTGTGGCGCTTGTAGTCGACGTAATAGCGGCGCAGCAGCAGGGCCGCGACGGCCGCGCCTTCCTCGGCCGAGGCGAAGGCGACATGGCCGTCGGCGTCGGCGGCGATCTCGCCGTTCCAGCCCGCGCGCTTGACGCACCAGTAGTTGTTGAGCTTTACGCAGCG
>PERY01000003.1 GCA_002929055.1 Methylocystis sp. | reverse complement strand
GTTTCCGGCGAATGTTGGCCTCTACGGCTGCCCGACGACCGTGAATAACGTCGAGTCGATCGCCGTCGTCCCGACGATCCTGCGTCGCGGCGCAAGCTGGTTCGCCGGCATCGGCAAGCCCAACAATACCGGCACGAAGCTTTTCTCGATCTCCGGCCACGTCAACCGGCCGTGCAATGTCGAGGAAGCCATGTCCATCTCCTTCCGCGAGCTCATCGACACGCATTGCGGCGGCATTCGCGGCGGCTGGGACAATCTGCTCGCGGTCATTCCCGGCGGCTCCTCGGTGCGCTGCGTCCCGGCGCATCAGATCATCGACTGCCCGATGGACTTCGACAGCCTCGTCAAGCTCGGCTCCGGCCTCGGCACGGCGGCGGTGATCGTCATGGACAAATCCACCGACATCATCCGCGCCATCGCGCGCCTGTCGTATTTCTACAAGCACGAGAGCTGCGGCCAGTGCACGCCCTGCCGCGAGGGCACGGGCTGGATGTATCGCGTCGTGCAGCGCATGGTCGAGGGCCGCGCGCACAGACGAGAAATCGACATGCTGTTCGATGTGTCGAAGCAGATCGAGGGCCACACCATCTGCGCGCTCGGCGATGCGGCGGCGTGGCCAATCCAGGGTCTCATCACCCATTACCGCGACGTGATCGAGAAGCGGATCGACTCTTACACAGCGAACCCGCATCCCGAGCCCGTCCGCGAGGCGGCGGAATGATCATGAACAAGCCCGTTGCGACTTCGGAGAGAGCGCAGTGACCAAGATCCTCGTCGATGGCGTCGAAGTGGACGTGCCCGGAGAGTTCACGCTTCTCCAGGCGTGCGAAGAGGCGGGCGCCGAGGTGCCGCGCTTCTGTTATCATGAACGTCTGTCGATCGCGGGCAACTGCCGCATGTGCCTCGTCGAGGTGAAGGGCGGACCGCCAAAGCCCGCGGCCTCCTGCGCCATGTCGGTCAAGGATCTGCGTCCCGGCCCGAATGGCGCGCCGCCGGAAGTCTTCACCAAATCTCCTATGGTGAAGAAGGCGCGCGAAGGGGTGATGGAGTTCCTGCTCGTCAACCATCCGCTCGACTGCCCGATCTGCGATCAGGGCGGCGAATGCGATCTGCAGGATCAGGCGCTCGCCTTCGGCGGCGACTCCTCGCGATATATCGAGAACAAGCGCGCCGTCGAGGACAAATATATCGGCGTCCTCGTCAAGACCGAGATGACCCGCTGCATCCATTGCACGCGCTGCGTCCGCTTCACGGCGGAAGTCGCGGGCACGGGCGACATGGGCGCCATCGGCCGCGGCGAGGATATGGAGATCACGACCTATCTCGAAAGCGCGATGACCTCGGAGCTTCAGGGCAATGTCGCCGACCTTTGCCCGGTCGGCGCGCTGCTGCCAAAGCCCCAGAGCTTCCGCGCCCGTCCTTGGGAATATCAGAAGACCGAAACCATCGACGTCATGGACGCGCTGGGCTCGGCGATCCGCGTCGACTCGCGCGGCCGTGAAGTCATCCGCATCCTCCCGCGCGTCAATGACGCTGTGAACGAGGAGTGGATTTCCGACAAGACGCGCCAGATCGTCGACGGACTGAAGGTGCAGCGTCTCGACCGTCCCTATGTGCGCGAGAACGGCCGCCTGCGTCCGGCCTCCTGGCAGGAGGCCTTCGAGGCGATCGCCGCCAGGCGCAAGGCGACGGCGCCTGCGCGCATCGGCGCCCTCGTCGGCGATCTTGCCGCTGTCGAGGAAACCTTCGCGCTCAAGCTGCTCATGGAGCATCTCGGCTCGCCCAATCTCGACGCGCGTCAGGACGGTGCGAAGCTCGATCCGAAATTCGGCCGCGCCTCCTACATCTTCAATTCGACCGTGGCCGGCATCGATCAGGCGGACGCGCTGCTCATCGTCGGCGCCAATCCGCGCAAGGAAGCGCCGGTCCTCAATGCGCGCATCCGCAAGCGCTGGCTCAAGGGCGACTTCAAGGTCTCCCTTGTCGGCGAGCAGGCCGACCTCACCTATGACTACGACTATCTCGGCGCCGGCGCCGATTCGCTGCTGCGCTTCATCCAGGAAGGCAAGCCGGCCGGCAAGCTGCTGGTGATCGTCGGGCAGGGCGCCATCTCTCGCCCCGACGGCGAGGCCATTCTCGCCTTCGCCGCGCAGGCGGCGCAGAAGCTCGGCGGCGTCTCCGATGGCTGGAACGGTTTCTCCGTGCTGCATACTGCGGCCGCGCGCGTCGGCGCGCTCGATCTCGGCTTCACGCCGGGGCAGGGCGGACTCGACGCCGGCGCGATTGGCAAGGCCGGCGCGCTGGACCTCATCTTCAATCTCGGCGCGGACGAAATCGCGATCGAGCCCGGCGCCTTCGTCGTCTATATCGGCACGCATGGCGACAAGGGCGCGCATCGCGCCGATGTGATCCTGCCCGGCGCGACCTATACGGAAAAGTCTGGGCTCTACGTCAACACGGAAGGCCGCGTGCAACTCGCATCGCGCGTCGTCTTCCCGCCGGGCGAGGCGCGAGAGGACTGGGCAATCCTGCGCGCCCTTTCCGCGGCCATCGGACAGGCGCTGCCTTTCGATTCGCTGGCCCAACTGAGAAAGAAGCTTGTCGAGGCGCATCCGCATTTCGCCCGCATCGATCAGATCGAAGCGGGGCAGGCGGGCGACATTGCAAAGCTGGCCGCCCATCCGGCGGTCGCGATGAAAGACGCTTTCACGCCGGCCATCGGAGACTTCTACCTCACCAATCCGATTGCGCGCGCCTCGGCGGTCATGGCGGATTGTTCGGCCCTCGCGCAGGGCAAGCTAGCCCAAGCCGCGGAATAGGAGCGACGACGTGACCGAGTGGTTGAACGACATCATCGCCTATCTCGCGGCCAGCCCCGTGCTCCTCGCGCTCATCCGCAGCGTGCTGATCGCGGTCGTGCTGCTGATCTATGTCGCTTACGTCATTCTTGCCGACCGCAAGATCTGGGCGGCGGTGCAGTTGCGCCGGGGTCCGAATGTCGTGGGGCCGTGGGGCCTGTGGCAGAGCTTCGCGGACTTCATCAAATTCGCCATCAAGGAGCCGGTGATCCCGGACACGGCGAACAAGGGCGTGTTCCTCTTCGCGCCCTTCATCATGGCGACGCTCTCCATCGCCGCCTGGTCGGTGATTCCGGTGTCGGACGGCTGGGTCGTCGGCGACATCAATGTCGGGATTCTTTACATCTTCGCGCTATCGTCACTCGGCGTTTACGGCGTGATCATGGGCGGCTGGGCGTCGAACTCGAAATATCCGTTCCTCTCGGCGCTGCGCTCCGCCGCGCAGATGGTGTCCTACGAAGTCTCCATCGGATTCGTCATCATCACCGTGCTGCTCTGCGCCGGCTCGCTGAACATGACAGAGATCGTCCGCGCGCAGGACACGCAATACGGCATGGCCGGCTGGTACTGGCTGCGCCTCTTCCCGATGTTCGTCATCTTCTTCGTCTCGGCGCTGGCCGAAACCAACCGCCCGCCCTTCGATCTCGTGGAAGCGGAGTCGGAACTCGTCGCCGGCTTCATGATCGAGTATTCGGCGACGCCTTACGTGCTGTTCATGCTCGCCGAATATGTGGCGATCGTGACCATGTGCGCGCTGCTGACGATCCTCTTCTTCGGTGGCTGGCTGCCGCCATTCAATATCTCGCCCTTCACTCTGGTGCCGGGCGTGATCTGGTTCATCCTCAAGGTGAGCTTTTTCTTCTTCTTCTTCGCCATGGTGAAGGCTTTCGTGCCGCGCTACCGGTACGATCAGCTGATGCGTCTCGGCTGGAAAGTGTTCCTGCCGATCTCGCTCGTCATGGTCGTCATCGTCGCCGCTGCGTTGCAGTTTGGCCCCGCATTGATCGCGAGCTAAGCCATGAGACTTGATCAGGCCGCAAAGTCGCTCTTCCTCACCGAGTTCGTCGGCGCCTTCTGGCTGTCGATGCGCTACTTCTTCAAGCCGAAGGCGACCATCAACTATCCGCACGAGCGCAACCCGCAGTCGCCGCGCTTCCGCGGCGAGCATGCGCTGCGCCGCTATCCCAACGGGGAAGAACGATGCATCGCCTGCAAGCTCTGCGAGGCGATCTGCCCCGCGCAGGCCATCACCATCGAGGCCGGTCCGCGACGCAACGACGGCACCCGCCGCACGACACGCTACGACATCGACATGGTGAAGTGCATCTATTGCGGCTACTGCCAGGAGGCCTGCCCGGTCGACGCCATCGTCGAGGGGCCGAACCAGGAATTCGCGACGGAGACGCGCGAGGAGCTCTACTACAACAAGGAGCGCCTGCTCGAAAACGGCGCCCGCTGGGAACGCGAAATTGCGCGCAACATCGCGCTCGACTCGCCCTACCGGTAAAACAAACGAACGCGAGCTGCGACAGCGGCTCTGATGAGAGGATGAGGCCGTGGCGGCTGTATTTTTCTACCTCTTCGCGACGATCATGATCGCGTCGGCCTGCGTGGTGATCTTCGCCCGCAATCCGGTGCATTCGGTGCTGTTTCTCATCCT
The DNA here is from genome assembly GCA_002929055.1 of Methylocystis sp. Classification (GTDB taxonomy): domain Bacteria; phylum Pseudomonadota; class Alphaproteobacteria; order Rhizobiales; family Beijerinckiaceae; genus Methylocystis. The sequence continues at coordinate 216,382 of PERY01000003.1, read as the reverse complement.
CGCCTTCTGCAACGGCGCGGGTCTCTTCCTGCTCGCGGGCGCGGAATTTCTCGCCATGCTGCTGATCGTCGTCTATGTCGGCGCGGTGGCGGTGCTCTTCCTCTTCGTCGTGATGATGCTGGACGTCGACTTCGCCGAGCTGAAGCAGGGCTTTGCCAAATATGTGCCGGTCGGCGCCGCCGTCGGCGTCGTGGTGCTCGCCGAACTCGCCATGGTGACCGTCGGCTGGCAGCCGTCTGAAGCCTCGAAGAGCCTGCTCGAGACGCCGATCGCCGCGAATGTGTCCAACACCGCCGCTCTCGGCCAGGTGCTCTACACCAAATACGTCATCTTCTTCCAGACCTCGGCGCTGGTTCTGCTGACCGCCATGATTGGCGCCATCGTTCTGACGCTGCATCACAAGCCCAACGTCAAACGCCAGAATATCGAGGAGCAGAACGCGCGCAACGCCAAGAACGTCGTAGAGCTCAAGAAGGTTCCGTTCCGGACCGGCGTTTAACGAGGAAACTCCATGACCATCGGCCTCACCCATTACCTCGTCGTCGCCGCCGTCCTGTTCTCGATCGGCGTCGCTGGCATCATTCTCAACCGCAAGAATATCATCGTCATTCTCATGTCGGTGGAGCTGATCCTCTTGTCGGTGAACATCAACTTCGTCGCTTTTTCGCAGGCGCTCGGCGATCTCGTCGGCCAGGTGTTCGCGCTCTTCGTGCTCACCGTCGCCGCTGCGGAGGCAGCGATTGGCCTCGCCATCCTCGTCGCCTTCTATCGCAACCGCGGCACCATCGCGGTCGAAGACATCAATTCGCTGAAGGGCTGATCACACGATGATCCAGGCAATCGTCTTCCTGCCGCTCGTCGGCTTCCTGATCGCGGGCGCTTTCGGGCGCAAGCTTGGGCCGCGCCCTTCGGAACTCCTCACCACAGGCTTGCTCATGGCCTGCGCCGTGATGTCGTGGATCACCTTCTTCGACGTCGCGCTCGGCCATAATCACGGCTTCGCGCCCGTGCTCGCCAACTGGATGACGGTCGGCGCGCTGAAAGTGGACTGGGCGCTGCGTGTGGACACGCTCACAGCCGTGATGCTCGTCGTCGTCACCACAGTGTCGAGCCTCGTGCATCTCTATTCCATCGGCTACATGCACGAGGATCCGTCGCGTCCGCGCTTCTTCGCCTATTTGTCGCTCTTCACCTTCGCCATGCTCATGCTGGTGACGGCTGACAATCTGGTGCAGATGTTCTTCGGCTGGGAGGGGGTCGGCCTCGCGTCTTACCTGCTCATCGGCTTCTGGTACGAAAAGCCGTCGGCCTGCGCCGCCGCCATCAAGGCGTTCGTGGTCAACCGCGTCGGCGATTTTGGCTTTGCGCTTGGAATCTTCCTGGTCTTCCAGCTCACGCAATCGCTGAGCTTCAACGAGGTCTTCGCCGCAGTGCCTGGCCTCGAGGGAAAGCCGATCCACATTTTCGGCATGGACGTGGACGCGCTGGAAATTGCGGCATTCCTGCTGTTCATCGGCGCCATGGGCAAGTCGGCGCAGTTCTTCCTGCACACCTGGCTTCCGGACGCCATGGAAGGCCCGACGCCCGTCTCCGCGCTCATCCACGCCGCCACCATGGTCACCGCCGGCGTCTTCATGGTCGCGCGCCTGTCGCCGATCTTCGAGCATGCGCCGCACGCCGCAGCGTTCGTTACAGTGATCGGCGCGGTCACGGCCTTCTTCGCCGCGACAGTCGGCCTCGTGCAGAACGACATCAAGCGCGTCATCGCCTATTCGACCTGTTCTCAGCTCGGCTACATGTTCGTGGCCGAAGGCGTCGGAGCCTATTCGCTCGGCGTGTTCCATCTCTTCACCCACGCCTTCTTCAAGGCGCTGCTATTCCTCGGGGCCGGCTCCGTCATCCATGCGATGCATCACGAGCAGGACATGCGCAACATGGGCGGACTGCGCAAGGACATCCCCTTCACATTCGCGATGATGACCATTGGCACGCTTGCGCTCACCGGCGTCGGCATTCCGCATACGGAGATCGGCTTCGCCGGCTTCTTCTCGAAGGATGGCATCATCGAAGCGGCCTACGCCGCCAGCGCTCACAGCACGGCGGCGATGATCGGCTTCATCTCCACCGTCGTGGCGGCGGGCTTCACATCCTTCTATTCATGGCGCCTCGTGTTCATGACCTTCTTCGGGACGCGCAAGGAACATGGCCACGAGGCCCATGCCGCGCACGCACACGACGATCACGCCCATGATGACCATGCGCATGACGATCACGGCCACGGCCATCACGCGCCGCACGAGTCTCCGCTCGTCATGCTCGTCCCGCTCGCCGTTCTCGCCCTCGGCGCCGTCTTCGCAGGCTATCTCTTCGAGCCCGATTTCGCCGGCCACGCCTATGACGAATTCTGGAAGGGCGCGCTGTTCACCGGCGAGCACAACCACATCCTGCACGCGCGTCACGAAATCCCGACCTGGGTCGGCTTCGCGCCCTTCACGATGATGGTTCTGGGCTTCCTGCTCTCGCTCTACGTCTATGTGCTGAAGCCTGGTCTCGCTCAGAAGATAGCGGGCGCGTTCCCGCGGCTATACGACTTCCTGCTGAACAAGTGGTATTTCGATGAGCTCTACGACGCCATCTTCGTGAAGCCGGCCTTCGCGATCGGGCGCCTGTTCTGGAAGGGCGGAGACGGCGCCATCATCGACGGGCTCGGGCCCGACGGCGTCGCGGCGCGCGTCGTGGACGGCGCCAAGCTCGCTGTCCGCCTGCAGACGGGCTACATCTACAACTACGCTTTCGCCATGCTGATCGGCGTCGCCGCCATCGTCACTTACTTCGTCGCCGGAGGGCTGCGCTGATGTTCGGGTTCGGCATTCTTACCGGCCTTACGTTTCTTCCGCTTGTCGGCGCCGCCTTTCTGCTGACGCAGAAGGGCGAGGACGAGGCGACCCTGCGCAACATTCGCTGGGCGGCCTTTCTGACCACGCTCGCGACATTCGCGCTCTCCGTCTATGTGTGGATGGGCTTCGATCCGTCGAGCGCGGCCTTCCAGTTCGTGGAGGAGAAAGCGTGGTTCGGCGCCGGGCTGACCTACAAGATGGGCGTCGACGGCTTCTCCATGCCGCTCGTGCTGCTCACCACCTTCATCATGCCTTTCGCGATCCTCGCCTCCTTCGAATCGATCACGAAACGCGTGCGGGAGTATTTCGTCGCCTTCCTCGTCCTCGAGACGCTGATGATCGGCGTCTTCTGCGCGCTGGATCTCGTGCTGTTCTACCTCTTCTTCGAGGGCGGCCTCATTCCGATGTTCCTCATCATCGGCATTTGGGGCGGCAAGCGACGCGTATATGCGAGCTTTAAATTCTTCCTTTACACGCTGGTCGGTTCGCTGCTGATGCTCATTGCGATCCTCGCGATGTATAATCAGGCGCACACGACCGACATCACCGTGCTGCTGAAGACCGACTTCCCGAAGGACATGCAGTTCTGGCTGTGGCTTGCCTTCTTCGCGTCCTTCGCTGTGAAGATGCCGATGTGGCCGGTGCACACCTGGCTGCCAGACGCCCATGTCGAGGCGCCGACGGCGGGCTCCGTGATCCTCGCGGCGATCCTGTTGAAGATGGGCGGCTACGGGTTCATCCGCTTCTCGCTCCCCATGTTCCCGGATGCGTCGGTTCATTTCGCGCCGCTTGTTTACGCGATGTCCGTCATCGCCATCGTTTACACCTCGCTCGTCGCGCTGGTGCAGGAGGACATCAAGAAGCTGATCGCCTATTCCTCCGTCGCCCACATGGGCTACGTCACGATGGGCCTCTTCACGATGAACGCGCAGGGCCTGCAGGGCGCGATGTTCCAGATGATCTCGCACGGCTTCGTGTCGGGCGCGCTCTTTCTTTGCGTCGGCGTCATATACGACCGCATGCACACCCGTGAGATTGCGGCGTACGGCGGGCTCGTGAGTCGCATGCCGATCTACGCCTTCGTCTTCATGCTCTTCACAATGGCGAATGTCGGCCTGCCGGGCACGACGGGCTTCGTCGGAGAGTTCCTGTCGCTCGCCGGCGCCTTCAAGGCCAATAGCTGGGTGGCTCTTATCGCGACGAGCGGCGTGATCTTCTCGGCAGCCTATGCGCTCTATCTTTACCGCCGCGTCGTCTTCGGCGTGCTGGAGAAGCCGAGCCTCAAGGACATCATGGATCTGACGCCGCGAGAAATCGCGATCTTCGTCCCGCTCATCGCGCTCACGATCTATTACGGCGTGTTGCCGCAACAGATATTGAGCTCGACGCAGGCTTCTGTCGACAATCTCCTCCAATCCCATACGGCCCTGCTCGACGCGGTTAAGATCGCCGCCGCGGGCCATTGACGGACTGCTGAAATGCCATTCCTCGCAGAACTCGGACAACATTTTCTCCCCGAGGTCATCCTCGCCATCGGCGTGCTGGTGCTGATCCTCATCGGCGCCTTCCGCGGCGAGAGGGGCTTCAGCCTGGTCGACGAGATGGCGGTGGGCATTCTTGGCCTCGCCATTGTCGCGATCCTGCTCTCCAGCAAGCAGGTGGACGTCGCCGTCTTCGACGGCGCCTTTATCGACGACGCCTTTTCGCGCTTTGTGAAGGTGCTGGCGCTCGTCGGCGCTATGGTCTCCATCCTGATGTCGGTTGACTGGCTGCAGCGCAACGGGCTCGAGAAGTTCGAGTTCCCTGTGCTCGTCATCCTGTCGACGCTCGGCATGATGCTGCTTATCTCCGCCGACAATCTGATCGCGCTTTATCTCGGTCTCGAACTGATGTCGCTCGCGCTCTACGTCATGGCCGCATTCGCGCGTGACGACGGCCGGTCGTCGGAAGCGGGTCTGAAATATTTCGTTCTCGGCGCCCTGTCCTCGGGCATGATGCTCTATGGCTCGTCGCTCCTTTACGGCTTCTCTGGAACCGTCTCCTTCGACGGCATCGCGCAGGCCGTGACCGAACATCCGCCGCTCGGCGTGATCTTTGGCCTCGTCTTCGTGCTCGCGGGCCTCGCCTTCAAAATGTCGGCCGCGCCCTTCCATATGTGGACGCCGGACGTTTACGAAGGCGCTCCGACCCCCGTCACCGCGTTCTTCGCCTCCGCCGCCAAGATGGCCGCTGTCGCGATCACCGCACGCATTGTCATCACCGCCTTCCCGGCCATCACGACGCAGTGGCGGCAGATCATCGTCTTCCTCGCCATCGCTTCAACGCTGCTCGGCTCTTTCGCTGCGATCGGCCAGACCAACATCAAGCGACTGATGGCGTATTCGTCCATCGGCCACATGGGCTTCGCGCTCATTGGGCTTGCGGCTGGCACCGAAGCTGGCGTCAAGGGCGTCGCCGTCTATCTCGCCATCTATCTCGTGATGACGCTCGGCTCCTTCGCTGCAATCCTCGCCATGCGCGTGGACGGCAGGAATGTCGAGAACATCTCGGACCTCTCGGGCCTGTCGCGCACGAATGGCCTCATGGCTTTTTTCCTGGCGATGCTGATGTTTTCGCTCGCCGGCATTCCTCCGCTCGCGGGCTTCTTCGCGAAATATTACGTCCTGCTCGCGGCTGTCGATGCGGGGCTTTATCCGCTCGCCGTCGTCGGCGTTCTCGCCTCTGCTGTGGCGGCGTTCTATTATCTTCGTGTGGTGAAGGTGATGTATTTCGACGAGCCCGCGCCGGATTTCGACCGTTCGCCTCTGGCGATCCGCGCCGTGCTCGCGGCGTCCACTGTGGCGCTTCTGGGGTTCTGGCTCTATCCGGCGCCGATCATGGATGCGGCGGGCGCCGCCGCAAAGTCGCTGTTCTGATGAGGTGAGCGCGTGCAGCTAGGTCGTTTTGCGCGCGCTCGCGGCGTTCGCCTTCTATCTCTTGGCGAAGTCGACTCGACCAATAGCGAGTCGCGCCGTCTGATCGACTCCGGCGAGCGCGGCCCGCTATGGATTGTCGCCGAGCGGCAGACCATGGGCCGGGGTCGCCTCGGCCGAAACTGGATGTCGCCGCCCGGCAATCTCTACGCGAGCTTCATTTACGGCGACTTACATGACGTGCGCGTTGCGCCCGAGCTTGGCTTTGTCGCCGGCGTAGCGGCGATGCGCGCCCTGCGAGCGTCAGCCGGCTCCCAAAGTTTCAAACTCAAATGGCCCAATGACCTTCTGCTGGAGGGCGCCAAACTCGGCGGAATTCTGCTCGAGTGTGTTGGCCCTCCTGCGGCGCCGGTGGCGATCATCGGCGTCGGCGTAAATGTCGTATCGGCGCCGGAGGGTTTGCCTTATCCCGCGCGCGCGCTCGCAGACATTGGCGCAGGCGCGCCCTCGGCGTCCGCGTTCTTCGCGCAACTGTCGGACTCCCTTCTCGAGGCGCTCGACATTTGGCGAAGTGGAGAAGGCTTTGCGGGGATTCGTACGGAATGGAGCGCCGACGCTGCTGCGGTCGGGGAAGAGGTGCGTGTCGCTTTGAATGATGAAACAGTGGTTGGACGATTCGACGGAGTGGACCAGATCGGCCGCCTCGTGCTGGGCACTCGGCATGGTCGCCGCGTGATCGAAGCCGGCGACGTTCTGCTTGGACCGCGCGCAACGGAAGGCGCGCGCCAATGACCTCGGCCCCGCAACCCGATTTTGTTTTCGTCCCCTTCGGTGGGGTGGGCGAGATCGGCATGAATCTCGCGCTTTACGGCTATGGCCCGCCGCGCGCGCGCAAATGGCTGATGGTGGATTGTGGCCTCGGCTTTCCCGGCGCGGATCTCCCCGGGATCGACGTCGTCTTTCCCGACATCGCCTTCGTCGAAAAGATTGCGAAAGATCTTGTCGCCATCTGCATCACCCATGCGCATGAGGACCACATCGGCGCATTGGCGACGCTCTGGCCCAAGCTCAAATGCAAGGTCTATGCGACGCCCTTCGCCACGGGCTTGCTGGAGGTGCGTCGCCTCAACGAGCCCGGCGCGCCGAAGATCAACATCATTCCGGTCCATGCCGGGTCGGTGCTCGATCTCGATCCCTTCACGGTGGAATATGTCGCGGTTGCGCATTCGATCCCCGAAGCGAACGCCCTTGCTATAACGACGCCGCTGGGACGCATTCTGCATACAGGCGACTGGAAGATCGATCCGGAGCCCGGAGTCGGAAATCGCATCAATGAAGCGAGGCTGCGCGCGCTCGGCGACGAAGGCGTCGACGTTCTCATCTGCGATTCGACCAACATCCTGCGTGAAGGCGACAGTTTCTCCGAAAGCGACGTCGCCCGCGTTCTGCGCCCCCTCATCGCCGAAGCGACGGGCCTTGTCGTCGTCACGACCTTTGCCTCCAATGTCGCCCGCCTGCGCGCCATCGCGGAGGCTGCGCTGGCCTGCGGGCGCACGGTCGTCGTCGCGGGCCGCGCGATGGACCGCGTCGTCCAGGTGGCGCGCGAATGCGGCTATCTCGACGGACTTCCGGGGTTCCATTCGCCGGACATGCTGGCCAATCTCCAGCGGCACAAGGTCGTGCTCATCGCCACCGGCAGCCAGGGCGAACCGCGGGCCGCCATGATGCGCGCGTCGCTGAACGATCATCCCGCGATCAAGCTCGCGCGCGGCGACCGCGTCATTTTCTCCTCGCGCGCCATTCCGGGCAATCAGCGCGAGGTGCATCGCATCATCAACAATCTGTGCAATCTCGGCGTAGAGGTCATCACCGACCAGGATCATCTCGTGCATTGCTCCGGGCATCCGCGACGTGGCGAGGTTGCGCAGATGTACGACTGGGTGCGGCCAAAGAGCGCCGTGCCGGTGCATGGCGAGGCGCATCACCTTACGCAGCATGTGGCGTTCGCCCGGTCGCGCGGCGTCGAGCATGTGATCTCCGCCCGCGACGGCGACATGGTGCAGCTTCTGCCCGGGCCGCCGGCCATCATCAATCAGGTGCCGAGCGGACGTCTCCTCAAGGACGGCGACGTCGTCATCAGCGAGCAGGACGGCGCCGTTCGCGAGCGCTCGAAGCTCGCCTTCGCCGGCGTGATCTCCATCGCGCTCGCCGTCGACAAGAAGGGCGATCTGGTGGGAGATCCCGACGTGACCTTCGCGGGCGTGCCGAAGAAGGGCAAGTTCGGCGAGGACATGGGCGAAGTCGTCGACGAGGCGCTGTTCGCGACCTTCGAGGGGCTGCCCCGCGCCCGCCGGCGCGACGCCGATCAAATTTCCACGGCCATCGAGCGCTCGGTGCGCGGCGCCGTGAATTCGGTCTGGGGCAAGAAACCCCTCGTGCATGTGATGGTGGTGTCGACCTAGCCGGTCGCGCATCGGCGCGTGACCGGCTAAACTCGGCCCCAGAGCGCGAGTCGGGCATGGCCAGCAAACCCACATTTTACGAATTCTTCGCCGGCGGCGGCATGGCCCGCGCCGGTCTCGGGCCGGGCTGGCGCTGCCTCTTCGCCAATGATTTCGACGCGAAGAAAGCCGAGAGCTATCGCGCCAACTGGGGCGGCGAGGAACTGCATGTCGGCGATGTCGCGAAGATCACGACCGCGCAATTGCCCGGCCGCGCCGATCTCGTCTGGGCCTCCTTTCCCTGTCAGGATTTGTCGCTCGCGGGCGCCGGCGCGGGGCTGAAGGGTGAGCGCTCGGGAAGCTTCTGGCCCTTCTGGGCGCTGATGAAAGGCCTGCGCGAAGAGGGCCGCGCGCCCGCGACGATCGTTCTCGAAAATGTCTGCGGCGCGCTCACCTCTCATGGCGGCAGGGATTTCACCTCCATCTGCGCCGCGCTTGCGGGCGAGGGCTATAAATTCGGCGCGCTCGTCATCGACGCGGCGCTGTTTCTGCCCCAGTCGCGCCCAAGGCTGTTCATTGTCGCGGTGCGGGGAGACGTGGCGCTGCCAGCGTCGCTGAACGGGAAAGGCGCGAGCGCGCCGTTTCATACGAAGGCGCTGCAGACGGCTCAAGAACGGCTGCCTGAAAGGCTGAAAGCGAACTGGCTCTGGTGGAGCCTGCCGCAGCCGCCGCTGCGCAATGCGAGCCTGGCGCAGATCATCGAAGACAAGCCGCGCGGCGTCTGCTGGCATGATGCGGCGAAAACGCAAAAGCTGCTCGACATGATGAGCGACGTGAATCTCGCGAAGGTGGAGGAAGCAAAGCGCGCGGGCGGCAGAATTGTCGGGACGCTCTACCGCCGCACGCGTTATCAGAACGGCGAGAAACTTCAGCGCGCCGAAGCGCGTTTCGACGATCTCGCCGGATGCCTGCGCACGCCGGCCGGCGGCTCCAGCCGGCAGTTCGTGCTGGTCGTCGAAAAGGGCAAGGTGCGCTCGCGGCTGATCTCGGCGCGCGAGACGGCGCGGCTGATGGGTCTGCCGGAGGACTACATCCTGCCGGAGCGCTACAATGACGCCTATCATCTCACAGGCGACGGCGTCGTCGCGCCGGTGGTGGGCCATATTGCTGCGTATCTCATCGAGCCGTTGTTGCGCGCGCAGGCTGTGAGAGAAGCCGCTTAGCGCAGATGCATGCGCGCGCCAGGTAGCGGGACATGAGCAAGCCGGAGAACCCCGACCAACGCTCCGCCATCATGCGCGCGGTCAAATCACGCGACACCGCTCCCGAGCTTGCGGTTCGCGCGCTGCTGCGCGCTTTCGCGCCGGGCTATCGCCTGCATCGCAAGGACATCCCCGGCAGTCCCGACATCGCCTACATCGGCCGCAGGCAGGCGATCTTCGTGCATGGCTGTTTCTGGCACGGGCACGACTGCGCGCGCGGCGCGCGCTGTCCCAGGGCCAACGCCGATTACTGGCGCGCCAAGATCGCGCGCAACCGCGCGCGCGACGCCGCGAACGAGACGAGTTTGCATCAACTCGGCTGGCGCGCGCTCATTGTGTGGGAGTGCGAATTGAAAGACGCGCCCGCGCTTGCCGGGAAGCTGCGCGCTTTTCTCGCCTGAGCCCCGCGAAACAAAAAAGCTGTCTGCGGCGTTTGCTTCATCGGGTCTGGGCGGCGCGGGAGGAAGCGCGATGCGCGTGCATGGAGAGCGGCCCGAACAGACGATCGGGCGGAATGTCGCGGTGAACGGCGCGGATGATCACGACGGCCTGCCGCCGATGGAAGCGCAGGCGGACGGTCTGAAAGACCCGCGCGAGCTTTATCCCAAACCCCCTTTCGAGAAGCAGCCGCAGCCCTGGCCGGGCCTCGCGAGCAAAATGAATCCGCGCCCCGATAACGGCGAGAAGACTTATCGCGGCGCGGGCCGTCTGCTTGGCCGCCGCGCGCTCATCACAGGCGGAGATTCAGGGATCGGCCGCGCCGCCGCCATCGCTTTTGCGCGAGAAGGCGCCGATGTGGCGATCAACTATCTGCCCGAGGAGGAGCCCGACGCGCAGGAGGTCGTGGAGTTGATCGAGGACGCGGGCGGCAGGGCCGCATCCATACCCGGCGACATCCGCGACGAGACATTTTGCAAGCGGCTGGTCGACGATGCCGCGAATGAACTCGGCGGACTCGATATTCTCGTCAACAACGCCGCCCGCCAGCAAGCGCGCGAATCTATCATGCACATCACGACCGAGGATCTCGACTGGACCTTCCGCACCAATCTCTATGCCCTCATCTGGATCACCAGGGCGGCGATCCCGCATCTGCGGCCGGGCTCCACCATCATCAACACGACGTCGATCACAGCTTTCGACCCGTCGAAGCAACTTCTCGACTACTCCATGACGAAGGCGGCGATCCTGAATTTCACCTGGTGTCTCGCCAAGCAGCTCGCGTCACAGGGCGTTCGCGTCAACGCTGTCGCGCCGGGGCCGTTCTGGACGCCGCTGCAGCCGACCGGCGGTCAGACCCAGGAGCATTTGACTCAATTCGGCGGCGACACGCCCCTCGGCCGCCCGGGGCAGCCGGCGGAGATCGCGCCGCTTTACGTGCTGCTCGCCTCGGCTGAATCGAGCTACGCGACGGGCCAGGTGTTTGGCGCGACGGGCGGCGAGGCGGGACCGTAAAGCGAGCGCTGTGCGCTGGATCACTTGCAGGGGCCGCTCGCCATTCGTATGTAGGGGCAGCCCCGCCCCAGCCAGCCCAGCGAGCCCCCATGTCCGACGACGACGCCTCGAAGCGATACAAACGCGTGGTCGTCAAGCTGTCGGGCGAGGCGCTGCAGGGGGCTTCGTCGCATGGTCTCGACGCGTCGACCCTGGCGCGCATCGCCAAGGATCTCGCAACGGCGTCCGCAATGGGCCACGAGATAGCGGTCGTCGTCGGCGGCGGCAATTTCTTCCGGGGCATCAAGGGCGCCGATACAGGCATCGAACGCGCCCGCGCGGATTCAATCGGCATGCTGGCGACCGTGATGAACGGGCTGGCGCTGGAGCAGGCTGTGGAAGGGCAGGGGCGCGCGGCGCGCTGCCTCTCGGCGGTGCCCATGCCCTCGGTCTGCGAATCCTTCTCGCGCCGCGCCGCGCTGCATCATCTCGCCAAGGGCCGCGTCGTGATCGCCGCCGGCGGCACGGGCAATCCTTTCTTCACGACCGACACCGGCGCCGTGCTGCGCGCCGCGGAGCTTTCGGCCGACGCGGTGCTCAAGGCCACGCAGGTCGACGGCGTCTACACGGCCGATCCCAAGCGCGATCCCGGCGCCCGGCGATACGAGCGCTTGACCCATGACGAGGCCATAGGCCAGAATCTGGCTGTGATGGACACGGCCGCCTTTGCGCTCGCCCGGGAGAACAAAATCCCGATCATCGTCTTCTCGATCGGAGAGCCAGGCGCCATCGCCGCGGTTCTGGCGGGCGGGGGGCGGTCGACTTTGGTGGCCCCTTAGGGCCGGCGCGTCTTTCCCGCGCGCGGCTCGGAAAAACATGCCATAAGTGGCGCGCCTCCGCGTCGGGGAGCGAATGCGGCCCGGCCGGGAACCCGGTTGCAATTATCATCGCCCAGCGTTGCGCGCGTCCGCTGCGCCTAAGGCGATGCAAGACAGGTTTTGGAGACCATGACGGATAAATTCGACCTCGCCGATCTGAAACGCCGCATGCAGGGCGTGATCGCGACGCTGAAGCACGAGTTCGGCGGATTGCGCACGGGACGCGCGTCGGCCAGCCTTCTCGAACCCGTCCATGTCGACGCCTACGGCCAGAACTCGCCGCTCAGCCAGGTGGCGACCATCAGCGTCCCCGAGCCTCGCATGATCTCCGTGCAGGTGTGGGACAAGGCGCTCGTCATCGCCGTCGACAAGGCGATCCGCGAGGCCAATCTCGGCCTTCAGCCTACGGTGGAAGGCCAGATTCTGCGCATTCGCATGCCAGAACTCAATGAGCAGCGCCGCAAGGAACTGGTGAAGGTCGCGCATAAATACGCCGAGGAAGCGCGCGTCTCCGTGCGTCACGTGCGCCGCGACGGCATCGACATCCTCAAGAAGTTGCTCAAGGATCACGCGATTCCCGAGGATGACGAGAAGCGGCAGGAAACCGAGGTCCAGAAGGCGACGGACGACGCCGTGAAGGAGATCGATTCGGCGCTCGCCTCCAAAGAGAAAGAAATCATGCAGGTTTAGCCATTTTTCAGGGTTAGGATTCAAGCGCAAGAGCGCGCAAGCGCCCTTCTTGCTAAGATCGGATGGCGATTCGGAACGCAACGATGGCGGAAGGCGATTTTTTGGAAATGGCGACCACCGCGCTCGGTATCGGAGCTCCGCCGCGTCACGTTGCGCTCATCATGGATGGCAACGGGCGGTGGGCGGCGGCTCGCGGCCTGCCGCGTTTTGAGGGGCATCGGCGTGGGGTCGAGGCCTTGCGTCGCGCCGTCCGCGCCGCGATCGACCTGAAGATTTCCTATCTCACCGTCTATTCCTTCTCTGCCGAGAACTGGTCGCGCCCGCGTGAAGAAGTGCAGAGCCTTCTGGGACTTCTGCATCGCTTCATCCGAAACGATCTCGCCGAGCTGCACGCCAACAACGTTCGCGTGCGCGTGATTGGCGCCCGCTCCGATCTCGCGCCGGAGATCGGCGATCTGCTGCGCGAGGCGGAGCAGGTGACGCAGGGCAACAGCGGGTTGACGCTCGTGGTGGCCTTCAATTACGGGGCGCGCCAGGAGATCGCCACCGCCGTCCGCGCCCTGGCCGAAATGGTCGCGAAGGGCGAGATCGCGCCCGAATCCATAGACGTCGAGTCGATTTCGGCGCATCTCGACACCGCCGACATTCCCGATCCTGATCTCATCATCCGCACCTCCGGGGAGCAGCGGCTGTCGAATTTCCTGCTCTGGCAGGCGGCTTACGCCGAATTCGTGTTCCTGCCGATCCTTTGGCCGGATTTCGATCGCGCGGCGATGATCGCCGCCATCCAGGAATATGCCCACCGCGACCGCCGCTTCGGCCGGGTCGAGGCGCCCCGGCGCAGCGCCAAGACCGCGTCATGACGACGTCACAGAACGGGGCCGCTCCGGCTGCGGGGGGATTCTCGGACCTGGGGCCGCGGGTTGTTTCCGCTGTGGTGCTGATCACGGCCGCCCTTGCTTCTCTCTACATAGGCGGCGACCTCTTCGCATTGTTCTGGCTCCTTGCCGGATTCGCCGTGAATTGGGAGTGGCAGGGCCTCATCGGCGGGGAGCGGCGCATCGCGCGGGTTGTTGCGGGCGGGGCGGCGGTTGCGGCCGCAGCGGCGCTGGCGCATGTGGGCCTCGCCTTCTACGCGGCATTGGAAATCGCAGTCTTTGCAGCCATCGCGGCTGTTCTGGCGGGGCCGGAGCGTCGTCTATGGGCGGCCGGGGGCGTCGTCTATGCGAGCGCTCTGACATTCTCCGTCTGCCTGCTTCGGCAGTCGCTCGATTTCGGCCTCCTGTCCGTGGCCTTCCTATTTGCCGTTGTTTGGGGCACGGATATATTCGCCTATTTCGGCGGCCGACTGATCGGCGGTCCTAAGCTCTGGCCGCGCGTCTCCGCTGGCAAGACCTGGTCGGGCACGATCACTGGCGTGCTGAGCGGCGGGCTGCTGGGCGTTGCGGTCGCTTACTTTGGCGGCGGTCCGGCGCTCGCTGGCGCCGGGACGCTATTCGTCGGTCTCCTGGCCGCCGCGGTGTCGCAACTCGGGGACTTGATGGAGTCCGCCGTGAAACGGCGCTTCGGCGTCAAGGATTCCAGCCAGCTCATACCCGGCCACGGCGGGGCGATGGACCGGCTGGACGGCTTTCTTTTCGCGAGCGCCTTCGCGGCGGCGCTCGGACTGGCGCGCGGCGATCCATCGGTCGCGGCGGGCCTTTTCTTCTGGTGAGCGACGTCATGGCTTTGAGCAACGGACATTCCCAAAGACGCGCGCCGCGCCGCATCGTCCTTCTGGGCGCGACGGGTTCCGTCGGCCGGTCCACAGTCGATCTTCTCGAGCGCGATCCCGAGGGATTCTCCGTCATCGCGGTCGCTGGCGGCCGGGACGCGGCCGCCCTGGCTGAGATCGCGCGCCGGACCAAGGCCGAATTCGCGGCGATCCGCGACGAAAGCGCCTACGCCGAACTGAAAGAGGCGCTCGCGGGCACCAATACGCAGGTGGCCGCCGGGCGCGAGGCGGTGATCGAGGCGGCTCAGCGCGAGGCAGACCTCGTCGTCTCCGCCATTGTGGGCGCGGCCGGCGTCGAGCCTACCCATGCGGCGCTCTCAGCCGGGCGGGACGTCGCGCTCGCCAACAAGGAATGCCTCGTCTGCGCAGGAACGCCCTTCATGCGCACGGCGAAGAAGATGCAGGTGCGGCTCCTGCCGGTGGACAGCGAGCACAACGCCATTTTCCAGGCGCTCGGCGGCGAAGACCCGTCCCGCATCGAGCGGATGATCGTCACCGCCTCCGGCGGCCCGTTCCGCACCTGGAGCAAGGAGCGCATCGCCCACGCCACGGTGGAGGAGGCGCTCAACCATCCGAATTGGGCAATGGGCCCGAAGATCACCGTCGATTCCGCGGGGATGATGAACAAGGGCCTGGAGCTGATCGAGGCGCATCATCTCTTTGGCGTGCCTGCCGAAAAGCTCGAGGTGGTGGTGCATCCGCAATCGATCGTCCACGGCCTCGTCGCTTTCGCGGACGGCTCGGTGACGGCAGGGATGGCGCCACCCGACATGCGGGTGCCGATCGCCCATTGCCTGGGCTATCCGGACCGGCTGACGACGCCGGCGCCGCGCCTCGACTTCGCAAAGATCGCGACTCTGACCTTCGAAGCCCCTGATTTCGAGAGATTTCCGGCGCTCAAACTGGCGCTCGACGCGCTGGCGCATGGCGGCGGGCTGACGAATGTCCTCAATGCGGCGAACGAAATCGCCGTCGAGGCTTTTCTCAATCGCCGCATCCCCTTTTCCGGGATCGTGCGCCACGTGGCCGACGCCTGTGAGACGGCGCTGCGGGAAGGTTATGCGCAAGCGCCTGAAAGCGTTGATGAAGCGCTCGGCGTTGACCATATTGTCAGAGAAAGGTCGCGGGCAGTCTTGGCCGCCGACGCGCCTTCGGGCATGTTAACGCTTCAGTAACCAAACCCGCCCCCCACGCTGGCGCGGGCCTTGGGCCGAGTGAAGCGTTGGAGGCGAGACCCCGTGCTGGACCTGCTGATGACCATAGCGATCTACGTCATCCCCTTCGTCGTCGTGCTGAGCCTGGTCGTGTTCGTTCACGAATTTGGCCATTTCATCGTGGGGCGGTGGTGCGGCGTTCAGGTCGACGCCTTCTCGATCGGATTCGGGCCTGAGCTTTTTGCGCGGGTCGACCGCCACGGCACCCGCTGGCGCGTCGCCGCCATTCCGCTTGGCGGCTATGTGAAGTTCCACGGCGACGCCAATGGGGCCAGCGTTCCGGACCCGGAGGCGGTGGACGCCATGGCGGAGGCCGAGCGCGCGGTGACCTTCGCTGCGCAGCCTGTCTGGAAGCGCTCGGCGATCGTCTTTGCCGGGCCTTTCGCCAACTTCCTGCTCGCGATAGCGATTTTCGCGGGGCTCTTCGCGTTCTACGGGCGCACGGTGCTCAAGCCGCGGATCGGCTCGGTCGTCGCCGGCGGCGCGGGAGAGGCCGCCGGATTCATGCCCGGGGATCTTGTCCTGACGATCGATGGAACGACAGTCGACACTTTCGGCAAGCTGCAGGAAATCGTTTCCGTCTCCGCGGACACAAAGCTTGCTTTCGTTGTGCGCCGCAACGACAAAGACGTGGCGATTTCCGCCGTTCCCGCCTTTCGGGAGGTCGAGAGCGGAGCTGGCAAGATGCGCATCGGCATGCTGGGGCTGAAGGCCTCGACGGCGCCCGCAGACGTGCATGAGGAGCGCTACGGCCCGCTTCAATCGCTGGGCATGGGGCTCGATGAAACCTGGCAGGTCGTCTACCGGACGGGCGCCTATGTGGGCGGGCTGGTCTCCGGCCGGGAGAGCGCGGACCAGCTCTCGGGGCCGATCGGCATCGCGCAGATTTCCGGGCAGATGGCCCAGGCGGCGACGAAGGTGGGCCTCGGGCCCTTCCTGAACCTGATTGCGATCCTGTCCGTTTCGATCGGCCTTCTCAACCTGATGCCGGTCCCGCTGCTCGACGGCGGACACCTGCTGTTCTTCTCGATCGAGGCGGTGCGTGGCCGGGCGCTCAATGAACGCGCGCAGGAGTTCGCCTTCCGCATCGGACTTGCGATGGTCGGCGTGCTGATGATCTTCTCCACCTACAACGACATCTCGCGTCTCATTCAGCGCATTGCAGGCGCCTCCTGAGCCGAAGAGCGCGCTCGAATCTTCAAATGTGGCGAAACCGCGGCGGAAACGCCGCGGTTCGTTGCATTTTAGCGACTGCGTTGGGCCAACGTTAACTCTCTGCTGACCATGAATCGTGGCTTTGACGCCACGCCTTCGACAAATTGCTGAAACACATTTTATTCTGCGTTTGCAGGGGTGGTTAAACCCTGTAGAAGAATCGCGGACCCTAGAACGGTGTATTTTGCGCCGCGCCTTTGGGCGGCGAACGTTGCGACGAGGACCAGCTTTACATGCATTCCATCAGCGGCATTTGGAAATCTTCGTCCCTGCTCGTCGCGGCTCTGGCTGCGGCTCTGATCGTTTGCGTTCCCGCTTCCGCCGAGATCATCGTCCAGGGCAATCGGGAAGACGCAGAGACGATTCGCTCCTACTTCACCGGGTCCAGTCCTGCCGAAGTCGAGAAGGGCCTGGAGGCTCTTCGCGCCAGCGGCCGTTATTCGTCCATCTCCTCGAGCCGAAAGGGCAAGGACGTCCTTATCCGCGTCGCCGAGGGCAATCTCATCAATCGCGTCGTGATCGAGGGCAACAGCAAGGTCAAGACCGAGAACCTGCAGCCCGAATTGCGCACCAAGGCGCGCGGCTCCTTCAGTCCTTCGCTGGCTGAAGCTGACGTAGCGCGCCTGAGCGAAATCTACCGCCGCGCCGGCCGCGCCGCGGCCAAGATTTCCTACCGCACGGTCGATCTGCCGAACAGCCGGATCGACGTCGTCTTCACCGTCGTCGAAGGCGACAAGACGGGCGTCAAGGAAATCAAGTTCATCGGAAATAACGTCTACTCCAACCGGCGCCTCGTCGGCCTGATGGAGACGACGGAGATGAACTTCATGTCGTTCCTCAAGACGAGCGACGTCTACGATCCAGATCGCATCGCAGCCGACCTCGAGCTCGTCCGTCGTTTCTATCTCAAGAACGGCTACGCCGACTTCCGGGTCGTCAGTTCCGATGCGCAGTACGATCCGTCGCAGGGCGGCTACATCATCACGGTCGTGGTCGAGGAAGGTCCGCAGTATCGCGTCTCCTCCGTGGACGTTGAGTCCCACATCCCCGACATTGACGGCGCGGCGCTGAACGGCGTGCTGCGCATGTCGCCGGGCGACATCTACAACGGCGACGCGGTGGAAAAGACCGTAGAGGCCCTGACCCGCGAAGTGTCCAAGAAGGGCTACGCCTTCACACAGGCGCGCCCCCGCGGCGAGCGTAATCCGGCGGCTCAGACGGTCGCGATCCGCTTCGTTCTCGACGACGGCCCGCGCGTCTACATCGAGCGCATCAATATCCGCGGCAACACCCGCACCCGAGACTATGTCATTCGCCGCGAATTCGAACTCGGCGAGGGCGACGCCTATAACCGCGTGCTGATCGAGCGCGCCGAGCGCCGCCTCAACGGTCTTGGCTACTTCAAGAAGGTCAAGGTCACCAACGAGCCGGGTTCGTCGCCCGATCGTGTGGTGTTGAACGTCGACGTCGAAGACCAGCCCACCGGCAACTTCGGCGTCTCGGGCGGCTATTCGACGAACCAGGGCTTCATCGCAGAAGTGTCGGTGTCGGAGAGCAACTTCATGGGCCGCGGCCAGGCTGTCCGCCTGTCGGTCCAGGCCGGCCAGATCGCACGCGGCGTGACCTTCAGCTTCACGGAGCCCTACTTCCTCGATCAGCGCATTTCGGCGGGCTTCGACGTCTTCGCGCGCGTTCAGGACGCGTGGAACTTCTCGATCTACAGCTCGACCTCGATCGGCGGCACGGTGCGCCTCGGCGTTCCGGTCACGGACGAATTGAGCTTCTCGCCGCGCTATTCGATCTATCAGACGACGATCTCGATCCCCAACTCGACCGGCAAGCCGTACAACGACTGTTTGGTCCCGACAGCTGTGACGCCCGGGTTCTCGCCATTCTTCCCCTTCTCGGCGGGCTATCCGAATCTGAGCTTCAACTGTCAGTCGAACGGCGAAGCCTCTCTGGCGATCAAGGAGTCGCAGGGCACGCTCGTCACGTCCCAGATCGGCTATGCGCTGAACTACACGACGATCGACGACTTCAGGAACCCGCATAACGGCTGGCTCATCAGCTTCAATCAGGATGCGGCGGGCCTTGGCGGCTTCTCTCGCTATCTGCGCACGACCGGCGACGTCCGCTACTTCCACGAGGTTCCGTACATCGACGACGTGGTCGGCATCGCCCGCCTGCAGGGCGGCGACCTGACGACCTTCGGCGGCTATTACGCGCGCATTCAGGACAACTTCAATCTTGGCCCGAGCCTCGTGCGCGGCTTCGCGCCCGGCGGCATCGGTCCGCGCGACTCGAACATCTTCACCACCTACAATGCGCGTAACGGCAACTCGCTCGGTGGCTCCAACTATGTGGGCGGTTCGCTCGAAGTGCAGTTCCCGCTGTGGGGCCTGCCGAAGGATCTTGGCCTGAGGGGCGCAGTCTTCGCAGACGCCGGCAGCCTCTGGAACTTCCAGGGCCGCACAAACTTCGCGAACAACCTGCCGACCATTCCGGGCGTCACCTGCGTCGGCGCCTACACGCCGGAAGCCGGCTTCGGCCAGGGCAACTGCGTTGTTCCCGGATCGAACGGGTTCCGTCTGCGCTCCTCGGTCGGCGCCTCGCTGCTGTGGAACTCTCCGATGGGTCCGATCCGCTTCGACTACGCCTTCGTGACCTCCAGGGCCCCGCAGGACATCACGCAGAACTTCCGCTTCTCCGGCGGCACCAACTTCTGATGATTGCAAGAGCGCGCCGGGCAGAATCCGCCCGGCGCGCTTTTTTGCGTCCGGGGTCACGCGAGCTCCGCCCGTGACAGTCGCGGCCTTTTTCCATCTCTCCCGCCCCTTCACGATCGACGAGATCGCCGAACTGTCCGGCGCGACGATCCGCGCCGCGCCGTCGGGCGCAGCGCCGACCCCGGCTGTGATCACCGGCGTCGCGCCGCTCGCGGCAGGACATCACGGCGACCTCTGCTTCTTCGCCTCGCCACGCTATCTCGAGGCGCTCGCAACGTGCCGCGCGACCGCCTGCTTCCTGCGCCCGCGACACGCGCATTTCCTGCCCGATCGCATCATCGGCCTTCTCGTCGAGGATCCGCAGCGCGCCATCGCGCTCGCGGCGGCGCAGCTTTTTCCCGAAGCGATGCGGCCGGAGTCTCTCTTCAGCGCGAGCGGCGTTTCGCCCGGGGCGGCCGTCCATCCACAGGCGCGGCTCGAGCCCGGCGTGACGGTCGATCCAGGAGCGGTGATCGGCCCCCGAGCGGAGATCGGTTCCGGGTCGGTAATCGGCGCGCAGGCCGTGATTGGACCCGACGTCCGTATCGGCCGCGATTGCTCGATAGGCGCGCATGTCAGTATCGTCTGTTCGCTGATCGGGGACCGCGTGATCATCCACCCTGGCGCGCGGCTGGGGCAGGACGGTTTCGGTTTCGCCCGCAGTGAGAAGGGCTATCTCAAGACGCCCCAGCTTGGCCGCGTCATCGTGCAGGACGACGTCGAAATCGGCGCGAATACGACGGTTGACCGGGGCGCCACGCGCGACACGATCATCGGCGAGGGCACGAAAATCGACAACCTCGTCCAGATTGCGCACAACGTGGTCATCGGACGCTTCTGCGCCATCGTCGCGCAGACCGGAATCGCCGGCTCCTGCGAGATCGGCGATCAAGTCGCGCTCGGCGGGCAGTCCGCGGTAGCCGGTCATCTCAAGATCGGCGAAGGCGCCGCGATCGCCGCCAAATCCGGGGTCATGCGCGACGTGCCCGAAGGCGCGCGCTACGGCGGGTCTCCCGCGCGGCCGCTTCGCCGTTTTTTGCGCGCCGAGGCGATGATGGACAAAATGGCGCGTCGCGAGCGGCCGGACGAACCGGTATAAGAGGCGCGAAGGGGCGCTGAGACGCCCCGCCTATCGGGGGAAGGAAAATGTCAGCAACCGAAGCCGGCGCGACGCTGGAAAGCGCCGATATTCTCGAAATCATGCGCGCGCTCCCGCATCGTTATCCGTTTCTGCTCGTGGATCGCATCGTCAATATCCGCGGCGATGAATCCTGCGTGGGCGTCAAGAACGTCACGATCAACGAGCCGCAATTCATGGGGCATTTCCCCGAACGCCCGGTGATGCCCGGCGTTTTGATGATCGAAGCGATGGCGCAGACGGCGGGCGTCATCGTAATGCGGGCGCAGGGCCAGACCGAGCGTCCCAAGCTCGTCTATTTCATGACGATCGACGCCGCGAAGTTCCGCAAGCCGGTGACGCCGGGAGACCGGATCGAATTCCACATGACCAAGACGGCGCAAAAGCGCAATATCTGGTGGTATCAAGGCCGCGCGCTGGTCGATGGCGTGCTGGTCTGTGAAGCGCAGATCAGCGCCATGATGGGCGTCTGACGCGGATCGCGCGGATCGAGCGGGCGCCACGATGGGTGTGACAATCCATTCCACCTCCATCGTCGAAAGCGGCGCGACGCTGCATGACGGAGTCGTGGTCGGTCCCTTCTGCCACGTCGGCGAAGGCGTTGAAATAGGCGCTGACTCGATGCTGCGATCGCACGTCGTCGTTGCGGGTCGCACGAGGGTAGGGGCGCGCGCACGCATCTTCCCGTTCGTCTCCATTGGAACGCCTTCGCAGGATCTCAAGGCCGCTCTCGCCGAGGGCGCGCTTTCCATCGGCGACGATTGCGTCGCTCGCGAGGGCGTCACAATCAATTCCGGCGCCGGCGCTGGCACGCGCATCGGCGCCGGTTGCGCCTTTCTCGCCTATGCGCATGTGGCGCATGACTGCCGTCTTGGCGACGGCGTGGTGCTCGCGAACCAGGCGCTGCTCGGCGGCCATGTCGAAATCGGCGATTACGCTTCCATCGGCGGCGGAACGGCCGTGCATCAGAATGTGCGCATCGGCGCGCACGCTTTTGTCGGCGGGCTCGCGGGCGTCGAGGGCGACGTCATTCCCTTTGGACTCGCGGGGGGCAATCGCGCCAATCTTTTCGGCCTCAATCTCGTCGGCCTGCGACGCCGCAATTTTTCCGACGAGCGCATTGCGCGGCTACGCGAGGCCTATCGTCGGCTCTTTGCCGGCGATCTTTCGCGACCGCTGAACCAACGGGTGGACGAGACAGCGGCCGCCTTCGCCGGCGACGATGATGTCGCGCAGCTCATCGCGTTTCTGCGCGCGCCATCCTCGCGCCCGTTGTGCGGACCGCGTAGCCGCGGCGGGACGGCGTGAGCGCGCCGCGCATCTTCATCATTGCAGGCGAAGCCTCGGGTGACGCGCTCGGCGCCGCGCTGATGCGCGCCCTGCGCGCTGCGCGGCCCAATGTCGTCTTCAACGGCGTCGGCGGAGAGGCGATGACGCGCGAGGGTCTTTCTTCGCTTTTCCCGCTTACCGACATCGCCGTGATGGGGCTGCTGCCCGTGCTGGCGCGGCTTCCAACGTTAATCGCTCGCATCAAAGAGACGACGCGCGCCATTCTCGCATCTTCTCCCGATTGCCTCGTCATCATCGACTCGCCGGACTTCACCCATCGTGTCGCGCGCAAGGTGCGGCGCATGCGGCCCGATCTTCCCATTGTCGACTATGTCAGTCCGACGGTCTGGGCGTGGCGGCCGGGCCGCGCGCGCAAAATGCGCGCCTATGTCGATTGCGTGCTGGCGCTGCTGCCCTTCGAACCGCAGGCGCATGCGCAGCTCGGCGGGCCGCGCTGCGTCTATGTCGGCCATCCGCTCGTCGAGAGGCTCGACGAATTGACGCCGGCGCCGGGCGAGGGGCAGGGGGCCTTGCTCGTTCTGCCGGGATCGCGCCTCGCCGAGATCGAGCGCATGACGCCGCTTTACGGCGAGACGCTCGCCTTGCTCTTGAAGGATCATCCCGGGCTCGACGTCGCCGTTCCCGTCGCGCCGCATATGGAAGAACCGTTGCGGAAGGCGCTGCGAGACTGGCCACTGGAGCCGCGCCTCATTCCGCAAAGCGAAAAATATGCAGCGTTCAGACAGGCCCGCGCCGCGCTCGTCACCTCGGGCGTGGCGACGCTTGAACTGGCGCTCGCATGCACGCCCATGGCTGTCGCCTATAAAGTCTCGCGCCTTGAATCATGGCTGCGCTTTCTCGTGCGCGTGCATTCGATCGTGCTGCCGAACCTCGTCATCGGCGCGAACGCAGTTCCGGAATTCGTGCAGGAGGCCGCGACGCCGCGCGCGCTCGCGGACGCTATTGAGCCGCTTCTCGCCGCAGGCGCGGCGCGCGACGCGCAGCTTGCAGCCTTCGCCCGTGTGCGCGCCCGCATGATCGAGGCCGGGCGAAACCCGAGCGCGCGGGCGGCGAATATCGTGCTGGATTACGTCGATAATGGCGCGCGCCGCCCTGCATCCTGATCGACGAAGGCCAGAAAGCCTTTCCCTGCGCTTGCGCGGGCGCACATCGCAGCGGAGCCTTTTCCCCTTGTATCTTTTTGCGCTGCAACCATAATCGGCGCGGGTTCCCATTCGCGGCCGGGAAATGGCGTCGCGCCGCATAATTGCGAAAGGGCTGTCCCTTGTCCGACGTCGCGAGAAAAGACTATCTGACACGAAAATCCGTCATTGCGATTATCGCTGCGCATGACGCAGAAAAGGACGGTGACGGTCTGAAGCGTGCGATGGGCTGGGGCTCGCTGATGGCGCTCGGAGTCGGCGGCATCATCGGCGCGGGCATTTTCGTGCTCACCGGCACGGCGGCGGCGAACGCCGCGGGGCCGGCCGTCATGGTCTCCTTCATTTTATCCGGGCTCGCCTGCGCCTTCGTCGGTCTCTGCTACGCGGAACTCGCCGCGCTGATACCTGTCGCGGGCAGCACCTACACCTACACCTACGTCACGCTCGGCGAAATCTTCGCCTGGATCATCGGCTGGAACCTGGTGCTCGAATACGCCGCCGGCGCCGCGACGGTGGCAGTTGGCTGGGCCGGCTACTTCAACCGCGTGATGCAGGGCTTCGGCGTCCATATCCCCGAAGCCTGGACCAACGCCTATTTCACCAGCGATCCCAATGTGCATGGCGTGTTCAATATCCCCGCCGCCGTGATCGTCTTGCTGCTGACCGCGCTGTTGCTGCGCGGCACGTCAGAGTCGACGCAGTTCAACAACGTCATCGTCGTCATAAAGGTCGCGGTGGTGCTGATGGTGATCTTCTTCGGCGCTGCGCACATCGATCTCGCCAATTGGACGCCTCTCGTGCCCGAGCAGGTCTGTGACGCCGACAGGTGCAAATTCGGCTGGACCGGCGTGGTGCGCGGCGCCTCCGTGGTGTTCTTCGCCTATATTGGCTTCGACTCCGTGTCGACGGCCGCGCAGGAGGCGCATACGCCGCAGCGAGACGTGCCGATCGGCATTGTCGGCTCGCTGATCATCTGCACAATTCTCTATGTCGCGGTGGCGGCGGTCGCGACAGGCGTCGTGCACTACACGAAGCTGGGCGTTCCCGATCCGATGGCGGTCGTCATGGACGCCACAGGCGTCGCCTGGCTCGCCTGGGTCGTGAAATTCGGCGCGCTCGCCGGCCTGACGACGGCCATTCTCGCCTTGCTCTACGGGCAAACCCGCATTTTTTACACCATGTCCAATGACGGCCTGCTTCCGCCGATCTTCTCGCGCCTGCATGACGTCTACCGGACGCCGGCCATAAGCCAGGTGCTCGTCGGCGTCGTCGTCGCTATCGCAGCCGGCCTGCTGCCGATCGACATTCTCGGCGACATGGTCAGCATCGGCACGCTCGCGGCGTTCTCGCTCGTCTGCATCGCCGTCATCCATCTGCGCAAGTCGCACCCTAATCTGCACCGACCGTTTCGCGCGCCGGGCATCCCGGTGATACCTATCCTTGGCATCGTCTCCTGTCTTGCGTTGATGATCGCCCTGCCGCTCGACACCTGGCTGCGCCTCGTCATCTGGACGGGCATCGGCCTCGCCATATACTTGTTCTATGGCATCAAGCACGCAAAGCGGCAGAACCCAGGCTGACAAGCCCGCGATCGTCTGGTTTCGGAACGATCTCCGGCTAGACGACAATCCTGCGCTGATGGCGGCGGCCCTCTCCGGCGCGCCGCTGCTCGCGCTTTATGTTCTTGACGACGAGAACGCCGGCGCATGGCGCATGGGCGCGGCGAGCCGCTGGTGGCTGCATCATTCGCTCGCCTCGCTCTCGCGCGATCTGGCTCAGCTCGGCGTTCGGCTGATGCTCAAGCGCGGACGCGCGGAGTTCGCGGTCGAGAGCGTCGTGGCCGAGACGGGCGCGGGCGCTGTTTACTGGAACAGGCTGTATGAGCCTTGGGCAATGCGCCGCGACAGCGAGATCAAGGCCGGGCTACGCGCGCGCGGCGTGACCGCCGAGAGCTTCAACGGCGCGCTTTTGTTCGAGCCTGCGAAGATGCGCAACAAGCAGGCCGAGGCGTTCCGCGTCTTCTCGCCCTTCTGGCGCGCGTGCCTTGCCGCGGAAGGGCCGGAGACGCCGCTGCCGGCGCCGTCGCAACTGAACCCCGCCAGCGCGCCTGCGAGCGACACGCTCGACGATTGGCGCCTGCTGCCGACGCGGCCCGACTGGGCGGGCGGGCTGCGCGACATATGGCGACCCGGCGAAGACGGCGCACGCGCACGCCTTGCGGATTTCGCCCGCGTCCGCGTGCGCGATTACAAGGTCGCCCGCGACTATATGGCGGGGGAGGGCGTCTCTCGTCTTTCGCCGCATCTGCATTTCGGCGAAATCTCCCCGCGCCGCGTCTGGGCGGAGATCAATGCGGCGGCGGGCGAGGCGGGCCTGCCTTATCTGCGCGAACTTGGCTGGCGCGAATTCTGCCACCATCTTCTCGTCGCCAATCCCGACATGCCCGAGCGCGCGCTCGATGCGCGCTTCAACGATTTTCCCTGGCGCTACGACGAAGACGCTTTCATCGCGTGGAAGCGCGGCCGCACCGGCTATCCGCTTGTCGACGCGGCGATGCGCGAATTATGGATCACCGGCTACATGCACAATCGCGCGCGCATGGTCGCCGCGAGCTTTCTCGTGAAGCATCTGCTCCTGCCGTGGCAGGAGGGCGAGCGCTGGTTCTGGGACACGCTGGTCGACGCCGATCTCGCCAACAACAGCGGCGGCTGGCAATGGGTCGCCGGCTGCGGCGCCGACGCCGCGCCTTATTTCCGGGTCTTCAATCCGGTGCTGCAGGGCGAGAAATTCGACCCCGAGGGCGTCTATGTCCGCCGCTTCGTTCCCGAGCTTGCGGGTCTCGACGCGCGCTGGATTCACCGTCCCTGGGAGGCGCCCGAAAGCGCGTTGCGCGAGGCGGGCGTGGCGTTTGGCGACAGCTATCCGCACCCAATTGTCGATCACAACGAGGCGCGCAAGCGCGCTCTGGCGGCGTTTGAGGAGATGCGGGGTTGATGCTCAATCCGTCTCCGCCGCTCTCTCCGGGCTAACTTCCGCCAGCGGATCGCGCCCGAGTTGTTCCTGCTTGCGCCACACCCACCAGGCGAGGATCGCCACGGGGATGCCCAACAGCGACGTGCCGACGAAGAACATGGGGAAGCCGGTCTGCTTGATGATGAACCCCGAGCCTCCGGCGAGAAGGCTGCCGGGCAGGGAGCACAGCGACGTCAGCAGCGCATATTGGCTCGTCGCGAATTCGGTCGAGACCAGTGACGACATGTAGATGATGAGCACCACCTGCGCGAAGGCGTAGGCGAAACCATCGACCCCCACAGCCAACGCGAAGTCCGTGAAGTCGTGGCCGTGCGCGGCGAGCCATGCAAGCGAGAGATGCGAGGCCGAGCCCGCCACCGTGCCGATCAGCAGGCTTTTCATCATGCCGAATTTGCGCACCACGATCCCGGCGAGCAGCGTGCCGCCGAGCGCGATCCAGAAGCCGAAGACCTTCGTCACGGTCGCGATGTCCGCTTCCGAGAAATGGAGGCTCTTGAACAGCGGCATGGCCATCGCGCCGGAGACGTACCCTGGCATTCTGAAACCGGCGATGAGAATAAGCGTCACAAGCGCCATCGGCCCGAGCCGGCGCCAAAGCTCCTTGATCGGCTCCGTCACCGTGAAGACGAACCCCGGCCTCGCGCGATGCGGCTCGAAATCGGACGGAGGCTCCGGCGCGACGAAGGCGGCGATGAGGCCGATCGTCATGACGCCCGCCATGCCGAGATAGGCGACGCGCCAGCCGAAGAAATTCGCCAGATAAAGCGCGCCCGCGCCCGCGACCAGCGTCCCGACGCGGTAGCCCATCTCGGCGACCGAGGTCATGAAAGCGAGTCTATCGCGCGGCGCGACGGTGATGCGCCAGCCGTCGACGGTGATGTCCTGCGTCGCGCCGGCGATGCCGAGCGCGAAGGAGAAGAGAATGGTCCACATGAGCCAGTTGGCGGGATCGCCATAGGCGACGCCGATCAGCGCGGCGATGACGGCGATCTGCGACAGGGCGATCCAGCCGCGCCGGCGCCCGAGCAGTTTCGAAAAGAACGGCGCGTCGTACTCGTCAAGGAAGGGCGCCCAGACCCATTTGAATTTATAGGCGAGCGTCATTTCGCTCAGGAGCCCGATGGTCTCGATCGGCACTTTCGCGTCGTAGAGCCAGGCCGACTGCGTGCTGTACACGAGTAGAAAGGGCAGGCCGGTCGAAAAACCCAGCACGATGGCTGCGCCGATGCGGCGCGGATCGTTGCTGAACTGCGTGAAGAAGGAGGTTTTGTCGTCGGGCGCCCGGGGCGCGGCGGCATCGTGCACGGCGTAGCCTTTACATTGGACGGGGCATCATTCGCGGGCGCGGAGGCGCTGTCAAACGGCGGCTTCGCGGCGGGGGCGGAACTCGCCATTCCCGCGCCGACTCGCTACACCCTGCGCATGACATCCGATATCCGACCCTTCGAAGAAATCCGCATGCTGTTCGCAAGCCTTCCGGCGCCCGACGCCGGGGCGCAGGCAGCCGTCCGCGCGCGTGATGCACAGCTCACAAAGCCGCCGGGTTCGCTCGGTCGGCTGGAGGAAATCGTGGAATGGCTCGCCGCCTGGCAGGGCGTTCCGCAGCCGGCCGTGGCGCGGCCGCTCATCGCGGTTTTCGCCGGCAATCACGGCGTCGTGGCGCAGGGCGTCTCGGCCTTTCCCGCGAGCGTCACGGCGCAGATGGTGGCCAATTTCATGAGCGGGGGCGCGGCGATCAACCAGATCTGCAAGGCGCATGACATCGGTCTGAAGGTCTATGAGCTGGCGCTGGAGCGCCCCACCGCCGACTTCACCCAAGGCCCGGCGATGGACGAGCGCGAGGCCGCGGCGACCTTCGCCTACGGTTTCGAAGCCATCGAGGGCGGGATCGATCTGCTCGCGCCGGGCGAGATGGGCATCGGCAATACGACGAGCGCCGCCGCCATCTATGCCGCGCTTTACGGCGGGCCTGCGTCGCGCTGGACAGGGCGCGGCACGGGCGTCGACGAAGCGGGGCTCGCCCGCAAGAACGCCGCCATCGACGCGGCGCTGGCGTTGCACGGCCCGCATCTTTCCGACCCGCTGGAGATCATGCGCCGCTTGGGCGGGCGCGAGATCGCGGCGATGATGGGGGCGATCACGGCGGCGCGTCTCAATCGCGTTCCCGTCGTGCTCGACGGCTATGTCGCTTGCGCGGCCGCGGCGCTGCTCCACGCCATCACGCCCGACGCCATCGCCCATTGCGTCGCCGGGCATCTGTCGGCGGAGGGCGCCCATGCGGAGGTTCTCCTGCGGCTCGGCAAGAAGCCCCTGCTCGATCTCGGCATGCGGCTGGGGGAGGGGTCCGGCGCCGGGCTCGCGATTGCGATCATCAAGACGGCGCTCGCCTGCCACAGCGGGATGGCGACATTCGAAAGCGCGGGGGTGAGCGGGAAATCGTGATGAGGCGCCGGAGGCCAAAAAAACTGTCACATCCGCGTGCGCAGGCTCTTCCGAGCTAACAGGAGCTTTAACGTATGAACCCGGACCTTCTGTCCGCCACCGTCTCCATGGCCTTCATGGCGATTGTCGCCGCTGCGCTGCTCGCGCATCTTACCCGGATCGCCGGTCCGGACCGCTTCCTTCACGCAGCTTACGCCGCGACGGCCGCCGGGCTCTTCTACCTGTTCGGCTCGGCCGCCTTCGGCTGGAGCTTCATCCCGCGAGAGGCGCTGTTCGGTCTCTACGCCCTGCTCTTCGTCGCAGTCGTTGCGGTCGCCCTGATCCGGCGGAACGCGATCGGCATCCCCGTTGCCTCCCTGATGATCCAATTTGCCGGCATGGCCTATATGTGGGCGCCCGCAAATTACTGGAAGCCGCCGCTCGCGGCGCTGTTCCTCCTCTACTTCGTCATCGAAGCGGCGGGTTGGATCAGAGGGCGGCAGCCTGCGCCGGAGGCCGACGACGACAAGCGTCGTCCGCCGCTGATTCCGCCCAAGCCCATCCGCGGCCTGAGCGAGATCGCCCTCGCTGGCGTGGCGGCGGCGATGGTCTATGTTTTCACAGCCGGAATGGGCAAAGCCCCGGTCGCCGCGACGCCGCCTGCGGAGCAGGCTTCCGCCGAGACGCCGACTGCCGAACCCGAGGCGTCGACGCAGTCCGGTTCTGGCGCGAGCGAATCCGCCCCGGTCGAGACCGCCGCTAAGGAGCCTGAAGCTGCGGAGCCGGCGCAGGCGGCCCCGGCTGAACCTGCCCCGGCTGAACCTGCCGCCGCGAACTCTTACACGGCCCTCGCCGGCGACACGCTGAAGACCATCGCCAAGAAGATTTACGGCAAGCCCGACAAATGGCGCGCCCTCGCCAGCGCCAACCCCGGCCTGAAGCCCGGCGTCCGCCTCAAGGCGGGGCAGGTCGTCGCTCTGCCGGAGCCGCCGGCGAAGCGGTAGGGTGATTGAGGAAAGGTAAAGCGCACTGCGCGCAGCGGTGCGCCAAAGCTGGAACGCGGGCACAGGATGAGCACAAACCATGAGCGAATCAGGGGCTCGCGATTCGGGCTTTTCGCCTGCAAAGAAACCGTAAATGCGCGGGCGTTTCAGCCCGCCACAATCAATTCACGTTCCGTCAGCAGATAGTCGAGCCGCTGGTCATGCGGCTCGGTCGGCACATGGTCGGCTTCCTGCGTCGCATAGGCCACGCCGATGACGGTCACTTTCTTCTTCGGGCGCAGTTCGGCGAGCGTGGCGTCGTAAATCCCGCCGCCATAGCCGAGCCGGTAGCCGCGCCGGTCGAAGGCGGCGAGCGGCGCGAAGATGATGTCGGGGTCGCGCGCCGGCTTGTCGTCCGCTGGCTCTGAGAGGCCATAGGGCCCTTTCACCAGATCGTCTCCGGGCGCGAAGTCGCGGAAAACCAAGGGATGACGCACCTTGTGCATCACGGGCAGCGTGACGCGATAGCCCTTGCCCGCGAGCGCCTCTATCAGCGGGCGCGTGTTGACCTCGCTGCGTATCGGCCAATAGACCGATACGATCGGGGCCGCGTGTCCGGTCCCGGCGGCGATGTCCATCACAAGCGCCAGGCCGCGCGCCGCGACGGCGGCGGCGGCGGCGTGGGCTTCTTGCGGGGAGACGAGATCGCGGCGCGCCAGCGCATGCCGGCGCAGGTCGGTTTTTACATCGGTCATCGAGAGGCCGGCCGGGAAAGCGAAGAGACGAAATGAAAGCGCGGGCCACATGAGCCGTGGGACATCGATCCCGGGAACCTACAACGTAGGTGGGCGCCGTGTGCCCAAGCCCACGGGCGAGGACAGGGACAGCTCCCTTGGAGATCGATAAGGCCCCGGGGAATAATAGTCCTGCACGCACCCCGCAGCGCCGCGTTGGAAATGTAGCGCGGCGCGTCAGTTCGCGCCAGTGCGCTCAGGCGTATTCCATTTCCTGCGGAGCCGCTTCGCGACTCTCTGCCTGCACAATCGGCAGCCGCTGGATGCGGGTGATGGTGAAGAGGCCGAAGGGCGCCAGCAGCCGACGCTCCACCAACTGCATTTCAGGACGACCGTCGATCCAGTCGCCTATGATCGACCAGGGGAACTGCGGACGCCAGCCCAGCCGCGGCGCGACATGACGGTCGAGCCAGGTGTCCAGCACCGCGAGCGGATCGTCCTTGCGGCTCACATGGTTGACGAGGATGATCTCTCCGCCGGGCCGCACGACGCGGGCGAGTTCATCGAGCATGGCCTCAGGCTCCGGCACCACGGTGAGGACGTAGGGCGCGCAGACGCAGGCGAAGGACGCGTCTGCGAAGGCCATCCGCGTAGCGTCCATTTTGGAGAGGCCCGCGACATGGCCGAGGCCCTCGCGCGTCACCCGCTGAGCCGCGCGGCGCAGCATATGCTCTGAGAGATCGACGCCATAGACTTGCGTATGCGGCTCGAACATGGGGAGTTCGAGCCCGGTGCCGACGCCGACGTCGAGGATCGGGCCATCCGCCTTGCTGGCGGCCGCCGCGAGCGCTCTTCTGCCCGGTCGAAACACAGCCGAGAACGTCAGGTCGTAGATTGGAGCCCAGCGCGCATAGGCCGCCTCGACGTCGCAATTGTCGAGGGAGTCCGTGTCGCGGCTGTAATCTGTCGCTTCGCTCATCTGGGCGCCCCTCGCGCTGTGATGGCGCGCGGTTGCGGCGCCATGACGTAAATCATTGTTTTTGCTGGTTCTACGGCGGCAATGAAGCCGCCGCCCAGAACCCTGGCTTCGTCATCGGCGCGGTCATAGAAGACGCATGCCTGTCCCGGGGACACGCCGAACTCGCCCGCGGCGAAGACCACGGTCGCTTCCCGGCCATCCGCCGGAATGAGCCGCGCCGGAACCGGCGGGCGGGTGGAGCGGACGCGGGCCATGATGTCGATCCCCTGGGCCGGAAGCTTCCTGAACTCCCCGGGGCCGATCCAGTTCACGTCGCGCAAGGCGACAGCGCGCGTTTCGAGCGCCTCCCGCGGGCCTACGACGACCTGCGCCCTGGCGGCGTCGAGCCTGACGACGAAAAGCGGCTGGGCGTCGCGGCCCGCGACCGCCGTGCCAAGACCGAGACCGCGCCGCTGGCCGATCGTGTAATGAACCACGCCGGCGTGCCGTCCGAGCACGCGGCCGTCCACATGGACGATGTCGCCCGGCACCACCGCCTCCGGCGCAAGACGCTGCACGACGTCTGTATAGCGGCCGCTGGGGACGAAGCAGATGTCCTGGCTATCCGGCTTGTCGGCCACTTCGAGCGAGTAGCGGCGAGCCATCTCCCGCACTTCGGCCTTTGTGAAGTCGCCGAGCGGGAAGCGCAGCATCTGGAGCTGCTCGCTGGTGGTGGCGAAAAGGAAGTAGCTCTGGTCGCGCCCGGCGTCCTTCGCCCTGTAGAGGGCGCGGCCGCCCGCGCCGTCGTCGCGCGACGAAATGTAATGGCCCGTCGCCAGAACCTGCGCGCCCAGATCCTTCGCGGTCTCGAAGAGATCCGCGAATTTGATGAACTGGTTGCAGGCGATGCAGGGGACCGGCGTCTCGCCGCTGGCGTAGGAGGCGGCGAATTCGTCGATCACCTTCTCCTGGAAGCGCCGCTCGTAGTCGAGCACGAAATGAGGGATTCCGAGCCGCGCGGCGACCGCGCGGGCGTCCTGAATGTCCTGCCCGGCGCAGCAGGCGCCCTTGCGGTGGGTCGCCTGGCCGTGGTCATAGAGCTGAAGCGTGACGCCGATGACGTCGTAGCCCTGCTCCTTCATGAGGGCGGCGACGACGCTCGAATCGACGCCGCCCGACATTGCGACGACGACGCGGGTTTCTCCCGGCGACGCTGGCAAGGCCGGGAGCTTGTCCAAAACGCTGGGGCAGACCGTCATTTGGGGAATTTACGCAATTGGAGTGACACGGCGCAGGCCTCGCTCGGCATTTGCAGGAGGCCGACAATGCCATTTAGAGCAATACGGGTCCGCGAGGCAATCGCATCTGCGAAGGAAGGCGCAGGCCCCCGTCTCCCGGCCCGCCATAACCGCGTCATATTGTTCCTTTGCGGCATGGCTGCTAAGACGCCGCGAGCTTTGGCGGGGTTGCGGGGACAAGTCGATGGCGGCGATGAAACTTCTGGCGGGCAACTCGAACCGGGCGCTCGCGGAGGCAATTGCGGCGCATCTGAAGGTCTCGCTCTGCCGGGCCCATGTGCGCCGCTTCGCCGATCAGGAAATCTGGGTCGAGGTTCTGGAGAACGTCCGCGGGCAGGACGCTTTCGTGATCCAGTCCACCTCCTACCCGGCGAACGACCACCTGATGGAACTCCTGATCATGACCGATGCGCTGCGCCGCGCGTCAGCCCGTCGCATCACCGCGGTCATTCCCTATTTCGGCTACGCCCGGCAGGATCGCAAACAGGGGCCGCGCACCCCTATCTCGGCGAAACTCGTCTCCAATCTGATCACCCGCGCCGGGGCGGACCGCGTGCTGACGGTCGATCTCCACGCCGGACAGGTGCAGGGCTTCTTCGACATCCCCACCGACAATCTGTTCGCCGCGCCGGTCATGGTGGCGGACATCAAGGCCCACCGGCTTCTGAAGAATGTCATGGTGGTCTCGCCGGACGTCGGCGGCGTGGTGCGCGCCCGTGCTCTCGCCAAGCGCATCGACGCGCCGCTCGCCATCGTCGACAAGCGCCGCGAGCGGGCCGGCGAATCGGAAGTCATGAACATCATCGGCGACGTTCGGGGGCACAACTGCATCCTCGTCGACGACATCGTTGATTCGGGCGGCACGCTCTGCAACGCCGCCGAGGCGCTGCTCGCGGCGGGCGCCGAGTCGGTCCACGCCTATATCACCCACGGCGTCCTCTCGGGCGCCGCTTGCGAGCGCATCGCGGCCTCCAAGCTCAAGGAACTCGTCATCACCGACACGATTCGCGAGACGGAGGCCGTGCAGGCCGCCCACAATATCCGCGTCATCCCCATCGGCCAGCTGATCGGCGAAGCCATCGCACGCACGGCGCGGGAGGAGAGCGTGTCGAGCTTGTTTGACTGAGCAGACCCGGGCGGCCTCACCCCGCCTGCGCGGCCTTCGCCGGCATCGCGTATCTCTGCACGCTGCCGTCGACGAAGAAGATTCTCTTCAGCAGGAAAACCGCGCGCAGATTCGCCTTGTCCTCCGAAACCAGCCGCTTGCCCTTTCCGTCGAGCCTTTTCGCGTCGACGTGCTGCTCCCAATGCAGCGTCCCATTCTCCGAGATCAACGCACTCACCGAAATCTTCGAGCTGTAGATTGCGTTGTCCTGCGGGTCGGTGAATTTCACGACGCCTTCAAAGGCGCGGATCGGCTTGCCGGCGAGGTTCTCGAAATTCAGGGAGAGAGTGACCCGCTCGCCATCTTCAGCGCTCTCGGCGATGTCCCGGTCGACAAGCGCAAAGGCAAGAGGCGCCGGTTGCTCGGAAACGACGGGTCTTGCAGCGACAGGTTCCGCCTTTGGGGCCTCGGCCGCCGCAGTCTCCGGCTTGGCGGGCGGCATGGGGATGTCCGCGGCCGCTTTCGGTTCAGAGCTTTTCTCGGCGCTTCTGGAGTCGCCGCCCTTCAGGATGCGCGCAAGTTCGAACTTGTCGGCGGGCTTCACGGCATGGGTCGGCGCATCTGCATGCCTGGCCTCAGCCGCAGGCTTGGCCGGGGCGGAGTCCGATTTCTCTCTGGAGAAGAGCGCCGTAAACTTCGGCTCGATCGCCTCGCTGTTCTTGCCGGCGAAATAGCCGCCGCCCGCGCAGGCGAGCCCGACGGCGATCACCAGCCCCGCCGATTTGCCCGAGGAAGCGGAAGCGCCTCTCGAGGATTGGGATTTCTTCTTCGCCACGCCGCAACTCCGACATTTGAATCGAATCTGCGGGGAAGCATGGCGCATCCTGTTAAGGATGAAAGCGCGGCTCGCGAGCGTGGTTGACGAAGCGTTAACGCAGGTTCTCCCCGCGCCCTCTTGCTCTCCCCGAGCGGGCGGTGCGAGAAAGCGCGCCATGAACGAAAGCGCCCGCGAACCCGTCCCCGTCCGCTTCAATCTGGCCCGCTATTGCCTCGCGGAGAACGCCCGCGTGCGCCCGGACGTCACGGCCATCACAATCGTCGGCGACGCCGGCGCGCAGCGCTGGACGCATGCGCAACTCGATCTCGACGTGCGCCGCCTCGCGGCGGGGTTGCGCGGGCTTTCACTCGCGCCGGGCGCTCGGGTGATGATCCGCATGGGCAATGAAGCCAATGCGGCGCTGAGCTATTTCGCGGCGATCGCGGCAGGCTATGTGCCGCTGCTCGCCTCCTCGCAGCTCACCTTCGAGGAAGCGGATTTTCTGCTTAAGGACTGCGGCGCGTCTGCGCTGGCGCTCGGCGCCGCCTTCGAGAGCGAGGCGCATGAGAGCGGCGCCATCGTCCTGCGGGGCGCCGATCTGGCGCGCCTCGCGCAGGCCGCGCCGATCGCGGAATACGCCGACACGGCCGCTGATGATCCGGCCTATCTCGTCTACACCTCCGGCACCACGAGCCGTCCGAAGGGCGTGCTCCACGCCCATCGCGCCGCCTGGGGACGCAGGCCGATGCGCGCGCATTGGACCGGGCTCGGCCCCGGCGACGTGATGCTGCACGCGGGCGCGATCAACTGGACCTATACGCTCGGCGTCGGCGTCGTCGATCCGCTCTCGGCGGGCGGTTCGGCCGTGCTTTACAACGGCCATCCCGACCCCAATGTCTGGCTGCGTCTCATTCTGGAACACCGCGCCACGGTCTTCGCCGCCGTGCCAGGCGTCTACCGGCAGATGCTCAAATACGCCACGCCGGAGACGGCGGATCTCTCCAGCCTGCGCCACGGGCTTTCGGCGGGCGCCGCGCTTGCGCCGAGCCTCCTCGAGGAATGGCGGGCGCGCACCGGCAAGGACATTTTCGAGGCCTTTGGGATGAGCGAATGCTCTACCTTCATTTCCAGCGGCCCGACGACGCCGGTGCATCCGGGCTCCCCCGGCCGTCCGCAGCCGGGCAGGGTGGTCGCCGCCCTGCCGCAGGAGGGCGGCGAGACGCCGCTCCCGCCGGGCGAGACCGGCGTGCTGGCGGTGAGGCGCGACGACCCCGGTCTGATGCTCGGCTACTGGAACCGGCCGGACGAAGAGCGCGAGGCCTTTCGCGGCGACTGGTTCGTCTCGGGCGATCTCGTCGCCTTCGACGCCGAAGGCTACATGCATCACCACGGCCGCGCCGACGAGGTGATGAACGCAGGCGGCTTTCGGGTTTCTCCCGCCGAGGTGGAGAAATGTCTTCTCGCCTTCGACCAGGTCGCCGAGGCGGCCGCGGCGGAGCGACCCGGACGCGACGCGGACGCGACGATCATCAAGGCCTATGTGGTGATGCGCGACGGCGCGGCGCATGACGAGGCGGCGATCCTCGCGCATTGCCACGAGCATCTCGCAGCGTACAAGCGGCCGCGGTCAATCGTGTTTCTGGAGTCGCTGCCGCGCAACGCGAACGGCAAGCTCAATCGGAAGGATCTGCCCTGAAGAAGGGCGGGCTCGATCGCGTATCGGGGCAGGTCAACGCGATCGAGCCCTCACATCCGTCGCGGGGCAGGCGGACGGAC
This sequence comes from Methylocystis sp., assembly GCA_002929055.1. Classification (GTDB taxonomy): domain Bacteria; phylum Pseudomonadota; class Alphaproteobacteria; order Rhizobiales; family Beijerinckiaceae; genus Methylocystis. The sequence goes on along the minus strand of PERY01000003.1, from coordinate 180,145 downwards.
GTTTTTACGATTCTTCCATCGCCGGAACGAGATGAGGCATGCCGCCCGCTCTCTGCGCTTTGCTGCGCGCGGCCTTCTTGCGCTTCGGCTGATCCACTTCGCCGTTGACGGCGGCCTTCATATTGGGGGACGCCTTGAAGACGACGACGCGGCGCGCGTCGATCGGAACAGGCTCCCCGGTGCGCGGATTGCGGCCGGCGCGTTGATGCTTGTCACGCACGACGAAAGAGCCGAAATCGTGGAGTTTGAGATTTTCTCCCGAGATGAGCGTTTCGACGATCTCGTCGATGACGCCATCAGTCAGACGCTTCGCCTCTCGACGCGAAACTCCGGTGAGACGCTCGTAAATCGCGAGTGCAATATCCTGACGCGTCAACGTCCCACGCGAGGGCTTCGAGCCGCCGCCCGCCGAGCCTTTCGTCAACGTCTTTGTCTCCCTGGTGTCGCCGCTGGACATTTTCGGAACGCCTGCAAATGAAATTCCCGCATCCCGCCTGCTCGTTAACCAGTTGCGGTTACGGAACATTGCCGAAATTGCGCACCATTGACCCGACGCAAAAGTGCTGTTGGTCATCAGCGAGAATTACTTTGGTCACCATCTGTGCTCGTCTTCAGGCGCAGCGCGTGCTAGACAGGTTCAGTTTTGGTCGGATTTTCAAGGGCTGAGCGAAATTCGTGGCCAACCAAAACGAGTTGCGGGGAGTCGGCATGAGCGGCGGCCAGGACGAAAAACAGAAAGTGGATATTCCAACGATCCCTATGCTGTTCGATCCTATGGAACAGATGCGGGAACTGCTCTTCGGCGCCACAAAACGCGAGACAGACGGCCAACTTAACGCGGTCGACGCGAAGGTGGACGAGATGCGCAAGGAGTTTCTCGCGCGATTTGAGGCGCTCGAGAGCCGCCTCGTGGAAGTCGCTCTGGAATCACAAAAGAGTCAGGCCGCGTCGCTCGAGGCGATCGGCGACGCCATCGGCGAACTCGGCGCGGCCATAAAGAAGATTGGTGCGAAGCGCGATGTCTGAGCTGCCCGCGGGGGGCGCGGAAGCCTTCGAGAAAATCAAGTCGCTGCTGCTCGGCGACACGACCCGCAAACTCGACGAGACGGCCGACCGTGTCGAAAAGATCGACGCGCGCGTCAGCGACGGCGACGCGCTTGTCGGCGCGCTCAAGCGTGCGGAGGAGACGCGCCCCAGGGAGTTGACCGGCGCGCTGGCGCCCTCCGTCGTGTCGATCATTCGCTCCGAGATCAAGAACTCGAAAGAGATGCTGATCGAAGCGCTGTATCCGATCATGGGCCGTCTCGTCACTGCGGCGGTCGCCGGCGCCTTCCGCGATCTCGTCGAGAGCCTCAACGCCCGCATCGATGCGATGATGTCCGCGAACTCCTGGCGCCTGCGCATGCGCGCGATGGCGACCGGGCGGACGCTGGCTGAAGTCGCGCTCGCGGAAGCAGAGGCCGGCAATCTGAAACGCGCGCTGTTGCTGGAGCGCGGCAGCGGCCGTCTCCTCGCCGTCTGGCCCGGGAAGGAGAAGATCGAGGAGCAGGCCGCGGACAAGGAGAACGCGGATCTCGAGAGCGGCATGATCGCCGCGATCACCGAGTTCGCGACGAACGTCTACGCCGACAAGGGCGGCGAGTTGCGCATGCTGGACATCGGCTCGGGCAAGGTTTTCCTTCGCGCCTCGCCACAGGTGATCGTCGCTGGCGAATTCGGCGGCGATCTTTCGCGGCAGCGCGAACGCCGGCTCGACGAAGCCTTCCTGAAGATCGTGGAACTGCACGAGGGCGACGAAGCCGCCTGCACGCCCGATGCGATAGGCCAACTTCTCGACCCTGCGCTGGCCGAGCCCGCCAAGCAGAAAAGCAAGACGCCGGTGATGATCCTCGGCGCGGCGCTGGCGGGGCTCGCCATCTGGTTCTCATGGAACCCGGTGCTGCACGCAGTTCGCGAGTGGCGGATCAAAGGCGCCTACACGACCGCCATGTCCGGTCATCCGGCGCTCATGCAATATCCCCTGCGTCTCGAAGTCGACCACGCGAATGGCCGCGTGGTCCTGCGCGGCCTTGCCGCTAATGAGGCCGAGCCGCTGGCGGTTCTGGAAGCGATCGCGAGCGCTTCGGAGCCATACACGGTGGATCGCGACATCTCGATCGTCGCGCTCGCGGCCCAGACGCAGGATCTGCGCGCCGGAGAGACGCGCGCCGCTGCGACCCTGCAGGAGGCGCAGGCGCAGATCGAAACGCTGCGCAGCGAACTGAAGGACGCGCGCGGGACGATCGAAAGGCTCTCTGCGCTGGAGGAGGCGCCTTCCGCCAGGCTGCGGCGCTTCGTAGACGGTTTCGCCGTGTTCTTTTCTGACTCCGACATCCTCCTGAACCCCGCGGCCGCCTCCGCCGGCCTCGACGAACTCGCCGCGCTGGTGAAGGCCAGCGACAGCGGCTTGCGCGTCGTCGGCTACGCCGACGACATCGGCGCGACGGTCTCGAGCCGCTCTGCGTCCCGCAAGCGCGCCGACAAGATCGTCGGCATGCTTGTCGAGCGCGGCGTGCCGCGAAACCGGTTGTCCCTCGTCTCGCGCTCGACGCTCAACCCCATTGCGGATTCGACTCTCGATACGATCCGCAGCCGCCGCGTCTCCTTCGAGGTGCCCTATGCGGGGGAGTTCGAGGTGCGATGATTTCCGCGAAGGTCATGCTGCTTGGAGACATTGGCGTCGGCAAGTCGTCGCTCGCCCGCCGCTTCGTCTTCGATCGCTTCGACAGCGAGTACAAGACGACGATCGGCGTCGACGTGCTGACCCATGACGTCGACCTCGGCGCGGCTGCGAACCATGAGAAGCTGCGCTTCGTCCTGTGGGATACGGACGGGGACTTCGGCGCCCGGATCTTCGAAACGGTTTATCTTCTGGGCGCTTCGGCGGCGATCGTGGTGGGCGACGCCACGCGCCCGGCGACGCTGGTGAAGATGGCTGCGCTGGTTGCGCAGTTCGACGAGCGCCTTCCCGGCCGTCCGGTCGTCGCCATCGTCAACAAGGTCGATCTTTCGCCGCAGCCAGACAATGGCGCGGGCGCGCCGCATGAGATTCTCTATACAAGCGCCAAGACCGGGCAGGGGGTCGCCGAGATGTTTCTTGCGCTCGGCCACGCGATCCTGCGTCGCAGCCGCTGATCAGCGATCCAGGAGCGCGCGGATCGCAAGCTCGGTCCGACTTCTCAGATGAAGCTTTGCGAGAATGGTGGAGACGTGATTCTTCACCGTGCCTTCGGCGAGCCCCATCTCGCGAGCGATGTCGCGGTTGTTCTTGCCTGCCGATACGAGGCGCAGCACTTCATTCTCGCGCTCGGTCAAAGGCTCTTCCTCCCTGGCGGGAGAGGGGCGCCTGGGCGCCTTCACGCGCCGGAACTCAGCGAGGATTTTGGTCGCGATCGTCGGAGAAAGGCGCGGTTCGCCCCGAGCGGCCGAGCGTATGGCGGCAAGAATTTCGCTCTCTTCGGCGTCTTTGAGCAGATAGCCGTGAGCGCCAGCCGAGATGGCCTCGAAGACTAGGTCGTCGGTATCGAAGGTCGTGAGCATCACGATGCGGATGTCGGGGCTTTTCTGGAGGATCGCACGCATCGCCGCAACGCCGTCCATACGTGGCATTTTCGCGTCCATGAGGATGACGTCGGGAGCATAGGCGCAGGCCACGCTCACGGCCTGTTCTCCGTCCGCGGCGGTCGCGACGACGTCGATGTCCTCCTCCAGCGCCAGCAGCGCGACGAGCGCCTTGCGGATCACGGTCTGATCCTCGGCGATCATGAGGCGTATCGTTTTTTGCGCGTCCAAATCCGTCTCTCTGAAGGGACCGTTCCAACAATAGAAGCAATCGCGCGGCCACGCAAAAGCTGACTGCAGGCTGAACGCCGTGGCCACCTTCCGTTCAGGCGCGCCGCGCCATCCTTGCGTTCATGGGCTCGCCTCGATGCAGGGCCCGAGATTACGGGAGCTAAAGATGCGCCACCTCCGCGTTCCCCTCACGCTGGCTATTCTGGCCGGCTTCTTTGGCGCCAGCCTCGCAACCCCGGCGGCCGCCGATGGTTGGGGCTGGGGCGGCCATCACGGCTGGGGCCGTCAAGGCTGGGGCGGCGGTCATTGGGACCGCGGCGCGCACTGGAACGGCGGCGGAGCCGCTGCGGCGGCAGCTCTCGGCGGATTTGCGCTTGGCGCGGTCGCCGGCGCAGCGTCTCAGCCCGGCTATGGCGGCGGATATGGGGACTGCTATGCGGTCGACCGCCCCGTTACGGACGATTGGGGACAGGTCATCGAATATCGCAGAACCCAGGTCTGCGATTAGCGGAGGCTAACTCCGCGATTGCGCGCAAGCGTAACGAGTCGCGCGCGTGTCGTGTTTCCGTCGCTGCCTCCCGCCCCTCTCGCGTGGCGACGGACAACGAGCCTCCCGGAGCGATCCGGGAGGCTTTTTAAGTTGCTAAATCGGCTTGAAGGCGAGCGATTTGCCTTCGCTGGGGTCGCGCCGCCAGACGCCGCCCGCATCGCGTTCGAAATGCGCCTTGTGGCCCTTTCGCGCGACGAGAACGAGATGGCCGTGGTCGAGGGACCAACGCACCGGATCGAAGACGACGATGCCATTGTCCCGGCACGCGGGCGCGAGCTGCGCCCTGCTGCCGCCCGAGAGCGTGAGCATGCAACCGGTGTCCTTGTCATCTCGAAGGATCGAATAGCGGCCCGCCGTGGCGTCGCCGGCAAGCGCATGCGTCAGCGGCGCGCCGGCCAGAACGAGCGCCGCAAGGCCCAGGCGCCGCATTTTCGCGGCGCACAAGGTACGAGTGGACATCGACCCGAACTCCAGATGTTGAAGAATCATAGGTCAGTGTGCCCTTTTCGCACGGTGCGGCCAAGGGAATTGTCAGCTTCTCGCCGTCGGGGCGCGGTAATGTGAAGCAGGCGGCTCCTTTGGCGCGGCGGCGGGAAGCGCGCTAAGCTCTCATTCCATAGAAGTCGCCTGGAAGTCTGAGCAAGATGGACGCTGCCTCTCTCGCCCTCGCTGAACGCGCCGCTCCTCGCTACACGAGCTACCCCACGGCTCCGCATTTCACTGCTGAGGTCGGCGATAGGGAGATGCGCCACTGGCTGGCGGCGCTCGACCCCCACAGCTCTCTCTCGCTCTATTTCCATGTGCCCTTCTGCCGGGAGATTTGCGCCTATTGCGGCTGCCATACGAAAGCCGTGCGGCAGGAGGCGCCGCTCACCGCCTATAAAGAGACGCTGCTGCGCGAAGTCGAGATGACGGCGCAGGCGACAAAGGCGAAAAGCGTTTCCAGCATTCACTGGGGCGGCGGCACGCCAAGCATCCTCGGCCCCGCGCGCTTCTCCGAGATCGTCGCGCGCGTGCGCGACCTCTTCAGCGTCACGCATGAAACGGAACATGCGATCGAGATCGACCCGCGCATACTCGATGCGCCGATGGTCGAGGCGCTGGCGCAGGCGGGCATCAACCGCGCCTCCTTTGGCGTGCAGGATCTGAACGAACACGTTCAGGAGGCGGCGGGCCGCATCCAGCCCTATGAGGTCGTCAGGCGCGGCGTCTCGATGCTGCGCGCCGCGGGCGTCAGCGCGATAAATCTCGACCTGATGTATGGCCTGCCGAGGCAGAGCGTCGATGACGCCGCCCGCTCGGCCGCTCTCGCCGCCGCTCTGGAGCCGCAGCGGCTCGCGGTGTTCGGCTATGCGCATGTGCCCTGGTTCAAGGCCAATCAGAAGCTCATCGACGCCGCGGCGCTTCCCGGCGCGGCGGAGCGTCTGGCGCAAGGCGCCGCCGTGCGCAACACGCTGGAGCGCTTCGGCTACGTCGCCATCGGGCTCGACCATTTCGCGCGGCCGGACGATCCGCTCGCTTTAGCCGCGCGCGACGGGCGCATGCGGCGCAATTTCCAGGGTTACACAGTCGATGCCGCTTCGGCGCTGCTGCCGTTCGGCGTGTCGTCCATCGGGCGGCTGCCGCAGGGCTTTGTCGGCAACGCCACCGATCTTGCCGGCTGGCGCCGCGCCGTCGAGGCTGACCGCTTCCCGGTCACGCGCGGCCTCGCTTTCTCGGTCGAGGATCTTGCGCGCGGCGAGGTCATCGAGCGGCTCATGTGCGACTTCACCGTCGATTTCGGCGCCATCGCTCTCGAGCATGGGTTTCACGCCGACGCTTTCGACGACGCCCGCGCTCCCCTGCGCGAACTCGCAGCCGACGGGGTTGTTACATTGGAAGCGCGGCGCGTGAACGTCACAGAGAGGGGGCGGCCTTTCGTTCGGCTTGCCGCAGCCGCCTTCGACTCCTACCTGAGGGCTGACGCCGCGCGGCACTCCGCGGCCGTGTGAGGCCGGGGCGGGGTCGCCTTCAGGAGGCTTGAATGTCCCCCATGACTGTTTATCTCGCGAAGTTTGTCGGCGTCTATGCTCTCCTGGCGGGCGCCTGGCTGTATTTTCGGCGCGACGCCGCTGTCGCGCTGGTCGACCGCATCACACACGACCCCGTCATCGAATCCTTCGTAGGCGTGCTGCGCGCCGCGGCGGGCCTCGCGATAATCATCGCCCATCCCTACTGGGACAATTGGCTCGCGGCCTTGATTTCTGTTCTCGCCTGGATCGGCCTCGCCAGCGGACTGTCCACCATGTTCCTGCCTCCGGGAACGCTTCGGCGCATTACGGACCGGGTGCGCTTCAAGGATCACCTTCCGCTTTATGCGGCCGTTTCCTCGACGCTCGGCGCGGCGCTGGTCCTGGGCGGTTTCATCGAATAGGGCGCAGATCGGCCGGTCTTTGTCAGGATTTTCACTGTCCTGCCGAGAAGCGGGAGGCGATAAACGTTGTTCGTGAAGGCGCAGCTTCACGCATCCCGCGTAAGGAAGGAAAAGGCTATGGACGAGGCGCGTGAACTCTTCGGAAACCCCAAGTTTGTTGCGATCTGGCTGGCGACATGGGCCGGCTTCGTCCTCGCTCTCGTCAACATCTACGAGAAGATTAACCTGCTGACGCAACTCGGGCAGTAGAGCTTTTTCACAGCCGCGCGCTTGTGGTGGCGGGCTCGCTTCTCCATCGTGCATGTTCCCGATTCGATCTATCTAGGGACACATGCCCGTCTGGACCCCCGAGCAGGATAAGGCGCTGTCAGACGTCGCGCGCTGGCTGGAAGCGCCGCGCGGCCAGCAGGTATTTCGCCTTTTCGGCTTCGCCGGAACTGGAAAATCCACGCTCGCGCAACATCTTGCCGACCATGTCGATGGCGATGTGGCCTTTGCGGCTTTCACCGGCAAGGCGGCGCTCGTCATGCGCGCGAAGGGCTGCAAGGACGCGCGCACCATCCACAGCCTGATCTATCGCGCCACCGATACGGAGACGGAAGAACCATCCTTCGTCCTCAACGACGAGAGCGACGCCGCCCATGCAACGCTCATCGTGATCGACGAATGCTCGATGGTGGACGAAGAACTCGGCCGGGATCTTCTCTCCTTCGGCAAGAAAGTGCTGGTGCTGGGCGACCCCGCTCAGTTACCGCCAGTGAAGGGCGGCGGCTTCTTCACCGAGGCCGAGCCCGACGTGATGCTGACGCAGGTGCACCGCCAGGCCGCCGACAACCCGATCATCCGCCTCTCGATGCTCATCCGCGAGGGCGGGCGGCTGGACTATGGAGACTATGGCGAAACGCGCGTCGTCGCGCGCGAGGGTCTGGACCCGGCGCTCGTCACCGGGGCGGATCAGGTTCTCGTGGGGCTGAACAAGACGCGCCGCGCTTACAACAGCCGCTTGCGTACGCTGCGCGGCTTCACTGGGCAGTTCCCGCTATCGGGAGAGAAACTCGTCTGCCTGCGCAACAATCGCAAGAAGGGGCTGCTGAACGGCGCGCTCTTTACGGTCAAGAGCGCGGGCGCTCTGCGGCGCGGCAAGATCAGGATGCTGGTGACGCCGGAGGAGGGTGAAACGGGCAAGTTCCAGCGCGTCGCCGTCATTCCGCAGTTCTTCGAGGGCGGCGAGGGCGAAATCCCCTATGCGCTGCGCAAGGACTCGGACGAATTCGATTTCGGCTATGCGCTGACCGTGCACAAGGCGCAGGGCTCGCAATGGGACAATGTCGCGCTCTTCGACGAGTCCTTCGCCTTCCGCGAACATCGCGCCCGCTGGCTCTATACGGGCGTGACGCGCGCGGCGAAGACGCTGACGCTGGTGATGTGATGATTGGAAAGACTATCGAAATGCGCCGCCTCTCTGACGGCGCCGTCTATCGCTTCGAGGCGCAGCCTTCGGGCCTCGACGGCCTGCCGCGCTTCAAGCGCGCCGACAAGGACATCTGGATTTTGCGCGACGAGAAGTTCGGCTGGATCGTCTGGGATGCGCAGGACAAGGCGCTCATGGGCCGGCCCTGGGAGATTGCGATCGAAGATCAGGGAGACTTGCCGCCCGAATGCGACTGGGTGAGCCGCAAGGGCGCAAATTCCTTCGTCTACCGGCTCGTCTTCGTTTGAGCCTTAGCTGATCTGAAGGCTCACTTGCTCCAGGAGTCGATCGCGTCGGCGAAGACGCGCTCGCCGGTCGGGCCTTTTTCCATGTTGATGGTCGCAGCGCGGCCGTCGTTGAGCTGGAGCGGCAGGTCGAGCACGGCAAGCGAACGCAGGAGCTGGATGTTGCGCGCCTCGCGGTCGCCGCGCATCAGTCCGATCAGGAAGTTGTTCGCCGTGATCGGCACCGGAATGCCGATGACCTTCTCGCCCGCCTGGGCGTCGGCGCGGCGCATCTGAATTGGGCCGATGGCCTTCACGCCGCCGAGCGGGCTGTCAGCCGCCGGCTTGAAAGAGACGTTGATCGTGTGCGAGGCGGAGAGCGCCGAGTCGGTGTTCTTGCGGAAGATGAGGCTCATCTTCATCTTCGCTTCGGGGACGTCGACGTCGCCGCGGATCGCAGAGCCCAATGTTTCGCCCGGGCTGCCCACGTTTTCAAGCCGCCAGATGACCGTCGCATTGTAAATGCGGTCCACCTTGTTGGGCTCCTGCGCCGAAGCGACCCATAGCTCCGCCTTCTGCGCGACCGGCACGGAAGTCGCGCGCCTGCTGGAGGGCGCGGGAGCCGAAGCGCCGCCTTCGACGCGGTCGCCAAATTTCCCTGCATCCTCGCCTTCGAGTGGCGCCGTTTCCTCGGGCTTCAGCTTCGCGAGATCTTCGGGCCGCTCGCGCAGCCACCAGGCGAGCCCGCCCACCACGGCGATGAGCGCGAGAAAGACGCCCGCAAGCGCCAATGTGCGTTTGGAGGGCCGCTTCGACTGTGGCGGCAAGGGCAGCGGCGCCGCGGGACGCTGCGGCTCGCTCCGGGAGGAATCCGCCGTCTGCGATGCGTCGTCGAGCGTCTCACGCCAGGCTTCTTCAGCCGTGCGCGCACCGGGGCCGTTCGGAGCGATCTTCTTGCTTGGCTCCTGGGGTCGCTGGCGCTTGTCCGCAGCGGCGCTGGAATCGGTCGGCTTCGCGGGGGCGGGCGGCGCCCCCGTCTGCGGTTCGGGCGCGCCTTTTCCAGTGGATTCTAATTCGAGGCGGGTGATGGCTTCTTCGAGCGCCCGGCCTTCCGCGGCGATGTCGGCCTCCGCGACAGGCGGCTGAATGCTGCGCAACTGATTGTACAGCGCTTTGCGCGCTCTTTCGTAGACAGCCTGCCGGGTGTCGGGCGTCTGCTGGGGAAGAGCGGCAATGGCGCGGGAGATCAAAGAATAATAATCAGCCATAACCGGTTAAGAGCACTTCCCGCCGAAAGCGTCAATCCTGACCCCTTGCCAACTCAAGAAAAACCCGGGAAATCAGTCAGCTTATCGGCTATTCTCATCCCCGCGGCCGAGCATTTGTTGGAGAGAATTCATGTCGTTTACAGGCTGGCCGCCGCGCATCCTCATGGCGTGTGCGCTCCTTGCTTTTCTTGCGCCGGCGCCGGCTGGCGCGATCAGCATGGACAAGTCGTCGACCATCCGCGATCAATGCGAGATATCGATCGGACCCGATCTCATCGGCGTCGTCGCCTATATGCCCGACCGCTCGAGGGATCGCTTTTGCGGCGACTTCCCGTCGACCGGCCGCATCATCCTCACCATCGATCTCATCGCCGAGCGTCTGCGCGAATTGCCGATCGACGTGCGGATCGTGAAGGAGCCCGCGGGCAGGTCTTTGACGGAGGAGGACGATCTCGCGCCCTTCACGATCGCGACCTTTTCGCCACGCCGTTACCCCGGCGGCGCGGTGACGGTCGAGCATGATTTCACCGAGACCGGCGACTACGCCATGTTCATCACGGCGACCGAAGCCTCGGGGACGAGGCGCACGACGCGCTTTGGCTTCTCGGTCGGTGGGCCGCTGCAGTTTTACGCGACGGCTTTTCTCGCTGGCGTCTTTCTGGCAGGCGCGGTGTTCGCTTACTGGCGGCACAGCAATGGCGAGGTCAAAGGCGCGCGGCGGCGCATCTGATCCCGGCGTTTATCCCGGGTCCGCCGGGCCGCTGAGCTGACGCGGCGGCGCGGGCGTGCGGGCTCCCCGAGGTGGCGGCGGGGTTGGCCGCGTCGGCGCGGCGATGAGCCAGTAAATCGCCCCAGTTAGAGCGCCGGTCAGGAAAAAGAGCAGCGCCAGACGCCCTTCCGCCTCGCTGGCGCTTTGCGCCCGATCGAGCCCCTTCGCCGCCCGCGCGATCCAGGGCGAGGCGCCCGCGAGCACGCCGCTGGCGCCGGAATACCAGACGAAGGAGCGCACCCCCGCCGCTTCGCCGATCAGCGCCGCGATGGCGAGCGGCGCCACGCAGGTGGCGATGACGACCGCCCATATAACGAAGCCGAGCGCCGCCGCGGCCTGTTCTGGATCGCCGTCGCGCAGCACCTCGTCGATCACGGCGAAAACGCCGGCCATCGTCGCCGTCAGGCCGGCCTCCCGCGTGGTGGGATCGAAGAGCGCGGACACGACGAGAAAGATCGCCCCCACGCCGGAGGCGATCACAAAGCCGAAGATCATGACGACGAGACGTCTCAGCATGTGGCGTTCCGCGCACAGGCCTTACGGCTCGAGCACCGAATCCCAGTAGAGGTAATCCATCCAGCTTTCGTGCAGATAATTCGGCGGGAACAGGCGGCCGTTTCGATGCAGATCCGCAATGCTCGGCTGGAAGGGCGTTTGCCAGGGAGTCATGTGCGCGTCATGCGGCAGCCGGTCGCCCTTGCGCAGATTGCAGGGGGAGCAGGCCGCCACGACATTCTCCCAGGTCGTCGCTCCGCCCTTCGAGCGGGGGATGACATGGTCGAAGGTCAGTTCGTCATGCGCGCCGCAATATTGGCAGGTGAAGCGGTCGCGCAGAAAGACGTTAAATCTGGTGAAGGCCGGCTGACGCGCCGGCCGCACATATTCCTTCAAGGAGACGACCGAAGGCAGCCGCATCTCGAAACTCGGGCTTTTGACTGTCTTGTCGTATTCCGAGACGATGTTGACCCGATCGAGAAACACCGCCTTGATCGCGTCCTGCCATCCCCATAGCGAAAGGGGATAATAGCTCAGTGGCCGAAAGTCCGCGTTGAGAACCAGCGCGGGACACGCCTGCGGCGAAACATTCTGTTGACGGAAGTGAGCGGTCACCCTGCCAGCCTCTCGCTTTCTGAGAAGGGCCTGATGGACCGCGCCAAGGTCCAGGGGCCTTTTGCGACTCCGATTATTTTACAGGCAGGATGACGCGCTTGTGAAGGCGCCGACCTCAAATCATTTGCGCAGCGCGGAAGAAAGTCGGAATCTGGTTGTCATTTATGAAGTCAATAGTATTAGCGTGTTGTAATTACGCCAGTTTCTGCCGCAGGCGCGACTTTTTCCCGTGTATTCGGATATTGAGGGCTTATGAATTGCAGTAACCGGGCAAGTGGTATCGTGAGGCTCATCTTTGTCCCAATGTGAGACAAGCTGAGCCTGTGTGGGGTGACAACTTGTCTCAGCAGGTCGATTACGAGGGCCCAAGCGTACGTCCGCGCCTCAAGAGGCCTCATACAACACGGCGACATCGCACGCAGGCGCAACGGAACTGGGGGAGCTGGGTTTCCCATCGCAATACTGCGGTTGTGAGGGCCTTCTTCTCCGTCGTCGCCGCTATGCTCGACTTTGCGGCGATCATGCTCGTCAGCCTGGCCGTGCAGACCGCATATCACATGGCTGTCTATGGCTATGGCTGGAGCGGTCTCGACCCCTCGAATCTTCAGGTGAGCCTTGCTGCGGGCACTACCTTCGTGCTCGCCAATGCGGTCCGCCATGAATATTCCTTCGCCAATTACCTTCAGATCCGCGGCCACGCCTGGCGCTGTTTCAGCCTCTGGACGCTCGTCAGCCTGCTCGCCGTCGCCATCGGCTTCCTCACAAAGGCGACCGAGGAAACGTCGCGAGCCGCCTTCCTGCTCGTTTATCTCTCGAGCTTCGCCGCGATCTTCGCTGAGCGCGCGACGCTTTCGCATTTCGTGCGCTCCAGCGCGGCGACGGGCGGCGTTTCCGCGCGGCGACTGTTTCTCGTTGGCTTCGAGAGGGACGTCGAAGCCTTTACCTATCGCTACAAGCCCTGGACCTGCGGCATGGACGTCGTCGCCGCGGTCGTGCTGCGCGACTCGGAGAGCACCATCGACGACGATCTGGCGCTGGCTGCGGCGTCGGCGCGCATGCTGCGGCCTGACGACGTCTTCATCCTTGCGCCCTGGTCGCGCACCGACGTGATCGATTCCTGCGTCACAGCCTTTCTGCCGGTTCCGGCGCGCCTCCATCTTGGGCCAGAGCGTGTTCTCGACCGCTTCGTCGACGCCCATATCGACAAGGTTGGCGCGATTTCGAGCCTCAGCCTCTCCGGCCATTCGCTCAATCTGCTGGAGATCGCCGCCAAGCGAATGTTCGACATCGTCGTCTCGACGCTGGCGCTCGTGACCCTGTCGCCCCTTTTCCTGATCTGCGCCCTGCTGATCAGGCTGGAAAGCGATGGGCCGGCGTTCTTCTTTCAGCGCCGTTACGGCTTCAATCGAGAGACCTTCCGCATCGTCAAGTTCCGCACGATGACGACGATGGACGATGGCCGCGACATCAAGCAGGCGACGGTCGGCGACAAGCGCGTGACGCGCGTCGGCCGCTTCCTGCGCCGCACCAACATCGATGAATTGCCGCAGTTGCTCAATGTGCTGCGGGGCGAAATGTCGCTGGTGGGTCCGCGCCCGCACGCGCTGGCGCATGACCAGCTCTTCGAGAGGCGCATCGCGCTTTACGCGCGCCGCCACAACGTCAAGCCCGGCATCACGGGATGGGCGCAGGTCAACGGGCTGCGCGGCGAAATCGACTCGCCCGAAAAGATCAGACTGAGGATCGAGCACGACCTTTATTACATCGACAACTGGTCGCTGTTCTTCGACGTCTGGATCATGTTCCTCACCGTCTTCTCGCGGAAAGCTTACCGAAACGCGGTCTGACGAGCTGAGGGGCTGGGGGCGGCAGGCCGGGGAAGCAGGTAGCGTATCGCTTTCCCCGCGCCTGCCGCTTGACGTTAAACTGCCTCGCCGTGATTCGTTTCCTCCACACCGCCGACTGGCATCTGGGCGCCGCGCTGCAAGGCTGGTCGCGAGAGCCCGAGCATAGGGCCGCCCTGTCGCAGCTCGTCGCCGTCGCGAAAGCGCGTGACGTCGACGCCGTCATCATCGCGGGGGACGTCTTCGACAGCCTCAATCCATCGGCCGACGCCCAGCGCCTCCTCTTTGACACGTTGCGGGATCTGCGCGGAGCCTGTCCGCGCGCGACGATCGCGCTTCTTGCCGGCAATCACGACGCCGCTGGACGATTGGAGGCGCCGCGTGCGCTTTTCGAGATCGCGGGCGTGCATTCGATCGGCGTGGTGGCGCGCCGTGAGGGTGCGTTCGATCTCGACACACATCTGCTGCCCGTGCGTGACGCCTCTGGCGCCGTCGCCGCGCACATCCTCGCCTTGCCCTATCCGCGCGCCGCCGACCTGCCGGTTGCGCCCTCCGATCTTTCTGGATCGGGCGTCGTCTGGAGCGTACGCGAACTTTATCGCGAAGCGACGGCGGCCGCGCGCGCCCGGATCGGCGCCGCTCCGCTCATCCTGACCGGTCATCTCCATGTCGCGGGCGGTCTCGAATCCGAAGGCGCGGAGCGGCGCATTCTCGTTGGGGGCGAGCACGCCGCACCGCCCGACATTTTCCCCGCAGACGCTGCTTATGTCGCGCTGGGGCATCTCCACCGCCCTCAGCATGTGGGCCGCGAGACGATCCGATACTCGGGCGCGCTGATCCCGATGTCGAAAACCGAAATCGGCTATGCGCATGGCGTCACCATCGTGGAGATCGGCGACGACGGCGGCGTGGCCAGCGACCGGGTCTCCTTAACGCGCGCCGTGGAGCATCTGCGCGTGCCGGAACGCGGCGCGCTGGCGATGGACGAGATTGACGCAGCGCTTTGCAAACTCGCAATCGACCCCGCAACGCCGCAGGACGCCCGGCCTTTCGTGCATCTCGCCGTGAAGGTCGATGCCGCCGCGGCCGGGCTGAAGGCCGAGATCGACGCGATCTGCGAAAAGTTCCCGATCCGGCTTGTCTCGCTCGCCGTCGAACGCCCGCAAAGAAGCGACGCCCCGCATGTCGCTCCGCTGCGACTCGCCGAGCGCCTGCCGCTCGATCTCTTCCGCGACGCTTTCGAGACGACGCATGGCGCCCAGCCGACGCAAGAGCATGTCGCCTGCTTCAACGGCCTTCTGGAGGATGAGTGATGCGCGTCCTCGCGATCAGGGGCGAAAACCTCGCAAGTCTCGCGGAACCCTTCGCCATAGAGTTCGAGCGCGAGCCTTTGCGCTCCGCGGGCCTCTTCGCGATCACCGGTGAAACAGGCGCCGGGAAGTCGACCATTCTCGACGCGCTCTGCCTCGCGCTTTACGACGAGTTTCCGCGCGTCGTCGCGCCGGGCTCGCGCGACGACATGCCTGATCCGTCCGGCGCCTCCATCAAGGAACATGACCCGCGCACGATATTGCGGCGTGGCGCCGGCCGCGGCTATGCCGAGGCTGATTTCGTCGCGCGGGACGGCAGGCGCTATCGGGCGCGCTGCGAACTGATGCGGGCGCGCGGCAGGGCGGCGGGCAAGCTGCAAAATCGAAGCCGCAGCCTGTGGCTTATCGACGAGGGCGGCGCCATCCTCGAGGCTGTGGAGTCGGGCGTCGAGGCAGTCAATCGCCGCATCCTCGAACTGACCGATCTCACTTTCGATCAATTCCGGCGCACGGCCCTTCTGGCGCAGGGCGATTTCGACGCCTTTCTGCGCGCGGACGCCAGAGAACGCGCCGACCTCCTCGAAAAAATCACGGGCTCGGAAATCTACGGCAGCCTTTCGAAGCGCGCATATGAGCGCTGGAAGGATGCGGTGACGGCGCTTGCCGCGCTGGAGGAGCGTCGCAAGGAAATCGGCGTGATGCCGGGCGAGGAACGCGATGCGCTCCTCGCCCGGTGCAAGGAAAGCGAGGAAGCCCGCGCGCGGCTGAGCGGGGAGCATAAGGAAAGCGTCGCGGCGTTGCAGCGTCTCGATGCGCTCGCGCAGGCGCAGGAGAAGCTTGCATTCGCGCAGGCCGATTGCACGATGGCCGAAGGGACGCTCGCCGGGCTTTCGAATGAACGCCAGCTCCTCGCCGACCTCGCGCGCGTCGAGCCTCTTCGCGCGCCCCAGGCGGAAATGCGAAGAGCGGAGTCGTCGTTCGCCGACGCGCAGACGGCTGCAACGCGCGCCTCGCAGCAGCAAGACGCGGCGCGGGCGGCGCTCGAGGCCGCTCAGCGAGGCGAGCGCGCCGCGTTTTATGCGCTGCAAGCCGCAAGCAGCGAGATCGATAGGTTCCAGCCGCTCTGGGAGCAGGCGTCTTCGCTCGACGCGCGGCTCGACGCGCAAATCCAGGAAGAGGCGACCGCGCTTGCCGGCGCGCAACTCGCGGCGGAGCGTTTCGCTCAGGCGCAGACAAGACTGACGCAAGCGCGCGCGATGGAAGCGACGGAACGGGCGTCGCGCGACGCCGCACGCGCTGCTCTCGAAGCGCTCGCCTCCGCGCGGCCGTTGAGCGAGCGATGGGGGGAGATAGAGGACTGGCTGGCCAAGCGCGCGGAGATCACGAAAGAAAGGATTGAGGCCTCGCGCGCGCATGAGACGGCGCTAGCCGAGCTGACGCGCGCCGGCGACATGCGCACATCTTTCGACGCGCAGGATGAGAATGATCGCGAAGCGCTAGGCGCCGTTCTGGCGCAGATGCGAGAGCGCGAAGCGGCGCTTCTGGCGCTTGACGCGCCGGCGATCCAGCAGCGCCTCGACGTAGCGTCCCGCGCGCATGATCTGCTGCAGGCGATGGCGCGCGCCGCACGAGATCACGACGCGGCGCAGGCGGCGGCGGCCGGAGCGCGCGACGATCACTTGCGCGTCGGCGCGGAAGGCGAAGCGCTCGCCACGCTGCTCGCGCGATTGCGCGTAGCGCGCGAGGCGCAGGCTGCGCAAAAGGAAGAGGCCGAGAGGCTTGGCGAACTCGCGGACGCGACTGCGGATGCGCAGGCGCTGCGGCTGCGTCAGGCGCTCGAAGATGACGAGCCATGTCCTGTCTGCGGGGCGACCGACCATCCTTTTGCGCATTCGGACGACGCCGCGCAAAGGCTTGTCGAGGCGTTGCGGGAAAGGCGCGCCGCCGCGCGTCATGCGGTTGCGCTAACGGATAAGGAAATCGCCGAAGCGTCTGAGCGCGAGGCGCGGGCGCGCGCGCTGCAGGAGGACGCACGGCGGCGGCTCCTTGAAGCGGAGACGGCGGCGCAGACCGCAGCGCGCGACTATGCCGCGCTCCATGCGCAGGGTCCGCCCGCCGGGACGCCGGAGGGCGTCGCGCAAGCGGCCGCGACGATCGCCGCGCTCCAGCAGGATTTGAATGCGAAGCGCGAGGCGCTCATGAACCTTCGCACGACCGCGCGGCGTTTGCAGGAGGACGTCGAGCGGTTGCGAAAGGCCGCTGACGACAGGCGAGACGCTATCGAAGCGCGGCGGACGCTGCGCGATGGCGCCGAGACGGCCGCCCGCGCCGCGGCGGAAAAGCGCGCCGCGCTGGAGCAGGGGCTCGCCGGCCTGAAGGAGCGCATCGGCTCGCTCGACCGCTCGCTCTCGCCGTTTCTGGCTCTTTGCGATCTATCGACAGCCGATCTCGATCGCGACCCGAATGGCGCGCGACGTTGGCTCGAAGAGGCGGGCGCGCGCTTTGGGGCCGCCTGGCAGGCGTGCGAACAGGCGGAGGCGCGCTGCGCCGAACTCATTCCGAAAATCGCGGGGCTCGACGCGCAGGCGCATTCGCTCGCGGAACATGCGAAGGCCGCGGCAAGCGCACATGCCGCGCGCGCTGATGATCTCGCAACGACGCGCGCGGCCCGCGCCGAACTCCTTTGCGGCGAGGCGACCGCTGCGCATCGCGCGCGCCATGAAGCGCATGAGAAGGCCCTGCGCGCGGCCCAGGAGGCGGCGCGCGGCGTTTTGGCCGAGGCGGGCAATGGCGCGGCGGCCAGCGACGAACGCGGCGCCGCAACCGCCACAGCGCTCGAGGCTGCACAGGGCGCGTTGGACGCTGCGCGCGTCGTCTTTACAGAAGCTCTCGCGACCCGCGGGTTTTCGGGAGACGAGGCGTCGCTTCTCGCTTTCTCCAGAGAGGAAGCATCGGCGATGCGCGACACGGTCGAGTCTGCGCAGACGGCGCTTCGCGCAGCGCAGGCCGCGCTCGCGCAACGCCGCGCCGATGTCGCGGAGGCGCAGGCCGCCGGTCTCCCCGAGACGCCGCGTGAAACGCTCGCCGCCCGCGAGGCCGAACTGGCGGGCGCGCTCGACGATGCGACCGGCCGGCTCGGCGCGCTTGCGGAAAGACTCCGTCAGGACGACGCGGCGCGCGGGCGAGCCGACGCGCTCTCGGCCGAGATCGCGCGCGCCGCCGCGACGCGCAAGCTCTGGGACGAGATCAACGCGGCGATCGGCTCGAAGGAGGGCGACAAGTTCCGCCGCTTCGCGCAAAGCGTGACGCTGGAGCAACTCGTCGCGCTCGCCAACCGGCGCCTCGCGCTGCTCGCGCCGCGCTACCTTCTGGAGCGCGCGGGCGAAATCGGTTCGCTCGGGTTGCAGATCGTCGACCGCGACCTTGGCGACGAGCGCCGGTCGACGCGCTCGCTTTCAGGCGGAGAGCGTTTTCTCGCCTCGCTCGCCTTGGCGCTGGCGCTCGCGGGGCTCGAGGGACGCGACTCCTTCGTCGATACGCTTTTCATCGACGAGGGCTTCGGCGCGCTCGACGCCGCGACGCTCGACGTCGCCATCGACGCGCTGGAGAATTTGCAGGGGCAGGGGCGCAAGGTCGGCGTCATCAGCCATGTCGAGTCGATGCAGCAACGCATCTCGACCAAGATCAGCGTGGAGCGCCGCGGCGGCGGCGTGAGCGTCGTGCGGTTGCGCGCGGCGGGGTTTGGATGAGGGGGCTAGTCTGGTTATTCCAGACTTGGACGGTCGAGTTAAGTTAGCCCCTAGTCGAGCCCGATGAGCGCCGAGATGTTGCCTATGGTGCCTGCCGGGAGCGCACTAGGTTCACGAAGCCCTCCAGATCCATGAGCCATCCCTGCTGGGCCGGCTTGTAGGTCGCGTGCAGAAGCTTCGGCAAAATCAGTTGCAGCTTGTGCGCCTGCATCTCGTTCGTTTGGTGCTCGCTGATCGACGGCTCGAGAGTGATCAGGTGTTTTTTCTCCACGCGGGCACCCTCCAGCACTACCTGCCTCCATCTGTCTTTGCATGTCGACTTGGACCCGAGCAGCGTCAGCCTCTCGGAGGGGAACGAGGCGTCATGATACTGCTTTCCACCGGGAAACAGGAAGTCTGGTTCCGCCTTTCCCTCTGTCTTGGGTTTGCGGTCGAACGGCAGATGATGCGCGGCGAAGATGGCGCCCAGATGGTGTTCCAGCGAATATCCGGCCCGCGATTTCCTCCTGTTCTGGACGCTCAAGGAGAAGTCGATGAAGCCATCGACGTCGGCCTCTTCGTCAGAGAGGAACCCTGTCCTCAGCCGCTCCGATACGATGCTTCTCTCCAGCCTCCGGAACATCGCCTCTTCGCGCTCTAGCCAAGCCATCAGCGCGGCATCGACGCTGTCGAGCGGGTTGACGTCAGGCAATGACTCGCGGGCGAGCGCGGAGAATGCCGCGGTCGTAGGGAACTTGTTTTCCAGCGGAGCGAGGATGGCGTCGAGCACGTCGACTTCCGCCTCCTCGATCTCGATTCCGAGCTCGTCGAGAATGTAGCGCGCCGCGAAGTCGAGTTCAGCCGCCTGGTCGTGGGCGATGTCCTTGAACTCTTCGTCGGGAGTAGGCCGGTAATCAAGACCGAACAGCCATCGCAACTGCGCGTCCAAGGTGCTTTCCTTCGGGGCGATGACGACGAGGATCGAACCGTTCGGACGACGCGCAAGGAACATCGTATCGTCGACGTGCATAGCCTCTGTTACGTTGTTCCCCGAGTAGTAGAGGTGGTATTCAGGCGCGCGGGGCTTGCCTTTGCGGACATTGCTCCACGAGACGAAACCGTCCTCCGTGATGCCCTCCTGCTCCCCAGTCAGCATTACAAAACGCGTGGGTATCCCTGCTTGGTCGTCGAATCCGAACAGGGCTTTGAAAGGCTTGGTCCCCTGGAATTCGTGCTGGTTGGATTTCTTCGTCACGGTCTCCACAAGCGTCAATCGCTTGGCAACCACGCCGGTGAAGAGGTCGGATAGAAGCCCCCGCCGTATCGTCATTCAAATCCCCGTATTTCGAGATCAGGCGCGTCCGAGCGGAGCCAGTCAACGCAAGAGTCGATAACCGATTCGATAGGGCGGCGCGATCGACCCTTGAGCGCGCATTCCCAGACGACGCCGACACGCCATCCATTTGCAGCAAGGGCCTCGACGGCGTGCGCGTCAATAGCGTGGTTGCGCTCGATCTTTGCTCGCCACCAGTCGACCCGCGTCGATGGCAATTTGAACAGATGGCAGTCGTGCCCGTGCCAGAAGCAGCCGTGCGCGAATAGGACGGCACGGCACCCAGGGAAGACGAGATCTGGCTTGCCGGGTAGATCCTTCACATGAAGTCGATAGCGGAACCCGAGCGCGTGCATTCCGCGCCGCAGCGTCATTTCCGGCTTGGTGTCCTTGCCGCGAATCCCCGCCATCATCCGCGAACGGACATCCGGCGGGACAACGTCAGCCATTGACCGCCATGGCGCGGTCCGGGCGGGTCACGATGCGCGCTGCCGCCGCAGCGGGCTTCTCCGTCTCAAGTGCCTTGATGATATGCGGCTTCATGCCGTTGGCCACGAACTTCACGACCGGGACAACGACGCTGTTGCCGAACTGGCGATAGGCCTGCGTGTCGGAAACCTCAATCTTGAACGAGTCCGGATAACCCATCAGGCGCGCGCATTCCCTTGGGGTGAGGCGCCGGGGACGCTTCCCCTTGCCCTGATCGACGAGGATCTCGCTGCCATCCTTGTAATAGCGAGCCGAGAGCGTCCGGGTGACGTCGTCCGGGCCAAAAACGCTGCACCCGAAACCGTTGCCCGCCGCCTGGTGCTTCTTCGCGTAGTTCTGGAGGTACGTCCAGAGATGTTCCGTCAGCGTATATTTCGGATCTACCTCGTCATCGAGGATCGAGCCGAGTGTTGGCCCAGGCTCGTCCGGGATATTCAGTTCGTGGAGATCAAACTTCGACGGGTCGCGGAAACCGGCGATGAAGATGCGACGGCGTTTCTGCGGCACCCACGGTTCGGACGAGATCACCCTGTGCGTGACGTGATATTTGAGGTCGTGCTCGAGCACCCCCATGATCGTCTTGAAGGTTCGGCCTCCGTCATGCGACTCGAGGTTCTTGACATTCTCGAGCAGGAACGCCGCCGGGCGGTGGTGCGCGATGATCTGGGCGGTGTCAAAGAACAGCGTGCCTTGGGCATCGCAGAGGAAGCCGTGCGGGCGACCGAGCGCGTTCTTCTTGCTGACCCCGGCGATCGAAAAGGGCTGGCAGGGGAACCCGGCGAGGAGGACATCGTGCTCCGGGATCAGGTCCGGGTTCTCAGCGAACGGGCGGATGTCGCCCTTGACCTCGCGATTGTCCCGATGGTTCAACTCGTAGGTGATCTTGCTGAAACGATCCCACTCGCTGGTGAAGACGCAGCGGCCCCCGGTGCTCTCGAATCCCCGTCGCAGGCCGCCAATGCCCGCGAACAGATCGATGAAGGTGAAGCTACTCGACATGGGCTCGAATCGACGGGGCGGCAAAATTGTTGTTTGACAATCGCACGACCGGGGGCCATGCGGCAATATGTTCCTTGTGTGTTCTTCTCGCTCGAGGACGCAAGACACCTTGGAAGGGGGCTCACTCCCGCTCAATCGCCCTCAGCCCCAGCCACAGACTGGCCGCCAGCAGCAGCGCGGCGATGAAGAAACCCGCGCCGAGGAAAAAGTCGAACGACAGCGACAGCGCGAATATCTGCGAGAACACCAGCGGCCCCACCATTCCGGAGACGCCGCGCAGGCTGCCCAGCGCGCCTTGCAGCCGGCCCTGCTCGGAGCCGCCGGCGAGGCGCGTCGCGAGGCCCTGGAAGGAGGGGTTGGCCATGCCCCACAGCGCGATAAGCGGCGGCGCGGCCATGAAGATCGCGCCGGTGGGCGCGAAGGCGTAGGCGAGCAGCCCGAGCGCGCCGCAGACGAGCGCGATCGTCAGCGTCTTCTTTTCGCCGAGGCGCGCGACCGCCGGGCGCACCAGCCCGCCCGAGACGACCGTCTGGGAGACGCCGACGATCGCCAGCGCCCAGCCCGTGGCGCTGGGATCCCAGTTGTAGCGGCTCTGCGTGTAGAGCACGAACAGCGCCGGCATGGATTCATGCGCGAGATAGGAAAGAAACAGCGCCGTCGCGAAGAGCGTCAGCTTCGGTTGGCTGCTCAGCAACTCCATCGAGCCAAAGACATTGGCGCTGCGCCAGACGATCCCGGGCGTGCGCTTTTCGGGCGCGAGCGACTCAGGCAGCACGAAATAGCCGTAAAGAAAATTCGTCAGGCTGAATCCGGCCGCCGCCCAGAAGGGGAAGCGCAGGTCATAGTCGCCCAGCGCGCCGCCGATCGCTGGGCCGAGAATGAAGCCCAGCCCGAAGGCGGCGCCGATGAGGCCGAAACGTCCGGCGCGCTTCTCGGGCGGTGTGATGTCGCTGATATAGGCGTTGGCCGTGGAGATGCTCGCCGCCGTCATGCCGGAGATCAGACGGCCGACGAACAGAAACGGCAGCGACGGCGCCAGCGCCATGAACACATAGTCGAGCCCGAGGCCAAGGTTGGAGGCGAGCACGACCGGCCGCCGTCCGAAATGGTCCGACAAGGCGCCCAGCACCGGCTGGAAGAGGAACTGCATCGCCGCCCAGGCGAAGCCGAAGACGCCCACGATGCGCGCCGCCGAGCGCAAATCCCCGCCCTCGAATTGCGCGATGAGCTTCGGCAGCACCGGGATCACGACGCCGAGCGCCAGCATGTCCAGAGCGACCGTGATGAGGATGAAGAGAAACGCCGCCTCTCTCGGAGGCTTGGGCGCGGGGGTCATGATCGGCCTTGAGGTTGAAGGGTCGCCCTTCCGATAGCGGCAACGCAACCGCCCGGCAAGGCGCGAGGCGATTGTGGCGAAACGGCGCCGAAAACCTCCTCCGCAACGTTAACATGACAGGATACTGTGGCTGTTTCGCCACCCGAATCAGCGGTGTAAGCGTTAAAACTGTTGCATATGAGACACAGCAAGGTTCGAGTCTGCTGTCACAGTTTGCGTACGGTCCAGTTTGTCACGGAGCTGTCATGTCCAGACGGCTTCAGTCGCTCCCGGAAGTTAACTGTGGGGAAAGAGCCTATGAATTTCCGAGTAAAACCTCGAGCCCTCGCCCTTGCGGCGTTCGGTCTCGCTGCCGCCTTCGCCGCTCCTGCGGCGGCGGACACCTCCGCTGAAATCCGCGCGCTCAAGGCGCGACTGAACAAGCTCGAGGCCGAGGAGAGCGCCGCCCGACGCGCCGCGAAGGCCGAGGCTGCGGCGCATGCCGCCGCCGCTCACGCCGCGCCGGCCGCCGTCGCCGGTCATGCGCCGGATGCGCCCAAGCACTGGTATGAGAAGATCAGTCTGCGCGGCTATACGCAGATGCGCTATAACAACATCATCAGCGGCACCCAGTATAACGACATCTTCAGCACCGGCGACCGCTCGCTCGGTCCGCGGCAGAACTTCCTGATCCGCCGGATGCGTTTGATCTTCAGCGGCGACGTGACGGATCATCTCTACATCTACATCCAGCCCGATCTGGCCTCGAGCCCGCCGAACTCCTTCAGCCCGAATCCGACGAACGTCACGGACGCGCGTTATTTCTTCTACAACAACCAGGTGGGCACCTACGGCAACGCCGCGGGCTATTTCGCGCAGCTTCGCGACGCCTACGCCGACATCTCGATCGACGAGAAGAAGGAGTTCCGCTTCCGCGTCGGTCAGTCGAAGATTCCGTACGGCTTCACCAACATGCAGTCGTCTCAGAATCGTCTGACGCTCGATCGTCCGGATGCGATCAACAGCTGCTGCCGCGACGAACGTGATCTGGGCATCTTCTTCTACTATGCGCCCGAGCACATGCGGAAGCTGTTCCGCGACCTCGTGAAGAACAATCTGAAGGGTTCCGGCGACTACGGCATGTTCGCGCTGGGCATCTACAACGGCCAGGGCGCGAACCGTATCGATCTGAACCGCAACGTTCATATCGTCGGCCGCTTCACCTATCCCTACGTCTTCGAAAATGGTCAGGTCGTCGAAGCCTCGATCCAGGCCTACACGGGCCGCTTCATGCCGGTGACGGGCTCCATCACGCCGTCGCTCGGGATGGCGACGTCGACCGCGGGCTTCCGTCCGGCCGGGTATCCCGCCGCGCTGACGCCCTTCGTCAACGCGCCGGGCTACAACAACCTCTCGAACTTCGTGCTTGGCAACTATCCGGCCGCCGGCGCCTGGGGTCCGAGCTGCGTCAACGGCTGTCAGGGCATCAAGGACGAGCGCGTCGCAGTCACGGCGGTCATCTATCCCCAGCCCTTCGGTTTCCAGGCTGAGTGGAACTGGGGTCGCGGGCCGGTGCTCGACCAGACCCAGATGTTCATCAAGACTGGCAACCTCAACGGCGGCTACTTCCTCGCGAACTATAAATACGACGACCACGAGTTCGGTCTCGGCACCTTCTTCCCCTACGTCCAGTGGCAGTACTACAACGGCGGCTCGAAGTTCGAGACCAACGCGCCGCTGCAGCGCCTGCATGAGCTTGATGTCGGCGTCGAATGGCAGCCGCTGCCGGAAGTCGAGTTCACTGCGGCTTACGTCAAGATGTCTCGCACCAACGTCGGCGCGGCGCCCTACCGCCAGTTCAACGCCGACCTGCTGCGCATGCAGCTCCAGTGGAACTACTAAGCTGTCTTGAAAAGGCCAGCTTGAGTGCAAGAATGAAGAACGCCCCCGGCAGCCGGGGGCGTTCTGCTGCTTTCAAAGGGTCCAGCGAATGTCGATACGCAATTACGCCGCCGCGCTTCTCCTGATGGCGTTCTCAGGGGCCGCGCTTGCGGACGATTACGCGGCGGCGACCGCGGCGGCCCAGAAGGGCGATTACGCGGCGGCTTTGAAGCTGCTCAAGCCGCTGGCCGAGAAGGGCGACGCACGGGCGCAGGCCGAGCTCGGCGCAATCTACGCCGTGGGCAAGGGCGTTCCGGCCGACCCCAAGGAGTCGCTGAGATGGACCAAGCTCGCGGCCGAGCATGGCAATGCCGCGGCGCAGGCGAATCTCGGCACCATGTATCTCGAAGGCCAGGTCGTTCAGCGCGACTACAAGGAAGCGATGAAATGGAACCTTGCTGCGGCGGGGCAGGGCGTCGCGGCGGCGCAGGCCAATGTCGCCACCATGTTCTACGAGGGCGACGGCGTTCCTCAAGACTACAAGGAAGCCATCAAGTGGATGCGCCTTGCCGCAGTGCAGGGCGACCCTGAATCGCAGCTCAACCTTGGAACCATGTATGTCGTCGGCCAGGGCGTCGATCCCGACGCGCTGCGTGGATTCATGTGGACGAGCCTCGGGCTGGAGTCCCTGCCGATGAGCCTGACCGAGAAGAAAGCCGCTCAGGACATGGCCGGAAAGGGGCTGTCCGCCGAGGACATCGCCAAGGCTCAGGCGATGGCTAAAAAGTGCAAGGAATCGAAGTTCAAGGATTGCGGCTGACGAAAAGCCGGCGCGTCGGCCGCGATCGGGCGCGCCTTTTCGCCACATTTTGCCCGAATATGAACGTCGCTTTCCTGAATGAGGTTCAGTCATGTCGTCGTTGACAAAGAATCGGATCGCCCTCGTTGGCGCTCTCGGCATTCTTTTGGCGGCGACGACGGCCGAGGCTGCAACCAGCGTCAACGCCATCGAAGCGCGGCTCCGCGCGCTTGAATCCGAGATCGCCAAGCTTCGCAAGGAAGCGCGCGAGGCGAAGGCGCAGGCCAGGGCGGCCACGACGTCCGCCGACAAGGCGACGAATGTCGCCAATGCCGCCAAGGGCAAGGCCGACTCGCGCGCAGCGCCGCCCCCGCCGCCGGTTTTCGTCAGCTTCAGAAACGGCCTTTTCGTCGAGACGGAGGACAAGGCGTACAGCTTCAAGTTTGGCGGCCGCGTCATCGTCGACGGGGGCGGCGTCACGCAGCCGCTCAACGGCCGTTCGAACGACATCGGCATCCGCCAGATCCGCCTCGAGGTGGAGGGCAAGGCCGCGAATGTCTGGTTCTACAAGCTGCAGTACGACTTTGCCGGCCAGGCGCAGATCACCGGCAACAATCAGGTGCTCGGCGGCATTCGCGACGCTTTCTTCGGGGTCCAGCATCCGGCTCTCACGCTGCCTTTCGCGAACGCGCCGATCTATCTGATGGTCGGCAACATGTTCGAGCCCTTCAGCATCGAGGCGATACAGGCGACGAAATGGCGCCCGACGATCGAGCGCGCCATGGCTGTCGACGCGATCGCGCCGGCCCGCCATCTCGGCGTCGCGGCGGGGGCATATGGCGACGACTGGTCAGCCAAGGTCGGCGTCTTCTCGACAAGTTTTCAGGACGCCGCTCTCTCGCCCGCGCAAAATACGCCCGCCACCTGGGGGGTTCCCAAAGCTGCAGGCTGGGTCTCCACCGGCGGCGCGCAATATGTCGACTTTACGGGCAGGGCCACTTACGCGCCTATCAAGGACGAGCACAATCTGCTGCATGTCGGCGTCTCCGGCCGCTATCACCGTCCGAACGACTCCACAGGCGCCAGCAATGATCAGGTCTTGAGGATCGGCAACCGCATCCGCTCCGAGGCGAATATTCTCGGGCAGGGCCTGCTCGGCGCGCCTGACCTGTCTTGCGGCTCCTATGCGCTCGGCGGACTCTTCGCGGCGATTCCGACCACCGCGGCCGCAGGCCATTGCACGCGGGACGTGACCTCCTACGGCCTCGAAGTCGCCGGCGCATACGGCCCGCTCGACTTCCAGGCCGAGTATCTGGCGACCGACTATCACCGCAATATGGACAAGGTGCTGCAGGCCCGCGCCTCTGGAGTCTTCGCGCCCGGCGGCGCGCACCATCGATTCAGCGGCTATTACCTTCTCGGCCAATATTGGCTGACGGGCGAGGAGCGCGCCGCCACATACGACGTGAAGGACAGGAACGGCGCCAATTTCGGCGAGCCCAAGATCAGGAAGCCCGTCAGCGCCGGCGGTTTCGGAGCTTTCTCGCTCGTCGCGCGCTACAGCGCCTTCAATCTCAATAGCGGTCCCTATTCCGGTTCGGGCCTCGCCAATCTGCTCGCTTATACGACCTATGTTCAGCCGGACCCGGTCGCGACGGCTGTCGTAGCGAACGCCGGAGTCGTCGGCGGGCGACAGGAAAACGTGCTGCTCGGCTTCAGTTGGTTTCCGGAGCGGGGCGTCCATCTTCAGTTCAACTGGACGCATGTTCTGCATGTGTCGGCGCCGCTCAACGACTACAACATCGTCGGCTCTTTCCTTCCGCAGCGCCAGGGCTTCTACTTCAATGGGGCGCATCCCGATATCTTCGAGGCGCGCGCCCAGGTCTATTGGTGACGGCCCGGCTGTGCGACAACGCCGTCATTGACCGCAGGTTGCGTTTCCTGTAGTCAAGATGCGCTGCGCCGCAGCATGAGGCGCTCCAGCCGCGTAATTCGGTCATTGCTCATTAGCACGATCGACCTGCTGTCGAGCCTCCCTTACCGTTTCAAACGACGGCCCGATACGCGGGGCAAGTCTCCCTTTTTACCGGATCGAACCAACCGCGCCTGCGCAAAGGCTGCGGCGCGCGATCGTTCATGAAAGACGCTACGTGACCAAATTTTCCGATCTCGGCCTCGCCGAGATTCTCCTTCGCGCCCTCGCGAGCGAAGGCTATGAGACCCCCACCTCCATCCAGGAGCAGGCGATCCCCTACCTGCTGCAGGGCCGCGATCTTCTCGGCATCGCGCAGACGGGCACCGGCAAGACGGCGGCCTTCGCGCTGCCGATTCTGGAGCGACTCGCCGCCGACAGGCGCCGCCCCGCGCCCTTCACGACGCGCGTTCTGGTGCTGGCGCCGACGCGCGAGCTTGCGGCGCAGATCGCCGACAGCTTCCGCGCCTATGGCAAGTTCATGCGGCCGAGCGTCGGCGTGATCGTCGGCGGTGTGTCGCATCGCCCGCAGATCGACATGCTCTCGCGCGGCCTCGACGTTCTCGTCGCGACGCCGGGCCGCCTGCTCGACCATGTCGCCAGCGGCCGCCTCAAGCTGCCGATGACCGAAGTGCTCGTCCTCGACGAAGCCGATCATATGCTGGATCTCGGCTTCATCGTCCCGATCCGCCAGATCGTCGCCAAGCTTCCCAAGAAGCGCCAGACGCTGCTTTTCTCGGCCACCATGCCGAAGGAGATCGCCGGGCTCGCGAACGACATGCTCCACAACCCCGCTGAGGTCGCCGTGACGCCTGTCGCCACGACCGCCGAGCGCGTTGACCAGCATGTGTTTCTCGTCGACGGCGGCGCCAAGCGCGAACTGCTGATCGAACTGATGAAAAACGCGGACATCTCCCGCGCCATCGTCTTCACCCGCACCAAGCGCGGGGCCGATCGCGTGGCGGAGCATCTCGACGCCGCCGGAGTCGGCGCCGAGGCGATCCACGGCAACAAGAGCCAGAGCCAGCGCATCCGCGCCCTCGACAGCTTCCGCAAGGGCCAGACGCGCGTGCTCGTCGCGACCGACATCGCCGCGCGCGGCATCGACGTCGATGGCGTGTCGCATGTGGTGAATTACGAACTGCCGGAAGTCCCGGAGGCTTACGTTCATCGCATTGGCCGCACGGCCCGCGCCGGCGCTTCGGGCCGCGCGATTTCGCTGTGCGACAACGCCGAGCGCCCGTTGCTCCGCCAGATCGAGAAGCTCACGCGCCAGACGCTGGCCTTCACCGATCGCCGCAGCGTCCATTCGCGCAACGACGATGAAACGCCGGTGCGCCGCGCGCCTCCGAGAGGCGGCGCGCCCAAGGCGAACGCCGGCCGCAACGGTCAGCCGCGCCGCGAGGGTGGTCCGCATCGCGACGGACAACGTCCCGGCGCTCAGCGTCCGGGCGGTCCGGCCAACGGCCAGAAGCGCCGGGCCAGCGGCGGCGGAAATCGTCCACAGGGCAGCCGCCCGCAGGCTTAAGCAATCAGAGCCGTCCCGGTTTCGGGGCGGCTTTTTCTTTGGCCTCGACAGCAGCGTCTTTCCTTGCGCGCGCCCGCTTCCGCCTTAGATTGAGCATGGGCCAATCAGAGCGGCGCATGTTATACGATCTTCTCATCATCGGCGGCGGGGTCAACGGCTGCGCCATTGCGCGCGACGCCGCGGGGCGGGGGCTTTCTGTCCGCCTCGTCGAGCAGAACGATCTCGCGAGCGGCACGTCCTCCGCCTCCACGAAGCTCATCCACGGCGGCCTGCGCTATCTCGAACTCTACGAGTTCCGCCTCGTCCATGAGGCGCTGGCCGAGCGCGAATTGCTGCTCGCCGCCGCGCCGCACATCATCTGGCCGCTGAAATTCGTCCTGCCGCACGAAAAGGGCCTGCGCCCCGTGTGGATGCTGCGGCTCGGGCTCTTCCTTTACGACCACCTTGCGCGCCGCAAGCGGCTGGAGGGCTCGCATATGGTGTCGCTCAAGGGCAATGCGCTCGGCGCGCCCTTGCGCAACAGCTACAGCGTCGGCTTCACTTACGCGGACTGCTGGGTGGAGGATTCGCGCCTCGTCGTGCTCAACGCGCTAGACGCGAAGGAGCGCGGCGCGGCGATCAGCGTCGGGACAAGGCTGACGCAGGCCAGGCGCAAGGGCGAACATTGGGTCGCGACTTTGGAAGGCGGCGCACAGATCGAGGCGCGCGCGCTGGTCAACGGCGCCGGGCCGTGGGTTTCGGACGTGATCGAAGGCGCGCTGCATGTTCATTCGCGAAAGCACGTGCGGCTGGTGAAGGGATCGCATCTCGTCACGCGCAAGCTCTTCGAGGGCGAACAGGCATATATTCTCCAGAACCCGGACGGGCGCATCGTTTTCGCCATTCCATATGAGCGCGACTTCACCCTCATTGGCACAACGGACGTTCCTTACGAGGGCGAGCCGGGGCCGGTTGCGATCAGCGAGGCGGAGACGGATTATCTACTTGGCTCGATCAATCATTTTCTGCGCAGGCCGGTTGCGCGGGGCGACATCGTCTGGAGTTACGCCGGCCTGCGGCCGCTCTATGACGACGGCGCGCTGAAGGCCTCCACCATCACGCGCGACTATGCTTTCGATCTCGATGCGCCGGAGGAGGGCGCGCCGGTTCTTTCCATCTTCGGTGGCAAGATCACCACGGCCCGCCGCCTCGCCGAACATGCGCTGGACGAATTGCGCCGCTTCCTGCCGGCGCATGGAGAGGCCTGGACGGAGGCCGCGGCTCTCCCGGGCGGCGAGATGGATTCCTTCGAGGAATATCTCGTCGCGCTCAAAGCGTCGAAGCCTTTCCTCGGCGATGCGCTCGCGTTGCGTCTCGCCCGCGCCTATGGAACGCGCGCGCAGCTTTGGCTGAAGGGCGCGCGCTCGATGGACGATCTCGGCCGCGATTTCGGCAGCGGCCTCACCGAAGCGGAACTGCGTTACCTCGTCGAAAACGAATGGGCGCGAACGGCGGATGACGTGCTGTGGCGCCGCTCGAAGCTGGGCTTGCATATGAGCGCAGAGCAGCAGGCGGCGTTACGCGATCACATGGACGGGTGACGCGTCCTTGCGAGGGAAGCGAAGCAATCCAGAGCAGCGGAGGTTGGTCTGAAACGCTGCGTCGCTTCGTTCCTCGCAATGACGGCTTCAGGCTGAAAAAGCCGCCTTTCCGTCCGTCACCGAAGCCGCCCCCTCCGTCACCATTTTCGCCAGTCCCGGCGCCGCGACGACGATGTTCCTTGCGAAGAAATGCGCAAGCATCTCGTAGCGCGCGGCGTTGGCGTCATTCTCGCGGCGCGCGAGCCGGGCGGCTTTCTCGAGCAGCGTCGCGCCGCGCGCGAGCGCGAAGAGCCGCAGATAGGGCGTTGCGCCGGCGAGGGCCTCGGCGGGAGACGACGTCATCGCGCCCGCCATGTAGACGCTCGCCTGCGCCAGAGCCTCGACCGCTTCGGCCACCGCCGCGTAATGGCTTTCCCGCGCGAGCGCGCGCATGTCCTGAATCTCGCGCGTCAACGCCGCGCCGCCGGACATGAGCAATTTGCGACCTACAAGGTCGATGGCCTGTATGCCGTTCGTGCCTTCGTAGATGGCGCAGATGCGCGCGTCGCGCATGAGCTGGGCGACGCCTGTTTCCTCGACGTAGCCCATGCCGCCGAAGACCTGCACGGCCAGCGACGTGACCTCATTGGCGATGTCGGTCGCGAAAGCCTTGGCGACAGGCGTGAGCAGGCTCGCGCGTTCGTCCGCTTCTTGCGACTTGGCGCGATGCGCACGGTCGAGCGATGCGGCCGTCTCGAAGCAGATGAGGCGCGACGCGGCGGTGAGGCTCGCCATCGTCAGCAGCATGCGCGCGACATCCGGATGTTCGATGATGGCGCTCGTCCCGGCGGCGCCTGGCGCTCGTCCCTGCTTGCGTTCGCGCGCATAGGCCAGCGCCGCCTGGGTCGCGCGTTCGGCCAGCGCCACGCCCTGAACGCCCACTGACAGCCGCGCATTGTTCATCATGGTGAACATGCAGGCGAGCCCGTTGTTTTCTTCGCCGATGAGGAAGCCGATGGCGTCCTCGTAAATCATGGTGCAGGTCGGCGCGGCGTGGATGCCGAGTTTGTGTTCGACGCCCGCGCAGTGCAGCGCATTGCGGCGCGTGAAGGCGCCTGCTTCGTCTGGCAGGAATTTCGGGGCAAGGAAGAGCGAAATGCCCTTCACCCCCGCCGGCGCGTCCGGCAGGCGGGCGAGCACGAGATGCGCGATGTTGTCGGCAAGATCGTGCTCGCCATAGGTGATGTAAATCTTCTGGCCCGTCAGCCGGTAGGAGCCGTCTACGTTACGCTCGGCGCGGGTGCGCAGCAGCGCGAGATCGGTGCCCGCCTGCGGTTCGGTGAGATTCATGGTCCCGGTCCATTCGCCGCTGACCAGCTTGCGCAGATAGGTTTCCTTGAGCGCCTCGCTCGCATGGGCCTCGAGCGCCTCGATGGCGCCGTGGCCGAGCAGCGGGCAGAGGGCGAAGGAGATGTTCGCAGCGTTCCAGATTTCCGTGCAGGCGGCGTTGAGCAGCGCGGGCAGACCCACGCCGCCATATTCTGGCTTCGCTGCGATGGCGTTCCAGCCGCCGTCGCGCCACCCGGCATAGGCTTCGCGCCAGCCGGGCGCAGTCGTCACGGCGCGGTCGGCGTAGCGCACGCCCGCAAGATCGCC
The DNA here is from genome assembly GCA_002929055.1 of Methylocystis sp. GTDB lineage: Bacteria > Pseudomonadota > Alphaproteobacteria > Rhizobiales > Beijerinckiaceae > Methylocystis. The sequence continues at coordinate 148,096 of PERY01000003.1, read as the reverse complement.
CTTGCGGTCCAGCGGCAGAAGCTGCTCCTCGGCGAATTTGGCGGCCTCGGTCAGCGTCTGCTCGGCGACGCCCCCGGCTATGTCGGCGTAGAGCTCCTCGGCGTCGGCGCCCGCGGCGAGCCGGAGCGAGAAGAGAATGTCAGGGAGCGGCGCGCGGTAGGTCGTCATTTCAGCCTCGGCAAACGAATCGTCGCCTCAATCTAGTGCGCCTCGGCCTCTTTCGCGCGACGCCGCGCGCGGGCGCGACGTGAAGCCGCGCTTTCCGCAACTCGTCGAAGGCGGTAGATTGGCCTGATCGCTTCAACGGACGAGGCCCATGCCCCTTTACGCCTTTCATTGCCAGGATTGCGCCCAAGACTTCGAGACGCTCGCCCGTTTCGAGGAGACGCCGGAATGTCCTGCTTGCGGGAGCGCCCATGTGGAGCGCCAGCTCGCGCTGATCGCGCGGCCCGCCGCCGGCGGCGATGCGGGCGAGACCTGCGGGGCCATGTCTGGCGGAGCGCCCTGTCCGAGTTGCCCGGCGTTGGCCAGTTGACCAGCCCCGAGGCCCTTCTCGGCGCCCGCCGGATCATCGTGCCGGCCAATGGGCTCGAATTCGAGGTGTTCGAGGCCGGGGAGGGGGAGAAGCTCGCGCTGCTGCTCCACGGCTTTCCCCAGCACGCCGTGGTCTGGCGCCATCTGGTCGCGCCGCTCGTCGCCAAGGGCTACCGCGTCTGGGCCGTCAATCAGCGGGGCTACGGGGCGTCGAGCCGCCCCGAAGGCAAGGAAAATTATTCGCTCGAGGCGCTGACCGGAGACGTGGCCGGACTGATCGACGCCTCTGGCGCCACATCAATCACCCTCATCGGCCACGACTGGGGCGGCTTTGTCGCCTGGGTTTTCGCGATCCGCCGCCTGCGGCCGCTCGCGCGGCTGGTCATCATCAACATTCCGCATCCGCTCTCCTTCCGGCGCGCGCTGGGCGGCCTCGCCCAGAAGCTGCGCTCGTCATATGCCGCCATCTTCCAGATTCCAGCGCTGCCCGATTGGCTCCTCTCGGTAGGCGGGGGGTATCTGACCGGCCTCATGATCCGCATGGCCGGCGGCGGCGCGGGCGCGATCCCCTCGTCGGTCCTGGATGTCTATCGGCGGAACGCCGCCTCCCCGGGCGCAGCTACCGCCATGCTGAACTGGTATCGCGCGGCGGGGGCTGATCTGCTGGCGGCCAATGATCTGGGTCGCCCCCTGGAGACGCCGACCCTGATCATCTGGGGGCTCGCGGACGTCGCCCTGGGCGAGGCCTGCCTCGACGGAACGGATCGCTACGTCACGAATCTGCATATCGCAAGGCTTCCGGGCGTGAGCCACTTCTCGCCAGAGACCGCCCCCACGGAGGTCGTTGCGCTCATCGATGATTTCCTATGACGCGCGCTTTGGCGTGAATAATGCTCTATAGTCGGCTTTCGATAGTTGACTTGTTGCGCGGGAATGGGAATCTGTCCCAAAATTCGGACTCCGCCCGGCAGCGCCTTTCACGCGCCGTGTGCCCGACGCCATCATAAGGCCGACCCGCTCGGCCTCTTTAAGGAGATTGATCCATTCGCAGGCCAATGAAGAGCACCGCGGCTCCCCAGAAAGAAGGACCGCGCACCAATCGTGAAATTCGCGCGCGTGAAGTGCAACTGATCGATTCCGAAGGCAAGAATCATGGCGTCGTCCAATTGCCGGACGCCCTGGGGATAGCCGAGCAGGCGGGGCTCGACCTTGTCGAAATCGCGCCGAATTCCGTCCCTCCCGTCTGCAAGATCCTCGACTACGGGCGTTTCCGCTTCGCCGAGCAGAAGAAGGCCGCCGAGGCCCGCAAGAAGCAGAAGGTAGTCGAGGTCAAGGAAATCAAGCTGCGTCCCGGCATCGACGAGCATGACTATGGCGTGAAGATGAAGGCGGTCCTTCGCTTCTTCGAGGAAGGCGACAAGGTCAAGGTGACCCTGCGTTTCCGCGGGCGTGAGATCGCGCATCAGGACATTGGCTACCGCCTGATGACGCGGGTTAAGGCCGAGACCGCGACGGTCGCCAAGGTCGAGCTCGAGCCGTCCATGGAAGGCCGGCAGATGGTCATGGTTCTGGCGCCGCGCTGAGGGCGTTTCGCCCGCGGCGACGCCGGGGGTCTTTGGGAAGGGGCTGGGGCCTTGCCGACTACGTCGAGCGCAATTTTTTGGGCGGCGGCCGCATCCGGTCTTGCGCTTTATCTGATGATCGGAACACCGGCGCGCGCACAGATGTCGTTGCCGGGAGCGGTCGCGCCGACACCGGAGGGCACGGTCACGGGCCCGAGCGGCGCGCCGAAGCCGAAGAAGAAGCGCGTCACCAGTGGCGAGATGGGGGAATCGAGCGGCCATGCCGTCATGCCCAAGGCCCCGTCCGAGGACACGGTCGTCGGCAAGACGCTCAAGCTCGACGGCAACGGCAGCGCGATAGAATTCTCCCGCGATGGCGCTGATCTGCAGGTGGCCAAGCTGTCCCTTGCGGGCGACCGGCTCACGCGGTCTGGCGAGGCCTGCCGGGTGGAGGTCGCCGGAATGCCTCTCAAACTTACCACCCGTGACAGCGGCTCCGGCCTGCGGCGCTACCAGATTTCTTTCCCCGCCTGCGCCTTCACCCTCGACGTTCTCGACGGCGCGATCCTCGTCACGAACGATGGCAAGGCCTGCGAACTCAAAGAGGCCGATTGCCGCGCCGACCCGAGCGGCCTGTGGGGCATGCAGGAATCCGAGTTCGACCCCAAGAAGGCCGAGGAAATGCTCGGCGCCCGCGCCAAGGTGGAAAAAACCGTGCGCTCGGATTTTCGGGTGCTTTACGATCGCAACAAGAAAGAGAAGCTCATCCGCGATTTCGTCGTGGAGAAGCAGGCGAGCTTTTCCTCGTGGCGGGAAGAGGTGTGCCGTTCCTACTTCAAGGAATCCGAGTTCGGCTATTGCGCCCTGCGCCTGACCGAAGCACGGGCCATCGCTCTCGGCGCCCAGCTCGCCGCCGGCGTGAAGCTTCCCGAGGGCTATGCCGAGGCGGCCGCGGCCGAGGAAGCGGCTGCAAAGACCAAAGGAAAGAGGTGAGCGCCCACGCTGCGCCTCTCGCCAAACTTAAGTTTGTATTCACGACTCTTCAATAAACCTCGATGATCGCTCATTTCTCTGCGGTCGGCGTCACTATGGCTACTTCTCATGCACGCCGATCGGACGCCGCAAGTCTCCCCAAGCGCTATATCGCCAGTTGGACGACCGCGGGTCGGCTCGCCGAGGAGCGCGCGAGCTGGCGCGAACTCGCCGATACGGCTATCGAACCCAACCCACTTTACGGTCCAAACATTCTTGTTGCGGCGGAAAGGCGCCTGCGCGCCGGGCGGCCGATACCGGTGCTTGTCGTGCGTGACCAGTCGCGAAATGGCGCGCTTGCGGCTTTGGCGCCGCTGGAGCCGCTCGGACTATTGGAAGGCCTCTCCGGCAAGGGCCTTCGACTCTTCGTCAATCCATACACTTCGCTCACGCACCCGTTGGTCCGGCGCGAGGACGCCCCCGAGATCCTGAAAGCGCTTCTGTGCTTCCTTGCGCAGGAGGGCCGCCCGTCGCTGCTTTTCCCCTACCTTGCCGAGAAGCGCGGCTTTGTTTCGGTTCTGAACGACATCGCCGCCGCCGAGGGCCTTGAGCTGGCGCGTGTCGACGGTCTGCGCCGGCCGGCGATCGAGCCGGAGCCCGGCGCGAGCGGCGACTGCTATGCCCGCACCTATGTGCGAAAAAACCGTCGCTCGAACACCGAGCGGCGGATGCGCCGCCTCAGCGATGTCGGAACGGTGGGTTTTGAGGACGTTCTGGCGCATAAGCCTGGCGGCCGCGAGGCGCTCGAGGCCTTCCTGCGGATGGAGGGCCTTGGCTGGAAGGGCGAGGCGGCGACCGCGCTGCTCAGCAAGGAAGAGACGCTCAATTTCGCTTATGAGGCGTTTGGCGGCGCGGATGGCGCGCCGAAGGTTCGCATTCGCTCGCTGACGCTCGACGGCCGCCCGATCGCAATGGCGCTCGATCTCGAGTCCCAGAATGTCGCCTACGCATTCAAGGCCGCCTATGACCCAGCCTTTGCAAGGCATGCGCCCGGCCTCACGCTCGACGCGCATACCGCGGCATGCATCGGCGAAGGCTTCGAGATCGCGCGGCTCGACTCGCTTGCTCAGACGGAAATCGCGCAGGAAGGCGTGTGGCGCCAGGAGGAGCCGATCGGCCGCTATGTCCTCGCGCTTTCCGCGCAGGCCGGCGTAGCGGAGACGCTCGCGGGCCGGCTGCGGCTCGCCTCCGCCGCTCGGGAGCGCGCCAAGGCGCTCCTAAGGAGCGGCGCAGAGATCGCCTCTGCGAGCGCAAACGCCCGCAGGCTCGCCGTTGCGCTCGCCCTCATCGGCGTCAGCGTTCCACTCGTGTCGCTACTGACGCGTCACTTGGGCTAGCCCTTCCGCATCAGCATCCCGCGCGCCGGATCGTAAGCAATCATCGCCGCGACCAGAAAGACGCTCGTATAGGCGACGACGACGAGCAGCGAGGTCCATTCCACCTGCTGATAAAAGGCGAAGCGGATCAGCTCCACCGCATGCGTGAAGGGATTCGCCAGGCAGGCGTAATAGAGCCAGGGACTCGACTCTTTCACGCGCCAGAGCGGATAGAGCGCGCTCGACGCGAAGAACATGGGGAAGATGACGAAGTTCATCACGCCGGCGAAATTCTCGAGCTGCTTGATGAGCGACGACAGCAGCATGCCGAGCGCGCCGAGCATGAGGCCGGCGAGCGCCAGCGCGGGCAGCACGGTGAGATAGCCCCATTTCGTCGGCGGCTCGATCTCCCAGAAATACGCGATCAGCAAAAAAGCGTAGACCTGAAGGATCGACACGGCGACGCCGGCGAAAAGCTTGGCGCCGAGCAGGAACCATCGCGGGAAGGGCGAAACCAGCAATGTACGCATATTGCCCATCTCGCGGTCGTAGACCATCGAGAGCGAGGACTGCATGCCGTTGAAGAGCTGGATCATCGCCATGAGGCCGGGCGCGATATAGACCTCGTAGAGGATATAGGTTTCGTAGGGCGGGATGATCGAAATGCCGAGCACCTGCCGGAACCCCGCCGCGAAGATGAAGAGCCACACGAGCGGGCGCACCAGCGCCGAGACGAAACGCTCGCGCTGATGCAGGAAGCGCAAGCCCTCGCGCCAGACCACGCCCCAGAGGCAGATGAGATATTGGCGGGGGGTGAAGCCCGCTTTCAAATCCTTCGTTGTCGCGCTCATGCGGATATCTTTTCGGCGCCGGTGATGGATGAAAAGGCGGCGCCGATATTCTCGACGCCCTGCGCCGCGACGATCTCTCGCGCAACGCCCATCGTCAGCACCTTGCCGTGATGCAGTATCACCACCTGATCCTCGTCGGCGATCTCGTCGATGAGATGCGTCGTCCAGAGCACGCCGAGCCCCTCGTCGCGCACGAGGCCGCGCACATGCGCAAGAAGATCGGCGCGCGCCTTGATGTCCAGGCCAACAGTCGGCTCGTCGAGAAGGAGAAGCTTTGGCGCGTGAAGCAGGGCGCGGGCGATTTCCACCCGCCGCATCTGGCCGCCGGAGAGCGCGCGCGCCTTGTCGTTTGCGCGCTCGGCGAGCCCCGCGCGGGTGAGCGCGGCGAGTCCGAGACGGCGCGCCTCCAGCGGGCCGATGCCATGCAGCGACGCGTGATAGACAAGGTTCTGCATCAGCGAGAGTTCGAGATCGAGCGTGCGCGCCTGAAAGACGACGCCGAGTTCGCGCAGCGCCGGGCCGGGATCGCGCATGACATTGGCGCCGAAGATCTCGATCTCGCCGCTGCGCGCCGCATAAAGTCGTGTGACAAGCGAGAAGAGCGTGCTCTTGCCGGCGCCGTTCAGCCCGAGCAGCACGGTGAAGCTGCCGGGCGCGACGGAAAAGCTCACATCATCGAGCGCTTTGCGCGCGCCGTAAGAGTGCGAGAGACCGCGGATGGAGAGAGCGTCAGTCATGACGGCGCTCCCGCCGTCATTGCGAGGAGCGTTATCGACGAAGCAATCCAGAGCCGTGCTGCCGCCCCTGGATTGCTTCGCTTCGCTCGCAATGACGACATTCTCATTTGGGCGCCACCACCACGCCCCAGGGGAAGGAGCCGACGGGGATCGATTTGAGCACCTTCAGATTCGCCACGTCGATGATCGACACGTCGTTCGACACACCGTTCGCTGTGATGAGATATTTCTCGTCCGGCGTGAAGGCGAGATGCCACACGCGCTGGCCGACGAGAAGATATTTTTCGATCTTCTTCGTTTCGGCGTCGATCACCGCCACGCGGTTGGCGGGGCCGAGCGCGACGAAGGCGCGCTTGCCGTCGCCGGTGATCGAAATGCCGATGGGCTGGATCGCCTCCTTGGACATGCCGGGTATTTCGAAGCTGATCTTCTGCTTCAGTTCCTTCTTCGCCGGATCGATGATCGCGACCGTGCCGCCGACTTCCGACGACACCCAAAGCTCGGAGCCGTCCTTCTTGAACTCGGCGAAGCGCGGGCGACCGTCGACGAGGATATTGGCGATGATCGCCTTCGTCTGCGTGTCGATGAGATGCGCCATATTCGTCGTTTCGGACGTATTCACGAGAATCTTGCCATCCGGGCTGACGGCCATGCCTTCGGGCTCGACGCCGACGGGAATGTCGCCGATCTGCTCCTTGCGCTTCACGTCGATGAGCGTGACGAGATTGTCGTTTTCATTCGAAACATAGATCGTCTCGCCGCCCGGGCTGAGCGCGAGAAGCTCTGGATCGGGGCCGGACGGCAGCTTGCCGGTGAGCTTCAAGGTCTTCGTGTCGAGCACCTGAATGGCGTCGTCGTCGCCGGCGCAGATGTAGAGTTCCGAGCCATCCTTGTTGAGCGCAATGCCGCGCGGGCGCCGACCGACCTTGATCGTCGCAGTCGCCTCCATCTTTTCCGTGTCGATGACGGTGATGGAATTGCCCTTCTCATTGCTGATGTACGCCGTATAGGCGAGAGCGGGGGAGGCGAGCGACGTCGACAGGACGAGCGCCAGAGCGGTTCTCTTCATTTCAACCTGCATTTTGTTTCGGGCTGATCGAGCCCGAGCGTGTCGAGTTCCGTCACCTGATGCAGGAAGCCTTCCTGCGGCGAGACGGAGACGGTCATGCGTCCGTCGGAGAGAAGGATCGGCTGGCGCAATTGCTGGTTCCATGAGCGCAGGGTGAGGCGCACGCCCTTGAAGGCCGCGATGGAGAAGTCCGGGCCGAGCATGAACGCACGCAGCTTCTCCGGCGCATTGGTTCCCGCGCGGGTGGCGGCTTCCCCGACCATGCGCATGGCGAGCCAGGCGTTGTTGTCGCGCGCGTTCATCTGCCGGCGAAAGGTGGCCATGAAACGGTTCTGCAATTGATGCGCGCCCCACTGCTCATGCGCAGGATCCCAACTCGTGGGATAGAGCCCCGCCGAGCCCGCGACCGGACGGGGATCCCATGTGCGATAGGGAAGATAGCCGGCGAAAACCTCGCTCTCGTCAATGGCGAGGAGCGCGTCATAGGCCGGGGCGGTTTGCGTAAGCACCGGCATCTGGCGTTGCGTCTGTACGGAGCCGGAGTCGCTGCGCCGTCCGCCGCCGGTGTCTTCATAGACGCGTTCTTCGACGATCCTGGCGCCAAATTTCTTCGCCGCGCGGCGATAGGCCTGCGCGAGAAGTTCGTCGTTGGGGTGCGTGCCCTTGATCAGCAGCCATTTGCGCCACTGCTTCCAGACGAGATATTGCGCAAGTCCATCGGCGAGCATCGCGCGCGACGGCGCGACATGCACGACATTGGCGCGGCAATCCTCTTCTCGCAGCCGTTCGTCAGGCGCCGAGACGTTGAAGAGCAGGGCGCCTTTCGCCCTGGTGCGATCAGCCGCGGCGATGAGGCGGTCCGGCGAGAGATCGGCGATGATGAAGAGCGCGCCCTTCTCGGTCAGCGCATTAATGGCAGCGACGACATCCGTGCTCTCGTCGAGCTTCTCGTCGATCGCTTCGAAGCTCTGGTTGGTGAATTTGCCGGTCGTGTTGTTGTCGGCGGCGCCGAGAAGGGCGCCCGCGAGCGTGTCGTCCGATGCTGGAATATCGAGGATGGAAAGGGTCTCACGCGAGTGCTGTTCGCGCAGCACGCCGACCTTGACGTTCATGGCGTCGGCTGCGGCCGGGCCGGCGGCAAGGATGAGACAGAAAGCGGCGGCGAGGCGTTTCATGGTCTTCTAAATGGCCGCTTTGACGCGCGGGATCAAGTCGAGAGCCCGCGCGCCGGAGACGTCAGCGGACGACGCGCAGCAGCGCCTTGCCCTCTTTGGTTTTGAACTCTTTTTCGTCGAGCGTCCCGTCATTGTCCGGGTCAGCCGCCTTGAAGAGGCTTGCAATGGCGGCGAGAAATTCGTTCTTGTCCAGCGTCCCGTCATTGTCGGGATCGGCGGCCTTGAATTCCTTCTTCGAGAGGCGGCCCTGAAGCTCCTTCGGCTCGATGGTGCCGTCATTGTCCTTTTCGAGCTTGCCGAAAAGCGCCTCGGCGGATTTGTTGATCTCGTTGAGATCGACCGTCGCGTCATTGTCCGTGTCGAGCGCCGCGACGGGCGCGGGCTTCCTGGCCAGCGCCGGCGAAACGGGCATCGCCATCAGCGCTGCAACGCTGAGAGCGGCGGCGATAAATGTCTTGTTCATGTCAGCCTCCTGAATCGGGAAGAACGCCCGCAGATATAGGCAAGACTCTCCCGATTTGCCAGCGCGCCTGTTCCGACAAAAAAGGCGGCCCCGTGGGGCCGCCAGTCTGTCGAGGTCAGTAAGTCACTTTAACGCCGCCATAGAGGCCGAGCGGCGGCCCGAGCGAGACCATGCGCGGATTGTTGAAGGAAAGGAAGGAGATGTCGCCCGTGTCGAACCACACGCCGAAATTGCGCGTGCGGGTGTTCGTCACGTTCTCCAGAAGGCCGTAGACCTGAATGTTCGGCGTGATCTGATAAGAGCTGCGCAGGTTCAGGACGGCGTAGGAGGGCAGCCGTCCGCCGATGTTGATCTCGTCGCCGCGGATGAACGAGCCCGCGCTGTAGAGGATGTCGCCGCCGACTCTCCATTGTGGAGTCACGGCATAGTCGGCGCCGGCCTTGAAGCGATGCGGGGCGACGGACGACAGATTGGCGCCGGGCGTCACTACGATGGAGCCGCCGCCGATGAGTTGCGCCAGCGGATTGTCCGGCGCGCCCAGCACGATCGTCGAGCGGAAGGTCGCGTAGGTCATCGTGTAGTTGGCGTAGGCCTGCAGCCGCTCATCCGCGTAGCGCAGCGAGACTTCCACGCCCTCGCGCCGCGTCGAGCCGGCGTTGGTGAAATAGCCGCGGCCGTTGATCGTGCTCGGCACCGCCAGAATGTCGTTGAAGTTGTTGGTGCGGAAGACGCCGCCGCTCCACGTCAACTGGCCAGGCAGATAGTCGCCCGCCTGCGGCAGAAGAGCGGCGATCTGCGCGTTGCCGCGCAAACCCGCTTCGACCGTATTGGATTCCACCTGCTTCAGCGGCGGGTCGGCGACGAGGAAGGTGTCGATGAGGCAGGGCCGCGCCGGATCGGAGCAGCCGAGTTCGAGCGGCGTCGGCGCGCGGTTGGCTTCTGAATAGCTGCCGTAGAAGAAGGTATTCGGCAGCACTTCGTAAGTGAGGCCCGCGACGGGATTGATGCGCGTGAAGACGCCAGCGCCATTGAGGGCCGTGCCGCGCAGGTCGTAGAGGCTGATGCCTGCGCGATTGAAGCGGGCGCCCGCGGTCACTTTCAGCCGATCCGTCACGTCGAGCGTGTCGAGCGCATAGACGCCAAGATAGGAGTTCGAGGCGCGCACATTGACGCTTGCGATCGCGCTGGCCTGCTCCTCCACGATATGGCCAATGCCCCCGACGACGAGATTGGGCAGAACGACGCCCAGCTCCTGATTGGCCTGGAAGCCGGTCCAGCCCTTGTCGAGGCTCGCTCCGACAGTGATCTTGTTGTGGAAACCGAAATAATTGTCTTCGTTCGTCACCTGCACCGTGCCGCCCACAGTGCGCGAGCGCGTCCAGGTGCGGTCGACCGCGCCGAGCGGCAGGAGCCCGTTGAAGTAGTTCGGGATCGAGGTCTCGCCGCCGTTGTCGTTCTCGCAGAAGTCCTCGCCGGTCTCGCATTCGAACTCGGTCGTGTTGCCGTCGACGCGGGCCTGATCGAAGGCGCGATAATGAACGTCGCCCAGCAGCTTCCACGCCGGCGCCGGCTGGAACGTGCCGTTGAGGCCGAACATGGAAAGCGAGTTTTTCAGCGTCTGCGGCGTGGTGAAGACAGCGCTCTCGTCGATCGCGGCAAGTTCCACGGGCGCGGGACCGGAGGCGCCGACCTTGTTATGCGCCAGCGTCGCCGTCGCATGGATTTCACCGCTCTCGCCGCGATAGCCGATATCGCCGTAAAGGCGTTTGATGTTGGCGCCCGAGAACTGGCGATAGCCCTTGTCGCCCAGCGCCTCCATGGCGAGGTAGCCGCCGAAATTGCCCGACTGCACGCCATATTGGGCATAGCCCTGACGGCGGCTGAAGCTGCCGCCGCGCGCGTCGGCTTCGAAGCCCTGATAGGTGAAGCCGTTCTTCATATCGAGCGTGATCGCGCCGCCGATGGCGTTGAGGCCGAAGAGCGGGTTGCCGGTGACGATCGTCGAGCGGTCGATGGCGATATTGGGGATCATGTCCCAATAGACGTTGTCGCCCCAGGCTTCGTTGATTCGAATGCCGTTCTGATAGACGGCGAGGCCTTGCGGCGTGCCCGCGATCGGCGAGGCGAGGAAGCCGCGGTAATCGACTTCCGGCTGGTGCGGATTGCCGCCGACGTCGTTGACGATGACGCCGGGCGCCTGACGCTGCAAATTGCCGACGAGGTCGAAGGCGCGTGTGTTCTGCAATTCCTTGGCGTCGAGCGTGTAGGTCGCGGAAGGGACCGCATATTTCACGACCACCGGCGAGACCGGCGGCGCGGCCGCCGGGGCCGGGGCCGCAGGAGAACGGGCGCTGCGGGCGGCGGAGCGGACGGATGCGGCGGGAGCCGCGACAGGCGTCGCGCGCGCCGCGCTCGCCGCCGTCGACGGACGCGAGACGGAACGCAGCGGCGCGCCGCCAACCTCGATTGTCGGCAAGGATTGCTGAGCGGACGCGCCGCCTGCCGATAGCGCCGCGGCGAGAGCCACAAGCGAAACTTGCTTGTTGATGTTCATAGTCCCCCAGCCCGATGGTTCAGTGCATCTTCGTCGAGCGGAGTTATAGCCTCAACAAAAGCTTCCCGTCCCCCTTCGGTGACCGCTTTGCGACGATATTCCCGACCTGTTGCGCCCTCGCTACAGTTCTGAAAAATAACGATTTACAGGGGATGACGTCCTGCCTGCTTCGGGAAAATCTCCCGAATATGCGTCTATACTTTCGAATTGGCGTCGAGACGCAGCGTCGCCGAAAGCCGCGCCCCCCCGCCGGGGTTGTTCACAATGGCCAGCGTTCCGCCCAGGGCATCTATTCTTTCGCTCATGCCTCGCAGACCCAGTCCGCTGCTTGCGGGTGGCTGCGGCAGTCCCGCGCCGTCGTCGCTGATGTCGATGCGAAGCATGTCGCGGTCTCTCGTGACCTTCACCTCGATGCGGCTCGCGCCGGAGTGTCGGAAGGCGTTGGTGAGGCCCTCCTGCACGACGCGATAAGCGGTGAGCGCCGTCGTTTCGTCGATGTCGCCACGCGCGCCGTCCAGCGCCAGCGCGATTTCGATCCCTTCCTGGCCTTCGCGCCAGCGCCGCGCCAGCGCATCTATCGCATCGGCAAGGCCCATTTCCTCAAGCGCGGCGGGGCGAAGGCGCCCGAGAATGCCCCTGTTGATCTGTTGCAGGGTGGCGATCTGCGTATCGATTTTTGCGCAGTCCTCCGCGAGGCGCGCCGGGTCGACGCCGGGGCTTTGCGCCTTGCGCGCCAGCGCGCCGACGCCCGCGCGCACCGTGAAGAGAAATGGCCCGATCTCGTCGTGGAGATCGCGCGCAATGTCACGCCGCTCTTCGTCCTGCACATGGATCATGCGCCGCACGAGCTGGCGGTTTTCGTCATCCAGTTGCTGCAGCGTCGCCGCTAGTGCGTTGATCCGCTCGGCGATCACGACAAGCTCCGGCGAGCCGTCGGCTGGCGCGCGCACTGAAAAATCGCCCCGTTCGAGGCGCTCCAGAGCCTGCGAAAGCGTCCCGATGGGCGCGAGCGTGCGCGAGACCGCGAATGCGACAAGGGCGAAGCCGAGCGCCGCCATCCCTGTGGCCCCGATCGTGAGCCAGACGATCTCCTCCCAGATTTCAGCAATTTCATCGCTCGGATTGGCGGAGATTGCAATCGCGCCAAGCGGCGAGGCGATGCGCTCCGGGGCCGGCGCGCGAAACACAAGCGCAGCGAACCACTCCGGCGCGCGCCGCTCTCCCGTGAGGGCGGGGGCGGCGGCGCCTGCGACGGCGACGCGTACATGGCGCAGCCGCCTTGCATCTTCCATGAGCCCCGCGAGAGCTTCCGGGCCGCGAGGCGTGGAAAGCTGCGGCAATGTCGCCTCGACGAGTTCGCGGGCGAGGCGCGTGGCGGCCTCCGCTTCCGTGCGCACGCGCGTCCCGGCGTGCAGGATCAGCAGCCCAACGCCGAAGGCGAGGCCCGTCGCCAGAACGCCGCCCAGCAGGAGTGAAAGCCGCGCGCGCAGCGACAGTTGGAACATGGGAAATTTTCCTTGGGGGGCAAACTTTACGAATGCGCCGTCAGCGGTCAATCTGCGCGCTCTTTACGGTCGAGCCCTTTATCGCAAAAGTCGGACTGCTGCGCTTGGTCGGCCTTATGCTTATCATATGGCGCGATTTTCTTCCGCTCGCACGGTTCCTTGCGCGTGGAAAGCGCGCCGGGAGGACATGATGCGCGTTCTTATCGTCGACGACCATCCGATCATTGTCGCCGGATGCGGCGCAATGCTCTCGAGCGAAGGCGACATCGAGGTCTTTGACGCGCGCGACGCGGAAACGGGTCTCGCCGCCTTTCTCGCGCACCGGCCGGACGTCACGGTTGTCGACATCTCCATGCCCGGCGTTTCGGGGCTTGAGCTCACGCGGCGCATTCTGGAGACGGACGCCGAAGCGCGCATCGTCGTCTTCAGCATGAATGACGATCCGATCTTCGCGGCGCGCGCGATCGAAGCGGGCGCGAAGGGATATGTGACGAAGAACGACGATCCCTATCTGCTCTTGCAGGCGGTGCGAGAGGTCGGGGAGGGCGGCGTGTTCCTGATGCCCAGGATCGCCAACCAGCTCGCTTTCGAGAAAAGCGGCGGCGCGGCGGTCAGCCCGCTGGCGGCGCTCACCGCGCGGGAGCTGGAGATACTGCGCATGCTCGGAGCCGGCCTCGGCATGGCCGAGATCGCCGACGCCACGCAGGTCTCCTACAAGACCATCGCCAATTCCTGCTCCATCATGAAGCGCAAGCTCGGGGCCCGCACGCCGATGGAGCTGATGAAGATTGCGCTGGAGCAGAAGCTGGCGTGATCCGGTGCGCGCCGGCGCTTACTTCGCTGGCGCGTCGGGATAAGGCTCCGGCGCGGAATAATTCGCCGGAACGCCGCCCGTCAGACTTCCCAGAAAAGCGACGATATCAGCCGCCTGATTGTCCAAGAGCGTCTTGCCGAGCTGGACCTTGCCCATGATCTTCACGGCCCTGGTCAAATCCTCGACCGAGCCGTCGTGGAAATAGGGCGAGGTCTTTGCGACATTGCGCAGGCTCGCGACCTTGAAGACGTAAAGATCGGTGTCGTTCTTCGTGACGTCGGCGCGACCCTTGTCCGGCGTCCTGGAGCCGGTCTCTTTCCAGTAGTCGCCGGTCACGCCGAATTTCTGGAAAGAATTGCCGCCGAGGCCAGCGCCATTGTGGCATGAGCCGCAGCCCGCATCGATGAACGTGCGCAGCCCCGCCTGCTCTTGCGGCGACAGCGCCTTGGCGTCGCCGGCGAGAAATGCGTCGAATCTGGAGGGCGTCAGCAGCGTCCATTCAAAGGCGGCGACGGCGGTGCCCCAATTCTTCGAGTTGATCGGATCCTGCTCTCCCGGAAAGGCTTTGGCGAATGCGTCCGCATAGGCGGGAATCGCCTTCAGCTTGCCCATCGCCGTCGCCTGGTCGGGATTGCCGAAGCTCGCGGGCCCCAGGAGCGACTTCTCAGCCTGCTCCTCGAGCGATTCGCGGTCGCCGCGCCAGTGTTGCTTGAAGTTCAGCGCCGCGTTGAAGATCGAGGGCGCATTGCGCGGGTTCTCCTTGCCAAAGACGCCTATGGCCTTGGGCAGCCCGTCGGTCGCCTGCTTGTCCGCATGGTGACAGTGCGAGCAGCTAACATTGCCGTCCATCGAAACGCGATTTTCAAAGAAGAGCCGCCGACCGAGCTCTGCGCGGACCGCTTGCAGCGAATCTTTCGCGACAGGCGGGGGCGACAAGGGCGCAAGCACCGCCTGCGCGTCCGTGAGAAGCTTCCCGGAGTCCAGCGCCTCGGCAAAGGCTGGCGCTGCGAAGAAGGCGGCGGTCAAGGAAAGGATGAGCGTCGATCTAGGCATCGCCGGCCTCCGCATAGGCTGCATTTTCGAAATCAGGCAAAAAAAACGAGCCGAGTAAGAACCGCCTGCATTTCGCGGCGACGCTCCTACCGGCTCGATTTTTGGTGAGGTCCGCCGCTTCAGGAGCGGGGGCGACTCGGGCGAAATCTTAGATTTCGGCGGACGAGTAAGCGGTGACTTCCATGCCAACGCAGACTTCGACGATCACGGGCGTGGTCCAGGCCATTGTCATTTCCTCCGGTTTGGAACTTCGTCGGCTGTTTCCTGCTCTTTTGTCCCGACTTCTGGGGCCGGGCGATGGAGGCAGGTTCAAGCTCGGCGAGAGCATTATCATGAACGTGTGGGGTGCGCAATTGGGAGTCCGGCGCCGCCATTTCCTGAGCGGAAGCGGGTCGGCCAGACATAAGAAGGGTGCGCTTTCCGACACGAAGAACATGTTCCGACAGCATGAGGCGGCTGCATTGCGCCTTGTGTTGCAAAACCTTCCGCCGAGCCGGATATTGGTTCGGAATTTGCTTTATATAGCGGGTCCAGCTTCAGCGGCGCCGGTCGAGGCTCCGTTCTTGCTTGTTCGACCTGCGGAGAAGCCGGCGCGCCGCCGTGGATTTCATAGGAGGAAGGTCATGAAGATTTCGGCCCGTAACGCATTCGATGGCGTCGTCACGGAAGTGAAGAAGGGGACCACGACCGCCCATGTCACGATCGACGTGAAGGGCCTCATCGTCACCGCCTCGATCACCAATGAGTCGGTTGAGGATCTTGGGCTTGTCCCGGGCGCCAAGGTCAAGGCGATCGTCAAATCCTCGGACGTGATCGTGGCCGTGGACTGACCTCCCCCCACGTGGCGCGTAAATCTCGCCACCACGCCTGCTTATCCTGACGGGCATAACTTCCCGGCCTTGATGGTTGCGACGGCCTGCCGTCTCGACACAGGGCGTGACGGCTGCTAGGCATAGCGCGCCTTCCGGCAGCTTGTTCGGAAGCGCGTCAAGCAAAAATCCTTGAGTTTTCCTCGGGCTGACGGCGATGCGAGGGCGACTCCGGCCCGCGCGGCGTCAAACGCGCGCGGTGAAGATAACGACCGCAACGGCGGCACGGGGCAGGAAGCGGATGAGCAAAGCCACGCTCGACGGCAAGGCGATTGCGCTCGACGACGCCTACAGGCAGGCGGCGAGCATTTTGAGTGGCGCGAAATTTCCGCTTGTCGCGGGGCTTGGCGCGGACGTCCCCGGCGCCCGGGCGGCGATTCTTCTGGCCGAGCGGCTGCGCGGCGCCTTCGACCATCTGGCCTCGCGAGATCTGCTGGCCGATCTCGACGTGAAGCGCTCCTTCGGCATGTTCACGACGACCGCCAATGAAGCGCGCGTGCGCGCCGACGTCGTGATCCTTGTCGGCCCCGGTCTGACCAAACAATGGCCGGGCATGCTGGAGCGCCTCGCGCTGGAGCAGGCGCCGGTTCATGGGACGCACGCCGGCAAGCCGCGCCAGGTCATCTGGCTCGGACCCGATGCGGAGGAGGCGAAAGCCGTCCCCGGCGCCAGGATCATTCCCGCGACGCTTGAGGAAATTTCTGGCGTTCTCGCCGTGTGGCGCGCCCGCGTCGGCGGCCGTCGCGTCAATCTCGAGGCCGCCAAGCTCGAACTTGTCGACGGCCTCGCGCAGACTCTGAAGGACGCGAAGTTTGGCTGTTTCGTCTGGGCGTCGGCCGTGGGCCTCGACGCGCTCGCGATCGAGATGATGCAGGCGCTCGTCACCGATCTCAACGTCACGACGCGCTTCACCGGCCTCCATATCGGCGCGCGCGCCGGCGCTGCGGGCGTCACCCAGGCGTCCGGCTGGATGACGGGCTTTCCGCCGCGCACGGGCTTCGGCCGCGGCTATCCCGAGCACGATCCCTGGCGCTTCGAGGCGAGCCGCCTCATCGACAGCGGCGAGGCCGACGCGGCGATGTGGATTTCCGCCTTCGACGGCGAGGCGCCGTCGTGGACGCGCAGCGACATTCCTCTCATCACGCTCGCCCCCGCGGGCGCCGCCCCCGCGCGCGGTCTATTCATTGAAGTCGGCCAGCCCGGCGTCACCCATGACGCCGTGCTCATGGCCCAGGAGACGGGCGGCATGACGCTGCGCACGGCCACGGCGCCGTCGGACGCGCCCACCGTCGCGCAAGTCATCGACGCCATCATGGCGCAAGTTTCGGAGGTTTCGCCGTGCTGACAGTTCTGCGTGGCGGCCATGTCGTCGATCCGGCGACGGGCAAGGACAGCGTCGGCGACGTCTGGTTCGAGGACGGAAAGATCGTTGCGCCCCCGGCGGGCGGCAAGGCCGATGAGGACATCGACTGCTCGGGCCATGTCGTCATGGCGGGCGCGATCGACATTCACTCGCACATCGCCGGCGGTAATGTGAACACCGCGCGCCTGCTGCTCCCCGAGCTGCATCGCGGCATTCGCGCGCGCCTCGCCAACACGCCGCTCTCGACCGCCAAATGGTCGACCTATGAGACCGGGCGCCTCTATGCGCAGATGGGCTTCACGACGGTCATCGAACCGGCGATGGCGCCGCATCATTCGCTGCAGACGCATCTCGAACTCAACGACGTGCCGATCATCGACAAGGGCGCGCTGACGGTTCTGGGCAATGACGACTTCCTGCTGCGCCAAATCCGCGCGCGCGAGCCGGAAAGCGCGATCAACGACTATGTGGCGCAGACGGTCGGCAGCGTGCGCTCGCTGGGTCTGAAGTGCATCAATCCCGGCGGCTGCGAGTCGTTCAAGGAGAATATGCGCGCCTTCGGGCTCGACGACGAGGTGCCGTTCTACGGCCTCACCTCGCGCCAGATTTTCCAGACGTTGCAGAAGGCGACGCAGGCGGTGGGCATTCCCCATCCTTTGCATCTGCACATGAACAATCTCGGCATCGCCGGCAACGTCCAGACCGCGCTCGACACGATCGACGCGGCGCAGGGCCTGCCGATGCATCTCGCCCATGTGCAGTTCTACGCCTATGGCAAGGAAGGCTCGAACGCCTTCTCCTCCGCCGCGGCCGTTTTCGCCGAGAAGATCAACGCCAATCCCAACATCACGGTCGATGTGGGGCAGGTGATGTTCTCGCAGACGGTGACGATCTCCTCCGACGTGCTGAAGCAGTTCAACAGCATGCCCGGTGGCAGCCCCAGGAAGGGCGCGATCTTCGACGGCGACGCCAATGGCGGCGGCGTCGTGCCTTACGCCTACAAGATCTCGAACTACTACAACGCGATCCAGTGGGCGGCGGGCCTGGAGCTGTTCCTGCTGATCAAGAATCCCGAGCAGGTGTTCTTCACGACCGACCATCCCAATGGCGGGCCCTTCACGGCCTATCCGGAGCTTTTCGCGCTGCTGATGAGCGCCGAGCTGCGCGCCGAGATGATGTCGCGTCTGCCGGCCGAGGCTCTCGAGCACACGACGCTGCCCTCGCTCAAGCGCGAGTACAATTATTACGAGATCGCGCAGATGAGCCGCTCCGGCGCCGCGAAGCTTTTCGGCTTCACGGATCGCGGCTCCCTGGCGCCGGGCGCCATCGCGGACATCGCCGTCTACAAGAAGAGCCGCGACGTCGCCGGCATGTTCCGCAAGGCGGCTTACGTCTACAAGGACGGCGATCTCGTCGTGAAGAATGGCGAGGTGTCGCATTACAAGCGCGGCAAGACGCTGCACATCGCGCCGCGCTTCGACAACAACATCAACAAGCGTCTCGACGCCTATTACGCCGAGCTTTACGGCCTGCCGCGCGGCATCTTCGACGTGCCCGACGCCGCTCTGCCGCACAAGGACGCCTTTGCGGAGGTTGCATGCAAGGAATAGTTCGCAATGGCGTGCGCATCGACGACAGTTTCGCCGAAGCGTTCCCCATGGCTGCGACGGGGCTGATCATCACGGCCCCCACGCGCAAATGGGCCAATCAGGCCGCCGCCACGGCGACGGGCTACGCCACCTCCGTCATCGGCTGCGATTGCGAGGCGGGCATTGACGCGGAGCTCTCCGAAGACGAGACGCCGGATGGCCGCCCCGGCGTGCGCCTGCTGTTTTTCGCCTTCTCCGCCAAGGGCGCCGAGAAGGCGCTCGTCAATCGCGTCGGCCAGTGCATTCTGACGTGCCCCGGCACGGCGCTCTATTCGGCGTTCGACGGCGATCTGAAGATCAAGGTCGGCGACTCCATGCGCCAGTTCGGCGACAAATGGCAGATGTCGAAGGCGATCGACGGACGCCGCTTCTGGCGCGTGCCGGTGATGGACGGAGAGTTCTTCGTCGAGAGCCAGGTCGGCGTGCTGAAGAAATGCGTCGGCGGCGGCAATCTGCTGATCATGGGCGCCGATTGGGAATCGACCATGCGCGCGACGGAAGCGGGCGTCGAGGCGATCCACGCCGTGCCGGACGCGATCATGCCGTTTCCCGGCGGCATCGTTCGCTCGGGCTCCAAGGTCGGTTCGCAATACAAGGGCATGAGCGCCTCCACCAACGACGCCTATTGCCCGACGCTGAAGGGCGTGACCAGGACGGCGCTCGAGGACGACATCGGCTGCACGCTCGAAATCGTGATCGACGGCCTCACCGACGAGGCGGTTCGCGTCGCCATGCGCGCGGGTCTGAAGGCGATCATCGACATGGGGCCGGAAAAGGGCGCCAAGCGCGTCGGCGCCGGCAACTACGGCGGCAAGCTAGGCCCGTTCCACTATCATCTGAAGGATTTGCTGCCGTGACGGCTTTCACCTTCACGCTCCGTCAGGAGCCGCCGCAGCGCGTCGATCTTTCCGCGCTCACGCCCGACCGTCTCGCCGGCAAATCGCTCGCCGACATCGAGAAGATCGAGATCGGCACGACGCGCGCCTCGATCAAGGTAGGCGACCTGTTCAAGATTGCCCAAGGCGATCTGAAGACGCTGCGCTATGAGGGCGGCTCATCGCGCTTCGATCTCGTTGGCGCGAAGCTGCTGCCTGGCTTCTCCCTCCATGTCGATGGCGACGTCGGCTTGCAGCTCGGTCGCCTCGCCAAGGGCGGCAAGATCACGGTCGCGGGCAGCGCTGGCGCCTATGCGGCTTCCGGCAATGAGGGCGCGCATATCGAGATCAAGGGCGACGCGTGTGAGCTTCTCGCCGCGCCGCTCGCGGGCGAACTCGCCGGCATGTCGGGCGGCCGTGTCGTGGTGCGCGGCAAGGCCGGCGCGCGGGCGGGCGACCGGCTGCGGCGCGGCATTCTGATTATCGAAGGCGACGCTGGCGAAGATTTGGGCTCGCGCCTCATCGCTGGCACGATCATCGCGCTGGGCAAGACGGCGGGCCGCGTCGGCTACCTCAACAAGCGCGGCTCGCTGGTGCTGGCCAAGCATCCTAAGCTCTCCGCGACATACCTCGACTGCGGTCCGCAAGAGCTTACTTTTGCGCGCCTTCTCGCCCGCAGCCTGAAGGCAGACAGCGCCGCCGCTGCATCGCTTCTCTCGGTAAAGCTTCGGCGTTTTGGCGGCGATACGGCGGTCTATGGCAAGGGCGAGATATTGACGCCCCTCTGATCGGCATTACCCTTGCTTCAAGTCAAGCGCCGCCGGTTTTGGCGGCGCTCATGCAAGGGGTTGCCGATGAATTTCGTCGAACTCATCCTCACTGTCTGCACGCTGGCTCAACCCGCCGCCTGTGACGAGCGCAAGCTCATGCTCGAATCCCGCACCGGCTCCACGCGCAACTGCATGATGCAGGCCATGCCTTACATCGCCCAGTGGTCGGGCGAGCACCCCAATGTGCAGGTCACCCGCTGGCGCTGCGTGACGCCTGGCGCCGAGGGCGACAAGATCTAGCGCTCACAGTCTTGTAAGGGTCAGCAGCGCCTCGCCGCTTTCCGAGAGGATCTGCAGTCGGCCCATCGCGTCTAATCGCGCCGCGCGGGCCTGCTTCAGCGCGGTCAGGAATTTGCGTTCCTGATCGCCGAGCGCTGGCGGACAGGCGCGCAGCGTGACGCCCATCTGTCCGAAGCGAATGCGATCCCCCGCGATCGTCGCCTTTCCGATGAAGCGGTTGCAGCCTGTCGAACCCGATGTTTTCCCATCAGGGCCGATGACCAGGGTCGTCTGCGCATTGTCGATGACGCCGCGCCCCGCGATGTCCTCGACAAGCCAGGTCGCGCCGTCCCACGAGATTGTCTGCGCCGCCGCCGGTGTGCTTAGAAACGCCAGAGCCCCGACGAGAGCCGCAAAACGCATTGCGCTCATAAAATCCCCTCCATTTGCCGGACGCGCCGCCGCTTCCCATATGCTGCATGTAGGCATTCGCCCGGGCCGCCGCCATGAACCCAATACCGCAGCCTTTCGCCGCAACCTATGCGCCGCCGGACGAAGCCTTTGCTTCCGCCTTCCTGCAGGCGCGCGGCGACGGCGGATCGCCCGGTACGGTCGAGGCGAAGGCGCTGGCGCTGGTTCGCGGCATGCGCGCCGAGCACAGCGCGCTCGGCGGCGTCGAGGATTTCCTGCACGAATTCTCGCTCTCCTCGCGAGAAGGCCTCGCGGTCATGGCGCTGGCGGAATCGCTCCTGCGCGTCCCGGACGATGCGACGGCCGACGCGCTCATCGCAGACAAACTCACGGCCGGAGATTTTTCGCATCACGAGTCGTCGTCCGACACGGTGCTCGTGCAGGCTTGCGCCTTCGCTCTCGGCTTCTCGGCGCGGCTGGTGGGGCAGGGCGAACCCCACAGCCTCGTCGCCGATCTTGCCCGGCGCATCGGCCTTCCCGCGCTGCGCGTCGCCGCGCGTCAGGCCATGCGGCTCATGGGCGCGCATTTTGTCTTCGGCGAGACGATCGAGGACGCGCTCGCGCGTGCGCAGGACCGCCGCGAGCGCTTCTCCTTCGACATGCTGGGCGAGGGCGCGCGCAGCGCCAGGGATGCGGAGCGCTATTTCGAGGCTTACGCAAACGCCATCCGGGCCATAGGCGCGCAAGCGGGCGAGGCGCCGCTGCCGGGCCGTCCCGGCATTTCGGTCAAGCTTTCGGCCCTGCATCCTCGTTATGAGGCGATCTCGCGCGAGCGCGTGCTGCGGGAACTGCCGCCGCGCGTTCTGGAGCTTGCGCACCTCGCCAAGGCGCGCGATCTGGCCTTCACCATCGACGCGGAGGAGGCCGACAGGCTGGAGCTCTCTCTCGACGTGATCGCGCGCGTTGTCGCGGACGCATCGCTCGCAGGATGGGAGGGTTTCGGCCTCGCCGTGCAGGCGTATCAGAAGCGGGCAGGCGCGGTGATCGACTACGTGTCCGCGCTCGCCACGGCGCATGGCCGCCGCTTCATGCTGCGGCTGGTGAAGGGCGCCTATTGGGACAGCGAGATCAAGCGCGCGCAGGAGCGCGGGCTCGCCGATTATCCGGTCTTCACGCGCAAGGCGATGACGGACCTCAACTACGACGCCTGCGCGGCGAAGCTGCTGGATGAAACGCGCATCTATCCGCAATTTGCGACCCATAACGCCCGTAGCGTTGCGGAGATCCTGACGAGCGCCGGCGGGCGCCGGGACTACGAATTCCAGCGACTGCACGGCATGGGCGATGCGCTGTACGAGGCGCTCGCCGGGATGAGCGACGCGCCCGTGCGCGTCTATGCGCCGGTCGGGCCGCATCGCGATCTTCTCGCCTATCTCGTGCGCCGCCTCATCGAGAACGGCGCCAATTCCTCTTTCGTCGCCCGCGCCGCCGATCCCGACGCACCCGAGGCGGCTTTGATCTTCGATCCTCTCAAGATGATCGGCGACGCCGCCCACGCGCGCCATCCGCGCCTGCTCATGCCAGCACAGATCTATCAGCCGCTGCGCGCCAATTCGCAGGGCGTCGAGTTCGGCGACCGCAAGGCGCTTGCGGCGCTCTGCGATGAGATCGCCGCCGCGCAGGGGCCACATGAAGCGCGGCCCGGCGCAGCGTCCCGGAATGCGCTGCGCGACGCTATTTCGCCGATAGACGGCGCCGTCGTCGGCAAAGTCTGCGAGACGGAGGCGAAGGACGCGCGCGCCATGATGCTCACCGCCGCAAAGGCCTTTCCGCGCTGGAACGCCGCGCCCGTCGAAACGCGCGCCCGAATGCTGGAACAGGCGGCCGATCTCATCGAGGCGCGGCGCGGCGCCTTCATTGCGCTTCTGCAGAGCGAAGCCGGTAAGACGCTGGACGACGCGCTCGCCGAAGTGCGCGAGGCTGCGGACATGTGCCGCTACTATGCGGGGCAGGCCCGGCTCGTCTGCGCAGAAGCGAAGCTTCCCGGCCCAACTGGGGAAGACAATCGCCTCGGTTACGGCGGGCGCGGCGTCTTCGTCTGCATCTCGCCGTGGAATTTTCCGCTGGCGATCTTCCTTGGACAGGTCGCAGCGGCGCTGGTCACGGGCAACGTCGTCGTCGCCAAGCCCGCCGAGCAGACGCCGCTCATCGCCGCGATGGCCGCCGCGCTGCTGCATGAAGCCGGCGTTCCTGGCGAAGTCCTGCGAATGGCGCCGGGCGGGGGAGATGTCGGCGCCGCGCTCGTCGCTGATCCGCTCACGGCGGGCGTCGTCTTCACCGGTTCTGTCGAGGTCGCGCAGCGCATCAACCGCGCGCTGGCCGCGCGCGAAGGCGCCATTGCGCCGCTCATCGCCGAGACGGGCGGGATCAGCGCCATGATCGTGGATTCGACCGCGCTCATCGAGCAGGTGGTCGACGACGTTCTCGCCTCCGCCTTTCGCTCGGCGGGCCAGCGCTGCTCCGCCCTGCGGCTCCTCTGCGTGCAGGAGGAGATCGCGCCATCTTTGATCGAGGCGGTCATCGGCGCGGCGATGGAACTGCGCATCGGCGATCCGCGCGAAGCTGGCGTGCATATGGGGCCGGTGATCGACCTCGAGGCGAAAGCAAAGCTTGACGCCTATGTCGCGAAACAGCGCGCCGCCGGCCGCCTGCTTTATGCGGGCGACGTCCCGGGACAGGGAAGTTTCGTTCCGCCCTGCGTCATCCGACTCGATCGCCCGTCCGATTTGCGCGACGAGATATTCGGTCCCGTCCTGCATGTCGCGAGTTGGCGCGCGGGACGGTTCGAGGCGCTGGTCGAGGAAATCGCGTCGAGCGGCTTCGGCCTCACCATGGGGCTGCATACGCGCATCGAGGCGCGCATTCTTGGACTTGCGCGGCGCGCGCCGGCCGGAAACATTTACATCAACCGGAATATGATCGGGGCCGTCGTCGGCGGGCAGCCTTTCGGCGGCTTCGGACTTTCCGGCACGGGTCCGAAGGCGGGCGGGCCGGAATATCTGCGCCGCTTCCTCCGCGAGACGACGGTGACGCTCAACACCGCCTCCTTCGGCGGCGACGCCGGGCTGCTCTCTCTCGATGAATAGCCGCGACAATCCGCGCATGCGACGACCTAAGAAAAGAAAATCGGCATCGCCGCGGAGTGAGGCGCCGTCAATCGAGGCGACACGCCCACCGAATGGACTTTGAGAACCGGGGACGGCGGGCGATAATTAAAGCTCCCGCCGCTATTTTTCGCGCGGACCTTCAAGCAAAGGGGCCCCCGGCCATGAAGGTGGAAGATTTTCTCGCCCACGCCATCCAGCTCGAGTCGGAGGCCGCGATGCGGTTCGGCCAGCTTGCCGACGCAATGGCGACGAATGGCAATGCGAAGGTGAGCAAACTTTTTCGCCGCCTGTCAGATTATTCGCGGCTCCACCTCGCCGATGCAAAGGCGCGGGCCGGCTTCCGGGACGTGCCACAGCTTCACGCGAACGAGTTCGTCTGGCCCGACCTCGAAAGCCCGGAAAGCGCGGCCATCTGGGGCGCGGACCCCTTCATCGGCCGCGAAGAGGCCCTCAACATCGCGCTTCAGGCAGAGGTTGCGGGGCTCGATTACTATCAGTCGGTTCATGACACGACCGACGACCCGGAGACGAAAATCCTCGCGAAGGAGTTCGCCCACGAAGAGCGCGACCATGTGGCGGAGCTTCGCAAGTGGATCGCGGCCCACGCAGCGGGAGACGCGCTGCCCGTCGATCCCTGATCAGCGCAGCATGTGCCGCACGGCCTCATAGAGGCTGAAGTCAACGGCGATCAGCATCGTCCCGATCAGCGCCGCCTGTGCGATGAAGCTGTAATTGCGTCGCGTCCGCATCCTTCGCTCCCCTCGTCCTCGCGAAGGCGGGAGGTAGGGGAAGGTCGTCGTCTGGCAAGCCGGCGCCGGAGACGGCCGACGTGTCAAAAATCCATTGCTAACGCCAAGTTATAGTTTAGCCTCGCCCAATATTTATCGCAGTTGCCCGAACGCTTGGAGAAAATCATGGACGACAATTGGAGCCGCGGCGTCGAGACGACCGTTGAGAAGGCGCTGGATCAAATCCCTTACATTGGGGAATTTCTGAGCGCGATCGTCCAGATATTCTGGCCGCAGACGAAGCAGGACGTCTGGTCGGAGATCAAGGATCGGGTTGAGGACCTGCTAAATTCCAAGCTGAGCGCCGCCGCCTTCAACAGGGTTCAGGCAAGTCTCGGCACCGTTGCGCTGGGGGACGGCCTCTACGGCGTCGTCGCAGACTACACAGGATCCGTCGACAAGCTTTCTCCCAACGGCCAGGATCCGCAAAGCACATGGACGGCCGCCAATATATATTTCATAGGCGCGTCGGCCGCGTTCCAACAGCAGGGGGACGAAATCCTGCTGCTGCCGCTTTACGCCCAGATGGCGAACCTCCATCTCGGGTTGCTCCGCGACGGCGTCCTGGGAAAATTCTGCAACCTCAATGAGTTGCAAACGCATCTGAACAATTACGGGGCCTATGTCGACAAATGGGTCGCCGCCGCGATCGCCGCCAGCATCACGAAAGCCACATCGCAGAACGGGACTGTGGCGTTCAATCCGGTCAATAAAGTAAAGCGCTTCATGCAACTTAACGTTCTGAATTTCAGGGAACTGTGGAAATATTTCGATCCTGTAAAATACCCGGGGCCGATCTCGTTCATTACGCCCAGGACCGAGGTCTTCTACGCGGCCACTGAGATTTTCAACAATCCGACTTACGGCACGCATCTCAATCCGCCCGGCGCACCCACCCTGGTGGACCTGGCCAGCATCGACCTATTCGTTCAGTGGGATGATCCGAGTTCGCTGGCGACGGTCCTCGGCGCCGATTCGTCCTATCAAGACGGCACGACGACGCCCTATTCGGGAACGCTCTATCTCAACCAGCCGCCGCCGAAAGTTCCCCCGCCTCAGAACAAATACAATGGCTCCATAAACCTCTATTATCAGGGCGTGAAAGTGCCTTCGACAAATCCAATTGTCGCTGTCGACGGGCAATACGATTCTACCGGTGGCGTCTATTATGTAAACTTCACGTTCCAGGATAAAACGCAGACCGGCCAGATTCCGACGCTCGGCGCGACGCATTATCCCAATGTCTTCCAGTTCGCGCCCCCGGAAGGGTATTTTTTGAGCAGCGTCTCCATGAACGCAGGCGGCTGGTACTATTCGGCTTCCGACGCCATCTTCGGATTCCGCAAAAGCCAGTGAGCGGCGCCGCTGAGTGCGGGCCCCGCCCGGACTCTCACCCCGCCCGCGCTTCGCCTGCCGGCTTGCGCATCAGACGCGGCAGCACGAGGTGGGGCAGCACGCCCTCGCGGATGACGGCGCGGCGCAGCGGTCCGAGCGTCGCGACGGCGATGAAGCTCGCGCCGCGGAAAAGATCGACGGGCAGATAGGGAATGATGAGGGAGCGGTTCAGCACGTCGACGCCATTGGTGCGAAAGCCGATGTCGGCGTGGCGGTGGCGGTCGTAGCGCGCCAGGGCGCGGGAGAGTTCCCGCTCATTGCGCAGGTCGACGCTCGCCAAGCAGTCTTCAAGGTCGGCGACGTCGCGCAGGCTCAGGTTCAGACCTTGCGCGCCGATCGGGGGGAACACGTGGCAGGTCTCCCCGACGAGAGCGAGGCGGCCCTTCGCGTGCTGCGACACCTGCATTCCGCCCATGCGGAACTGGCCGATGTCGCTCTCGACCTTCATCGCGCCGAATTCGGACTTCGCATAGTCCTCGATCTCATATTCCAGCTCCTCGCGCGGCTTGGCGAGGCGCCGGCGGGCGTCGGCGACGCTCATCAGCCACACAAGGCTGGAGCGGTGCGGCGCATCCTCGCGCGCGGGCAGGGGCACCAGCGTGAACGGGCCCGAGCGCGTGTGCCACTCGGTGGACATGTTGTCATGCGGGAACTCGTGGCGCAGCATCATGGTCAGCGCCACCTGCGGATAGGTCCATTCCTTCACGTCTATGCCGGCGACGGCGCGCGCGCGGCTGTTGCGGCCGTCGGCGGCGACGATGAAGTCGGCTTCGATCCGGCGCCCGTCCGCGAGGATCGCCGCGGCGCCCGCTCCGTTCAGCTCGTAGTCGGCGATGTCGGCCTCGATCAGCTCGATCTCGGGCTGCGCGCGCACGAGATCGAGGAGCACGCCCACCAGCTCGTCGTTGGAGACGTTGACGCCTAGCGCCGGCAGGTCGACTTCGCTGGCGCGCAGCGTCAGCTCCGGCACGGGGAAGAGCTGGTCGGTGTCGTCGATCATGCGGATCGCCTCGACCGGGCAGGCGAGCGCCTTCACGCGCTCCAGCGCGCCCAGCGCGTCGAGAAAGCGGACCGAGGCCTCGAAAAGCGCAACGGTGCGGCCCGGCAGAGGCGGGGGGATGCGGCCAACCAGCGTCGTTTTCGCGCCCGAGCGCGCGAAGGCGAGCGCGGCGGCGAGGCCGGTCGAGCCGGCCCCGGCCACGAGAATGTCGGTCTTCGTCATCGCGCCATCCGGCGCGGAATGCTCGGTCATAACAGGACTCCTGATGCTGCGACTGTTATAGCGGCGCCTGTCCGTGAGGGCGAGTGTCGGGCGCCACGAGTTTTCTGGCGGCCAATCGGCTCGCCGGTGAGGCCGGCCTCGGGCGAATTCCGTCATAGGCGCGACAGTATTGGGATTTAGGCCTGTGACCCTAAATATGAGAGGGTCGCCCCACTGAGGGCGGCGAGTTGGAGGTTGCGATGGTGAAGGCGATCCGCGTGCACCGGCCGGGCGGCCCGGAGGCCCTGCAGCTCGAGGATGTGGAGCTGGCGGCCCCGGGGCCGGGCGAGGTGCAGATCCGCCATCGCGCCATCGGGGTCAACTACATCGACATCTACCGCCGAACCGGCGCCTATCCGGCCGAATATCCTTTCGTCCCGGGCCATGAGGGCGCCGGGCAGGTGACTGCGGTCGGCGAGGGCGTGAAGGAGTTCGAGGAGGGCGACCGCGTCGCATATGTCGGGGCGCTCGGCGGCTACAGCGAGGCGCGCAACATCGCCGCGGAGTCAGTGATCCATCTGCCGAAGTCCCTCAGTTACGAGCAGGGCGCCGTGATGATGCTCAAGGGGCTGACCGCGCATTATCTGCTGCGCCGGACGTTCCGGGTGAAGAAGGGCCATCGCGTGCTCGTGCACGCCGGAGCCGGGGGCGTCGGGCAGCTCCTTTGCCAATGGGCGAGCGCCCTCGGCGCCAAGGTCATCGCGACGGTGGGGTCGCCCGCGAAGGCGGAGATCGCGCGCAAGGCCGGCGCCAGGGACACGATCCTCTACCGCGAGGAGAATTTCGCCGAGCGCGTGAATGAGATCACCAGGGGCCGGCTCTGCGATGTCGTCTATGACGGCGTCGGGCGCGCGACCTTCCCGGCCTCGCTCGATTGCCTGAAACCCTTCGGCATGTTCGTAAGCTTCGGCTCCGCGTCGGGGCCGATCGAGGCCTTCGACATGGGCCTGCTGGCCCAGAAGGGCTCTCTCTACGCCACGCGGCCCTCGCTCTTCAACCATACCGCCAGGCGCGGGGATTATGAGGACATGGCCGAGGATATGATCCACGCGATCAAACGCGGCCATCTGACCATCGACCCGCCAGAGAGCTTCCCGCTCGCCGAGGCGGAGAAGGTCCATGCCGCCCTCGAATCGCGTCAGACGGCGGGGTCTATGGTGCTGATTCCCTGATTTCACGCAGTCCGAGGGTGGCGGGGGCCCCTTGAGCCACAATTCCAACCTGTGTTGCTTTCGCGCCACGCCCGACTGCGGCGCGCGGAAAGCGCCGCCATAAACATACGAAATCAGTGGAGTATTTGGGCCCCTCTGACCTTGGCGCAGACTCTAGAAACAATGTTCCATCCGCGGTGCGTCGAGGTTTTTTGGGACGTGAGCGGGTCCGCAGGAAAAAAAGGCGCGAGCATTTTTCCCAATTTGAGATAGTCTGAACTTGTTCCGGCTTTGAGGTTCCTCCCGCCTCTCGATTAGCCCGAACTGCCTCAAAGACCCGGCGTGTATGCCGGGTTTTTTTCTGCCTGGCGCAGGGGGCGCCGGCGCTTCCCCATTGCATTCCGCGACAAACGGTCCCATCCTCCTATGGTGGCTGGGCATAGGGGCCGCGAAGCATGAGGGTTGAAACGCTGTCGACAAGTGTTCATCCGGGGGCGGGTCTCGCCCCCCAGCCGAAGATCGGCGCCGCTGCGCCGCTTTCCGGTTCGATCGTGCAAGATGTCCTCAAGGCGCTGGACGAAACGAAAGCCGAGGATGTCATCTCCATAGACCTGCGCGGCAAGACAGCCCTCGCCGATGAGATGATCATCGCGACGGGACGTTCGACCGTGCATGTCGGCGCTGTCGCTGACAAGGCGATCAAGGCCATGAAGGCGGCGGGCGTCACGCCCCGCGTCGAGGGGGTGCCCCAGTGCGACTGGGTGCTGATCGACGCCGGCGACGTCATCATCCACATTTTCCGTCCCGAGGTACGTCAATTCTACAACCTCGAGAAGATGTGGGGCGGCGACCGGCCCGTGGAGATGCGGCTTGTTTGACGCGATAAGCGTCCGATAGGCACGCCGTGCGACTGGGACTGATCTGCGTGGGCCGGCTGAAGGCCGGTCCCGAAAGAGAGATCTACGCGCGCTACGCCGAGCGCATCGCCGCGTTGCGGCGCATCGGGCTCGAAGGGCTCGACCTCAAGGAAATCGACGAGAGCAAAGCCAGAAGCCCCGCCGAGCGCATGGCGCGCGAAGGCGAGGAGATGCTTGTCGCGCTCCCCTCCGACGGGGCGCTGATCGTCTTCGACGAGCGCGGCAAGGCGGCGGACAGCGCGGCCTTCGCAGGCTTCATCGGCCGCGAGCGGGATGCCGGACGAAAGGCGGTCTGGTTCGCGATCGGCGGCTCCGAGGGTCTCGACGAAAGCGTGCGCGCTCGCGCGACGGCGGTCTTCTCCTTCGGCGCAATGACCCTGCCGCATCAGCTCGTGCGCATATTGGCGGCGGAGCAGATCTATCGCGCGATGACGATTTTATCCGGGCATCCCTATCACCGGGCGTGATACGTCGTCACCTCGGCGGCCACGCCGCTTCCCGCAAATACTTGCCATTCACCCATCCGAAGCGCCCCGAGCCGTCTTCGACACGGCACCAGCGCTGGCCGCGCGTCAATTTGCAGCCCTGGTTTTTCATCACGGCGCTATTGCCGACCTGCGTGACGAGCTTGCCCTTGGGCGACGGCGTCGCGCGCACTTTCAGCGTGTCGCCGGCCGGGACGCCCTTCACTTCCCAGTAATCGGGCCCGCCGGTGAGGCCGTCGGCGAAATCGGGGCCTTTCTCGTCGGTCGCGCGGGTTGTGCCCACGGCGATGGTCAACGTGTATCTGGCGCTCGTTCCGCGCCTTGCTTCGTTGCGCATGAGATAGACCCGCGCCTTGTAGTCGCCGCTCGTGGGGGCGACGCCTTCATATGAATTGCCGCTTGTCGAGCCGACGAAGAAAGCCTCGTCGGTCGAGCCCGGGGCGAGGAGATTGAAATAGGCCTTGCTCGTCTTGAGCTTCGCCCGGATCGACTCGCCCGCGCCGGCGGGAAAAACATAGTCGGTCGACGAATAGCCGGTGACGCTGCCCCGGACGGTCGCGCGCCCGTCCCTGAAGGCGAGCCGCTGAACCTTGATCGATTCCTGCGCGAAGGCGAAGGCGGGCAGAAATGCAACCGCGGCGATGAAAATGCGCGACGAGCGGAACATGCCGTATCCCCGAAATAGAGGCGCAAAACATCCGCGCCGTCTTCGCAATCATATAAGTTCGCAACAGTTCTTCAATCGCGGCGATGGGCTCAGGCGCGCGCCTCGCCCGCGTCGCCCCTGCGGTCGACCGCCGCCTGGAGCCGCTCCATCGCCTCGTCCACCTTGTGGAAATCGCCGCGCAGCGCCTTCAGCGCGTAACGCTCCTGT
This sequence comes from Methylocystis sp., assembly GCA_002929055.1. Classification (GTDB taxonomy): domain Bacteria; phylum Pseudomonadota; class Alphaproteobacteria; order Rhizobiales; family Beijerinckiaceae; genus Methylocystis. Next base: position 117,177 of record PERY01000003.1, on the reverse strand, counting down.
TCGATCTCATGGCTCGTGCGGAACCCGAGCCGCCGCAGCGCGGGAAGCGGCGGGCACCAGCCCTGCAATGCATGCTGAAGCAGGAAACCGGCGGCGGCCACGGGCAGGGCGAGCCAGCGCCGGCTCGCCGTCAGTCCGAGCGCGAGACCGCCAAGCGCAACTGTTGCGGCGTTGGCCTCCAGCGCCCGCTCGACGTCCCATTCCCGGTCCAGTTCGGCCAGACGCTCGCCGATCTTGCCCGGATGCAGCGCGAAATACACGAGCCGCTCCAGCATCTCCTCATGGATCATGCGGTTCACGGCGTCGCTGGTGTGGTTCTGAACGCGGTCTGAGGCGGCTGCGGTCATGTCGAGGCCCTTTCTGGAGACTACAGCCAACTGGCGAGCGCCCGCGAAGTTCCGGCAGGCGGGGCGCACGGCCGGGCCTTTACCGCCCGGCGTTCCTGCGCTAAACCCCGCCCGTAACGAGCCCTTCGCGTTACCGCGGGGGGCTTTTGTCGTTTTTTGGCAGCGCGAAGAAGCATCATGGCGAATGTGGCGGTGGTCGGCGCCCAGTGGGGCGACGAGGGCAAGGGCAAGATCGTCGACTGGCTGTCGCTGGAGGCGGACGTGGTCGTGCGCTTCCAGGGCGGCCACAACGCCGGCCATACGCTCGTCATCGACGGGGTGACCTACAAGCTGGCGCTGCTGCCGTCGGGCATCGTGCGGCCGGGCAAGCTCTCCGTCATCGGCAATGGCGTCGTCGTCGATCCCCACTTTCTTGTGGGAGAGATCGACCGGCTTCGGGAGCAGGGCGTGGCGATCACTCCCGCCAACTTCAAGGTCGCCGAAAACGCGCCGCTCATCCTCTCCCTGCATCGCGAACTCGACGCCTATCGCGAAGAGGGGGCCGGCGGCGGCGCCAGGATCGGCACCACCAAGCGCGGCATTGGCCCGGCCTATGAGGACAAAGTCGGTCGCCGCTCGATCCGCCTGATGGACCTCGCCGAGCCCGATACGCTCGACGACAAGATCGCTCGCGTGCTTGCCCATCACAATCCGCTGCGCCGCGGCCTCGGTCTGGCCGAGATCGCCTCCGCGACCGTTCGCGAGGAACTGCTTTCGGTCGCGCCGAAAATCCTGCCATTCATGGACGCCGTGTGGGATCTGCTCGACGACCAGCGTCGCGCGGGCAAGCGCATCCTCTTCGAGGGCGCGCAGGGCGTGCTGCTCGACGTCGACCACGGCACCTATCCTTACGTGACGTCCTCCAACACCGTCGCCGCCTCGGCCGCGAGCGGCTCAGGGCTGGGGCCAGGAGCCATCGGCTATGTGCTGGGCATCGCCAAGGCCTATACGACGCGCGTCGGCGGCGGGCCGTTTCCCACCGAGTTGCATGACGCCATCGGCGAACTCATCGGCGACCGCGGCCATGAATTCGGCACCAACACAGGGCGTCGTCGCCGCTGCGGCTGGTTCGACGCCGTGCTGACGCGTCAGGCGGTGAAGACCTCGGGCATCAACGGCATCGCGCTGACCAAGCTCGACATTCTCGACGGCTTCGACGAGATCAGGATCTGCACGCATTACATGCTGGACGGCTCGCGCATCGACCGCCTGCCGGCCTCGCAATCGGCGCAGGCGCGGGTGACGCCCGTCTATGAGAGCTATCCCGGCTGGAAGGAGACGACCAGCGGCGCGCGCAGCTGGGCCGATCTCCCGGCGCAGGCGATCAAATATGTCCGCCGCGTCGAAGAGCTGATCGGCGCTCCCGTCGCGCTGCTCTCGACGAGCCCCGAGCGCGACGACACGATCCTGGTGCATAATCCGTTTCAGGATTGAGGGCCGACTCCCGTGTGGGGTTGTGCGTTGCGCCAGCCCTCTCCATATCGCGGTCAGGGAGGATCAGCATGGCCGTAACACCTCTTGAGAATGCGCCCGCTCTGCGTCTCCATGCGCTCGACAGCGAAGATCTCGCGCTTTTGTCCGCGCATCTGCAGGATGCCCTCGTGCGCGTCGGCGACATGACCTATCTGCCCGGCAAGCGCCGCTTCGCGCTCGTGGGTTCGCGCTTCGACTGGGAGGCGGAGATGGAGGGGCGTCTGGAGCGCTGCCGTTCGGGCCTTCATTTCGAGGGGGTGGAGCGGGTGCGCTGCAACCGTGTCTCCCGCGATCAGCCGGACGCCATTCTGGACCTTCTGGCCGTCACCTTCGAGCCCGGCGCGGAGGCCCCCGGCGGAGTGATCCACCTGACTTTCGCGGGCGGCGCGGCGATTTGCCTCGACGTCGAATGCGTGGAGGCGCAACTCACCGACATCGGGCCGCGCTGGAAGACGGCGGCAAGGCCGACGCATGAAATTCCCTCTGCGGGCCAGCGCCTCGCTCACCCTGAAGAGTCCGCCTAGCCCGCGTCGCGGCGCACACGCTCAGACGCCAGGGCGGGAACAAACTTGACGAAAACGCTCGCGCAAGGCCATGACAGCCGGGAACCCCCGGTTGGAGATGGAAATGACCCTGCGTTTGGACGCCGCCGCCCCTGATTTCGAACAGCGTTTCGTTTCGCTGCTCGCCATGAAGCGGGAGTCGTCCCATGACGTCGACGAGACGGTCCGCCTCATCATCGAGGATGTGATCGCGCGCGGCGACGAGGCGCTGATCGATTACTCGAAGCGCTTCGACCGTATTGATCTTGCGCAGACGGGCATCGCCGTCTCCGCCGCCGAGGTCGACGCGGCGCAGGCCAAATGCTCGAAGGAGCAACTCGCGGCGCTCGATCTCGCGCTCGAGCGCATCACCGCCTTTCATGAAAAGCAGCGGCCGCAGGATTTGCGCTACCGGGACGCGGCGGGCGTGGAGCTCGGCTGGCGCTGGTCGCCGCTCGACTCGGTCGGCCTCTATGTGCCCGGCGGCACGGCGGCCTATCCGTCTTCTGTGTTGATGAATGTCGTGCCGGCCAAGGTCGCGGGCGTGAAGCGCATCGTGATGGTGGTCCCGACTCCGGGCGGCCATGTCGAGCCGCTGGTGCTCGCGGCGGCCAGGCTCTCCGGCATCGACGAAATCTACCGCGTCGGCGGCGCGCAGGCCGTGGCGGCGCTGGCCTATGGCACGAAGACCATTGCGCCCGTCACCAAGATCGTCGGCCCCGGCAACGCCTGGGTGGCCGCCGCCAAGCGCCGCGTCTTCGGCCAGGTCGGCATCGACATGATCGCCGGCCCCTCGGAAGTGCTGGTGCTGGCCGACAAGACCGCCAATCCCGACTGGATCGCAGCCGATCTGCTGGCGCAGGCGGAGCATGACGAGTCCGCGCAGAGCATCCTCATCACCGATGACGCCTCGCTGGCGGATGCAACGGTCGCCGCGGTGGAGCGCCACCTCACCACGCTCTCGCGCGCGGAGATTGCCGGCAAGTCCTGGCGCGACTATGGCGCGGTTATCCTCGTGAACAAGCTTTCCGACTCGCTGCCGCTCGCGGACCGCATCGCCGCCGAGCATCTCGAGATCATCAGCGAGGACGCCGAAGACCTCGCCGCGCGCGTCTCCAACGCCGGCGCCATCTTCATTGGCGCCTATACGCCCGAGGCGGTGGGCGATTATGTCGGCGGCAGCAACCATGTCTTGCCGACGGCGCGTTCGGCGCGTTTCTCCTCGGGCCTCAGCGTGCTCGATTTCGTGAAGCGCACGTCTATCCTGAAATGCGACGCCGACTCGCTGCGCGCGATCGGCGCCGCCGCCGTCACGCTCGGCGACGCCGAGGGCCTGCAGGCGCATGCGCGTTCGGTCTCCATCCGCCTCAATCAACTCGGGGCGTAGGGTGGACGCAGCAAGCGCGCAGAACAGGTTGATTTCAGTCACGCTCGACGAAAATTCGATCGGGCGCGGCTCGGCCGACCAGGAGCATGAGCGCGCGATCGCCGTCTATGATCTCATTGAGGACAACAGCTTCGCGCTCGTCGGCCATAGCGGCGGACCCTATGCGCTTATCATCTCGCTGATGGACGCCAAGCTGGTCTTCGACGTTCGCGACGAAAGCGGCGCGAGCGTCATCACGCATATTCTGTCGCTGACGCCCTTCAAGCGCATTCTCAAAGACTATTTTCTGGTCTGCGACGCCTATTACGCCGCGATCCGCACCGCGACGCCCAGCCGGATCGAAGCGATCGACATGGGCCGGCGCGGCCTGCACAACGAAGGCGCGCAGCTTCTGGCCGAGCGGCTGAAGGGCAAGATCGACACTGATTCCGACACAGCGCGCCGGCTTTTCACGCTGATAACGGCGTTGCACTGGAAAGGCTGAAGAGGCCGATTCCGCGCCTCTGAAGATATGTCACGCTACGCGACCCTTGTGTCGCGCAATCGTCGGACGGGATGTTATCCGAATGTCCAAAGGTCACGCTCCGGATCATGTCGCCGAACTGCGACTCCCGATGGAGTCTGCGGGCGGCGACCTTGTCCGCGCCTTCGTGCGCGAAGCTTCGCTCGCCGACGGAGTTCCGGCCGCGGTCTCGAGCCTCATCGCCGCCGATGTGGAGGAAACATGGCGGGCGCTCTGCCAGTCCCGCACGACGCCCGAGCGCTGCGAGATATTTCTGTCCTGTTCGCGCGGCGACGTTCGGGCGCGGCTGCTGCTGAAAGGCCATTCCCGCTTTACCACCGTTGTGGCGTCGCTCGGCGACCATGTCCAGAGAGACGCCGGCCTCTCGTACCGGGAGCGCGGCGTCGACGGCTGGGAAATCACGCTTCATCGCCGGATCGATCCCTCCCGCGAAGCGGCCGCGCACGCCGATGACCCCGCGGAAGTGACGGCGGCGCCGAGCGGGACGGTGCAGATCGACCTGCCGCAGGAGCGCGACTCCGCCGCGATTGCGCGTTGTTTCCTCGCAGTCTATGGGCACAATTATGTGCACCGGGAGGTCTTCTCTCCGCGCCGCTACTGGCGCAAGGTCGAGAGCGGAGAAACGATCCCTGTGGTGACGCGGGACGAGCAGGGTGAGGTGATCGGTCATGTGGCGCTCGAGCGCGAGCCGGGCGCCGTGATCGCCGAACGCGGCGAAGCGGTCGTGCTTCCCGCCTATCGCGGCCGCCACCTGCTCGAGCGCATGACCGAGCGGCTCACGCAGGAGGCCGTCAGCCTCGGCCTTGTCGGCGTTTATGCGCAGCCCGTCACGACCCACACCTTCTCGCAACGCAACGACGAGCGCGCGGGCATGCCGGTCTGCGCCATTCTGCTCGGCGCGGCGCCGGAAACCTCCCATTCCAGGGATCTGCCCGTGCCGACCGCCGGGCAGCGCCAGAGCTTTCTTCTGACGTTCCGCTTCCTCGGGTCGGCGCCGGCGCGCGTGATCGTCCCGCCCCCCGCGTATCGGGATGTATTGACGGAGATCTACGACCGCTTCGGCGTCGCCGTCTCTGTGGTGGACGGCGAAGCGCCGCCGAATGCGCCGTCGACCACGAGCCTTGTCGTGGATGACCGCGGTTATGGGAAAATTCGCTTCGAGACCATCGGGGCGAATGCCGCCATCCAACTCAGTCAGGCGATCAGCGACGTTGCAAGTCTCGGTGCGCGCGCGGTGCAGCTTTCCGCCCATGTCGACGATCCGGGCCTGCCGCTGCTCGTCGAAGGCGCGCGGCGGCTAGGGTTTTTCTTTTGCGGGGTAGGGCCGGCCTTTTCGGAAGGGCGCGACATCCTCTTGTTGCAGCGATTGAGCGAACCGCTCGACATCTCGCAGCTCCAGTTGTTCACGCAGGCGACACAGGAGCTAGCCGCCTTCATCGAACAGGATCGGCGTTCGGTGGAAGGCCTGCGATGAACATGCGGTAGCCACATGGGCGCGAGCGCGGCGCGGCCGCAGTCCATCCTCTTCGCCTGCACGATGAACACTGTGCGTTCGCCCATGGCCGAGGCGATCGCGCGGCATTATTTCGGCCGTGAAATCTACTTCGCCTCCGCCGGCCTCAAGCGCGGCGAACCCGATCCTTTCGCGGCCGCGGCGATGGAGGAGATCGGCGTCGATATTTCCCGCCACAAGCCGCACACTTTCGAGGATCTTGAAGACTCCAACTTCGATCTCATCATCACGCTGTCGCCAGAGGCGCATCACAAGGCGCTGGAGTTCACCCGCGCGATGGCGGTCGACGTCGTCTATTGGCCGACGCCGGACGCCACTGCGACGCAGGGCTCTCGCGATCAGATGCTGGAGGCCTATCGCGACGTGCGCGAGCGGCTGACGCTGCGGATCAAGGAACTGCTCGGCCGGGGGCCGGTGGCGCGGAGCTAGCGTTAGACCGTCTTTTTCATCCGGGCGCAAAAGCTCTGGGCCAGCGTGATCAGCGCGCGGTCCGTGCCGCGCCGTCCCACGAAGGACAGCGCCACGGGCGCGTCGCTCGTGGGCAGCGGCATGCTGATCTGCGGAAGGCCGCAGTAGCTTGCGATCATGAAGAGGCGCATCATCTGGTAGCGCTTTGCGTCGAGTTGCTCCTCGCTTTCGGTGAGCAGCGGCGCGCGGAAGGGAGTCGTCGGCATTACGAGAAAGCCGGTTCCGCCAATCAGCCCCTCGATCTTGGCGCAAAATTCGTCGCGATAGTCCAGCGCTGCCTTCTTCTGGTCCAGCGTGACTTTCGAGGCGATGGCGAAGCGCTCCTCGACGCCCTTGCCGAAAGCCGGATGCTCCGACTCCACCCAGCCGCCATGCGTGGCCCAGGCTTCGTGCGCCTGCAAGTTGCGGAAATGCGAGAGCGCCGTGCCGAAGAAATCCTCGCCCAGCTTGCCCTCGCGCCACTGGCGGTCCTTCAACTCGTCTACCGCCGGCGCGGCGGCGGCGGCGAATTCGGTCTCCACGCCCTGGAATCCGTCTCCGAGCAGCACCGCTTCGTAATAGTCGCCCGGTCTGGGATCGGGTGGCAGCAATACGTCGCCGATGGCCGCCATTTGACCGAGATCGCGCGCAAACCAGCCGAGAGCGTCGAGAGAGGGCGCGAGCGGCACGACGCCGTCCATCGGAATAGCGCCATGTGTGGAGCGAAAACCGAAGACCCCGCAAAAGGCTGCGGGCGCCCGGCAGGAGCCGGCGGTGTCGGTGCCAATGGCGAAACTCACGAGGCCCGCCGCCGCAGCGACAGCCGAGCCTGACGACGAGCCGCCGGGGTGCCGCTCCTGCGCCGCGGGATTGATGGGCGCGCCGAAATGCGGATTGGCCCCGAGCAGGCTGTAAGCCATCTCGTCCATATGCGATTTGCCTACGAGGCGGGCGCCGGCGCCGACGAGCTTGTCGACAACGGAGGCATTGGCCTTTGCGGGGGCATGAGTCGCCGCCCAATGCGGGTGGCCATTGGTCGAAACCTGGCCCGCGACGTCGATATTCTCCTTTACGACGAAGGTCGCGCCCGACAAGGGCCCGCCTCCCTCCGCTTCCTCATTGAGGACGACAGACAATGCGCCGACGCCGATATTCATCGCGGCTTCTCCTGATCGCCGCGATTTCCCTCAGATAGGAACGGCGCCTGTGAGGATTCGACCATAAAGCGCCGAATCCAAGGCGACGTATATAGGCCTGTCGGGCGCAGCAAAAAAGACAGGCTCGCCACAGGCCTGCGGTTCGAACCCCTGCGCGGCGAGTTCGCGCTTGCGGTGCTTGAACGTCTCCGTGACTTCAAGCTTGCGGGAGAGGCGCAGGAACAAGGGCCGCGCATAGGCCGGGAGCTGCCCGGCCAGATGTTCGCGCAGACCGCCGATGTCGAAAGTCTCGTCCACCACGAGCGCCGCCATGCCTGCGCGACCGTCGCGGCCAGGCACTTCGACTCCATAGGCGTTGACGTCGAGGACGCCGGGATAGGCGGCGATGGCCTGCGCCACTTCGGCGGTGGCGACATTCTCTCCCTTCCAGCGGAAAGTGTCCCCGACGCGGTCGACGAAATAGAAAAAGCCGCGCGCGTCCTTGCGCATGAGATCGCCGCTGCGCATCCACGCGTCGCCCGCCTTGAACACGTCGCGCAGTATTTTCTTTTCCGAAGCTGCGGGGTCGAGATAACCCTCGAAATCGTCAGCGATGCGGGCGATGGCTTCGCCGGGCTCGTCTGGCTCGCAGGGCAGGCAGAAACCGTCCGGCGCGCGCGCCGGCGCATCATTCTCCACATCGAATTTCACGAGCCGGATGGTTCGGCTGGCCGCAAGAAAGGCGGGGATGCGTCCGATGGCGCCGGGCTCGCCCTCTACATTGTAGAGCGAGAAATTGCTTTCCGTCGCGGCGTAGAATTCGAGGATGCGCGGAATGCCGAAGCGTTTCTCGAAGACAGGCCATACTTCGGGTCTCAGCCCGTTGCCGAGCGCCATGCGCAAACGATGTTTCGTCTCAGCTCCGCGCGCGGGCGCATGAGCGAGGTAGCGACAGAGTTCGCCGATGTACTGGAACAGGGTGCAGTCATATTCGACGATCTCGTCCCAGAAGGCGCTGACGGAAAAGCGCTCGCGCAGCACGACCGAACCGCCGCCCAGAAGCGTCGCGAAGACCGCGACGACGCCGCCGACGGAATGATAAAGCGGCAGGCAGTCATACATCCTGTCTTCGGGCGTTGCGCCGACGAGGCCGCTAAACCACAGCGCCCAGTTCATGACGCGGCGATGCGACACGATCGCAGCTTTGGGCAAGCCTGTTGTGCCGGAGGTGTAGATGTAGAGCGCGTGATCACGGATCGTCGGCCGCGAGGCTTCATCGAGTTCGAGCGGCTCGTTGGAATGAGCGTCGATCTCTGCCGGAAAGCTTTCGTCGCAGTCGACCAGCTGCACATCTGAGGACGCAGCGCTCAACGCCTCCGCGCATCGATTATGCAGGGAGGTCGAGGACAAGACGATCCGCGGCGCCGCTGCAAGGATGCAATGAGCGAGCGCCGCGCCGGAGAGATTGGCGTTGACGAGCGCGACGACGACGCCGATGCGATTGAGACCGAGCCAGATCGCGACATAGTCTGGCCGCGTCTCCATCATCAGGGCCACCGCGTCGCCCTTGCGCAGCCCCTGGGCGAGGCCCCAGCGCGCATATCGGACCGAGCGATCCCGAAGCTCGCGGAAACTGAAGCCGCCATTATGAAACAACAGGGCGGGGGCGTCGGCGCGCGACTGCGCCACCTCGTCGAAGGCCGTCGCCAGAATGCGTTCCGGGCGCTGTTCGATCGTCGCGGTGAGTTGCAGCGCGCGCAGCCAATCCTTGTTGACCGAGCGTCCGCTCGCCGCGCCTGCAGGGGTTGGTTGTGTCGCCGTTAACATCGCTCGCGCAAGTGCCTGTGGGAAGCGCGAAATTCAAGAGGAAATCCGCTTCCTTCAGATAGTCTTGTTGAATGTGAAAGAAAAGATGCAGCCTTCATTAGGGTTATCGCGGGGATTTCATCGCAGCGCTCAAGAAAGCCTCTTAAATGTTTAGACGATTTATCCGCATTCCACCCGGGGCCGGTAAACCTCCCGTGGTTAATGCAAGCCAAAGCGGTGAAGCCGCAGGAGGCGAATATGCGAAACGAAACAATCGCGGTGCATGGGGGCTACGACGGCGATCCTGCGACCAGGGCGGTTGCGGTGCCGATCTATCAGACGGTCGCCTATGAGTTCGACAGCGCCGATCATGCCGCAGCCCTCTTCGATCTCGAGCAGGAGGGCTTCCGTTACAGCCGCATCTCCAATCCGACGGTCGCCGTTCTGGAGCGCCGGGTCGCGGAGCTGGAAGGCGGCGTCGGCGCGCTCGCCGTCTCCACCGGCCAGGCGGCGCTCTACTACGCATTCGCCAATGTCGCCGACAGCGGCGGAAACATTGTTTCATCGCCGACGCTCTACGGCACGACCTACACGCTTCTCGCGCATGTGATGGCGCGCCAAGGCGTCGCAGTCCGCTTCGCCGCGAGCGACTCGGCCGAAGATATGGCGGCGGCGATAGACGCCGACACCAAGGCTGTCTTTTGCGAAAGCGTCGGCAATCCGGCGGGCAATATCTGCGACATGCGCGCGCTCGCGGACGCCGCGCACGCCCGTGGCGTTCCGCTGATCGTCGACAACACCGTCGCCACGCCCATCCTGTGGCGACCGATCGAGCACGGCGCCGACATTGTGGTGCATTCCATGACGAAATTCATGGGTGGCCATGGCGCGACGCTCGGCGGAATCATCGTCGACAGCGGGCGCTTTCCGTGGCGCGATTATCCGCAGCGCTTCCCCACATTCAACGAGCCCGACGCGTCCTATCACGGGCTCGTCTATGTCGATCGCTTCGGGGAGAGCGCCTATATCGCGCGGGCGCGCAGCGTCTATCAGCGCACCACTGGCGCTGTCCTCGCTCCGCTGAACGCCTTTCTTCTCCTGCAGGGTCTCGAGACGGTCGCCCTGCGCGTCGAGCGCCATGTCGAGAACGCCCGCAAGGTTGCGGAGTTCCTGCGGGACGATCCGCGCGTCGCCTGGGTGAATTACGCAGGCTTCCCGGAAAGCGCCTACTATGACCTCGGCCAGAAATATCTCGGCGGCCGCATTCCTTCTCTGCTGACCTTCGGCGTCAAGGGCGGGCTCGAGGCCGGAAAGCGCGTCTACGACTCGCTTCAGATTATCAAGCGCCTCGTCAACATCGGCGATGCGAAATCGCTCGCCTGTCATCCTGCCTCGACAACGCATCGCCAGATGTCGCCGCAGGAGCAGGCGAAAGCCGGCGTCACGCCTGAGATGCTGCGCATCAGCGTTGGCATCGAGCATATCGACGACATCATCGATGATCTCGATCAGGCGCTCACAGCGGGCACGAATGCGATGCGAACGCCCCGTGAGAAGGAGCCTGCGTTATGAACGCCGCCGGCCGTCGATCAGGCGATCTCCTTGAGATCGCGCTCGTCAACAACATGCCTGACCAGGCGCTCTCGGCGACACAGGCGCAGTTCGCGCGAATCGTGCGAGCCGGCGCGGGAGGCCGCGAGATAAGATGGCGTTGCTATGCGCTACCGGGCGTTGCGCGAAGCGATACGGCCCGCCGCTATCTGGAGCGCAGCCACGAAGACATCGAGGCGCTTTACCGGCGCGGCGCGGATGCATTGATCGTCACCGGCTGCGAACCGCGCGCCGCTCGCCTCGATGAGGAGCCCTATTGGCCCGAGATCAAGACGCTCGTCGAATGGGCGCGCGTCAACACGCGTTCGACGATCTGGTCGTGCCTCGCAGCGCATGCCGCCGTTCTGTCGCTGTCAGGAATCGAGCGTCGCCGCCAGCCAAAGAAGGTGAGCGGCGTCTACGCCTTCGAACGCACGGCGGCGCATTGGGCCGACCAAACCGAAGGCGGCCGGGCTCTCGTCCCGCACTCGCGTTACAACGGTCTCGCGCGGGAAGATCTCGAGCGCGAGGGCTACAAGATCGCAACGCGCTCCGAGCAGGTGGGCGTCGACGTCTTCTGGCGGGAAGAGCCCAGTCTGTTCCTCTTCCTTCAGGGCCATCCCGAGTATGACGCCGATACCCTGCTCAAGGAGTATCGCCGCGACGTTCTGCGGTTTCTGGCGTCGGAGCGCGACGATTTTCCGGACATGCCGGAAGGCGTTTTCGGAGCGCACACGCGCGAAAATCTTGCGGCGATGCAGGCTCGCATTCTCGCCGGCTCGGAGCCGGACGCGAAACAGGCGCTGACGACAGTTCTTTCTCAGGAAGTCCCTGTGGCTTCGTGGGCGCAGGATACGGAACGCCTATATCGCGATTGGTTGAGCGCGGTGTCGGAGCGCTGCGAGGCGTGGCCGAAAAGCGCATAAGGCTCACCAGCCGCAATGTCCGCAGGACGTTCTTAAGATTCGTGATTTCAAATAGGTCCGGAACACTTCCGCAAGAATGGCAGGATGAACATGAGCGCAGACGAGAAAATCGTATTCTTCGAAGGAAAAGAAGTCGTCATGCAGGCGTGCCCGGTCAATCCGGCGTGGGTCATCGAAGGCGCGCCTGTGGCGCGAAACTTCGTGCTGTCGCGCAGCACGGATGGAAGCGCAAGCACGCTGCTGTGGGATTGCACGACCGGTGTGTTCAACTGGCATTACGACATCGACGAGACTGTCTATGTGCTCGAAGGATCGGTGACGGTCCGCGACGACGCCGGCGTCGAGCATCATCTGGGCCCGGGCGATCACGCGCTCTTTCGTGCAGGGTCTCATGCGGTCTGGACAGTCGACAGCTACGTCCGCAAGGTCGCCTTCTGCCGCAATCCCGTGCCCGCGCCGATCATGCTGCTCACGCGCATTCTCCGCAAGATCGGAAAGATCGCCGGGCTCGGCTCTCGCAATTCGGAATCGCCCGCAATGTTCAGCGGCGCCTGAGATAGGAGTGGAACATGGCGTCTCCCGTAGCGCTCAAGGCGCCGTCGCAAACCTGGACGTTCTTCCAGGGCGCATGGCGCGACGGCAATACGCCTATCCTGGGGCCACGCACCCACGGCGCCTGGCTCGGCTCGATGGTCTTCGACGGCGCGCGCGCCTTTGAAGGCGTGACGCCTGACCTCGATCTCCATCTCGCCCGCGTGAATAATTCCGCGCGGGAAATGATGCTCGACCCGATGCTGACCATCGACGACTGGCGCGCGCTCGTCGAGGACGGTCTTCGCCGCTTTCCGCGCGACGCGCAGCTATACATCCGCCCGATGTATTGGGCGGAAGAAGGCTTCGGCGGCGGCGTGCGCTTCGAGCCGAGTTCGACCAACTGGTGTCTGAGCATCTATGAGGCGCCGATGCCGGCGGGCGGGAAAGGCGGCGCGGTGACGCTCTCGCCCTTCCGCCGTCCGAGCAATGAAGTCGCGCCCTCGGGCGCGAAGGCGAGTTGCCATTACGCCAATGGCGCGCGCGCCTTGATAGAGGCTGCGAAGCGCGGCTTCGACAATTGCCTGATGCGCGACATGCTCGGCAATATCGCAGAGTACGCCAACTCAAACGCCTTCCTCGTAAAGGATGGCGTCGTGTTCACGCCGGCCCATAACGGGACGTTCCTTAACGGCGTCACGCGCCAGCGGGTCATCGGCCTGTTGCGCGCCGATGGCGTTCAGGTTGTCGAGGCGACGCTTTCCTATGAGGACTTTCTGAAGGCCGACGAGCTGTTCTCGACCGGCAATTTCCAGAAGGTTGCGCCTATGTCGCGCATCGACGACCGCACGCTCGAAGTCGGGCCCATGTACAGGCGCGCGCGTTCGCTCTATTGGGAGTTCGCCCATTCGCGGCAGCCTTTGCGCGTCGCTTCCTGAACGCAGCAGCGCTGGCGACGCAAACTGCGTCGCCAGTAGCGGAAGCTACGCCCTGGCGAGCGCGTCGCTCCTGATCTTCTCCAGCGAGGCCGTGGGCGTGATGCGGTCGGGATCCATCATGAGATGGATGATCGACGGCAGGCCGGAGGCGCGCGCCGCCGCGAAGGCTTCCGGAAAGTCGCTCGTGCGCTCGACGCGGGCGCCGAATCCGCCGAACGCCCGCGCATAGGCGGCGAAATCCGGGTTGCGCAGATCGGTGCCGATGACGCGCGCCGGGAAATTGCGTTCCTGATGCATGCGGATCGTGCCGTAGCTCGCATTGTCGCAAACCACGACGACGATCGGCAACTCGTACTGCACGGCGGTCGCGAATTCCTGCCCGTTCATCAGGAAGTCGCCGTCGCCGTTCAGCGAGACGACCAGACGATCCGGATGGAGTCGCTGAATCGCACAAGCCGCTGGGACGCCGTAGCCCATCGTCGCCGACGTGGGCGCAAAATGGGTTCCGAAGCGGCGGAAGCGGAAATAGCGGTGAATCCAGGAAGCGTAATTGCCGGCGCCGTTGCAGATGATGGCGTCGTCGGGAAGATTGTCGGAGAGCCAGATCATCGTCTGCGCGAGATCGACTTCGGCGGACGGCGTGAAGCTGCGGGAGAAGTCGAGATAGTCCTGATGCGCCGTGCGCGTCCCCTCCACCCACGGACGCGCGGCGGGAGGGGTGAGGCCCGACAACGCGGCGATGAAAGGCTTCGGCGAGGCATGGATTGCAAGCGTCGGGGTATAGACGCGGCCGAACTCCTCGGCCTGCGGATAGACATGAACGAAGCGCGTCTGCGGCACGGGGATGTCGAAGAGCTTGTATCCTTGCGAGGGGATTTCGCCGAGGCGACCCCCGATGAGCACGAAGAGATCGCTCTCCTGCGCGCGCGCGACAAGCTTCGGATTCGCCGCCAGACCGAGATCGCCAGCGTAGCAGGGGTGCAGCGGGTCAAAGAGCGGCAGACGGCGATAGCTCGTCGCGACGGGGACGTCGAAGCGCGACGCGAAATCCATCATACGGCGAGACGCGCCTTCGTCCCAGCGCGTTCCGCCGATGACGAACAAGGGACGCTCCGCGGCGGCGATCATCTGAGCGAGCGCATCCATCTCTTCGCCGCCGGGCGCGGTCTCGATGACGGCTGCGGCGGGGCAGGGTCGGTGCGGGGCGCGCTCCTCGAGCATGTCCTTTGGCAAAGCGAGGACGACCGGGCCGGGCCGCCCTCCGGGCGCCATGTGGAAAGCGCGCGAAACATATTCCGACATGCGCGAACCATCGTCGATTTCGGCGGTCCACTTTGTGTGTCCGCCGAACATCGCGCGATAGTCGACCTCCTGAAAGGCGCCGCGCTCGCGGTTGCTTCGTTCGATCTGCCCGACGAAAAGTATCATCGGCGTGGAATCATGCTGGGCGATGTGCACGCCGGCGTAGGCGTTCGCGGCTCCGGGGCCGCGCGTGACGAAGCAGATGCCGGGCCGGCCGGTCGCCCTGCCATAGGCGTCCGCCATCATGGCCGCGCCGCCTTCGTTGCGGCAAACGGTGAGTTGCACGTTGCGCTCGTAGCAAGCGTCGAGCACGGCGAGATAGCTCTCGCCGGGCACGCAGAAGATGTGGTCGACGCCATTGGCGATCAGTTGATCGACAAGCGCCTGGGCTGCGGTGGTTTTGTTCACGGCTCTCACGGGCTCAGGGTCCAAACAAGACGCTTTCGGAAAAGGCGAGATCGCCCAGGCGAGGGCGTTCGGGGCCCTTGAAGTATTTAGGGCCGCGATTGCGCATGTAGAGTCCGACGACGCCGGGAATGGATTCGCTTGCGTCGATGAGGACGCTCGGATGGCCGTGGCGCAATAGCTCGCGGCCCAACGGTCCGGCGAAACGCTGGAAATCTGTCAGGTCACGGCAGTAGACGAGTTGCAATGTCGGGACGAGATTTTTCAAAACGCGTCGCGGCAGGAAAACGAATGGATGCGCCTCGCGTTTTTCATGCACAATGAAGGCGAGGCAGCCGTGCTCAACATGGCTGACGAGGAGGTCGCGCTCCTGCGCAGACAGAGCCTCGCCGTAATCGCGCTTCTTGTCGAAGGCGCGCGCCCGCGCCTTTGGCGCCCAGCGGCTGAGCGCCGGAACGACGAGCATCTGCCCTTCGCAATATCGGCGAAAGCCCTGCGCTTCGATGACGGACCATGTATGGTTTGCAGGCGAGATATTTACGTAGGTGACGTCCTTGTGGCGCACCGCCGCGGCGATGAGCAAGGATGCGTAGCCGCGATAGGCTTCGTCTACATACCAGCTGGAGATGTTGCAGCGCACGCGGCCTTCGCCCAGGCGGGTGAAGATCATCAGGATGACGCCAACCGGGGCGCCGGCGTTTTCGAGAAGATAGCCGAAACGCGGATAGCCTTCCGGCGCGTCGCGCTTCGCGAGCGTCTCGAGCGCGCGGCGCCAGTAGTCGACCGTGCGGTCCGGAAAGCCGCGTGTCAGCAGTTTGGCGAGGGGAGCCGCGTCTGCCTCGTTGATCATCCGGCAGCGGATGCGCGGCGCCGCGTTGGGAGCCGTCTTTGCGCCTGGGTCGAGAGCGTTCACCATTCATCACCGAATTACTTGCGACTGGAAGATAAAAATAGCTAGGTCTTCCTTAGCCGACAATGAAGAGGCGACCCGCAATGAGCATACGGTTAACAGTACTCTCCGTGATGGAGGAAGTCGCGGCCGAGCAGGAAAAGAAGCTTGCGCCGCTGTCCGACGGTTCGGTGCTTGCAGAGTCGGGGCTGGACTCGCTCTGCTTCGCGATCATCGTCGCGCGGCTCGAAGACCGACTTGGCGTCGATCCCTTCACCATGTCGGACGAGATCTATTTTCCGGTGACTCTCGCCGACTTCGTCGCACTGTACGAAAATGTCGCCGCAGCCTGATCTGGCGCGGCTGACGGGCGCCGCCGCGACGCAAGCGGACGCGGGTCTTCGCTGCGGCGCCGGCGCCGCGTCCTGGCGCGACGCCGCGCGTGGCACGATACTGCGCGGGCGCCGCTCTGAGCTGGCTGGTAAGTCGGTGTTGATCGGCGCATCGTCGCAGTTCGCTGCGGCGCTCACCTTGCTGGAATTGGATGGCGTGGCGTCGCGCATGGTGATCACGCCGCCGGATTTCACCAGCGAGCGGGTGGCGTCTGCGATTTCGCAGTCGCAGGTCGACGCTATCGTCTGCGATGATGACTCCCTCGACTTCGGCGCGGTTCGGCCGCGCTATGTGATTTCCGCTCTCTCGCCGGAAGACGCCCCGCGCGGCGAAACCGTCGCGACGGAATGGGTGCTGCCGACATCGGGCACCACCGGCGCGCCGAAACTTGTCGCGCATCGTCTGGGCGGGCTTCTCGGCGCCGTTCGTCCGCGGGCCGCGGGCGAGAAGGCGCCGGTATGGTCGACGTTTTACGACATCCGCCGTTATGGCGGGATGCAGATCTTTCTTCGCGCGGCGACGAGCGGCGCGACGCTGCTCGTGACGGAATCGGGGGAGCCGCTCGCCGATCATGTCTCGCGCATGGCGGAGGCGGGCGTCACTCATCTGTCGGGCACGCCGTCGCATTGGCGACGCTTGCTCATGAGTCCCGATGCGGCGCGCATTTCGCCGCGTTATGTCCGGCTTTCCGGTGAAATCGCGGATCGCGCGATTCTGGAGGCGGTGAAAGTCGTCTATCCAAACGCGACGATCGTTCACGCCTACGCCTCGACCGAGGCGGGCGTCGGCTTTGAAGTCACCGATGGTCTCGAAGGTTTCCCTGCCTCTTATCTCGACCGGCTGGGAGAGGTCGAGATGCGCGTCGTTGATGGCTCCCTGCGTCTGCGCTCGCGCCGCACGGCGCAGCGCTATATTGGCCGCGACGATCTTTCGCTTTCGGACAGCGACGGATTTGTCGACACGGACGATCTCGTGGAGCGCGTCGGCGACCGCTATTTCTTCAAGGGGCGGCGCGCGGGTACGATCAATGTCGGTGGCCTGAAGGTTCACCCCGAAGAGGTCGAGCAGGTGATCAACATGCATGAGGCGGTGCGCATGTCGCTCGTGAGAGCGCGGCGCAATCCCATCACCGGCGATCTCATCGTCGCGCAGGTGATGCTAAAGGACGTAGAGGCGCCGGCTGAACGCAAGCGCGCGCTCAAGGTCGAAATCCTCGCGAACTGCCGCACGCGTCTCGACCGTCACAAGACGCCAACGGCGATCGATTTCGTCCCCGCGCTGGCGATTTCCGCCGGCGGCAAGATTTTGCGCGGATAGTCCAGAGCATGAGAAACGTAATCGTCACCGGCGGCAGTCGCGGTCTGGGGCTCGCCATCTCCAGGCGTCTCGTCGCCGACGGCTTTCATGTCATCGCCGTCGCGCGGCGCGAGACTGATGAGCTTCGCGAGGCGGTCTCCCAGAGCGACGGTGCGCTCTGCTTCGCGCCGCTCGATCTCTCGGAACTCGACGCGATCCCCGATTTTGTGCTGCGGTTGAAAAAAGAATTCGGCGCCCCCTACGGCCTGGTGAACAACGCAGGTCTGGGGACCGAGGGTCTTCTCGGCACGATGCATAATTCGCAGATCGAAATGCTCACGCGGGTCAACGTCACCGCACCCATCATTCTGTCGAAATATGTCGTGCGCAACATGATGTCGGCCGGGGGAGGCCGCATCGTCAACATCTCCTCCATCATCGCCTCAACCGGATACAGCGGTCTTTCCGCCTACGGGGCGACGAAGGCGGCGTTGGTTGGCTTCACGAAATCACTGGCGCGCGAAGTCGGGCGCATGGGGATCACCGTCAACGCCGTCGCCCCGGGCTTCATCGAAACGGAAATGACGGCGTCTCTGGACGAGGGGGATCGCACCAAGATCGCCGGTCGCGCGGCCCTGCGCCGGCTCGCGGCGCCCGAAGACGTGGGTAACGCCGTCTCGTTTCTGATGGACGAGAAGGCGAGGAACGTGACCGGCGCGGTCTTTACGATAGACGCGGGCGCCACGGCCTAGCGATTTTCCCAAAAAAGAGCCCGGTCTTGCGACCGGGCCTGAAGTGGGGAACCTGGATAGTCAACTGTCACCTAATCTAGACGAGCGCCGAGGCCCCGATAGCGGCAAGCCTGCCAAAGAGCGCGCGCTTCCCGCCAGCGGGCGGTCGGTAGGAATTCGTTAACCATAGGCGATTCATTATTGCCGGGAGCGCTTTAGTTCCGCGGTCCGGGTGAATGCAGTTTCGTCCCTCGTTTGCGCGGGCCCCGGAGCTGAAGCGCAAAATTCCTCCCTTCGACGGCGTTCTTCCGTTGTCGATCCAGAAGCGGCCGGCGACCTCGGATGTAAAGGCGCCGGCCGTTCTGCATCGAGCGTCTACCTGCCTGTTAGGTTGTCTTTCAGGCGCAGTTAGCCTGCCCGGCCCGCAAAAGAGCGCCCAGCATCTAGCCGGGCGCGAAGTTTGGGAGGCTCCTGAAGAGGCCTTCTAACCTTCTGCATCATATATTTTTCCTCGGCGACTGGAAAAGCGTCCGTCTGCGCGACAGATGCAGGCGAGGGCGCCCGGCAGGTTTGGGAACCTCCCCGAACAGGTAGATCGCCGCCCCAATATGGATGGCTACAGAATTTGCGCGCTTCGCCCACTTCTGCGTCGTCGGCCATCGCGCCGAACAACTCCAGACGGAGGCACATCATGCGTAAGCTTCTCCTCATTCCCTTGGCGCTGGCATTGTCCGGCAGCGCCGCCTCGGCCGGCGGCGTCATTTTCATCCCTGTTCCCGTGCCCACCCCGGCGCCGGCCCCGACCCATACGGGTCCGTTCGGAGGGAACTGGACGGCCAATGCGACCGTGTCGCAGAGCGTCGGCAATGTGCGCAATTCGCTCATCGCCCAGGACGCGCAGGTGGTGCAGAACACGCCGTCTCTGGGGAATACCCACATCCGCTCCGGCTTTGGCGGCAACTGGTCGGCGACGGCCAATGTCAACCAGTCCGTTTCGGGCGCCTATGGTTCGGGCGTCTATCAGAACACCGGCGTCATCCAGAACTCGCCGGTCTTCTCGAGCGGCGCGCCCTGACCAATGAGGCCCGGCGAACGCCGGGCTTCTCCCCTTATCTCTTGATCGACGCGGTAGGGGTGCGATCGATCTTGAAGGATCGGGGCGTTTCATTGGGTTGAGCCAGCGTGAGGCGCGGCATGTCCTCCCTTTGGGAGGCATGCTGCGCCACTTGCGCAACCCCGCCAGCCAGCACCGTCAACGTAAGCGAAAACCAGAAAAACTTGTCGGCCAAAGCGAGGCGCGCATTTGCTGCGTCGATCCAGCTGCTTTTCAAATCCTCGGACATCACTTGCCTCGTGATGTTAAGAAACTCGGTAAAGTTTTAAGTAGGCAATCGGGGTAAAGAAACAGCTTACACGTTGCTGACGCGCCGCCTTTGCAGGGCCAGTCATGCGGCGCCGCAGTGAGCGGCGGCGATGGGCAGACGAACGACGAAGGTGCTCCCCTGGCCCGGTCCCGCGCTCTGAGCCTCAATTTTCCCAGCGTGCAACTCAACCATTCTCCTCGCCAGCGCGAGACCAATGCCGAGCCCGTCCGGTCCATGCGTGTCGGCGCCGCTGGCCTGGGTGAAGAGGGTGAATACGTGGGGCAGAGAATTGAAAGCGCGCCGCGTCCGGCAGCGGCCTGGTCGCGCCCCAGCGCGTAAGTCGCGCTGCTCATTGCGGCCAGCGGATTGCGCAATTCGTGCGCGAGCGTCGCGAGGAACTCGTCCTTGCGCTTGTCAGCCCTGCGCAGCTTCTCCGTCGCTTCGAGAAGCCGCTCCTCGGCTTGCCTGCGCTCGGTGATGTTGGTGTGGCTGAGGCGGCCCGCCTGCGGCGCGCGCCTTAGCTGCCGGGGTTGAGCCCGTCGAAACTCGGGGTCGGCTTGCCGAGTTGCGTTGCGCGGTGCACAGGGAGGCGGCGGAACGTCGGGGCGGCGTATTCTTGCCGGGCGGGACGCGTGGCGCCATCGTCGCCGCGTTCCGCGGTCTCGGTGGCGGACTGGCCTGGGCAAGAGGCTCCGGACTCACTCGTCATGATTTGAGCACTCCGTACTCACTAACGCGGATGAACGCCCCGCCGCCTAAAGGCGTCTGGCGCTCTAATCGGTAGCAGATCAGCGTTTACGATAAATTAGTGGAACCCCCATCGCCCTGGCGGTGAGGGCGGGCGCATGCGGCTTTTGATCGCTCTCTCGTCTGGGTTGATGTTTCCATATGTCACACTCACGAAACATGAATTATCGGCTTAAGTTAAAGCGCAGCAAATTGAATTGGAGAATTAGCGGGAGCAAATGAACGAACCTAAGAAGAGCAAGCGGGGTTTCGCCTCGATGGATCCGGCGCTGCTGCGCTCGGTCGCCAGGAAGGGCGGAAGCGCGGTTCCCGCCGAGAAAAGGACATTCTCGATCAACGCACAGCTCGCGTCTGAAGCGGGGAGAAAGGGCGGCCTCGCCGTCGATCCCACAAAGCGGACGTTCGCGAGAGATCACGACGCCGCTGCAAAGGCGGGTAGGAAAGGAGGAATGGCCACCAGAAATCGCAGCAGCGATCAATAAAGACGACAACTTTCCATTAGGGGCTCAGCATGACGAACATGAAATATGTAACGATTGTCACTGTCATTTTGATGATTAGCGTAGCTATGCTGCACGACATGGCCATTTTTACAAAGTTCTTGATCGGCTCCATTCTGTTTGTCGGCTGGGCGCTTTTTGCGATCGGCAGAGCGGCGCAAGAGAGACGAAGAGCGAAACGCGCGCAGGATGCCGGTTGACGCCGGGGGCAGCAAATGTGCTGCGCAGGGCCAATCATCTTCATGAGCGATCATCTTCATGAGGATGCGCATCGGGGACGCGTCGGTAGTCAAGTTACCGGAAGCTCCGTGAGGCAGGCGCGCACATGCGCCCCCAGCTATTTCAATATCATCTTTGAAGAATGGTCGGAGTGAGAGGATTCGAACCTCCGACCCCCTCGTCCCGAACGAGGTGCGCTACCAGGCTGCGCTACACTCCGATCCAGCGGCCGCACGGGCCGCTTTCGAGGGGCCTTATAGCCAGTGCGCGCCGTCGCCGCAACTGGTCTTTGTCCCTTATTTCGCCTCCCCTTGGCGGCGGCGGCGCAGCGTCACATAGACGAAGTCGGCGTCGTCCTTCTCGCCCCGGAGCGGCGTTTCGCGGGCGATTTCCTGCCATTCCCCGGGATCGAGCGCAGGGAAATGCGCGTCTCCGGGGATGTCGAGCGCAACCTCGGTCAGTTCGATGATGTCGGTCTCGTCGAGCAAGGCGCGGTAGATTTCCTCGCCTCCCGCAACGATGATTTCGTCCGCGCCCATCTCGCCCGCGAGGCGGCGGGCGATGTCGAGCGATTCGGCGAGGCTCGCAGCGACATGGGCGCCGGGCGCCTCATAGCCAGTGCGGCGCGTGACGACGACGCTCTCACGGCCCGGCAACGGGCGGCCGATCGACTCCCAGGTGCGCCGGCCCATGATCATGGGTTTGCCCCAGGTGCGCGCCTTGTAGCGCTTGAGGTCGCTCGAGAGGCGCCACGGCAGTTCGTTGCCGACGCCGATGACTCCATTCTGCGAGCGCGCCACCACGGCGACGAGTTTCGGATGCATTGGACTCACACCGCAATCGGCGCGGCGATGGCCGGCCAGGGATCATAGCCTTCGATCACAATGTCCTCGTAGCGGAAGTCGAAGAGCGAGGTCGCGGCCGGGTTCAGCGCGAGGCGGGGCAGGGCCTTTGGCGTTCGCGAGAGCTGCAGCCGCGCCTGCTCCAGATGGTTAAGATAGAGATGCGCGTCGCCGAAGCTGTGCACGAAGTCGCCCGGAACGCAGCCCGTCACCTGCGCGATCATATGCGTGAGCAGCGCATAGCTCGCGATATTGAAGGGCACGCCCAGAAAGACGTCGGCAGAGCGCTGGTAAAGCTGGCAGGACAGGCGCTTCTGGCCGTCGATCTCCGCCACATGGAACTGGAACAGGCAATGGCAGGGGGCCAGCGCCATCTTGTCGATCTCGGCCGGGTTCCACGCGCTGACGATCAGCCTGCGTGAAAACGGATTGCGCCGGATTTCCTCGATCAGCCAGGAGATCTGGTCGATGGTCTCGCCGCCAGGCGCAGGCCATGCGCGCCATTGCGAGCCATAGACGGGGCCGAGATCGCCGTTCGCATCTGCCCATTCGTCCCAGATGGTGACACCGTTCTCGCGCAGATAGCCGATATTGGTCTCGCCCTTCAGGAACCAGAGCAATTCGTGGATCACCGACTTCAGATGCACCCGCTTGGTGGTGACCAGCGGGAAGCCCTCCGAGAGGTCGAACCGCATCTGATGGCCGAAGAGGGAGAGCGTCCCCGTTCCCGTGCGGTCCTCCTTGCGGACGCCCTCGCGCAGGATTTTGTCGAGAAGGTCGAGATATTGGCGCATCGAACGATTTAACCGCTGAGTGCGCGCGAGTCCCGCGGGCTGGGCCAAATCCTTGGGGAAAGCGCTGGCTCTAGGCCTCCAAATCCGAAAACTCCCGGTGCCGCTTCAGATAGGCGACCACGAAAGAGCAGGTCGCCCGCACCTTCAGGCCCTGTTCCCGCGCCGAGACGAGCGCGCCGTGGATCAGCTTCGAGGCGGCGCCGCGGCCCTGCAGGGCTGGGGGCGACTCTGTGTGGGTGAAGGTCATCACCCCGTCCTCGAGCACATATTCGGCCAGCGCCAGCGCACCGTCCATCTCGAGCTCGAAGCGGCTTTTCGCGGGGTTGTGCCGCACGGCCGCGCCTTCCTCTGCCATGCTCTTCTCCTGATCCGCCCCGACATGGCGCAAGGCGGCGGAAAAGGAAAGGGGGGCCGCGCCCTTGCCTTTTGAAGCCGCAGGCGCTTCAACCGCCTGCGAGCCGCCGCTATGCTCGTCCTCCTTCGATTCGTGAGTGGAAGCCCCCATGCGCCTGTCCCGCTATTTCCTGCCCATCCTGCGCGAGACGCCGAAAGAAGCCGAAATCGTCTCGCACCGGCTGATGCTGCGGGCGGGCATGATCCGGCAGGAATCGGCGGGCATCTACGCCTGGCTGCCGCTGGGCCTCAAAGTCCTCAACAACATCACCCGCATCATCCGCGAGGAGCAGAACCGCGCCGGGGCCATCGAATGCCTCATGCCGGTGATCCAGTCGGCGGACCTGTGGCGCGAATCCGGCCGTTACGACGCCTATGGCAAGGAGATGCTGCGCATCAAGGACCGGCACGAGCGCGAGATGCTGTTCGGTCCGACCAATGAGGAGATGATCACGGAGATATTCCGCGCCTATGTGCGCTCCTACAAGGATCTGCCGCTCAATCTCTATCACATCCAGTGGAAGTTCCGCGACGAGGTGCGCCCGCGCTTCGGCGTCATGCGCTCGCGCGAATTCCTGATGAAGGACGCCTATTCCTTCGATCTCACCGCGGAAGCCGGCCGCCACTCATACAACCGCATGTTCGTGGCCTATCTGCGCACCTTCGCGCGCATGGGGCTCACCGCCATTCCGATGGCGGCGGAATCGGGCCCGATCGGCGGCAATCTCTCGCATGAATTCATCATTCTGGCCGACACCGGCGAGAGCGAGGTCTTCTGCCACAAGGACTTCCTCACCTTCCCGCCGCCGCCCGCCGATGTCGATTTCGACGATGCGGCGGCGCTGGAGGGCATTGTCGGCCAGTGGACCAGCCGCTACGCAGCGACGAGCGAGATGCATGACGCGAACGCCTTCGCCGCCGTGCCGGATGCGGCCAAAGTCTCCGCGCGCGGCATCGAGGTCGGCCATATTTTCTACTTCGGCACAAAGTATTCCGAACCGATGAAGGCTGTGGTGAACGGCCCGGACGGCAAGGAGGTCGTGGTGCAGATGGGTTCCTACGGCATCGGCCCCTCGCGTCTTGTCGCCGCCCTCATCGAGGCGGGCCATGACGACAATGGCATCGTCTGGCCCGAGTCGGTCGCGCCGTTCTATGTCGGCGTCGCTGATCTCAAGATCGGCGACGCGGCGACGGACAAGGTCTGCGGTGAACTCGTGGAGCAGCTCGAAAACGCCGGGCTCGACGTGCTGCATGACGACCGCGACAAACGGCCTGGCGCGAAGTTCGCCACGCTCGATCTCATCGGTCTGCCCTGGCAGATACTCGTCGGGCCGAAGGGCCTCGCCGAGGGGCGGGTGGAAGTGAAGCGCCGCAAGACCGGCGAGCGCGAGTTGCTCGCGCCCGCCGACGCCGTCGCACGCATCGTCGATGCGGCGAAGCAGGCGGGCGCATGAGCGAGAGCGGAGCCGTCTCCGCCCCGGCGAAAGGCGCCGGGGCCTTCTCGCCCTTCGAGTGGATGGTGGCTCTGCGCTATCTGCGCGCGCGCCGCGCCGACGGCTTCGTCTCCGTCATCGCCGGCTTCTCCTTCGCCGGAATCATGCTCGGCGTCGCGACGCTCATTGTCGTCACCTCGGTGATGAACGGTTTCCATCGCGAGCTGATGGACAAGATCATGGGCATCAACGGCCATGCATTCTTGCAGGCCGTCGAGACGCCCTTCACCGACTGGGAGGCGGTCACCAACAGAACCGCGCAGATGCCGGGCGTGAAGCTCGCCATTCCGATGGTCGAGGGCGCGGCCGGAATCTCCACGCAGTTCGGACAGTCGGGCGTGCTCGTGCGCGGCGTGCGCGAGCAGGATCTCGTCCGCCTCCCCGGCATCGCCGGCAATGTGAAGACCGGCGCGCTTGCGGGCTTTGACAAGGGCGAGGGGGTCGCGATCGGTCAGCGCCTCGCCGAGACACTCGGCGTTTCCGTGGGCGACAAGGTCAGCCTTCTCATCGCCAAGGGCGCGCAGACGCCATTCGGCGTCGCGCCGCGCATCAAGGCCTATTCGGTCACGGCCATATTCTCGATCGGCATGTCGGAATTCGACAATGTGTTCGTCTATATGCCGCTCGCAGAGGCGCAGATGTTCTTCAACCGGGACAAGGAGGCGACGGTCATCGAGGCCTTCGTCGACGATCCCGAGAAGATGGACGCCTTCCGCATCAATCTCGAAAAGGCGGTCACGCGGCCGCTGATGGTCACGGACTGGCGCCAGCGCAACAAGACCTTCTTCGAGACGCTGCAGGTCGAGAAGAACATCCTCTTCATCATCCTCACCCTCATCGTCATCGTCGCGGCCTTCAACATCATCTCCGGCCTGACCATGCTGGTGAAGGACAAGACGCGCGACATTGCGATTCTGCGCACCATGGGCGCCTCGCGCGGCTCCGTCTTGCGGGTCTTTCTCATCATCGGCGCGTCGATCGGCGTTGTGGGGACGATCGCGGGCTTCCTGCTCGGCCTGCTGATTGCGGAAAATCTCGATTCGATTCGCGTCTTCCTCAACAAGGCTTTCGACGCCAACCTGTTTCCGGCGGAATTCTACTTCCTCTCCCGGCTGCCGGCCATCGTCGACTCGCGCGAGGTGACCACGATTGTCGGCATGACGCTCGTCATCGCGGTGCTCGCATCGATCTATCCCGCATGGAAAGCCGCCTCGCTCGATCCGATCGAAGCGCTGCGGCACGAGTGATGAGCGCAGAAAGCGAACGCATGAGCGAAGCCGTTCTGGAACTGCGCGGTATCGCGCGCCATTATCGCGAGGGCGAGGCGCGTCTCGACATTCTCGTGGACATCAATCTCTCGATCTATCCCGGGGAGACCGTGGCGCTTGTCGCGCCGTCGGGCGCGGGCAAATCCACGTTGCTGCATATTGCGGGGCTTCTGGAGCGCGCTGACAGCGGCGAAGCCTTCATCAACACGGCTCCCACGTCGAGCATGAACGACGCCGAGCGCACCCGCCTGCGCAGGGCCACCATCGGCTTCATCTATCAGTTCCATCATCTGCTGCCCGAGTTCTCGGCGCTCGAAAACATCGCGCTGCCGCAGATGATCAACGGCCTCGACCGCAAGGAGGCCGAGGGTCGCGCGCGCCAGTTGCTCGACTATCTTCGCCTGGGTCCGCGCGCCTCACACAGGCCAATGGAGCTTTCGGGGGGCGAACAGCAGCGCGTCGCCATAGCCCGCGCCGTGGCCAATGCGCCGCATCTTCTTCTCGCCGACGAACCGACGGGGAATCTCGACCCGCGCACGGCCGAGCATGTCTTCGCGACGCTGATGTCGCTCGCCCGCCATACGGGCCTCGCCGCGCTCATCGCGACGCATAATCTCGACCTTGCGGAACAAATGGACCGCCGCGTAACGCTACGCGACGGTCGCATTGAAGACCTGCCCTGAAGGAAGGTTCGCCCTGACGGCGAGAAAGGCGGCTCAGGCGGCCTTTTTCTTCTTGTCGTAGATGAAGTGCTTGTAATACAGGCCGAACGCCACCGCAGCGGCCGTGCCGAGCACCAGGAAGGTCATCATTTCCTTATTGGCGGTCAGGCCAACGGAGAAGGGGAAGCGGGCGACATATTCCTTGCTGCCGTCGTCGCTCTTGGCCTTCACGATGCCGATGAACTTACCCTCGACCGGGAAGTTGTGATCGAACGTCAGCGTGCCGGTCTTGTACTTTTTCGGCGGCGAATAATATTCGGTGTTCTTCTCGAGATCCTCGTCGTCGTCCTTCTGGCCGACGTCGCGCAGCACGCGCATCTCGAGGTTCATGTCGCGCAGCTCGTCCTGCTGGGCGTCGAGCGTGATGATGGTCGGGCCGGCGTCCGGAATGTCGTCGCAGAACTGTTCCCTGGATTTCAACGGCTGGTAACCCGTGAAGCTCATCGTGTCGGGCCCGATTTTCATCAGGCACTGACCCTGATTGGAGCCGACGTCGCCATGAGCGTGGGCCTGCGCGACCCAACCGACCGTCGCCATGGTCATGGCGACGAGAAAGCGCATATTCATCCTTGCTTCTCCCTCAAATCGTAGTTTGCCGCTTCTGCCGAGCGGTTATTCTTCCTGCCGACCCAACCCGGGGCTGGCGACGGCAAAGAACCGTGAATGCCAGTTCCTGTCTTACCTGGACAAAGACCTGATTTTGCATCTTGTAGTTAGCATATATCAATTCAAGCCCGCCTGTCCCGCGACCTTAGGCCACAGCGACGACGCGTCTGCTGCAGGCTCAACCAGGGCGCCTCCCGGCGGCGTTCGGGCCAGTTTCCCGCATTAACCTTCTCCGTTACGTTTCGGGATGCGCGTCTTTTAGGCTTAGCCGTTCGGCTGGAATTGAGTTAAAAATCAATTAACGATGGTCACCCAGAGGCCGATTATGGGTATTGCGTTCTGTAACGATCTGAATATGAACGCGGAAATTGTCCTGCCAGGGTCCGGCGTCAGGGTCGCCTGGGTCAAACGTGGAGAGGCCCTGGTCGTCTCCAAGTCGAGGCCCGGTTTCGACGCCGCGAGCGTCGACTCTATCCTGGGGCTTTTGCGCTCGGTGTCAGACAACAGCTTTCCAAACCTGAAATTCCTCGTTTTTGACTTCAACCACGGCGGCGCGGAGGCTTCCTGCGCGGTCGACGGCTTCGAGGACATGGCCGCCGCAAATGCCGGGCTGATCGTCGATACGCCCGTCATCACAATCGCCTGGGTCCGCTCGCTCCTGAACGGGCTCGATTTCGACTATGCGATGAGCTGTTCAGCGATCGTCGCTGAGGCGGGCGCCCGCTTTTCTCTCTCGGGGGAGCCATTCGACCTTTTCGGGCTTTACGCCGCGGTTGGCCGAAGGATCGGCTTTGTCCGGACCGAGCGTCTGATCGAGCGGGACGCTGCGCTCTCTGCCGCGGAGGCTCATGATCTGATGATCGTGAAGGACGTCGTCGCGCCGCAGCCGAACTTCGAGGGCATAAGCGCTTATCTCGCGCAAGCCGGGAGGCGCTACAACGCCGCGCATGCGATTTTCCGAGCGCAGCGGATAGCTCAGCCGCCGATCGATCGACGGCCTGTAGACGGCTGAGGGGCCTGCTACGTCAGGCGGCGGCGCTCTCCAGTCTGGGAATATCCGTCCAGTTATGGAGGAGCGGCGCCAGCTCTTCGATCGGGCGCGGCTTGCTGTAGAGAAAGCCCTGGATCAAAAAGACATTCTTGCTCGCCATGAAGGCAAGCTGCGCCTGCGTTTCAACGCCTTCCGCAACGAGGTCGATGTCGAGTTCGCGGGCGAGCGCGGCGATCGCGCCGATGATCGCCTGCGTCTTCGGCGAGCCGATCGCCTGGCGGGAGAACGCCTGGTCGATCTTCAGCTTTTTCACGGGGAAACGATTGAGATAGGCGAGGCTGCTGTAGCCCGTGCCGAAATCGTCGAGCGATAGGGTGACGCCCAGCGTCACGATGCGTTCGATTTTCGTCGTGACGTCCTCGGTATTGGAAATGAGCACCGTCTCGGTGATCTCGAGTTCGAGACGCTCCGCCTGGAGACCCGATTCCCCGAGAGCGCCGATGACTGTCTCGACAAGGTCGGGCTGCTGAAATTGCAGCGGGGCCAGATTGACCGCCAGCCGGACATGCGAAGGCCAGGCGACCGCATCCTTGCAAGCGCGACAAAGGGCCCAGGCGCCTATCTCGACGATGAGGCCGGTTTCCTCGGCGATGGGGATGAATTCCGCCGGCGAAACCATGCCGCGATCCGGATGCCGCCAACGCAGCAAAGCCTCCATCGCGACAACCTCGCCGCGGCGCGAGTCGACGATGGGCTGGTAGTAGACCTGGAGCTCGTTGCGGGCGATGGCTTCCCTCAACTCGTCCTCGGTGCGGCGCTTCTTCTCCAGCGCGGCCAGCATCGCGCTGTTGAACCACACCGCGCCGCCCCGCGATCCCGCCTTGGCCTTGTAGAGTGCAAGGTCGCTGCATTTCAGCAGGCCGATCGGCGTCTCCGCGTCATCGGGCGCAGTCGCGATTCCGATACTTGCGCCGATCGTGATGCGGTGGCCGTTGATCACGAAGGGACGGCGCATTTCGGTCAGAATTCGCTGGACCATGCCGTCGATCTGCGGCTTGGCCTCTGACGCGCGGACGAGCACGCAGAACTCGTCGCCCCCCAGCCTGGCGACGAGATTGGGCGTTGGCGCGCAGGCGCTGAGCCTTGCGCCGACATGGGCGAGGAGCTGGTCGCCGATTCCGTGGCCCAGCGTGTCGTTGACTTCCTTGAAGCGGTCCAGGTCGATGTTGAGCAGCGCCGCATTCATCCCGTTCTGCTTCAGCAGGGCGAGATCCTCGCCGAGCGTGTCCTGGAACTGGTAGCGGTTGGGCAGGCCGGTCAGTTCGTCATAATGGGCGATACGCTCGATTTCCTGCAGGGCGCGCTGCTTGGCCGTCACATCTTCGATAACCGTGATGAAAGCGCCCTTGTCGGCGCGTTCGCAATGAAAGTCGAAGAAGCGCTTGCCAAGTTTGTGCGAGAAGACATTGGCGTGCGGCATAGAGGCGTGCCGCTTCCACCGCTCCGCGAATGCCGCCGCCTCGGCGGGGGTCAGGTCGACGCTGCCGCCGATGGCTGAAGCAAGATTCTCGAGCCGGATTGGCGTCGCCGCCGCTACAATTCCGAAAAACTCCACGATCCGGCGATTCATGACCGTGACCGTCAGATCGGAGTCTCCCATGCACAGTCCGTGAGTCATCGAGTTGAGCGCGACGCTGAACTTCTGGCGCTGCCGCATGGAGTCGAGCCCGTTTCGCAACGCCGACTCGAGATGCCCGTGGAGGAACTTCGTCGTCTTGAAGACGGACATCGCCCCGAAGAAAAGGAAGGCGGATATGCCCCAGTACAGGAAGGGGAATTTCCACAGGATGGTCAAAGCCAGCGGCATGCAGGTGCCCATGACCTGCCAGAATACGATGTTCGGCCGCGCCGCATTGCGGCTCGCGAGATTGCCGGTGACGCCGGTCATGATGATCACGCCGTAATAGCCGAGCACCTCGCTGTGGTGTTGATAGAAGAGGATGGCGGTGGCGACGCCGAGGGCGGCCATGAAGGCGACGGCTCCTACAGCATAGCGGCGCTCCCAGTCGGCGGCGTCGCGGCGCCTATCTGTAATGGGCGTGCCCTGATGCGCGATGAGAACTTCGATCCGGTATGACGCGATCCCGGCCATCAGCGTCATCAAAGCGAGATAGAGTTCGTCGCCTGTCGAGAGCCAGGCGATGGTGGGGGCCATGAGACCTGCGAGGATCCCGGTCACGAGCGTATGTGTCGTGTCGAAAAGCGTCTCGACGAGATCCGCGTAGATCTCGGCTTCTGCGCTGCCCTTCGCGTTTGTCAATGTCGACATCCGGTTCGCCAGCCTCTCGCCCGGTTTCAGGAGGAACTCGACGCTGTAGAAAGATCAGATTCAATTGGCGCGGCCCCGATAAGCCGCCTTTGCGCCCGCACCAGGCGCTCCATATGCCGCAGGTCGCGCTCTTCGATGCGCGCTGAACATTCGACCCAGAGTTCCGTGATGCGGATGAGCTCGTCATGGGTGATCGGATGGCTGCGCCGGCGAGCTTCGGCGATCGCCCGCCGCCGCCGCCAGCGTCTGTCGCCGTCGTCGCGCATCCACGCGACGGCGGCCGCGCGCGCGCCGCCTGAAGGCGCCACCTGATCGATAACTTCCATTTCGTGCATCTCGCGGCCCGTATATGTGCGTCCGCTCATGATGATCTGCTGAGTTAGCGCGGGGCCTACGCGTCGCGTGAGCGTGGTCACGGCCCCCATGCCGGGGAAGGTGTTGAAGGCGACTTCCGGCAGACCGAACGAGGCGTCTTCCTCGGCGATGATGAAATCGAAAGCCAAAGCCGCCTCCAGAGCGCCCCCAAGGCATTGTCCGTGCACGGCGCAGACCGTGACAATAGGCAAATCAAGGCTTTGAGAATAGCTGTAGACAAGGTCCACGCAAGCATGCGCGTAAGCGAGAAGCGTCGACAAATCCTGCCGGCGGATGGCGGCTGCGAAAGTTGCGAGGTCACCGCCGAGCGAAAACACGCCAGGCCGCTTGGCGGCCATTACGAGGTAATGAAAAGGGTAGCGGGCGGCCGCCGGAGAAGCGTGGAGCGCGCGAAGAGAATCTCTGAGCTGAAGCAACTCCACGAGCATTGTGAGCGTGTAGCACTGCGGCGCGTCGGACCGGTAATTCATCCAGATTGCCCGGGCGTCGGGCTGATATTCGATGTCGAGAGTCTCGAAACGCCAATTGGGGAACTCGTCTGGATCCTTCGGGCCGCGAAAGACGATCTCGGTCATACGGGCCTCCCTCGGCGCCACGGCGCGCAGGCCGTCGCGCGCGGGCGCGCGGCGCGCCGCCCGAGGCGAATCGGCGCCGCCGAAGCGAGCCCAAGCAAACCTGAAAAGCGCATCTCGTCGTCCGGCGGCCGGGTTGCGGCGAAACCGCGAGTGTTACAGCGGAGTTCGCAGTAGACTCAACCAAAGGTTGTGTATATGCCACTGTTTCTCAGTATCGGCTGCAATTCTAAAAAAAAAGGAAAAATCCCCGTTTTATTTCAATATGATGCGAATATCGCTTTAGTTTCAGCGAGATGCGGTGGCGGCGCCCTAGAACGCCTCGAACCAGGTCGCGAGCCCGGCGGCCTCGTGCTCCAATATATCGTCGTGAATCGCCCACTTGCCGGGACTGTCCGCAATAAAGGAGACGTGTTTGGTGCGACCGGCCGGGACGATCACGCCATTGCGCCAATAGGGCTCCCAGCCGTCGTCGAGATCGTGCAGCAGCCGCATCGCGTGACCATGGACATGCATGGCGAGCGGAACCTTGGATTTATTGACATAGCCGAGCGTCACGGGCGTCCCTCGGGGGACGCGAAAAAGTGGGGCGCCCTCATAGCCTTTCGTCGCTATCCCGTTGATGGTCCAGCCTGGTCCGG
Organism: Methylocystis sp.; assembly: GCA_002929055.1. Lineage (GTDB taxonomy): Bacteria > Pseudomonadota > Alphaproteobacteria > Rhizobiales > Beijerinckiaceae > Methylocystis. The sequence continues at coordinate 85,107 of PERY01000003.1, read as the reverse complement.
CGCCGCCCGCCGGCGCATCGATCACCAGATCGACCTTCCTGGCGTTGTTCAGTCTGATCTCCGCCGGCAGGCCCGGATTATGCGGGAGTCCATAGATCAAGCCCTTCTTTTCCGGCCTGGCTCCCTTGGACGCCGCGACGAGCAGTTCCTGATCGGCGGCGCCGTCCTGGCCGTGCAGCAGGAGGCGCGCCTTCCCGCCCTCGGTCGCCGGCATGTCGAAGATAACCTCGAAACGCGCGCCCGGCGCCACCGGGATGCTCTTTTTCACGGGCTCGAAGGCGTCGCACGGCTGGCTGTCGATGGCCACCACGAAGGGCTGCACGCCGTCGAAGGTCAGGATCATGATCCGCGCGTTTGCGAGATTGGCGAGCCGCAGCCGAACGCGGGAATTGCCCGCGAACTCGCGGGTTGCGGGGGCCGCCTTTCCGTTCACCGCCAGCAGCGGGCCGATGCGTCCTGCGCCGCGCGCCTCGCCCGGATCATTGAAGGCGCCCGCAATCTTGCCCTGTGCGTCGAGGCGCCAGTCGTCGAGGACGAGCAGCAGATCGTGGTCAGCGGGCAGGGTCTCGGGCTCGTCGACGACGATGAGGCCCTTGAGGCCCCGGCCCATCAGTTCTGGCGTTCTGCCATAAACGCTGGGCCGGTAGCAGAAGAGGCCCGGCTCGGTGAGCCTGCGGCGGTAATCGAAGGAGGCGCCGGGCGCGACGGCGGCCTGCGTCAGGGGGGCGACGCCGTCCATGGCGTTGTCGCCGCGCATCCCGTGCCAGTGGATCGAGGCGGGCTGGTCGAGCTTGTTGACGAAGCGCACGAGCAGTTCCTCACCCTGCTTGTAACGCAGCACCGGTCCCGGCGAAGCTCCGTCGAAGCCCAGAATATCCGTCTCGCCGGCGGGACCGATCACCGCCTTTCCGGGCCGCGCTTCGATGATCCGCGGCCCCATGGGCGACGCGGCGCGCGCGGGGAGGGCGGCGACGCTTGCGGCGACGCCGCTCAGGAAAGCACGGCGGGAGGGCGTGGGCATGGGCGACGCTCCGAAGGCGAAGGGGGGTTCGGTATGGCGCAGGGCCGGGCGGCTAGCAACCTGCCGCGTTCACCCGCCCTCCTGAATCTGGCAGTGAAGCGTCGGCTTGCCCGGCAGTTCCAGCGTCGCGTCCTTGCCCTTGCTCCAGAACTGCGCCTCGCCTGTTCCGAAGGCGCCCGTGTAACGCGCGCCGGAGGCCGCGGCCGACTGCTGTAAAAGGAAGGAGTTGTCCCGCCAATCGAGCCAGGCGAAACCGGGCTCGCTGTTGACGAAAGTGACGCCGATCAGCGCATCGAGGCCGGGGCAGGCGGCGACGAAGGGACCGAGGCTGATTCCTTCCGAATCCTTCGATCGCGCTGCCGGGGAGTCCTGCCGAAGGCGGCGGATATAAGCGACAAAAGTCCTCTGCAGGCATGGGTTCGAGTCGTGGCAGCCAACGAGCGCCTCGTTGAAGCGCGCATTGGTCTGGGCGACCTCCTGCCCGCTCGGGGGAGTTGTCCGATAGGCGCCGGCGACTGTGAGCACGCCGAGCCGGGCGGCCTCCTTCTCCAGCGCCAGAAGCGTCGGGTCCGCGCACAGGAATTTATTGGCGACCTTCGCGCATCCGCCGGGTTCGGCCGCAGCCCCGCCAATGAGTCCGACAAAAGCGAGCGCGGCGGCGGCGAGGCGGATCATGGGGGTCTCCGAAAAGCGGGGAGGGACTCTAGCCTGTCCCGCCGACCGGGTCGCCTTCGTCAGCCCTTATTTTTTTCGAGCATCCCGCGCGGGCCATGCTATAGAGCGGCGCCCGCGCTTGCGGGCTCGAGTTTCGCGGCGGTCCTAGGGGGCCGCTCTCGCGGGCGTGGCGGAACTGGTAGACGCGCCGGATTTAGGTTCCGGTGACGAAAGTCGTGGGGGTTCGACTCCCTCCGCCCGCACCAAAACGCCGCAGTTTCGCGGAGATTTCGCAATATCCGCCCGTGCGCGCGCCGGCGGCTTTGAAGTTGTAGAAGGCGATCGACATGCAAGTGACGCAAACCTCCTCGCAGGGTTTGAAGCAGGAATTCAAGGTCGTGCTGCCGGCGGGCGACCTCGCCGCCAAGCTCGCGGCCCAGCTCGCGGACGTTCAGGCCAAGGCTCAGATCAAGAGCTTCCGCCCCGGCAAGGCGCCGATCGGCCATCTCAAAAAGCTCTATGGCAAGAGCATCATGGGCGACGTTCTGCAGGAGGCCGTGAACGAGGCCAACCGCAAGATCGTCGAGGATAATCAGCTGCGAATCGCCGTCGAGCCGAAACTCGAGTTCCCCGGCGGCCAGGAAGAAGTCGAGCGCGCGCTCGAAGCTGATGGCGACTTCGCCTTCACAGTCACTTTCGAGACGCTGCCCGCGATCGAGATCGGCTCCTTCGACGACATCGCCCTCGAGCGCCCTGTCGCAGAAGTCAGCGAGGACGACATTGCCTCGGCCCTCAAGAACCTCGCGGATCGCGCGCAGGAGTTCGAGGCGCGCGAAGAGGGCGCCAAGGCCGAGACGGGCGACAAGCTCACGATCGACTTCACCGGCAAGCTCGACGGCGTGCCCTTCGAGGGCGGCACGGGCGGCGACATCGACCTTGTGCTGGGCTCCAACACATTCATCCCCGGCTTCGAGGATCAACTCGCCGGCGCCGCCGCGGGCGAGCAGCGCGTCGTCAAGGTGACGTTCCCGGCGGATTATTCGGCGGCGCATCTTGCCGGCAAGGATGCCGAGTTCGACGTGACCGTGAAGGCCGTCGCCGCGGCCAAGTCGCTCGAGATCGGCGAGGAGCTCGCCACGAAATACGGTTTCGAGAATTTCGAGGCCATGAAGGAAGCTGTGAAGGGCAACCTCGAGGCCGACTTCCACAAGGTCTCGCGCGACAAGCTCAAGCGCGCACTGCTGGACGCTCTCGACAGCCGCTATTCTTTCGAGCTGCCCGAGACTCTGGTCGAGCAGGAGTTCAACAATATATGGGGCCAGCACGAGGCCGAGAGCCGCCGCACCGGCCAGCCGCTGGCTGAAGAGGGCAAGACCGAGGACGAGACCAAGGCCGAATTCCGCAAGATCGCCGAGCGCCGCGTGCGTCTGGGCCTCGTTCTCGCCGAGATCGGCCAGGGCGCTGGCGTGAAGGTCGAGGACAAGGATCTCACCGAGGCGCTGGTCGAGCGCGCCCGCATGTTCCCGGGCCAGGAAAAGCAGGTGTGGGATTTCTACCGCAACAATGAGCAGGCGCTCGCCCAGCTGCGTGCGCCGATTTACGAGGAGCGCGTCGTCGATCACATCTCGAAGTTGATAAAGATCGCGGACAAGACCGTGAGCAGGGAAGAGCTCTTCAAGGAAGAGGACGAAGCGTAAGCTTCGTTTGCGTCCCGGCGCGCTCCGGCATATGACGGGACATCGATTTCGCCGGCGGAGAATCTCTCCGCCGGCAAGACCACATAAACGGCTGCGGCGCAGGCTCGAGTGAGCGCTCCAATGACGTGAAGCGCGCGCCTCGAAGGATGCGACGGCGCGCAGGGGAAGGCGATGCGATGCGTGATCCGATAGAGGTCTACAACCAGTATCTCATTCCGCAGGTGATCGAGAACACATCGCGCGGCGAGCGCGGGTTCGACATCTACTCGCGTCTGTTGCGCGAGCGGATCATTTTTCTCACCGGCCCGGTCGAAGACCACATGGCCTCCGTCATCATCGCGCAGTTGCTCTTCCTCGAATCGGAAAATCCGAAGAAGGAAATATCGCTCTACATCAACTCGCCCGGCGGCGTTGTGACGTCGGGCCTCGCGATCTACGACACGATGCAGTTCATCAAGCCCAAGGTTTCGACGCTCTGCGTGGGCCAGGCGGCGTCGATGGGCTCGCTCCTGCTGTGCGCCGGCGAGGCGGGCCAGCGCTATGCGCTGCCCAACGCCCGCGTCATGCTGCACCAGCCCTCCGGCGGCTTCCAGGGGCAGGCTTCGGACATTCAGCGCCACGCCGAGGACATCCTCAAGGTGAAGAAGCGCCTGAACGACATCTATGTCCGCCACAGCGGCAAGGATTATGAGACGATCGAGCGCACGCTCGACCGCGACCACTTCATGTCTGCGGAAGAGGCGAAGAATTTCGGCATCATCGACAGCGTGCAGGAGAAGCGCGCCGACGAAGAGACCGAAGCCAAGTAAGCTATAGGGAGGCCGGCGCGCGGCAGGGCTTTCTCAGAAGCGCCCGCAACGCCGGAAAACAAGGGCAATTGGGGCTCGCATGTTTCGCAAGATTTTGATCGCCAACCGTGGCGAAATCGCCTGCCGCATCATCAAGACCGCGAAGAAGATGGGCATCTCCACGGTCGCGGTCTATTCGGACGCCGACGCCGATGCGCTTCATGTCGAGATGGCCGACGAAGCGATACATCTCGGCCCCCCGGCCGCCGCGCAGTCCTATCTGCTGATCGACAAGATCATCGCCGCCTGCAAGGAGACCGGCGCAGAGGCGGTGCATCCCGGCTATGGCTTTCTCTCCGAGCGCGCCGCCTTCGCGAAGGCCTTGAAGGATGCGGGCATCGTCTTCATCGGGCCGAATCCGCACGCCATCGAGGCGATGGGCGACAAGATCGAGTCGAAGAAATTCGCCTCCGCCGCGAAGGTGAACGTCGTGCCGGGCTATCTCGGCGTGATCGAGACGCCGGAAGAGGCGATCCGGATCGCCGACGACATTGGCTATCCTGTCATGCTGAAAGCATCGGCCGGCGGCGGCGGCAAGGGCATGCGCATCGCCTACAAGGCGGACGAAGTAGCGGAAGGCTACACGCGCGCCAAATCCGAGGCCGCGTCGAGCTTCGGCGACGACCGCGTCTTCATCGAGAAATTCATCGTCAATCCGCGCCACATCGAAATCCAGGTGCTCGGCGACAAGCACGGCAACGTCATTCACCTCAACGAGCGTGAATGCTCCATTCAGCGCCGAAACCAGAAGGTGATCGAGGAAGCGCCCTCGCCGCTGCTCGATGAAAAGACCCGCGCGGAAATGGGCGCGCAGGCCGTGGCTCTCGCCAAGGCCGTCGATTACGACAGCGCCGGCACGGTGGAGTTCGTCGCGGGTCAGGACAAGAGCTTCTACTTCCTCGAGATGAACACCCGTCTGCAGGTGGAGCATCCGGTCACGGAGCTCATCACCGGGATCGATCTCGTCGAGCAGATGATCCGCGTCGCCGCCGGCGAGCCGCTGCAGTTGACGCAGGATCAGGTGAAAATCCAGGGCTGGGCTGTCGAGAGCCGCATCTACGCCGAAGACCCCACGCGCAACTTCCTGCCTTCGATCGGCCGCCTGGTGAAATACCGCCCGCCGGAAGAGAAAAAGGAAGGCGGCGTCACCGTGCGCAACGACACGGGCGTGACCGAAGGGCGCGAGATTTCCATCCACTACGATCCGATGATCGCCAAGCTCGTGACGCATGCTCCGGACCGTCTGCGCGCCATTGTGGCGCAGGCCGACGCGCTCGACCGCTTCGTCATCGACGGCATCCGCCACAACATTCCGTTCCTGTCGACGCTGATGCAGATCGACCGCTGGCGGACCGGGACTCTCTCGACGGGATTTATCGCGGAGGAATTCCCGGAGGGCTTCTCGGCGCCGGAGCCTACGGGCGACCTGGCGCTGACGCTCGCCTCCGTCGTCACGCTGATGGATCATATCGGCAACGCCCGCAAGCGCATGATCAGCGGCCAGCTCTCCAACGGCCGTCCGGTGGAATTTGCGCTCGAACGCGTCTGCATGTTGGGCGACGTGCGCTACGATGTGGCGATCGAAGAGCAGGGCGAGGCGCTTGTCGTGCGCTTCGCGGCGGGCGACAACCGCGCGCACCGCGTCTCCTCTCACTGGCGTCCTGGCGAAGCCGTCTTCAAGGGCGACGTCGACGGGCGCACGGTCTATGTGCAGGCGCGCCCCATTCTCAATGGATATGAGCTATCGCATCAGGGCGTGAGCGTGCAGGCGCGCGTCTACACGCAGCGCGAGGCCGAGCTTGTCGCCTTCATGCCCAAGAAGAAGGACGCCGGAGCGTCCAAGCATCTGCTCTGCCCGATGCCGGGTCTCGTGAAGACCATCGACGTGAAGGAAGGGCAGGAAGTGAAAGCCGGCGAGGCGCTCTGCATGGTCGAGGCCATGAAGATGGAAAACGTGCTGCGCGCGGAGCGCGACGTCACCGTCAAGAAGATCCTCGCCAAGCCCGGCGACAGCCTCGCGGTCGATGCGGTGATCATGGAATTCGCCTGACGCGAAGTCTTCGTAATGAAAAAACGCGGCCTTTCAGGGCCGCGTTTTTTTTGTGCAAACCGAGTAAGGCGATTATTTCACCGCTGCGCAATAACCGTCGTCGCCCGCGCCGACGAGATTGTCGTTGATCACTTTCTCCGCGCGAATTTTCGCCTCGGCGAGATCCTTGCCAAAGACGTCCGTCGCATATTCGCTGGTCGTGGTCTTCACGATCGAGTCGTTTGCGGGCTTCCCTTCGTCGCCAACGTTGATCCTGGTGATCGTCGACAGGCCCGGCCGCAGCGGCGTTTTCTTCAACTCTTCCGGATTGATGGCGATACGGACCGGCACGCGCTGCACGATGCGGATGAAGTTGCCGGTCGCATTGTCGGGCGGCAGTGTCGCGAATACGCTGCCCGATCCCGGCACGAGTCCCTCGACAGTGCCGTTGAAGGTGACTTGCGATCCGTAAAGATCGACCTTGATCGTCGCGGGCTGGCCGGGCCGGATGCGGTCCATGCGGTTTTCCCACATGTTGGCCTCGACCCAGAGATGGTCGAGCGGCACGATGTTGAGAATCTGGTCGCCGGGTCTAACGCGCTGGCCCACCTGCACGCGGCGCTTGGCGACATAGCCGGTCGCCGGCGCGCGTATGTTCTGGCGCAAATATTCGACATAGGCGTCGTTGAACCGCGCCCTCGCCACCTCGATGTCGGGATGGTTCGTGCGCGTGACTCCGCCAACCCGCGCGTCGATCGCTTGCAACTCGGCGCGCGCCTCTTTCAGATCGGCGTCCTGCGCGGCGAGCGTATCCTCGGTGTTCTGCAGCAATTGGCGAGAGGCGGCGCCGCTCGTCACGGCCCGCTTGTATCTGTCGAGATCGTGTAGCGTGCGCTCGCGAACGGCGGTGCGCGACGTGATCTTCTGGCAGACCTGCCGGCGGTTGGCGAAGAGCGCGCCGACGGTGCGCACGGCGCGTCCGAGTTCGCCCTCCGCCTGTCCCAGCGCGGCGCCGGCGCGCTGCGCGTCGAGCTTCACGAGAACTTCGCCCGCCTTCACGAGCTGTGTCTCTTCAGCCAGCACTTGAGCAACGACGCCAGTCGCGTCCGATTGCACGGGTATGATGTTGCCGGTGACGAAGGCGTTATCCGTCGTCACCCAGTCGCTGTCGTAGGTGAGCCAGCGAAACAGCGCGGCGAGCACGCCGATGACGACGCCGACGACGACGAGCCTGAGCAGGAACGTCCGTCGCGCGCGGATGTTCTTGCGCGACAGCGGCGGGGCTTTGGGTGCGGCGGGCGCTTCTGTTGTGGGTGCTTCAGCCATATCAACCTCCCCCGATCGACTTCACGGCGTCGACTACCGGGGTAATGGGGTCCGTTTCGGGCGCGGGCTTGGGTTCCGTGAAATGCGAATCGTCGTAGAAGCCGCCGCCGAGCGCCTGATAAAGATCGACGGCGGCGATCAGACGATCGCCTTCCAGGCCACGCTGAATGAAGACAGCATCGAGCATGTCTGCGTTTTCCTGCACGACTTCGCGGCGGTCGCGCAGGCCATCGCGCAAACGCACGCGCGCGAGCTCCAACTCCGCGCGCCGCGCTTTCACGAAACGCGCCTGCGATTCATATTCAGCCTTGGCGCGTTTGAGATTGGCGAGCGCGTCCGCCACTTGCTGCGCAGCCGCGAGGAGCGTTTCGTTGTAGGTGTCCACCGCCTGGTCATATTCCGCTCTCTGCACTTCCAGAGCGCCCGAGAGCCTTCCGCCCTGGAAGATCGGCAGGTGCAGGCCTGGCGTGGCGCTATAGACCATGGCCCCCGGGTTGAAGAGAAAGCCGCCAAGCCTCGCGAATTGGGAGGAGGTGACGGAAGCCTCGAGGCCCGCCGACACCGACAGATCGATCGAGGGCAGGAAAGCGGCTTTGGCGGCGTGGATACGCTCGGCGGCCGCCTCGGCGCGCCGCAGCGCTGCGGAAAGATCCGGCCGGTGGGCGAGCAGTTCGATCGGCAGCTTCTTCGGGAGCGCGGGGTAAACCGGCGTGACGCTCTTTTTGGCCGCGAAAAGATCGCGCGCGGCGTCCGGCCCTTCGCCCATCAGGCGCGAAAGTGCGTTTTCCTGTAACGAAATGGCCGCGATCAAGGACGCCTCGCGGCGGACCGCCGACTCCTCGGCGACGCGCGCGATCTGCACGCTGTCGAGTGTGTCGAGGCCGGTCTGGAAGCGCGTCTCGGAGAGCCCGCGCACATCATGCCGCAGCTTCGTAATCTCTTTTGCGAGTTCGAGCTGCCGGGCCAGTATGTAGCCACGAAAATAGGCGCGCGAGACGCCGGCCGTCAGAACGAGTCGATTTTGCTCGAGTTCGCCGGCCTGGGCTATCGCTTCGCCAATGGTGGCGTCGAGTTGGGCGCGGTTCTTTCCCCAAAAATCCAGCTCCCACTTGGCGGAGAGCGGATTCAGAAAGGCCGCCGATTTTTCAAGGCCTGCCTGACGCGGGTTCAGGCTCGCCGCCACGCCACGCTCGGCATAGCGATATTGCTTGTAGGCAAGGTCCGTCTCGACGAAGGGCGTGAGGCGCGAGCCGGCGATGTCGATAACGGCCTCCGCCTCTTTCAGCGTGTCGGCAGCCTTCCGAAGGCTCTGGTTGTCGAGGAGCGCCTTGTCGACGATATGGTCGAGGTCGGCGCTGCGGAAGGAGCGCCACCATTGCTGACTCGGCCAGCCTTTCTCGCTGACGCTCCTGGCTCCGGAGGACGCGATGGTCCGGCTCATCGCCGGCGGCTCCATGAATTGCGCGCGGTCTGCCTGCGTGGTCGGCATGCAGGCGGCGAGCGGCGCGGCGGCCCCCGCAAGCATCCACGCTTTCCGGACGCGCAAGCTCCGAGGATGTTTTACTGTCGAAACGCTCATCAATGCTCCGCCGCAACCGCCTTAACGTCGGGCTTCGCCGCCGCATAGGCAGGATAGGCGCCGGGATCCTTCTTCAGGCGCGCAAACCAGACGAATACGCCGAGCAGGAAGCACACGAAGGCTCCGATCAGGAAGGCGTCATTCAGGGCGAGAATTCCTGCTTGTTGGCGGATCAGCCGCGCGATCTGCCTGCGCGCAACCGACTCCGACATTCCGAGAGACTGCAATTGCTGAGTCAGAGTAGCAATTGTGTCGAGCGACGCATAGCGCCGCCCACCGAGATATTCGGACAGGTTCAGTTGGTGCCACGGCGTGCGGCGGAAGTAGATGACGCTCTGAATGGCGATTCCGAAGGCGCCGCCGACAAGGCGTGAGAGCAGGAATTCCTCGGCCGCGCGCTTGTAGGTCACGCCGGAGAGCCCGTAGGTGGCCAGCGTGGAAGTCGGCGCCGACAGCGCCGCGACGCAAAGTCCCAGAAAAACAACCGGGACGACCAGCGCGTCGAAGGAGGCGTGCTTGTCGAAGAGGCCCAGCCATGTGAGCACAACCGAAGAGCACATGAACATCACGCTGATGACGAGCCGCACGTCGAGCTTCTTGGATATTTCGTACATGAATCCTGCGAGCGGCAGGCCGGCGATCATCATGACCAGATAGACATGACCGGCAAGCGACGAGCTGTAGCCAAGCAGCAACTGCATTTGCACCGAGAGCAGGGACATGAGCCCCTGAATGGTGAGAAACCCGAAGAACCCACAGGCTACGCCGACAGCGTAGCTCGATCGTGCGAAAAGGCGCACGTCGAGGATGGGATGCCGTTCGCCCCATTCCCAGATGATGAAGGTCGGGAAGGCGACGAGAACGACAATCATGGCGACGGACAGGGAGACCGAGCCGAACCAATCGAAGTCGTTGCCCGTGCTCAGCATCATCTGCACGCCGATCAGCGTTACGGAGAGCAGAAAGAAGCCGACCGCGTCGAAGCGGACGATCTTGCGCTTGTAAGTGCGTCCGTAGAGTATGGCCCCGACGATTGCAGCGACGAGAACGCCGATCGTCGCATTCGCGTAGAACAGCCAGCGCCACGAAAAATACTCGGCCCAGAAGCCGCCCAGGAAGACCGCCAGCGTATAGGGCAGGATGCCGAGAGCCGCCCAATATCCGAGGCCGATCTTGTATTGCTTGTCCGGGAGTTCGCCGAGCGCCGCCGACTGGCTGACGACCGCGAGAAAGCCGCCGAATACGCCGAAGACGAAGCGCGACGGCGCATAGACATAGGCCGTCGGGCTGAACACTGTGATCAGCGAGGCGATGGCGTAGCCGAGATAACCCAGAGTGAGAACGTTGTATTCGCCGAACCGGCCCGAGAAGATGCGGGCGAGCGGTACGCCCAGCGCGACGCCGATGAGGTAGAAGGTGGTGCCCCATGCTGTGAAGCTGGACGTCACGCCTTCTAGCGAGCCTGCGGAATAAGGTGTGGTGATACTGTGACCGGAGACGTTGGAAAGCACGTCGACATAGCCCAAACCCAACATGCCGATGAGCAAAAGAAGCCTTCCGCCCGTCAGTCGATCGAAGTCTGCCATCATGCTGAGGGGCGTTCCATGAGCTGGGGACTGATGCGCGCCAGCTGCTGCTGCGGTGACGGCTTCAGCGTCTGTCGACGGCTGCACTTGTTGAGAGCCCGGATCCTCCGTCGGGAGGGTCTGATGACTTTTAAGCATGCGCTTGGGCGCTCCACAAGGCTAGGCTTTGCTTACCAACAGTATTTCTTCATGACATTTTGATGAACTATCTGGAACCATCAAATGAAGCATCAGCGGTCTTGCCAGGGTCGGAGCGTCCGTTCGCAAGTTCGTGGCGTGACACATTGGAAGATTCCGCTTTTACGTAGAACCGGCGCGAAGCGCGCGGCTTCGTCACACCGAATATATGGGACGCTAAAGCTAGAGCAAAAATAGGCGGAGCGAATATTAGGGATCGATTTTCTCAATGCTCTCAGGGCCGTACGCTCGGCGCCCGGACGGGGATTCATCGACGCATCGAAAAGGAGCATGGAATTACCCGGCTACCGAAATAACCCCCTCCCAGAAAATTGAAAAATAGGATATATGAATTAGAGGTATCGTTATTTTCGATGGCTCTCCATGGACCGCCTCAACTACCAGCATCTCTTCTACTTCTGGAACGTCGCGCGGGAAGGAAGCGTGACGCGCGCCAGCGAGAAGCTGCGTCTCGCCCAGCCGACGATCAGCGGTCAGCTCGCTGTCTTCGAGGACGCGATCGGCGCGCAGCTCCTGCGCAAGGAAGGCCGCAATCTGACGCTGACCGAGAAGGGGCGCACGGTCTACAATTACGCCGACGAGATTTTCGCGCTCGGGCGCGAGCTTACCAATACGCTGAAGGGTCGCGCCGGCGCTCTCGGCGGGCGGCTCAGCGTCGGGGTCGCGGACGCTCTTCCCAAGCTGCTCATCTACCGGCTCGTCGAGCCCGCGCTCCGCGACGCCGGCGAAACCCAGGTCATCCTTCACGAGGACAAGGTCGAGCGCCTCCTCGCGGAGCTTTCGCTGCATGGCGTCGATATCGTGCTCGCCGATGCGCCCGCGACGACCGCGATAGGCGGGCGCGTCTACAATCATCTGCTTGGCCAGTGCGGCGTCGCGGTCTTCGGCGCGCCGCATATCGCGGTTCGATACATGGATAATTTCCCCGAATCGCTCGAGGGCGCGCCTTTCCTGTTCCCCACTCCTGCGACGGCGCTGCGGCGTTCGCTGGATCTCTGGTTCGAGAACAAGCGCTTGTTTCCGAGCATTCGTGCCGAAATCGAGGACAGCGCCCTGATGAAGACATTCGCTTCAGCAGGCGCCGGACTCTTCGTCGCCCCGGTCGCCGTCCGGGAAGAGATCGAGCGCCAATATGGCGTCATGAAGATCGGCGAACTCGACGGGATTACGGAGAGCTTTTACGCCATTACCGTGCGCCGAAAGGTGGATCACCCGGCGATCACCGACATTCTGGAGAATGCGAAGAACTGGCTCGCCATTGGCTAAAGCGGGCGTCCGCGTCCTAGGAAACGACGCGTGTCACATGCCCCATCTTTCGGCCGGGGCGGCTTTCCGTCTTGCCGTAGAGATGCAGGCAGGCGCCGTCCTCGCGCAGGATTTTCGCCCAATTGTCCGCGTCGGCGCCAATGAGATTGCGCATGACGACCTGTCGGCCATGCCGGCGCGTCGCGCCCAGCGGCATGCCGGCGACGGCGCGCATATGCTGCTCGAACTGCGAAGTCACGGCGCCGTCGAGCGTCCAGTGGCCGGAGTTGTGCACGCGCGGCGCAATCTCGTTGACGACAAGTCGCTCGCCAGGCGCGTCCGCCACGACGAACAGCTCCACCGCAATCACGCCGACGTATTCCGCTGCTTCCGCGATGGCGCGCGCCTTGTCGATCGCCGCTCGCGCTGTCGCCGCGCTCACCGCCGCGGGCGCGGTCGTCGTCGCGAGAATGTGATTCTCATGCACGTTCTCACACAGGTCATAAGCTCGGAACTCGCCGTCGATCCCGCGCGCGGCCACGACGGAGACTTCCTTTGCGAAGCGCACGAAACCTTCGAGAATCGAAGGCGCTTCGCCGACCGCCTTGAAAGCGTCGGCAAGCTCGACGCCCTCGACGATCTTCGTCTGGCCCTTGCCGTCATAGCCGAAGCGGCGCGTCTTCAGGATGGACGGCCGCCCGAGTTGCGCTACCGCCTCAGCGAGCGTTTCAACGCTGGTTACGTCGGCGAAAGGAGCCGTCGCGATCCCAAGGCTCTTGACGAACTGCTTCTCCACCAGCCGGTCCTGCGTCAGCGCCAAAACCTTCGGGTTGGGGCGCACGGGCCGATGCGCTTCGAGCACCTCCGCGGTGCGCGCGGGGACGTTCTCGAATTCATAGGTGACGACGTCCACTGATTCCGCGAAGGCCGCAAGCGCCGCTTCGTCGAGGAAGTCAGCGCAGGTGCGTGCCGCGCACACCTCGAAGGCGGGGTCGTTCGCGACCGGCGAGTAGATATGGATCTTGAGGCCGAGCCGGGCGCCGGCGAGCGCCAGCATGCGCGCGAGCTGGCCGCCGCCGAGGATGCCGACCGTGGCGCCGGGCTTCAGCATCGTCACGCGTCGTCCTTCGGCGTCTCGGCGACGCTCGCGGTCTGCTGCGCGCGGAAATCCGCAAGCCGCTCGGCAAGCGCATCGTCATTGAGCGCCAGGATCGAGGCCGCGAGGATCGCGGCGTTGATCGCGCCAGCCTTGCCGATGGCGAGCGTGCCCACAGGCACGCCACCCGGCATCTGCACAATGGAGAGCAGCGAATCCATACCCTTCAAGGCCTGGGATTCGATCGGCACGCCGAGCACCGGCAGATTGGTCATTGAAGCCGCCATGCCCGGCAGATGCGCGGCCCCGCCCGCGCCCGCAATGATGATCCGAAAGCCTTCCGCCGCCGCGCCCTTGGCGAAGGCGACGAGCCGCTCTGGCGTGCGATGGGCGGAGACGACGCGCGCGTCGCAGCCGACGCCGAGCGCCTTCAGGGTCTCGCAGGCGTGGCGCATGGTCGCCCAGTCGGACTGCGACCCCATAATGACCGCGACGGGCGGATTCTGCTTCGCCACTTGAAAATCCATCGGCTCGAGCGTGGGAAGCCACGCCCCATAGACGATGGGGGCGCGGGTGGCAAGCCGGGATCTTTATCTCGCGCCCAGTCTGCTGATGGCTTTCGCCGCCAGCTCGAGCCCCATGCGGACGGCTTCCGCAGGTTCGGCGCCCGACAGCAGGCTCGCGATGACGCCGGCGTTGAAGGCGTCGCCGCCGCCGGTGCGGTCGACGGGCTCGACGGGAACCGCTGCGACCGTCTCGGCGCGTCCGCCCCTGATGATCGTGGCGCCTTTCCGGCCGTTCGTGACGAACCAGACGGCCGCATCGTCCCTGTGGCGTTCGATCAGAAGTCGCACCGGATGGTCCGTCCCGAGCGCACGCGCCAATTCATCCTGATTCGTGAACAGATAATCAGCGGCGCGCGCGAAGGCTGGATCATAGCGGCCGTCGAGTTCGAGCGACAGCCTGCGGCGCGTCCCGCGCCCCCGCGACAGGAACGCGGCGTCGGCGACCGTCGTGTGCAGCCAGTCCGCGCCCTCGGCGAAGGGCAGCGCGTCGTCGGGCGTCCAGGGCGCGTCGATCACGGGGCTCGTGACGATGCGCTTGTCGTCCGGCGGCGACAGACAGATGGCGACGGGCGAAGCGGCGTGCAGAACCTTGACGCCGGCGACATCCACGCCCTCCGCCGCAAGCGCGCGAAGCACGAAGGCGCCGAGCGCGTCGTCTCCGACCCAGCCGAGCATGCGCGTGCGCGCGCCTTGCCGGGCCAGCCAGACCGCCGTGTTGCAGGCCGATCCGCCGCCGCCGGTCGCGACCGCGCGCGCCCGGATTTTCTCGTGCGGTTCGGGGAGGCGATCCACTTGCAAGGCGACGTCGAAATTGATGCTGCCCAGGCAGCAGACTGATCCGGACATGGCGTCGCCGATCCCCATAGCGATCCTTCGATCGTCGGATCGCATTATCAGCCCCGGGTCACTCTGTCGCCGTTCCGATTTTCATCGTCCCGACGCCCCGCCTGCGCTAAAACCGTCACTCCCGCGTCGCACAAAATTTCGAGATCCAATGGACGAACATTTGACTCAGGCCGTCGCCGTCCTTGCGGTGGCGATGATTGTCGCCATCGCGGCGCGGCGGTTGAAGCTGCCCTACACGGTCGGTCTCGTCATCGTCGGCGCCGTGCTGGCTCTGACCAGGCCCGACTTCGGGCCGCATCTGACGCACGACATCATCTTCGATCTGATCTTGCCGCCGCTTCTCTTTGAAGCGGCGTTGACGCTGTCCTGGCGGGAGTTGCTGCGCGACTCCGTCCCGCTGCTCACCCTCGCGGGCCTCGGCACGCTGATTTCTGCCGGAGTCGTCACCTGGGCCTGCGTCGCGCTGCTGCATTGGCCGCAGCCCTCGGCGCTGGTCTTCGGCGCGCTGATCGCCGCGACCGATCCCGTCGCCATCATCGCCATGTTCAAGGACAATGGCGTCAAGGGGCGGCTGCGTCTCCTCGTCGAGAGCGAGAGCCTCCTGAACGACGGCGCGGCTGCTGTGCTCTTCGTGATGGCGCTGGCCTGGGCCGAGGGTCAGGGAGCCGGGCAGGGGGCGAGCGATATTGCGTTGACGCTCGGGCGTATCGTGCTCGGCGGCGTTGCGGTCGGCGCGCTCACGGGCGCCGCCGCGATCCTCGTCGCCAGGGGCACGGCGGACCATCTCATCGAAGTGGCGCTCACCACCATCGCCGCTTTCGGCTCGTTCCTCATGGCGGAGCACTTCCATCTTTCGGGCGTGCTCGCCTGCGTGACGGCGGGGCTGATCATGGGCAATCTGGGCCTGCTGAGCGAGGAGAACCGCAGCTATCTGAGCTACAAGGGCAGGGAGATGGTGCACGGCTTCTGGGAGTTCGCCGCGTTTCTTGCCAATTCCATGGTGTTCCTGATGATCGGCGTCGACGTCGGGTCCACGCCCTTCGGGAGTTTCGGGGCGCCGCTGGTCGCTTCGGTGATCGCCATCGTGCTCGCGGCGCGCGCCATCGCGGTTTATCCGCTGAGTTCGCTGTTTCTGCCGTCGCGCTGGCGCATCAGCTTTGGGGAGCAGCATGTGCTCTGGTGGGGCGGGTTGCGCGGGGCGCTTGGTCTCGCGCTGGCGCTGTCTCTGCCCGAGACTTTGCCGATGCGCGACGTCATCCTCGTGGCGACCTTCGCCGTCGTGGCCTTCTCCATCGTCGTGCAGGGGCTGACGATGCCCCTGCTGATGCGCAAGCTCGGTCTTCTGCCGAAGCCTTGAGCTTCTAGTGGTGGAAGGTGAAGAGCCGCCACATCGCGAGCGCCGTGGCGATGGTCGCGATGAGCGTGAGCGTCAGCGTCACCCTGGCGAAGGTCGAGGTGAAGACCGGGGGCGCCTCGCGCTCGCCGGCGACCCGGACGCCATCGAGCGTGCGCACGCGGCGGCCATACTGGTCGGATTTCGGGGCCTTGGGGCGGTTGTCGAAGGATTCGTTGATCGAAAGACCGAGACGAGGCATGAGTTCATTTCCCGCAAATTGACCGATGGCGGTTCGCTTCTGTCCCAAAGAGGGACAAGGCGACGGCCTACGGTTGCGGGCTTCAAGCCGCGTGCCGGGATCAGCAGGCGACGGGTTCGCGCGCCAACAGCTTTCGCAATGTCTCGATGTCGATTGGCTTGACGCAATGAGTTGAGAAACCCGCTTCCAGCGCACGTCTGCGGTCGTCGTCGCGGCCCCATCCGCTCAATGCGACAAGGACGACGCCCTGCCCTCCGGGGCCGCTACGTATGCGCCGGGCTGTTTCAAAGCCGTCCATCCCAGGCATACCAAGGTCGAGGAACGCGAGGCGGGGCGCGAACTCGGAGACGATCACAAGCGCATCCGCCCCGCTGTAGGCCACCCGAACCTCGACCCCCATCGACTCGAGCAGCATCGCAAAACTGTCCGCGACGTCGCTGTTGTCATCGACCACCAGCGCCTTCAAGTGCAAAGCAGGGAGCGCGGCGGGCTTTCTTTCCGACGGCGCTTCCTGCATGGGGGCCAAAGGTAGGCGTACAATGAATTCACTTCCACGATCGAGGCCTTCGCTGCGCGCCGCCACCGTTCCGCCATGCAACCCCACGAGACCGCGCACAAGCGCGAGACCGATCCCCAGGCCGTCATGCTTGCGCTCCCGCGCCTTGTGAGGTTGCGCGAATAGCTCGAACACCTGCGCCAACTGACTCTCGGGAATGCCGATGCCGTCATCCTGAACACGCAGGACGGCCTCGCTTCCTTCGCGTTGCAAGGAAACGTCGATGTGCCCCCCTCTGGGCGTATATCTGGCCGCATTGTTCATCAGATTGGAGAGTATCTGGGTGAGCCGCACGGGATCGCCGTCAACATGGAGCGGCTCCTCGCACAGCGAGACGCTCAACTGATGCCGCTCGCGTTTGATCAAAGGCGCGCTGATCTCGGTCGCTTGCCGGACAACTTCCGCCAATTCGACGTTCTGCCTTTTGAGGGCGATCTTTCCTGTCGTGATCCTCGATACTTCCAGAAGGTCGTCGACCAGACGGACAAGATGGTTCACCTGACGCTCGACCATCGAGAGAAGTGGCGCCCTCTTCGCGCTCGCATCTGAGCTTTCGCCCTCGAGCTTGCGCAAAACGAACATGGCGTTGCGGATCGGGGCGAGCGGATTGCGCAGTTCATGTGAGAGCATCGCAAGAAACTCGTCCTTGCGGCGATTTGCGATCTGCAAATCTTCGAGCGAGTCGCGAACGACATATTGAAGGCGACGGGCCTCCACGGCGGCGCGCACCGCGCTGACAAGGCTGCGCCTGGACACGGGCCGCTCCACAAAGTTGACGTTCGGCCGGATTTCCAGCGCGCGCAGCGCGGCGATATTGCGCAAGGACATACCGCGCCCGAGGAGCAGGACATGCGGGAGGGACGACCAGGCCGGCTCCGCCCAGAACCATTGCGCGTCCCCGGCCTCTGCCTCGCGCGGCAACGCCTCTTCAGCGATCAGGACGGCGCCCGCCCCGAGCGCGATTTCCTGCTTCAACGCCGCGACATCGGCGCAGACATGGGTGGCGAGGCCGGCGCGGGCGAGCGTCTGCTCCGCAAGAGCGGCGTCGCGCCCCTGCGGCGTAAGGATCAGTACTCTCAGAGGGTCGTTGGCGCTCTCTTCTTTCGCGACCTGGTTATGGCTCATCTCCTCCCCCTGGCTGCTTGGCAGGCCCGCCGTGAATGGGATTTCCTGTGAGCACGCCCCGAAAGTCTTTCAACGGTGCGATGACGTCGACGCCGCCGTCCCTGAGGATAAGTTCGCGGATCGTGTGTTCATGACGGCCGCTACGCTTCTTGACGACGGACAGCGCCTTGTGGATGCCCCCCTGCATCTCGAAATAGCGGAGCAGGAACACATTGTCGGCCAGGAAACTCATATCGACAGGCGACTCCATTTCCGGACCCAGTATCCCGTGTTGGGTGAGCGTGAGGAAGGTCGCGACCTGCCGGCGGCCGAGATAGGTGATGAGTTCGCGAAGATGCAGAAGAATTGTCGGCTCTTCCAACGCGGACTGCAGATAACCGTTCAGCGTGTCGATGACGACGACCTTGACCTGCTCCTCCTCGACCTGCCGAATCACGAGGTCGGCGATCTGGCCGGGGCTGAGTTCCGCGGGGTCGAGGTGATTGAGGCGCACGCGCCCGCCTGCTCGCGCGGTCGCCATATCGAGGCCCAGCCCCTGACTTCGCGTGATATGCGTTTCGACGCTCTCGTCGAACAGCAGGATGCTGCTGTTTTCCCCGCGCGCCGCCGCCGCCATGGCGTAAAGCGTCGAGATCGTGGACTTCCCGATGCCCGCCGGTCCCACGATGAGCGTGCAGGAGCCGCGCGGAACGCCGCCGCCGGTAAGGGCGTCCAGCTCCGCTATGTTGCTCGAGACCGGCTCGGCCTTCCTTGCCGATTCATAGCTCTGTGCGACGAGGCGCGGATAGACGATGAGGCCGCCTGTCACGATGGCGAAATCATGCGCGCCGCTCAGATAGCGGCAGCCGCGCAGCTTTCGCACGCGAAGCCGGCGACGGTCGGCCCCGTAATTGAGGTCGATCTGCTTGAGTTCGATGATCCCGTCGGAGAGCGTCTGACTGCGAAGGTCTTTCTCGGTCATCGAGGCTTCGTCCAGCATGATCGTCGTGCAGCCCCGCGCGGCCATGAAGTCCCGAATGCGCTTGAGCTGGCGGCGATGGAACGCGGCCGTCGGCGCGACGATCCTCAAGCTTGAAATGGTGTCGAGAACGAGCAGCCTGGGTTGCAACCTCTCGACCTCCGAGAAGAGATGCCGCAGCGTCTCTCCGACTTCCACCTCGGCTTCGGGGAAAAGCGTGTAGTCGGAGATGTTCTCTTCCGCGGCGGCGCTGGCGTCCGCCAGTTCCGTCACATGCACGCCCTCGAGACTCCAGCCGTGCGACGCGACGAGCATGTCGAGCTGGGCGGGCGTTTCCGCATTCGTCGCCAGCATGCAGGTCTCGCCGGCGCGGACCGCCTGCAGCAGGAACTGCAATGCGATCGTCGTCTTGCCGCTGCCGGGCGCGCCTTCGACCAGTATGAGCGCGCCACGCGGAAGGCCGCCCTGCAAAACAGCGTCGAGGCCGGGCACGCCGGAGGGGGAACGGGGAAGATCGACGACAGATGAAAGCATGTGGCGAGGCCGGTTGAAAATCGGGCCAGCATACAAGCACTTCACCTGCGCGGCCACAACCTCGCAAAGTGTAGCGTTGTCGCTGTTTCCAATAGTTCTGCGTCCACGATGGACGCGTTTGCGCTGAAAACTTCGCGTTCTGCGCGTGATGCCGCGGCTCAGTTACGCAGAGCGGTCCAAAACCGCAGCAGATTTCTTCACGCGATGATGTCGGGCGTGAGCTGATCTTCCAGAAAGACGATGCGGTCGCGCAGCGCCAGCTTGCGCTTTTTCAACCGCTGGATCTGCAACTGGTCCGGCGCGCCGACGGCGATGAGCGCGTCGATCGCGGCCTCGAGGTCGTGGTGCTCGAGCCGCACGCGCTCCAACTCCGCGCGGATGGCGTCCTGCGCCGCGTCGTCGGGATTGTCGTTCATCGCCGTCAAAATGAGCCCCGCCGCGAGCCGTCAGAATCGATACCGCGATTATCGCGCCGCACCCAAGCCCGGTTCAAGGGAAAACCCGCGTCAGGCGGCGGCGAAGCCATAGGCCTCGCGCATCTCGGCGATCTCAGCGATCTTCGCCTCCAGCGCCGACCAATCGTCTTTCTCCGCGATCGGCGCCCAGATCGCCTCCACCTCATCGATCAGCATGGTGCAGGGCGTGCGCCGCTGAAAATAGGGATGGTCGAGGCGCGCTTCGGCGGCGCTCTCATGCTCGGCCAGCGCGGTCCGCGCCGGCTCGAATTCCGGCTTGTCATAGAAGGCGGCCGCGGGGCTTTTCTGCGCGCGTCCGGCGCTCGCCATCCCCCCGCGCCAGTCGAAGAACGTCTGCTCGAAGGGCGCGCGCGTCGCGATAAGGAAGTCGGTAAAGGCTTTGGACAGCCGGGCGTCGGCTTCTTCTCCTGCCGAAGCCAGCGCAAGGCGGCGCAGCAGGGCGGCGCGAAACTCCCGTTGAATGGCGCCGGCGAAGCTGTCGAGCGTCTTCTGCGCCGCTTCCAGCCCGGTGAGATGCAGCAGGCATTCGGCGAGGCGCGCGAGGTTCCAGTGCAGGGCGCTGGGCTGGCGCCCGAAGGAATAGAGCCCGCTTTCGTCGAAATAGGCGGCGGTGAACAGTGCATCGTAGACCGGCGCGAAACGCCACGGCCCGTAATCGAAGCTCTCGCCCGTGACGTTGATATTGTCGGAGTTCAGCACGCCGTGGACGAAACCCGCCGACATATAGCCGGCGCCGAGCTTCGCCACGCGGGCGCAGACCGCCTCCAGAAAGGCGCGCGCCTTCGCCTCGGCCGGCAGGGCGGCGAGCGCGGGGAAATAGTGGCTGCAGACGTAATCCAGCAGCCGGTCGATCGCGGCCTTGTCGTCGTGGAAGGCGAGGCGCTGAAACGTGCCGATGCGGATATGCGAATGCGAGAGCCGCACCAGCACGCTGGAACGGGTGGGGGAAGGTTCGTCGCCGCGCTGCAGCGCCTCGCCCGTCTCGACGAGGCTGAAGGTCTTGGAGGTGTCGACGCCAAGCGCCTCCAGCATTTCGGTCGCGAGGATTTCGCGCATGCCGCCCTTGAGCGTCAGGCGTCCGTCCCCGCGGCGGGACCAGGGCGTCTGGCCGCTGCCCTTGGTGCCGAGATCGAGGAGCCGCCCGTCGGCGGCGTCCCGCAACTGGGCGAAAAGGAAACCGCGCCCGTCGCCCAGATCGGCGTTGTAAACGCGGAACTGGTGGCCGTGGTAGCGCAGCGCGAGCGGCTGCGGCAGGCTGCCGGGCAGGGGCTCGAAGCGCCCGAAATGCGCGATCCACTCTTCGCCCGTAAGGCCCTCCAGGCCGACGCGCGCGGCCCATCTCTGGTTGCGGTAGCGCAGGATCGTCCGGGGGAAGCGGGCGGCTTCCACGTGGTCGAAGAAGGGGTCGCCGAGGCTCTCATGAAGCGTCTCGGGGCGGTAGGCGGCGGTGACAGGCATCGGGGCGGTCTCGTCGTCGGCGTTTACTGCGCGGGAGCAAGGGTTACGCCAAAAAATAAGGCGGAGAAAATCTCCGCCTATCACGAGACTTTTCGTCTCGGTTGTCGACCCGGAGGGGCCGCGTCAGTGCCGTGTTTCGCTGACCGCCAATTTGGCGAGTTCGTCCTTGATTTGCAGCTTCTTGCGCTTCAGCTCCAGAATCTTGACCTCATCCGCATTGGGCTGGTGCTGCTCTTTCTCGATTTCCCTCTGGAGCGCCTCGTGGCGGCGTTGGAGTTCGACGATATGACCCTGCAAGGACATGCGGAACCTCCTTCATGACCTCCTCCTGGACGAGGAGTGCATGGTCAAGCATGCCACAACAAGGAAAGCCCGCAAGGCAAGAAATGACGCAGACGTCACAAATCTTTCAACCCGGCGACACGGATTTTAAACGATTCATTAACCAGCGCAGGGCCTAAGCGCGCCCGCCGGCGCTTGCGCCGAACTGTTCGCGGGCCGGAATTTTTACAGGAGAAAGGCGCTTGCGCCCCGGCGCATCCGCCACTATACACACGCCACCCGAGCCGCCGCCATGGCGGACCCCAAAGGGGGCGCGTAGCTCAGCGGGAGAGCACTACGTTGACATCGTAGGGGTCACAGGTTCAATCCCTGTCGCGCCCACCATTCAAATCAAAGACTTAACCAATAAGCTGGTTCGTCGGTCGAATGGCCTTAGGGCGTTCTTCGTACTTGGCGGGGTCGCCACGCCCGCTCAGTTGAAGTGGAAGTTCAGACCTACGCGCACGACGCTGCCGTTGAACCTCACGCGGGTGACCGACTCGTTGATGGTGGTCGAGTTCGGCATCCAGGAGAGGCTGGCGCCGGTGCTGACCAACGGGCTGCTCGCGTAGGTTTTCGAGCCGAGATCAAAATAGAGATACTCGGCCTTGAGGCTCCAGCGCGGCATGAACAGCCATTCCATGCCCGCGCCGAGCGTCCAACCGACCCGCATGCCGCTGACGCGGCCGACGCCGCCGAGCGAGGCCTGCGGAACGCCGGCGTTGGACAGGATGAGACTGCCGGGGTTCGCCGGGCAGGTGGGGTCATTCAGGCAATAGGCGGTGGAGATGCTGTTGTTGATCGTCTGCGATTGCGTCGTCATCGCCCGCACCGAGCCATAGGCGACGCCGCCGGTCGCGTAGAGAAGAAGGGTTGGCAGCGCGAGATAGCCGACGCGGGCGCGGACCGTGCCGAGGGAGTCGATGCTCTTGCTGACAGCCGTGGCCGTCGCGGCTGCGCGGTTGACGCTCACCACTCCGGCGCCGGGAAGCAACTGCAGCGGCAGAGCGTTGCTCTGCGCGCCCAGCGCAAAAGGCGCGTCCCTGAGCGAGTTCCACTCCGCGCCGTTGGCGAAGCCGCCGTTCCCCTGCGCGCCGCTGCCCTGAATATCGGCTTCGACGCCGACGACATAGCCGCCGCCCGCATCATAATTGAATCCTATCTGGCCGCCGGCGATAACCCCGTTCATTTCGACTTTGGCGCGGCCCGACGCCGTCGCGGCCGAAAGGTCGGCGCTCTGGTCTCTCGCCGTGATCGTGTAAAGCGGCGGCGCGGCGCTATCCGCCAGAAAATCATAGACCCGGTATGAGGCGACGCTGGATGTGTTGCTCGCCGACCAGGAATAGCCCACGTTCAATCCGGCATAGAAGCCTGTCCAGGCGGGTTGTGGGCTGTAGCTCCTGGCGGTCGTCGCCGGTCCGGTATACCAGTCGGCCGCGCTCGCCAGCCGCATTGAGAAAAGCAGCATGACTGCGGCGGCGCCGAGAACAGTTATCTGACGACGACTTTTCATCCAGACTCGGCCCAAACTGGCGTAAAGGCGCGGTCCGCCAGCGCTCCCCTCCGAATGCGGGGCATAGTCTTTATCGGCTCATCCGGTTAAGTTCGAACGATTTTTCATGGTTAAAATTAGGGTATTGTCAGGCCGCGTGGCGCGCCTTGCGGGGCGGCTGCACTTCAAGCTGCCAGAGCGACAGCACCGACAGGGCTATCGCCTCGATCGAGGTCATGCTCTGCCGGTTGAGAGCGTCGCTGGGAAACTCCACCTTGAACTCGCGCTCGATTGCGACGAGCAGGCGAACCGCCTCGAAGGAGGTCAGGCCCAATTCGTAAAGATTGGCGTACGGCGTAATCTGCGTGGCCGGGACGGCGAGGCGGGTTTCCTGGTCGATGAGGCGCTGGATGGTGGCGAACATCTCGATTTCTCCCTGCGGCTTCCTGTTCCGATGATGAAAACCTATCGGGAGGTGGCCGGAGCCGCCGTGCGCGGCCGCACGCGGCGGGAGGGTCTCTTGTGACGGCGCGCGCCTTCGCTAGATTGACGCCATGACTTCGTCCGAGGCGACAACGCGCGCGCTGGACGCGGCGCCCGCGCCCGGGGGGCCGCGCAAGATCATTCACATCGACATGGACGCCTTCTATGCGTCGGTCGAGCAGCGCGACGATCCGGCGCTCAGGGGAAAGCCCGTGGCGGTAGGCGGCGCGCGCGAGCGGGGCGTCGTCGCGGCCGCAAGCTACGAAGCGCGCAAGTTCGGCGTGCGCTCCGCAATGCCCTCCGTGACCGCGCGGCGCAAATGTCCCGAGCTCGTCTTCGTGAAGCCGAGATTCGACGTCTATCGCCAGGTGTCGCTGCAGATCCGGGAAATCTTTGCACAATACACGCCGCTGATCGAACCCTTGTCGCTGGACGAGGCCTATCTCGACGTCACGACGAATCTGAAAGGAGTCGCTTCGGCCACACGCATCGCCGACGAGATACGCGCTTCCATACGCATGCACACCGGTCTTACCGCCTCGGCCGGCGTCTCGTACAACAAATTCCTCGCCAAGATCGCATCGGATTACAACAAGCCCGACGGCCTCTTCGTCATCACGCCGCAGATGGGGCCCGGGTTCGTCGAGACGCTGGAGGTCGGGCGGTTCCACGGCGTCGGCCCCGCGACGGCCGCGAAGATGAATCGCTTGGGGATTTTCACGGGGCTCGATCTGAAGGCGCGTCCGCAAGCCTTTCTGCAGGAGCGGTTCGGCAAGGCGGGGGCCTATTACTACTGGATCGCGCGCGGCGTGGACGAGCGGCCGGTGCGCGCCGATCGGATCCGCAAGTCGCTCGGCGCCGAGAACACCTTCGCGCAGGACATTTTCACGCTCGAGGAAGGCCGCGCGGCGCTTAAGCCCATCGGCGAGAAGGTATGGCGCGCGGCGCAGGGCGCAGGGCTTCGCGCGCGGAGCGTGACGCTGAAGGTGAAATACGCAGACTTCCGCCAGATCACCCGCTCGCGCACAATGGGCGCCGCGCTGGAAAACAGCGCGGCGTTCGAGGCGATTTCCATGTCGTTGCTCGAAGCTGTATTCCCCGTAGAGAAGGGTATACGTCTTCTCGGCCTGTCGCTTTCGTCGTTCGAAGAGGAGAGCGCTGGCGACAATGGCCAGCTCATGCTGGCGGTTTGAGGGCTCGGGTTTGAGCGGAATCGCTTCGGTGAAGGATGAGGCGGCGATCCTTCTTCAGGCGCTGACCTGGAAAAGGGCGGGGCGGGGCGTCGCGCTCGCCACCGTGATCGAGACCTTCGGCTCGGCGCCGCGGCCGGTCGGCTCGCATCTCGCAACAGAGGAAGGCGGGCTCTTCTGCGGCTCCGTTTCCGCAGGCTGCGTGGAGGGCGAGCTGCTGACCGCCGCGCTCGAGGCCATCTGCGACGCCGCGCCGCGCGTCCTCGAATTCGGCGTCGCGGATGAGACAGCGTGGCGTGTCGGGCTTTCCTGTGGCGGGCGTATTGCCGTTCTGGTCGAGAAGATTGACGACGCGCGCGCCGCGCTGCTGTCGGATGTTCTCGCCGAAAGCAGCGCGCGTCGCGCCTGCGCGCTCGTCACGCCGCTAGATTGCGGGGAAGCAACGCTGCTGCGCGATGGCGACTTTGATGGCGCGAGCGGGCTTGTCGTTCGCAGCGATGAGCGTGTCTTCGTCAATGTATATCGTCCTGCGCCGCGCCTCGTCATAGTCGGCGCCGTGCATGTCGCGCAGGCGCTCGCGCCAATGGCGCAGGCGGCCGGGCTCGACGTCACCGTCGTTGATCCGCGCTCGGTTTATGCGGCGGAGGAGCGATTTCCGCAAACGCGGCTCGATCTGCGCTGGCCGGACGAGGCCTTTCCCCAGATCGGCCTCGATCCTTACACTGCGCTCGTCGTGCTCACGCATGATCCAAAGATCGACGACATCGCTCTGCGTCTCGCGCTGGCTTCCAACTGTTTCTACATCGGCGCGCTGGGTTCGCGCGCGACCCATGCGCGGCGCATCGAGCGGCTGATGGCGGACGGCGTGACGAGTGAAGCGCTCGCGCGGTTGCGCGCGCCGATCGGTCTCGACATAGGCGCCATTTCGCCGGCCGAAATCGCAGTCTCCATCCTTGCGGAGATCATCCTGGCGCGCGGTCGCAAGCCGCTGCGAACAGAGCCGCGGACACCTCTGGAAGCGCGCGCTCCGTCGCTCTGCGACCCGGAAGCTCAATGATTGTCGCGAGCCTTGTTCTCGCGGCCGGCCGCGGCGCGCGCTTTGGCGAGGGCAACAAACTGCTTGCCGATGTTCATGGCAAGCCGCTGCTGCGTCATGTGGTGGAGACGGCGCTCGCGTCTCGCGCGAGCCCGACCATCGTCGTCACGGGACATGAAAGAGCGAAGGTCGAAGCCGCGCTCGCCGGGCTATCCGTGACTTTCGCGCATAACGCCGCCTATGCGAGCGGGCTTGCGTCGTCGCTGCGCGTGGGGCTCGAAGCTGTCACTGGCGCCGAGGGCGCGCTCGTGCTGCTCGGCGACATGCCACGCGTGCAAACGCAGACGCTCGACGCGCTCATCGCCGCTTTCGAGGCGGCGCCCGCTTGTCCCGCCGTCGTTCCGGCAAATCGCGGGCGGCGCGGCAATCCGGCATTGCTCGGGCGGGCGCTCTTTTCGGCCGCCATCGCCTTGCAGGGAGACGAAGGCGCACGGCGCTTACTGCGTGCTGCGGCTGCAGTCGTCGAGGTCGAGGTGGAGGACGCCGGCATCCTTCTGGACATCGACACCCGGGATGATCTCACGCGCCTGTGAGGCTCACAGGAAGGTGATGTTCGAGTCCTTCAACGGCACGCTGCGAATGCGCTTCCCGGTCGCGGCGAAATAGGCGTTGAGCACTGCGGGCGCCGCGACGCAGATCGTCGGCTCGCCGACGCCGCCCCAGAAACCGCCGCTCGGCATGACGATCGACTCAACCTTCGGCATGTCCTTCAGCCGCAGCGAATCATAGCTGTCGAAATTCTCCTGCTCGACACGCCCGTTCTTCACGGTGATGCCGCCGTGGAACAGCGCCGACAGCCCATAGACGAAAGAGCCGGCGATCTGGCGTTCGATCTGCGCAGGGTTGACCGCGTAGCCGGGATCGGTCGCGGCGACGATGCGGTGAATTTTGATCTTGTCGCCGTCTGTCACAGACACTTCGGCGGCGGCGGCGACGTAGCTGCCAAATCCCATATAGACCGCAACGCCGCGATGGCGGCCTTCAGGGGCCGGCTTGCCCCAGCCGATCCGTTCGGCGACGGCGTCGAGAACCGCAAGATGCTTCGGGTGCTTTCCCATCAGCTTGCGCCGGAACGCCACCGGGTCTTCGCCCGCCGCATGGGCGAGTTCATCCATGAAGCACTCGAGATAGATGGCGTTCTGGTTGATGTTGACGCCGCGCCAGAAGCCGGGCGGGACGGGCGGATTGCGCATTGCATGTTCGACAAGCAGGTTTGGAACGTCATAGCCGAGCTGCGCGTCGCCGGTCGACGTGAGACCCTGAAAGACGACCGGATCGACGCCGTTCTTTATGGCCTCTGGCCGCACAGTCGCGAGGATCGATTGGCCGGAGATCCGCATGTGCAGGCCAGTCAGATTATTGTTCGCGTCGAAACAGCCGACGAGACGGCATTGCGTCACGGGATGGTATTTCCCGTGCGTCATGTCCTCTTCGCGCGACCAGAGAAGCTTGACCGGCGTGCCGGGAAGCTGCTTTGCGACGAGGACCGCCTGCTTGATGGAGTCTGTGAACAGACGCCGGCCGAAGCCGCCCCCGATCATCATCTTGTGGACGTCGCATTTCTCCGGCGGCAGGCCGGAGGCTTCCACGACAGCGCCAAAGGCGGCTTCGCCGTTCTGCGTGCCGGTCCAGACCTCGCATTTATCCGGCGTGTAGAGCACGGTGGCGTTCAGCGGCTCCAGCGCCGCGTGGTTCTGGTGTGGATAGCCATAGACGGCTTCGATGGTCTTCGGCGCAGCGGCGATGGCCGCGCGCGCGGCGCCGTTCTGGTTGCCCGTCACGGCGGGCTGCGAGTCATGGAGACCTTCGGCAAGCCACTTGGCGGTCTCCGCGCTGGAAACCTTTGCGTTCGGCCCCTCGTCCCAGACGATCGGCAAAGCGTCGAGCGCTGTCTTGGCATGCCACCAGGTGTCCGCGACGACCGCGACGGCCGTGTCGCCGACGCGCACGACTTTCTTGACGCCCTTGAAGCCCGCTATCTTGCTCGCGTCGTAGCTGGCCATCCGGCCGCCGAAGACTGGGCAGTCCTTTATCGCTGCGTTGAGCATGCCCGGCAGCGTCACATCGGCGCCGTAGACCATCTTGCCGGTCGTCTTGTCGGCGGTGTCGAGGCGCTTGAGCGACTTGCCCGCGATCTTCCAGTCGCGAGGGTCTTTGAGAGGCGCGTCTGCTGGCGGCGTGAGTTTCGCCGCCGCGTCCGCGACCTTGCCATAGGTTGTCGAGCGGCCCGAGGCGGCGTGCGAGATGACGCCCTTCTCCACCGTGCATTCGCCAGCGGGGACTTTCCAGTCGTTGGCGGCGGCCTGGATCAGCATCGCTCTCGCAATGGCGCCGCCCTTGCGCACATAATCCTGCGACGAGCGGATGCCGCGGCTGCCGCCCGTGTTGAAATCGCCCCAGGGACGGTTGCGCGCCGCGCTCTGGCCCGGTGTGGGATGCTCTGTCGTCACCTTCGACCAGTCGCAGTCGAGCTCCTCCGCGACTAGCTGCGCAAGGCCGGTCAACGTTCCCTGGCCCATTTCCGAACGCGCGATGCGGATGACCACCGTGTCGTCGGGCTTCACCACAACCCAGGCGTTGATTTCGGGCGCGGCTTCTGCCCCGGTGGCGGATGTCGAGCCGAATGGAATCTCCAGCCCGACCACAAGCCCCGCGCCAATGGTCGCGCCGCCGATCACGAAGCTGCGGCGACCGATCCGGATTGCGTCTGTCATGCTCGTAACCTCAAGCCCTGGCGGCGGCGTGGATGGCTTCGCGCACCTGCTGGAAGGTGCCGCAGCGGCAGATGTTCGTGATGGTGGCGTCGATCTGGGCGTCGCTGGGCTGCGGCGTTTCCTTCAGCAGCGCGGCGACGGCCATGATCATGCCGCTCTGGCAGTAGCCGCATTGCGGCACGTCGATGTCGATCCAGGCCTGCTGGACCCGGTGCAGGACGCCGTTCTCGGCGAGGCCCTCGATCGTGGTGATCTTCTTGCCGGCCGCGTCGCCGACCGTAATCGTGCAGGAGCGCGTGGCGACGCCGTCGATATGGACCGTGCAGGCGCCGCACTGTCCGACTCCGCAGCCATATTTCGTGCCGGTGAGGCCGACGTTCTCGCGGATCGCCCAGAGGAGGGGAGTATCCGGCTCGATGTCGGTCTGGATAGATTTCCCGTTGATGACAAGGACCGTCATTCTCGTGATGTCTCCCGGCCGCGAACTATTATGGCGCGGTGGCACCCTATCAATCCGCTGGATTTAAGGAAGACGCCTCAGCGCAATAAAATTGTTTGCTTAAAGCTATGTGACGCGGGCGACCCACGCGGCAAGTGCAAGGGGCAAGTGCAAGGCAAGACGGCCCGTCCGGGCGCGCCCGGACAGGCCGTCAACTTCCCCTCAAACTCCGTCTTGAAACGAGTAGGACGCTAGCGGCGCTTCTCGCGCCGACCAAGCGTGGCCGCACGTTCGAACGAAGTTCGTTGAAAACATGGTTGAGATGTTGCGGCGGCGCAACAAACCGTGAGCGCGAGGCGGCCCGGCGAATGGGGTCCATTCGCCGGGCCTGGCCGCTCGAAACGGGCAGAGAATCGAGCGACGTGAGCTTGACTATAAGGATCAGCCTTGAGCGAAACAATTAGCACGTTGAATATGCGGCGCTCACGGTCGATAGTCGTATCGCCTTGCCCCGAGCAGGCCGCGTCCCGGTTGCGCGCCACCCGGCCGGGCGCATATTTGTGTACGAGGCTGAGCACGGTTCATGATCAATTGGCGGCTTCCGATTCTCTCCTGCGGGATATTGCTGGCGATTGCGCCTGCGGCTTGGGCCAAGCACCGCTTGCCGGCGGACGCGCGCGCGGCTGCGGCCGCCAACGCCGAGGCGGGGCCGCGCCGGGTTCCGCCCCGCATGATCCCCGTGCCCCATGACGTGAGCCCGCAACTGCAGGCCCTGATCGGCGCGCCTTACCCTCCGGGCGTCACCTCGGCGCCGCCGAAAACCCGGCAGGAATGGGCTGATCTCAACAAGCGTTTCGAGGCCTTGTGGACGGAACCGCTCGCCTCCCTGCGCAAGAAGCTCGACGTCGCGGTCGAGCCGCAGCTCATCGGCGGCGTGAAGGCCTGGCTCGTGACGCCGCGACATCTGCGCCCCGAGAACCGCGACCGAATGCTTATTCATGTCCATGGCGGCGGCTATGTTTTCGGGGGAGGGGAGGCCGCCACCAACGAAGCCATCATGATGGCGGGGCTGGGCGGTTATCGCGTCATCTCTATAGATTACCGTATGCCGCCCGATGCGCCTTTCCCTGCGGCGCTGGACGATGCGCTGACGGTCTGGCGGGCGATTGTGCAGTCGGTGAAGCCAGAGAACATGGCTATCTTTGGCTCGTCCTCGGGCGGCGGGCTGGCGCTCGCGATGGCGCTGCGCGCAAAGGACGAGGGGCTGCCCCTGCCGGCGGCGGTCTCGGCCGGCACGCCCTGGGCCGATCTCGACAAGATCGGCGACAGCTATTTCGCCAATGAATTTGTCGACAACATGCTCGTCACCTGGGACGGCTGGCTCGGCGGCGCTGCGAAACTCTACGCCAACGGCCATGATCTCAAGACCCCCTACCTCTCGCCGGTGTACGGGAATTTCAGGGGCTTTCCCGCGACCATCCTCACGACGGGAACGCGCGACCTCTTCCTCTCGAACACCGTGCGGACGCATCGCGCCCTGCGGCGCGCGGGCGTCGAGGCGGACCTCAACGTCTATGAGGGCATGAGCCACGCGCAATATGCGGGGCCGGACATGCCCGAGGCGCGCGAGGTTTTCGGCGACATCGCGCGCTTTTTCGACATGCATCTTGGAAGATGAAGGTTTTGTGTAACCTCGCCTTCCGGTTGCTGCTCAACCCTTGTCGCGGTAGGGTCAGACTGTCAATTCGGCGCGAGGCGTGTGCTCGCATTCATGCAGGTTTCTGTCGTTCGGAGAAGATCATGTCAGGGTGGAAGTTGTTGACGGCGGCGCTGACAGCCGCCAGTACGATATTCGCCGTCGGCGCCGCGCAAGCGGAAACGCCGCGCGGCAAGAAGCCCAACATCCTCGTCATCTGGGGCGATGACATCGGCCAGTTCAACGTCAGCGCCTATAATCGTGGCATGATGGGCTACAAGACGCCCAACATCGACAAGATCGCGCAGGAAGGCGCGCTGTTCACGGATTGGTACGGCCAGCAGAGCTGCACCGCCGGCCGCGCCGCCTTCATCACCGGCCAGTCGCCGATCCGCACCGGCCTCACCAAGGTCGGCCTGCCCGGCGCGCCGGAAGGCATGAAAAAGGAAGACCCGACGATCGCGGGCCTCTTGAAGCCGCTCGGCTATGTCACCGGCCAGTTCGGCAAGAACCATCTGGGCGATCGCGACGACATGCTGCCGACCGCCCACGGCTTCGACGAGTTCTTCGGCAATCTCTACCACCTCAACGCCGAGGAGGAGCCTGAGAACCCGGACTATCCGCAGAGCCCCGAGTTCAAGAAGAAGTTCGGCCCGCGCGGCGTGATCCACAGCTTCGCGGGCGGCAAGATCGAGGACACGGGTCCGCTGACGCGCAAGCGCATGGAGACGGTGGACGAGGAAGTCACCAAGGCCGCCCTCGGCTTCATGGAGAAGGCGGTCAAGGACGACAAGCCCTTCTTCATCTGGTGGAACTCCACCCGCATGCACATCTTCACCCATCTCAAGCCGTCGTCTGAAGGCAAGACTGGCCTCGGCGTCTATGCCGACGGCATGGCCGAGCATGACGGCATGGTGGGCGAACTCCTCGCCAAGCTGAAAGAGCTCGGGATCGAAGACAACACCATCGTGATGTATTCGACCGACAATGGCGCGGAGACCTTCACCTGGCCCGACGGCGGCACGACCATGTTCCGCGGAGAGAAGAACACGAATTGGGAAGGCGGCTATCGCGTCCCCACCGTGATCCGCTGGCCGGGCGTCATCAAGCCCGGCTCGGTCATCAATGACGTTGCCGCGCATGAGGACATGGCGACGACGCTGCTTGCGGCCGCGGGCGATCCAGAGGTGAAAAGCGAGCTTCTGAAGGGCAAGCGGATCAACGGCCGCAACTACAAGGTCCATCTCGACGGCTACGATCTCACCGGCGCGCTGAAGGGCGAGCAGCCGTGGCCACGCAAGGAGTTCATCTACTGGACCGATGACGGCTCCGTCGCCGCGCTGCGATACGAGAACTGGAAGATCACCTTCCTGAAGCAGAACGCTGAAGGCCTGAAGGTCTGGCAGGAGCCGTTCGAGACGCTTCGTGCGCCGCTGCTCACCAATCTGCGCATGGACCCGTTCGAGCGCGCCGAGGAGGAGAACGCAATGGGCTATCAGCGCTGGTATCTGGACCGCATGTTCGCGATAGCGCCGGCGGGCGGCTATGTCGGGCAGTGGCTCCAGAGCTTCAAGGAGTTCCCGCCGCGCCAGAAACCGGGCAGCTTCAATCTCGATCGGGTGATGGAGGCGGTGACGAGGGGTTCGCGGTAAAAAACGAGCGCCAATTCTGCTCTTGCGGCTGCCGGAATCCGTTCCGGCAGCCTTTTCTTTTTTCCGGGATGCCGCTCAGCCGTAAACCCAGCCGAAAAGCGCGGCCCCGAGAAAAAAGCCGATGGATCCCAGAAGAATGATTTGCGTAAGACCTGTCGGCATCGCTCGTCTCCCGTCAGCCGAACGGCCCGTCGCTACCTCCGCGCTCGGGCCGCCGTTTCACCCTGACGGCTGCGCCGTCGCTTGGAGCGCAGATAGGAGCCTTGGCCCGCTTTGACAAGCGCGTCCGGCGCGGCGCCTACATCCAGCCGTCGGCGCTGGCGATTACCGCCAGGGTGAGAATGCTGAGTAGCTCGAGAACGAGAAAAGTTAGAAAGCTTGCTGGCAGACTCATCTTTACCCTCCCCCAAAAGCGCCAGAAGAGATCACTTCAACGCGCGGCTATCGCGCCGTTCGCCAATGCTTCGTGCTTAGCCGCCGGTTGCGCAGGCGACGGAATCCTGGTCGCCTTCTCAACGCGCGCTGATTGCGCATGATGCTTGTCCGGTCCCCCAAGGCTTGTTGCGAAGCCGAGAGCCAGAAAGCCTAGCCAGAACGCGGCAGGCACGATTTTCGAATCCGCCAACGACATCTTCTTCCTCCCGGATCTCTCGCCATCTATGCGAGCAGACTTCCGCAACTGGTGATTTCCGGAAAGCGCCAGAGAGAATTGACATAGTGGCGCCAGTTAAAGCTTTTTTGACAATTGCCCCTGCAGGCCTTCCGCCCGGCTCTTGGTCGCGCCGATTGGTCGCATGGAGAAATGCTGTGGCGCCAGTGAAGTGGATTGGCGTGGCTCTATGAATGTGCGCGTCCGCGCCTTAATCGTGGGCTATCTGCTTACATGCTGTTCACATTTGGGGCGCGAGTTGGGAATGTCGAACATCGTCTCCGTTAGCCGTGCAAATCCCGTTGTCCGCAGCGGGCACGCGCAACTCTCTATTATTTTGAGAGAAACCGACAAATCTACCCTGCAGAATCAGATCTTCGATCAGATCCGCACGATGATCCTCAACGGGCAACTGCGCGGCGACGATCCGCTGCCGACGACGCGGGAATTGAGCGCCCAGCTCGGCGTTTCCCGCAATACGGCGGTCCTTGCCTATGAACGGCTGATCTCGGAAGGCTACATCCGCACCAAGCCTTATGTCGGCACTTTCGTCTCGCCCGATCTGCCCGACACAGCTTTTCTGTCATCGGCCTCGGCGGGCCCCGCCGCGACTCAGCTCCAGACGGATGCGGCGGCCGCGTCCAGCGATGAACCGATTCGCGACCTGCGCACCCACCGTCTCGCGGACCCGGATCGCCGCCGCCTCGCCGCCGATTTCTGGGTCGGCCGTCCCGACGCGCGCACCTTTCCGCTCAAGGCCTGGTCGCAGCACATCAAAGGCCGGCTGAAATCGGCGGGCGCGCGGCTCACAAGCTACAGCGATCCGGCGGGACTTCTGGAGTTGCGCCAGGCGATCGCCAAGCATCTTGCGCCCGCGCGCGGCGTTGTCTGCGACGCCGACCAGATCATCATCGTCGGCGGCTGTCAGGATGGATTCAATCTCGTCGGGCGCCTGCTCGTCACGCCCGGCTCGACGGCCGTGGTCGAGTCGCCCTGCTATCAGGGCGCGGCTTTCGTCCTCGAAAGTCTTGGCGCAAAGCTGCATCCCGTGCCGATCGACCGTGATGGGCTCGACGTTTCAAAACTGCCGCATGTGAAGGGCGCCCTGGCCTATGTCACGCCATCGCATCAATATCCGGTCGGCGTGACGATGAGCCTGCAACGTCGCATCGAGCTTCTGTCATGGGCGACGCAATACGACGCCTATATCATCGAGGACGATTACGACAGCGACTTCCGCTTCGTCGGCTCGCCGCTGACGGCGTTGAAGGGCCTCGATCGCAACGAGCGTGTTATCTACCTCGGCACCTTCTCCAAATGCATGGGGCCGGGGCTGCGGCTTGGCTATGTCGTGGCGCCGCGGCGGCTCGTCGACAGTTTCCGCCGCATGAAAATGCTGATGAATAACGGGCAGAGCTGGCTGGAGCAGGCCGCGATGGCGGACTTCATGTCGAGCGGCGAATTCGGCCGACATCTGCGCCGCATCCGCCAGCTCTATCGCGAGCGCCGCGATGCGCTGCTGGGCGCCTTGAAGAAGCATTTTGGAGACTGCGAAGTCTATGGCGAGCAGGCGGGCATGCATCTCGTCTGGAAGCTGCCAGAAGGATTCCCGAGCGCAGCCGAAGTCGAGGCCAGGGGCCTTGCGGCGGGCGTCGGCGTCTGTTCGCTGGCGACAGGCTCGGCGCTTCGGTTTGGTGATGATGACGATGGCGACCGCTTGCTGATGCTCGGCTTCGTCGCGCTCACCGAGAAAGAAATCGAGGACGGAATCGCACGGCTGGCGGCAGCGCTTCGGGGCTAATTTTTCCAGAAGACGGGCGTTCTGGCGCCCGCTCGCAGGCCGTGCGATAAGCTCCTCATGACTGATGAAAGCCAGAAGCAGGACTATACCGTGCGCGTGAGCGCGAGAGGCGGCGTCGGCCGCAACGCCATGTGGCAATGGGAGGTTTACGCCCCCGGAAACGCGCTCCCCGTCGAGAAGGGCATCTACCGCGGCGAGGAAGCGAAGGCGTTTCAACTCGCGCGCTCGGCTGCGGCGCGCCTGTCCGAGCGTCGCGCCCGCGAGTCGCGCTGAAGACGCGCTACGCTCTCAATCGGTAAACCCACCAGCCCCTGTGCTGATAGACAAGTTCGAACCGCTCCAACTGCGCGGGGTTCGACGTAGAGAAGGGCAGGAGCTTCGCGATCAGCGCATCGCTGTCGCCCTTGCGCGTGAAATAATGCAGCCGCGTGGCGCCGCCGATCGGCTCCGCCGCGAAGCCGCCCTCGACCTTGTTCTCGCGCATCCATTGCGTCGCTGATTTAATGACGCCGTGAGATACGCCCGAGGACGGAAAGTCCTTGTAGCCGATCGAGTAGCGCCCGGGCCGCGCGGCGGCGGCTTTCCACACGTCTGAAATATGCACGGCGACATAGGCGGGCTTGCCGGTTGCGAGTTTCGTCAGCGCATCCGCGCCGTGCTGCTCGCTGGACAGCAGCGCGTCGATGAAGCGTTCGAAGCTTTCCGACGCCTGCGGATCGACGCCGGCGCCCCAGCGCGCGCGCTCGGCTTCCGCCACCTCCGTCCATGCCGAGGGGATCAGCAAGCCGCTGGCGCGGGCGTCGTCCAGCGGGGCGTCGCGCTTCGTCGCCATGCGGATGGCGCGCGACAAATCCCACCAGGCGAGCACGACCGAGTCTCCGGAGACGTGCTCGCGAATGGCGGAGACAACCTTGACGATGTCCGACGCAGAGATGTCCGAGAACAGGATCGGCTCCGTCACCTCATTGCGCCAGACCAGCGGCGCGAGGCGCGCGCCCTCGCGCACGACAACTCCGGAGGCGATGGGGCGGCGCTCGTCCGGGCTGGTTATCGCGACGCGTTGAAGCGCATCTGCTGCAAGGCCAAGGCTTGCAAATTCCTTCACCGCGTCACCCGGCGCCGGAGAGAGCGTCAGTGTATAATGCGCGTCTGGACGCAGCGACGAATAGCCCGCCCACCCAAGGAGGGCGGCGCCGAGCCCGACGAGCCCGGCGCCGATCAACATTCTCATGCTCAGGCTTTCTTGCTGTCGCGCTTCAGCATCAGTCCGGCGCCGATCAGCATGATGAGCCCCCCGAGGCCCGCCGCCCAGGCCCGGCGCGCGGGCGTGTCGAGTTCGAGATCGCCGCGTTTCTCGCCGGAGATGCGCTTGAGTTCGGCGCGGATTTCCGCGGCCTCACGAAGGCGCGTGTCTTCGTCGTTGATCTTCGCCGCGCTCTTGATGAGCTGCGACCAGCCGTCCGAATAAGTGTAGCCGCCGGGGTTCATATGCGCGAGCGCCTTGTAGTGCTTGATCTGGTGATGCTCCCACATCTCGGTGAACTCATACTCCACCGCGGAGGGGTTGTTGCCCTTCTGCCAGAAGAGCTGGAAGAAGCCGCCGGCCTCGTCCTTCTCGGGCGCGGGCGGAGCGGGGCGATTGGTCTTCTGGCCGGGCAGCAGCTTGTCGTTGAAGAGCTTCACGAGAACGCTGCGCGATTTCTCGGTGATCTCCAGGCCCGAAATCACGCCCTTGTCCATGCCGTCGAGATAGGCGCGCGCGAAACTGTCGGAGTGACAGTTCGAGCAGGTGGAGACCCACGACTCCTTGCGCTGCGTGAACCAGGGATGGTTCAGATTATCTGCGATCTTGGGCATTGGCATGAAGGCCCAGCGCGACTTGCGCACCATGTTGTGCGTGAATTTGCCCTCATATTCCATATGACAGAATTGGCAGGTGGGCGCGTTCATCCTGCCTTTTTCGATCGCGTCGGAGAGCCGGGCGTTCCAGTCCCATTGATCGCCGCGCGCCTGATAGACCGTGCCGTGTTTCGAGAGCATGTAGCCTTCGAATTCATTGTGATCGACGCCGTTGTGGCACTGAGCGCAGGCCTGCGGCTTGCGGGCTTCGACCGCCGAGAATTCGTGGCGCGTGTGACAGGAGTTACAGGTCGTCTGCGGCGTGTGGCAGAAGGTGCAGCCCTCCGCGACTTCGCGCTGCTCCATCGCCGCCCAGATGGCGTTCTCGACATTCGCCTTGTAGGAGAGCGCGTGAGAGGGATGGCCGGGCTTCCACTGGTCCTGCGGCCAGGTGAAGGTGTCGCGCTCCGATTCGCGCTCGGCGAACTGCTGCACATGGCATTGGCCGCAGGCGGCCGCATCCGGCATCTTCAGCTCGGCCTTGTGCTGGCCATGCTCCTGACCGACGCCCATATGGCAGTCGATGCAGCCGACTTCCTTCAGCGTGTCGCCGGCCTTCAGCTTGCCCATGGATTGGAGGTTCGTCTCGACCTCCTTGATCATCGCCTTCTTGTAGGCGCGGGAGTCGCTGTCCGGCAGCTTGCGGATATCGTCGAGATTGCCGTGGACGCTGCCTTTCCAGCTATGCGTCCAGCCGGGCGTCGTCTGGGTATGGCACTCGACGCATTGCGCGCGCGTCGCATCGACGTCGATCGTCTGCGGCGGCTTGTAGAAGCTGTGCGGGTTCAGATATTTCGAAATCGGGATCGGCTCCCAATATTTCGAAAGCGATCCCTTGCCGGCGCCTTGCGCCTCGTCGTGATAGCGCTTCTCAAGCGCGTCGTAGAGCTCCTTGGGCGTCGCCGTCTTGGAGATGCCGAGGGCCTTGTAGGTCTCGTCGGGGGTCTCGGCGCGCACCGGCGCAAGCGTCGCAATGACGGCGCCCAGAAGGGCGAGGGCGCCAAAGCGCAGGCGACGGACCAACTTTTCTCCAAGAATGAACATTTTCCCCTCGTCGCGCGAACGATTCCCCCGGTGGCCGCATTGTCGTTAGCGGAGCATATGGTGGGAAGAACCACAGCATCCGGCGCCAATGGCGCCAACTGTGCTTTCTCTCTCCATAGCGCCACGCGCGGTCGCTTTTGCGCAGGCTAGATGAGAATGTCGGCTGTGAACATGACAGGACGCAAGATTTTGAATGCTGCGGCGCCAGAAGGGATGCGCATTTACGCGGTCGGCGACGTGCATGGCCGCGCTGATTTGCTCGACCGGCTGGCGGCCCTGGTCGACGCCGATCTTCGCGCAGGCGATTGCGAAGAGGCGATCACCGTATTTCTCGGCGATTACGTCGATCGCGGCCTCGACTCGCGCGGCGTGATCGAGCGGCTGTCCCAAAAGGAGTTTCCGACCCCGATTGTCACACTGCGCGGCAATCACGAGGACGCGATGCTGCGCTATCTCGACGATCCCGCCATGCTCGACCAATGGGCGATGTTCGGGGGGCTCGTCGCGCTGACCTCCTATGGCGTCGATGTGGGACTGGAAATGCGCCATGGGGGCGCCCGCGCGGTGCATGCGGCCTTCATGGCGCGCTTTCCACAGACGCACCGGCGCTTTCTGGAGGAGACGCAGCTTTCAGCCGAGTATGGCGATTATTTCTTCTGCCATGCCGGCGTGCGCCCGCATGTGCCGCTCGAACGGCAGGACCCCGACGATCTCATGTGGATCCGCCACGAGTTTCTGTATCACAGGGGCGCCTTCGGCAAGGTGGTGGTGCACGGCCACACGCCGCATCTGGAGGTGGAAAGTCTCGAAAACCGCATCAACGTCGACACGCAGGCTTTCAAGACGGGCGTGCTCACGGCGGTCGTTCTGGAGGGCGATGGCCGCCGGTTCATCGATACGGCGGGCCAAAGAAATTAGGCCGCCTAAGCTTGGCGGCCGTTGCCTGGCGTCAATCAGAAGCAGGTCGCCGCATGGGCGAGAGCGATGCCGACGCCGAAGAACACGGCGCTTCCGATGATGGTTCCGAGAATCTTGCTTGTCATTGCGTTCATGGCGCTCTCCTTTGGTTCGTCATTCGATGATCCAAAGATAGCTGAGCGCCGACCTGATGAATGTGCGCCGGTTCACAAGTCAGGGAGTCGCCCTCTCCCGCGCGCGGGAGAGAGGAATGGCTACGCGGATTGCGCCATCTTCGTCAGAGGCGCTCCGGTCGACAGCGCGGACATCACCGCCGCCTCCACCGCCGCCGCGTCCATGCCGTAGCGTGCGCGCAAATAGGATTGATCCCCGACGATCGTCGGGTACTGATCGTCCAGCGCGACGCTCCTGAAGAAGCCCACGCGCGCGCCATGCGTCAGCAACGTCTCTGCGACGGCGCCCTTGAGGCCGCCGATGCGGCTGTGCTCTTCGAGCGTGACAATGCCGCCGGTCTCGCGCGCCGCCGCGACGATCGCGTCCTCGTCGAGCGGCTTGATGGTGTGCATGGCTTCTATGCGGCACTGCACGCCCTGCGCAGCAAGGCGCTCTGAGGCGATCAGCGCCTCGCGCAGAATGGCGCCCGTGGCGATGATCGTCGCGTCGGCGCCCTCGCGCACGCGGCGCGCCTTACCTAGAACAGCGCGCTCTCCCTCGCGCCGCGCCACGCCGCCCGTGTCCTTGTCGATGCGCAGATAGGCAGGGCCCTTCGTCTTCGCGAGTTCGCGCGTCAGGTCCTGCGCCTCCCATTTCTCGGTCGGCGCCACGACACGCATGTTCGGCAGCGCGCGCATGATGGCGAGGTCTTCGGTCGCGAAATGCGACATACCGAGCTGGCCGTAGGAGAAGCCGCCGCCGACGGCGACGATGGTCACGTCGCAGTCGTGGTAACAGATGTCGTTGCGCACCTGCTCGAGGCAGCGCAGCGTCGGGAAATTGGCGATGGAATAGGTGTAGACGCGCCAGCCCGAAAGCGCCATGCCGGCGGCGATGGACGTCATGTTCTGTTCGGCGACGCCGGCGTTGACGAACTGGTTGGGGAAGCGCTCGGCGAATTTGGTGAGGACGCCATAGCCGAGATCGCCCGTGATGAGGACCACGCGGGGGTCTTGCGCCGCGAGTTCGCAGAGCGTTTCGATGAAGGCGTCACGCATCGGCTTTCTCCAGCTCGGCGATCGCCTGATCGAAGTCCGCTCCAAGCGGCGTGCGATAATGCCAGGCCACCTGGTTCTCCATGAAGGACACGCCCTTGCCCTTGGTGGTGTGAGCGATGACGACGCTGGGGCGCCCGTTTGTGAAGGGCAGGCGCTCGAAGGATGAGAGAAGCTGCGCGTGATTATGGCCGTCGACTTCCTCGATCGACCAGCCGAATGCGCGCCATTTGTCCGTGAAGGGTTCGAGGCCGAGCGTGTCCGCGACCGGCGCGAGGCTTTGCAGCTTGTTGTAGTCGATGACGGCGACGAGATTATCGAGCTTTTGATGCGCGGCGAACATGGCCGCCTCCCAGGTGGAGCCCTCGTCGCATTCGCCGTCAGACAGCAGCGCGAAGGCGCGCCATTTTTCACCTGACCGTTTGGCGGCGAGCGCCATGCCGGTCGCGACATTCAGCCCGTGGCCGAGCGCGCCGGTGGAAAGCTCCACGCCCGGCACGCCCTTGTGCGAGACATGGCCCGAGAAGATGGAGCCGTTCTGGTAGTGCTGCTCGAGAAGCGAGGCGTCGAAGAAGCCGGTCTCGGCGAGCGCCGCATAGACGGCCGTTCCCGCATGGCCCTTGGAGAGCAGGAAGCGGTCACGATCGGGCTTTTGCGGATCGAAAGGGTCGACGTCGAGCACGGCGCCATAGAGCGCCGCGACGATGTCGGCGATGGAGAGCGCGGAGCCGACATGCGAGCTTTTCCCGCGGTTGGTCATGCGGATGACGTCGAGGCGGATGCGCTTCGCCAGCGCGACCGTGTCGAATTTTTCGGTGTGGGGCATGGTGTCTCACGGTCTCGAATCAGAGATGGTGAGGGTAGCGCGGTAACGGTTGATAAAGAGTTTGGATAATGAATCCTTACCCCACCCCCAACTCGAACGCGTTCTCCAGGTGCCGCGGCAGCCGCCCCGGCGCGATGAAGATGGCGTCGGCGCGCAGTGTGTAACCCATCGCGAAAGGGTGGTTCGCCACCCAGCGGTTGACGGCCCGACAGATGCGGCGCTGCTTTTGCGGCGTGATGGCGATGTAGGCTTCCTCCAGACTTCCGCGCGCCTTCACCTCCACGAAGGCGATGGTGCGGCCCCGCCGCGCCACGATGTCGATTTCGCCGCCGTTTATGCGGTAGTTGCGGTCCAGAATCTCGTAGAGCCGCGCGCGCAGCCAGAGCATCGCGACGGTTTCGGCCTTCAGGCCATAGGCGCGCGCGGCACGGCGGGCGTTGGAGGGGTCGTCCATGCCGCGAGCTTAGCCGTGGCGCGCGCGGCTTTCTACTTCTCCCGTTCCGCCGCGAGCTGCAGCGCCCGGGCGTAAACCTGCCGGCGCGGCTGGCCGGTCGCCGCGGACACGACGCTCGCCGCGTCTTTCACGGAGTAGGCCCCCAGCGCCTCGGCGAGCCGCGCGTCGAGATCGGCTTCCGCAACCTCCGCAGCGCCCGCTTCCGGCGGCGCGACCAGTAGGACGATTTCGCCCCTCGGCGGCTCTTCGGTCGCGAGCGCCGCCGACAACTCCTCCAGCGTTCCGCGCCGAACGGACTCGTACATCTTCGTCAGTTCGCGGGCGATGGCCGCGCCGCGCGGCCCCAGAACCGCCGCGCAGTCGGCGAGCGTCTCGGCGAGGCGGCGGGGACTTTCGAAAAACACCAGCGTGCCCGGCACTTGCGCCAGTTCCGCAAGCCGTGCGCGGCGCGCGCCGCTTTTGTGCGGCAGAAAGCCCTCGAAGAAAAACCGGTCGGTCGGCAGGCCGGCGACCACCAGCGCCGCCAGCACCGCCGAGGGGCCGGGCACGGAGGTGACGTGCAGACCCTTCTCCAGCGCCTCCTGCACCAGCTTGAAGCCGGGATCGGAGACAAGCGGCGTGCCGGCGTCGGAGACGAGCGCCAGCGCCGCGCCCGATTCGAGCCGCGCGAGCAGATGGGGGCGAATCACCTTTGCGTTGTGCTCGTGATAGGCGACGAGCGGGGTCGAAATTCCGTAATGGGCGAGCAGCGTCTTGGTGACGCGGGTGTCCTCCGCGATCACCGCGTCGGCGGCGGCGAGCGTGGAAAGCGCGCGGAAGGAGACATCCTTGAGGTTGCCGATCGGCGTTGCGACAACATGCAGGCCGGGTTCGATTTTCTCCGCTTCGGCGCGCAGGCCGAAAGCCGTGTAGCCGGCGGCGGGGGAGGGGGCGTCGACGCTGGCCATGCGCGCAATCTCCAATGCCGTTCTTTTTGTCGTCCGAATGTTCGGAATATGGAACGATTTGGGCCGTCTCGGCAAGGCCTGAATTAATCGCCAAATACTCGTCTATTGACTTTCGGGCAGGGAGGCGGACCCTATGCGCCCAAGAAAACGCGTGCGGCTTCGTTAAGCCCGGGCGCAGGGGGTTGAAATCATATGAGGATGTTTTTCTCAGCTGGTCTCGGCGGAGCTTCCATTGGGAAAGCCGCTCTTCGCCTTTCGGCCTGCGTCTGGGTTGTGGCGCTCGCGGCATGCAACCCGGCGACGGGTCCGGGCATTCCCGGCGCCAAGGATTTGCGGGTCGGCGCGCCGAATGCGGCAGACCAGCAGGCGACGGCCGACGCGGGCGAGATGATCGGCAATGGCGCGGTGAAAGTCGGGCTTGTCGTGCCGCTCACGGGCCCCAACGGCTCCTCGGCGGTCGGCGCCTCGCTGCGCAACGCCGCCAGGCTAGCCTATGCCGACTCCGGCTCGAGCGACGTCACCATTCTCGTCAAGGACGACAAATCCACGCCAGCGGG
The DNA here is from genome assembly GCA_002929055.1 of Methylocystis sp. Taxonomy (GTDB): domain Bacteria; phylum Pseudomonadota; class Alphaproteobacteria; order Rhizobiales; family Beijerinckiaceae; genus Methylocystis. The sequence continues at coordinate 42,328 of PERY01000003.1, read as the reverse complement.
CGCCGCCGCCGCGACGCAGGCCGCGATCAACGAGGGCGCGGAGATCATCCTCGGTCCCGTCTTCGCGACAGACGTGAAGGAGGCCGGCCGCGTCGCACGCTCGGCCGGCAAGCCCGTCATCGCCTTCTCGACGGACACTTCGGCCGCCGGGCGCGGGCAGTATCTTCTCTCCTTCCTGGTCGAGGGCCATGTCGACCGCGGGCTAAATTACGCCGCTGCGAAGGGCAAGAAGTCCATCGCCGCGCTGGTGCCGGAGAGCGATTACGGCACGCTGGCCATGGCGCAGTTCCAGCAGAGCGCCGCCAGCTACGGCCTGCGCGTGCCTGTGATCGAGCGTTACAAGCCCGGCGCGCCGGGCGAATCCGTGCAGCGCCTCGCCGCCGCGCGCGACCAGTTCGACGCCATCTTCATCCCAGAGCAGGCGGACGCCATGCCGGCGGTGTCGAAGGAGCTCGTCGCCAACGGGCTCGACTCCAGGAAAGTGCAGATCATCGGAACGGGCCTGTGGAACGACTCGCGCGCGCTGAACCTGCCGGCGTTGCAGAACGCCTGGTTCACAGCGCCGGAGAACGCGGGCTTCAACGCCTTCGCGAGCCGCTACAAATCCAAATATGGTTCGGACCCCGCGCGTATCGCGACGCTCGCCTATGACGCCGTGTCGCTCGCTATCGCGCTGTCGCGTTCGCAGGGTTCGCAGCGCTATTCCGAAGGCGTGCTGACGAACCCTTCGGGCTTCAACGGCGCCGACGGCGTCTTCCGCTTCCGCCCGGACGGCACGAATGAGCGCGGTCTCTCGGTGCTAGAGATTGGCGGCGGCGCCGCGAAGATCATCTCGCCAGCGCCGCGGACGTTCACGGGGAACGGGGCTTAGAACTCATCCGACCCGTGGAGAGCGGAGCCCCTGACACCCTCCCCTCGAGGGGGAGGGTCGAACGGCGCAGCGTTCGGGGTCGGGTGAGCAAGCCACGACAATCTGGAAGAATTCAACGAACGCCGCGAGCGACGTTCTTATCTGCGCCTTCGGCGCGCGTCACCCCGCCCCGCGCCTTCGGCGCGACCCTCCCCCTCAAGGGGAGGGTGGAGTTCAAGCTCCGGCTTCGCCAGCGACCTTGCCGAAATCCGCCACGCCCATCATCACCCGGCGCAGTTCCGCCAGCAGACGCAGGCGGTTGAGGCGCAGGTCCGCATTGTCGGCGTTGACGGTCACCTTGTCGAAGAAGGCGTCCACCGGGGCGCGGAGCTTCGCAAGCGACTTCATCGCGCCGGCGAAATCTTCCTTCTCCAGCTTCTCGGCCGTCTCCTCGCGCGCGCGGGCGATGGCGGCGGCGAGCTTGTGCTCTTCGTTCTCGATGCGCAGGTTCGGCGCGTGGCGGTGGGAGTAGGCGCGCGGCCCGTCCTTCTTTTCTTCCGCCTTCAGGATGTTGCTGGCGCGCTTGTAGCCGGCGAGCAGATTCCTGCCGTCGTCGGTTGCAAGGAATTTGTCGAGCGCCTCGACTTTCTTCGTCACCATGAGCAGGTCGTCCTGTAGAGGGGGGGCCTCGTCGCCAGCGTCTGCGGGCGAGTTGTCCTGCGATGCCTGTTCCGGCGTCCCGCCGGCCTCGGCGTCGAAGGCTATCTCTTCCTTCGTCAGAGGAATAGCCCCGAGCGCCGCATCGATAAGATCGTATCGGGCGCCCTTGTCGCGCAAGTAGACCTTCAGGCGGTCGATGAGGAAATCGAGGAGGCCCTCGGCCACGTCATGCCCGGACTTGTTCCGGGCATCCATGCCGACGGCTCTCGCGTGGATGGCCGGGACAAGCCCGGCCATGACGCCGTGAAGCGGCAACTGAATCCCATTCTCCAACAGCACGCGGATCACCCCCAACGCCGCCCTGCGCAGCGCATATGGATCCTTGCTCCCCGTCGGTTTCTCATCGATCGCCCAGAAACCCACCAGCGTATCGAGCTTGTCGGCCAGCGCCACGGCGATGGACACCGGGTCTTTCGGCGCATAATCGCCCTGGCCCTGCGGCTTGTAATGCTCGTAGCAGGCGTTGGCGACGGAAGGCTCCTCGCCCTGCGCGCTCGCGTAATAGCTGCCCATGAGGCCCTGCAGTTCGGGGAACTCTCCAACCATCTCCGTCACGAGATCGGCCTTGGCGAGCGTCGCCGCGCGGGCGGCCTTGTCCGGGTCCGCGCCGACAATCGGCGCAAGTTCGCGCGCCAGCGCCGCGATGCGCTTCACGCGCTCGCCCTGCGTTCCAAGCTTTTCATGAAACACGATATTGTCGAGCTTCGGCAGCCGGTCCTCGAGCTTTGTCTTCAGGTCCGTCTCGTAGAAGAATTTGGCGTCCGACAGGCGCGCGGCGATGACGCGCTCATTGCCGCCGATCACCGTCGCGCCGCCATCGCTCGCCTCGATGTTCGAGACGAGGATGAAGCGATTGGTGAGCTTGCCGTCCTTCTTCAGCACGAAGCATTTCTGGTTCACGCGGATTGTCGCGCGAATGACTTCGGGCGGAATGGAGAGGAAGCTTTCGTCAAACGCGCCCATCAGCGTCACGGGCCATTCCACAAGCCCGCCGACTTCCTCCAGCAGCCCCGCGTCCTCGACCAGCTCAAGCCCCTGCGCGAAGGCGAGGTCTTTCGCGTCGTGCAGGATGATGTCGCGGCGGCGTTCGGGGTCGATCACGACCTTCGCCTTCTCCAGCGAGAGCGCGTAGTCCTCGAAGCGCTTCACGCGGATTTCAGCCGGCGCCAGAAAGCGGTGGCCTTGCGTGGCGTCGCCGGAGGCGACGCCATCGACATCGAAAGGCACAATATCCGGCGTCTCGGTCTCCGGCCCGAAGGTCGCGACGATGGAGTGCAGCGGGCGCACCCAGCGCAGGCTGTCGCTGCGTTCCGACGCTGCGCCCCAGCGCATGGATTTCGGCCAGGGAAAGCTCTTCACGATCCCCGGCAGAATCTCCGCGAGAACTGCAATCGTCTCGGCGCCTGCACGCTCGATGACGGCCAGATAAAATTCCGCGCCCTTCTTGTCCTTCTCGATCTTGGCCTGATCCAGCGAAGAAAGGCCGGCGCTTTTCAGAAAGCCCGCGATGGCGGCCTCCGGCGCGCCGACGCGCGGACCCTTGCGCTCTTCACGCACGTCCGGCTGTCGGCCGGGCAGGCCCACGACCTGAAGCGCAAGCCGGCGCGGCGTGGCGTAGGCGCTGGCGCCCTCATAGGTCAGGCCGCGCTCGACAAGGGCGTTTGTGACGAGCTTCTTGAGATCGTCAGCCGCCTGCCGCTGCATGCGCGCGGGAATTTCTTCGGAAAAGAGTTCAAGGAGAAGGTCGGGCATGCAGCTTTCTTATTCTATCGCGGCGAGCGGCGGTGAACTTTCTCACAGCTCCTTATGCGAGCCGTCGCAAAGCGGCTCGTTCTTCGAGTGCTTGCAGCCGCAGAAGAAGGCCTTGCCGGTCGCCTCGGCCTTGTAGGGCACGGGCATGATTCCCGTCTCCCCATGCGAACCGTCGCAGAAGGGCTGGTTTTCGCTGAGGCCGCAGGCGCACCAGTAATAGGTCTTTCCGGCCTCGACCTCGACCGGCATGGCTTTCTTCCGGAAGATGACGCGTTCGCTCATGTTTTTCTCCTTAAACGGGTTCGGTGGATAGCGCGGGCGCGTCGAGCAGGAACTTCTCGACCTCCAGCGCGGCCATGCAGCCGAGCCCCGCGGCGGTCACGGCCTGGCGGTAGATTTCGTCGGCGACGTCGCCCGCCGCATAGACGCCGGGGATGTTGGTGCGGGTCGAGCCGGGCGCGACGGCGATGTAGCCATTGGGCTTCACCGTGACCTGCCCCTTGAAGAGTTCGCTCGCCGGCGAATGGCCGATGGCGATGAAGACGCCCTCCGCGTCGATCACCTGCGTCGCGCCGGTCTTGACGTTCTTCACGCGCGCGCCGGTGACGGAAAGGGGGCCTTCCGCGCCGACGATCTCGTCGATCACATGGTCAAAGAGCAGGGAGACGTTCTTCTGCTTGTGCAGGCGCTCCTGCAGCACGCGCTCCGAACGCAGCGTATCGCGGCGATGCACGAGGGTCACATGCGAGGCGAGGTGGGAGAGATACAGCGCCTCCTCCACCGCCGTATTGCCGCCGCCGACGACGATGACTTTCTTGCCGCGGAAGAAGAAGCCGTCGCAGGTGGCGCAGGCGGAGACGCCGAAGCCCTTGAACTTCTCCTCGCTCGGGATTTCGAGCCATTTCGCCTTGGCGCCAGTCGCGATGATCAGCGCGTCGCAGGTGTAGGTTTTCCCGCTGTCGCCGATCAGCGTGAAGGGGCGCTTGTCGAGCTTCGCCTCGACGATGTGGTCGGAGACGAGCTTCGTGCCGACATGCTCGGCCTGAAGGCGCATCTGCTCCATGAGCCACGGACCCTGCACGGGCTCCGCGAAGCCGGGATAGTTCTCGACGTCCGTGGTGATCATGAGCTGGCCGCCCTGATCGAAGCCGGCGATCAGCACGGGTTCGAGCATCGCGCGCGCGGCGTAGATCGCCGCCGTATAGCCGGCCGGCCCTGAGCCGACGATGATGACGCGCGCATGTTGGGGAGACGACATGGAGGACTCGCTGAAGGCCAAGCAGGAGCCCGCAATCTAGTCATTATGTGCCGCGCTGCAACTCACCCTTTGCGGGCGCGGAAGGCGGCGCACGCTTCCGCGATCCGGCGCGCGACCAGCGGCGTCGAATTGATCGGCTCATAGGCCCAGTCGTCGAAGCGCCCGCGCCAGATGCGGACCGCGCCAGCCTCTTCCAGCGCCGTGTGATAGGCCGTGAGCTTGCGGCGCAAGACATAGGGCTCGACGACATGGACCGGGACGCCGGTGGCCACCGCCTCGCCCACCATATTGACGCTGTCGCCGGTGACGATGATGCGGTCGGCGTTGGCGAGCATGGAGAAATAGGGGTTTTCCCCGTCGCCGTCCCAGAACCACCCGCCGGGAACGGCGAGAGCGGCGCGGATTGCGGCGCGGGTCTCCGCCGAGGTGCGGCGCGAAGGCGTGGCCATCACGCTGGCGCCGGCGGCGATGAGCACCGAGGCGATGTAGTCAAGGTCATAGACGATCCCGCTGGCGTCGCCGAGCAGCATGGCGACGCGCGGCCGGGGCAGGGCGGCGATGCGCGGGTCGGGCGCCGCGCGCGCGGCGGCGAGGCGTTTCGGGGTGACGCGGTTGGGGGGCGTGAGCGGCGCGATGACATTGGCGCCACGAAGCCGGTCGTGCAGGGGCGCGATGATGAGGTCCGCCGTGTCGCGGCCGGAAGCCGGCGCATTCACGTAAACCGTGAAGGTTCTCCCGCCCGAGGCGTGCTTCAGGCGCTTCAGCGCGGGGATTGTGCGGCGACCGGCGGCGAGGGCGATGTCGGGGTAGGGCGGCGCAAAGGCGTCGGCGTCTTGCGGATCGGGCGGCCCGAAGGGGGCGAGGAGATCGTAGAGCCTGCGCGGAGCGACGCGGCGAATGTCCGGGGTCAGCCCGAGGGCTTCGGCGAGGCCGATAGTCTGCGCCTCATGGCCCGCGCGCCCGTCGGAGATGACGCGCAGGGTGGTGGAGGACGCCTCCCTCTCCCCGCTTGCGAGGAGAGAGAAAGGACCGTCAAACAAACGCGACCTTGAGAATCTCGTAGCTCTTGCCGCCGCCGGGGGTCTTCACCTCCACAGTATCGCCGACCTTCTTGCCGATCAGCGCGCGGGCGATGGGGCTCGTGATGGAGACGCGGCCGCTCTTCACATCGGCTTCGGTCTCTCCGACGATCTGGTATGCCTTCTCCTCCTCGGTGTCCTCGTCGACAACGGTCACGGTCGCGCCGAACTTGATCGTAGTCGATCCCGTGAGCTTGGCGATGTCGATCACTTCCGCGCGGGACAGCTTGTCTTCGAGTTCGGCGATGCGGCCCTCGTTGAGCGACTGTGACTCCTTGGCGGCGTGATATTCGGCGTTCTCGGAGAGATCGCCGTGGGCGCGCGCCTCGGAGATCTGCTGGATGATGCGCGGGCGCTCTTCCTGCTGGCGGCGACGCAATTCCTCAGCGAGCGCGGCATAGCCGCCGGCTGTCATGGGCACCTTGTCCATTTGTCTCGCTCTTCGCCTTTCGATGGTCGGAAGGGGAATAATTTCCTCTCCCGCGGGCGGAGGCCGGCGCGGGGAGGCCCCGAATCATAGTGTGATTCCGCAGCGCCGCAAAAGCGGCTCGGGCTCCTCGCCCGCAACATGCGCCTTTGCGCTTCCTGGGGGCGTCGTGGAGCCCCTTGTAAACTTCCCTATCTTCAGTCGGTTGTGGGCAGGAAGTAATCCTGCAACGCCCGCGCCTCGAGGTCTCCCGACACATAAGCCCGGATGCCCTGAGCCGCCGCAATCGCGCCAGCCAGGGTTGTATAATACGGAACCTTATGCAGAAGCGCCGCGCGGCGCAAGGAACGCGAGTCGGCGAGCGCCTGCGCCCCTTCCGTCGTGTTGAACACGAGCTGTATCGCGCCATTCTTGATGGCGTCGACGATATGCGGGCGACCCTCGGACACCTTGTTGATCTTCTGCGTGGAAATTCCCTGCTCCTGAAGGAAGCGCGCTGTGCCGCCGGTCGCGACCACGCTGAAGCCGATCTCCTTCAGAAGCCGGATCGCCGGAATGATCCGGGGTTTGTCGTCGTCGCGGACCGATACGAAGACGACGCCCTCGCGAGGGGCCTTGGTGCCGCCGCCGAGCTGGCTCTTCACAAAGGCGGCGTCGAAGGAGGTGTCGAGGCCGATGACTTCGCCCGTCGAGCGCATTTCGGGACCGAGCACCGTGTCGACGCCGGGGAAGCGCGCGAAGGGGAAAACGGCTTCCTTCACGCCGATGTGGTTCGGGCGCGTCGAGGGCAGCGTAAAGCCCGAGAGCTTCTCTCCCGCCATCACGCGCGCGGCGATCTTGGCGAAGGGCGCGCCGACGACCTTGGCGACGAAGGGCACGGTGCGCGAGGCGCGCGGGTTCACCTCGAGCACGTAGATTTCCCCGCCCTTGAGCGCGAACTGCACATTCATGAGGCCGACGACGCCAAGCGCCATGGCGAGGCTCTTCGTCTGCTCCTCGAGCGCGGCGATCGTCTCAGGCGACAGCGAGCGCGGCGGCAGCGAGCAGGCCGAGTCGCCAGAATGGATTCCGGCTTCCTCGATATGTTCCATCACGCCGGCGATCCCCGCCGTCTGGCCGTCGGCGATGCAATCCACGTCCACCTCGATCGCGTCGGTGAGATAGCGGTCGAAGAGCAGCGGATTCTTGCCGAGGACCATATTGATCTGCCCCGTCTTGTCGTTGGGGTAGCGCGACTTGATCTCGGAAGGCACGAGAGTCGGCAGCGTGCCGAGCAGATAGTCGTCGAGGTCGCTGGCGTCGCGGATGATCGCCATGGCGCGGCCGCCGAGCACATAGCTTGGGCGCACGACGAGCGGCAGACCGAGTTCGCCGGCGATGATGCGCGACTGCTCGACCGAATAGGCGATGCCATTGTCGGGCTGCTTCAGGCCCAGCTTGTCGAGCAGCCGTTTGAAGCGGTCGCGGTCTTCGGCGAGGTCGATCGAATCGACCGGCGTGCCGAGGATGGGCGCGCCGCCGGCGGCGAGGCCATGCGCAAGTTTCAGCGGCGTCTGCCCGCCGTACTGCACGATGAGGCCGACAAGTTCGCCATTCGCCTTCTCGACGTCGAGAATTTCCGCCACGTCCTCATTCGTCAGCGGTTCGAAATAGAGCCGGTCGGAGGTGTCGTAGTCGGTCGAAACCGTCTCGGGATTGCAGTTGATCATGATCGTTTCGAAGCCGGCGTCGGCCAGCGCGAAACAGGCGTGACAGCAGCAATAGTCGAATTCGATGCCCTGGCCGATGCGGTTCGGCCCGCCGCCGAGAATGACGATCTTCCGGCGGTCGGAGGGGTTCGCCTCATTCGCCGGAACGCCCGCGAATGGCGTCTCATAGGTCGAGTACATATAGGCGGTGGGCGAAGCGAATTCCGCCGCGCAGGTGTCGATGCGCTTGTAGACCGGCCGCACGCCGAGCGCATGGCGCGCCACGCGCACGTCTTTCTCTTCCAGACCCACGAGCGTTGCGAGACGCAGGTCCGAGAAGCCAGCAAATTTCAGCTTGCGCAGGTTCTCCGCGTCCTTCGGCAGGCCGAATTTCTTCACCTTAGATTCAAGCGCGACAATCTCCGCTATGCGCGCGATGAACCACGGATCGATCTTGCTCGCCTCGTGGATTTCGTCCTCGCTCATGCCGAGGCGCAGCGCCTGTCCGACCATCAGCAGGCGGTCGGGCGTCGGCGTGCCGAGCGCGCCGCGCAGCACATTCATGTCGTCGCCCTTGCCGAGGCCCTCGATCTCGATCTCGTCGAGGCCCGAGAGGCCCGTCTCGAGCGAGCGCAGGGCCTTCTGAAGGGACTCCGCAAAGTTGCGGCCGATGGCCATGGCTTCGCCCACGGACTTCATCGCGGTCGTCAGCGTCGGCTCGGCGCCGGGGAATTTCTCGAAGGCGAAGCGGGGGATTTTCGTGACGACATAGTCGATCGTCGGCTCGAAGGAGGCCGGCGTCGCGCCGCCGGTGATGTCGTTGGCGATCTCGTCGAGGGTGTAGCCCACCGCGAGCCGCGCCGCGACCTTGGCGATCGGGAAGCCCGTCGCCTTCGAGGCCAGCGCAGAAGAGCGCGACACGCGCGGGTTCATCTCGATGACGATCATGCGGCCGTTCGCGGGGTTCACCGCGAACTGCACGTTGGAGCCGCCGGTCTCGACGCCGATCTCGCGCAGAACCGCCAGCGAGGCGTCGCGCATGATCTGATATTCCTTGTCGGTCAGCGTGAGCGCCGGCGCGACGGTGATCGAGTCGCCCGTATGCACGCCCATCGGATCGAGGTTCTCGATGGAGCAGACGATGATGCAATTGTCCGCCTTGTCGCGGACGACCTCCATCTCGAACTCTTTCCAGCCGAGGACGCTCTCCTCGATCAGCACTTCATTCGTGGGCGAGGCGTCGATGCCGCGCTCGACGATTTCGATGAACTCGGCCTTGTTGTAGGCGATGCCGCCGCCCGTGCCGCCGAGCGTGAAGGAGGGGCGGATGATGGCGGGCAGGCCGATGTCATCCAGTGCGTTCAGCGCCTGCGGGAGCGTCTTGATATGATGCGAGCGCGGCGTGTCGAGGCCGATCTTCGTCATCGCCTCGCGGAAGAGTTCGCGATCCTCGGCCTTGTCGATGGCGTGCGCGGTCGCGCCGATCATCTCGACGTCGAATTTCTTCAGCACGCCCATCTTCTCGAGCGAGAGGGCGCAGTTGAGCGCGGTCTGGCCGCCCATTGTGGGGAGCAGGGCGAAGCCGCCCGGAACCGCATAACGCTCCTTCTCGATGATCTTCGCCACGAACTCCGGCGTGATCGGCTCGACATAGGTGCGATGCGCCAGATCCGGATCGGTCATGATCGTCGCCGGATTGGAGTTGACGAGCACGATCCGGTAGCCTTCCGCCTTCAGCGCCTTGCAGGCCTGCGTGCCGGAATAGTCGAACTCACAGGCCTGCCCGATGACGATGGGGCCGGCGCCGATGATCAGGATAGTCGAGATGTCTGTTCTTTTCGGCATGTCGTCCCGGCAGGGCGCGCATGGGGAGCGCGCGCATAAAAAAGGGCCGTGCGCCGGCCCATGGACCGGGGCGCGTCCCCCAAGAGCCTATCTCGTAGGCGGCGAGCGGGCGCGCCCGGCTCGAAGTTGGGAGTTCTGTAGACGAGATTGGCGCGGGAGGGAAGGGGGCGAACGCCCGGATGAAGTCGACCGAAGGTCTCGCAGCCTGTGCGTGCGCCACCCCTGCAAGGCCCTACCCAAACCGGGAGACCCGGCGCTTTGAAAGGTGAAGCCCGGCTTGGACGCAATCTCTAAACTTGTGGAAGTGCGCGGTCAGGCGCGCCTTGATCCCGTCAGGAGACGACACATGACAATTCGTATTCTTTCCCTGCTCGGCGCTTTACCGGTCGCCGCTGCGCTCGTGTTGCCGCCCGTTGCCGCATCGGCGACCGCCTTTTGCAATCTCAAGGAAACAAGGGACGGTTTCGTTGCGCTTCGCGCCGGGCCGGGCGCCCATGCCAAGCAGCTCGCCAGGATGACGAGCAGGGACGAAGTCATGATCGGCCAGGGCGAGCAGGGCGACTGGATCGAAGTGACCTGGTGGCGCAGCGACGACCGGCTGAGCAAGAAATACGGCGGCCGCGGCCTCACTGGCTGGATGAACAAGGCTTTTCTCGATGAACTGTGCGGGTGATCGGGGGGCGAGCAAAGATAAATGGGTTCAATAATTTGCGCTATATTTTGTAAAACGGTTATCCAATCGCGTCGGATATTTTCCTTTCGCACTTGCGAAAAAGCAGAGACGCGATAACATCTCACTCGCTGCTTTGGCGGCATCACAATGACGCCGACAGACCGCGCGGGCGGCCCCCGCATAAGGAGTGTCTTGTCATTATGGCGTCGTTGACTTTCGCGGCGTTTCTCAAAGATCCCAGGCCTGTCGCTGGCGGCTTCGCACGGCGCTACCGCGTTGCGTTCTGGCTCGTCATGGGCTCGATGCTGCTGAGCGGCCTTGCGATGCGCCCGAGCGAGGTGACGGTCATCATTCTGGCCCTCAATCTCCTGCTGCTGTGGCTGGCGGTGAGCCTCTTCAAGGGGGCGCGAACCAGCGTGTGGCTCGTGATCGCGGCGGAGATCCTCGCCGCGACGCAGATGGCGCCGAACCGCGCGACGGCGCTCGCGCTGATCCTGAACATGATCCTCATGCTCGGCGCGCTCATCGCCGCCCGCCTCGGCGACGTGTCGGAAAAGGACGCCTGACCGCGCCTTTCGCGCCGGGGCGCCCATGCTCTATGCTTGGCGCTCCATCCAGGGAGCTTTCCTCATGAGACTGGCGATTCTCGCCGCCTGCGCGCTCGTCGTTTCTTCCGCCGCCCACGCGGAGGAGAAGGCGGGCGTCGGCGACGTCATCGTCCAATGCGCCGCCTGCCACGGCGCGGACGGGATCGCAAAAAGCGCCGACGTGCCCCATCTCGCGGGTCAGCAGGAACTCTATCTCCTCAACCAGATCAAGGCGTTCCGCTCAGGCAAGCGGCCGCATAAGGAGATGCGCTTCATGAGCCGCCAGCTCACGCCAGCCGATATGGCGGAGATCGCCCGGCATTACGCCCAAATGCCGCGCTAGTGTGATCCGGCAGCTTGCGACATACGCCTCGGTCGGAGCCATCGCGACAATCGCACACTATGCGATCCTGATCGCGCTGGTGGAGGCGGGCGGGTGGGCGCCGGTGCCGGCGACGCTATGCGGCTATGTGGCGGGCGGCGTGGTCGCCTACGTTCTCAACCGTCGCCACACATTCGCGAGCGAACGCCCGCATGAGGAGGCCGGCTGGCGCTTCGCGCTCGTCGCCTTCGCAGGCTTTTGCGTCACCTATGCTCTGATGAGTCTCTTCGTCGAGCGCTGGGGCGCGCCGTATCTCCCCGCGCAGCTCGTGACGACGGTGCTGGCGATGTTCGTGACCTTCGGGCTCAACAGGGTCTGGACGTTTCGTTGAGCCTTACGGCCATTTCACCGACGGCGGCATCGAGGACAGGATCGAATCGACATTGCCGCCGGTCTTGAGCCCGAAGATCGTGCCTCGGTCGTAGAGAAGATTATATTCGACATAGCGCCCGCGGCGCACGAGCTGCTCCTCGCGCTGCTCCGGCGTCCAGCTCTTTGCGAGATTGCGTCGCACGAGTTCCGGATAGATCGCCAGAAAACTCTCTCCGACATCGCGCGTGAAGGCGAAATCCTTGTCCCAGCCGCTGTTGCCCGGGTCTCCGGCGCTGTTGAAATAGTCGTAAAAAATGCCGCCAATGCCGCGCGGCTCCTTACGATGCGGCAGGAAGAAATATTCGTCGCACCATTCCTTGAAGCGATTGTAGTCCGCTACCGGATGTCGCTCGCAGGCGCCGCGCATGGCGTCGTGGAAGGCGATGGTGTCCTGATCTTCCTGCGTGCGGCGCGCGTCCAGAACGGGCGTGAGGTCGGCGCCGCCGCCAAACCAGGCTTTGGAGGTCACGACGAAGCGCGTGTTCATGTGAACTGCGGGAACGTTCGGGTTCCAGGGATGGGCAATGAGCGAGATGCCGGTCGCGAAGAAGCGCGGGTCTTCCGCCGCGCCGGGAATCTGCTTGGCGAATTCGGGCTGGAAGCTTCCAAAGACGGTCGAGCAGTGGACGCCTGCTTTCTCGAAGACGCGGCCGTGGATCATGCCCATGCGACCGCCGCCGCCGGGGGCCCCGTCATGGTTCTGACGCTCCCATTGCGTCAACTCGAAACGGCCGGGGGCGGTCGCCTCCGCGAAGGGGCCGGTCGCCTCGTCCTCCAGCGCCTCGAAAGCGGCGATGATGCGCAATTGCAGCGACTCGAACCAGTCGCGCGCGGCCTTCTTGCGGGCTTCGAGTTCTTCCTGCGCGGCGTCCATGGGCGTCTCCTTCCTGGGACGCTTCTTCAACGCCGCGCGCCACGCCTTGTCAATCAGGCGCGGCGGGGAGCCATCAACGGGCGATGGCCTCGGCGACCTTCACGCCGCGGGGCGCGCGCGCCTCGGGCGAAGCCGCCACGGCGGAGAATCCGGCGGCCAGGAACTCGGCGAGCGCAGTCTTGACGTTGCGCCCGCGGTCGGTGAGTTCGGTCTGATAGCAGTAACGCGGCTCGCCGATCGTCCACGGCCTGCCGGCGGCTTTCGCCTCGCGCATGGCCTTCATCACCTTCGTCTTCAGCGAAGAATCCTCGGTGAAGCTGATCAGGCCGTCGGCCGCGAGATGCTTGTCGACTGCAAGGTCGGACTTCATCTTCTCCGTGGCGTTGTCGAAATCGCATTTATTGTCCTTGTCGCCGACATAGAGCAGACGGACGACCCAGCCCGCCTTGAGCGCCTGAATGTCGCTGGTCAAAAACAGCTCTTTCATATCGGAGGGAATTTCAGCGCTTTTCTGCCCCGCTTCGGCGACGCTTGCCGGGTTGAGTCCCAGTTTCAGGGCGCTCGCGCTGACCTCGACCTGTCCCAGCCGCGCCACCAGATGAGCCGCGCCGTCGCAAAGCTTCTCGAAGTCCGTGACAAGAGCGTAAAGCCCGAAAGCGAGCGCCAGGGTGAAAATGGCGCCGCGAACAGATGTGAAAAAGCGTTCGGCCAGGATCAGCGAGACCCGCGTTCCTTGATAGGTCATGTCCGCCTCCAAATTGATTTATGAACGCCGCCTTAAAATCTGGCGGTCTGTCGCACGCTAGGCGGGCAATTGCGTGCAGGCTGTGCGGCGGCGCACATGGGCGCTCGCAGGAAGCGAGTCACAGCGCGCCGAGCTGGCGCAGCGCCTCGCTCGTCACAATGGCGGCGGCGACGGCCACGTTCAGGGAGCGCGCCTGCGGGCGCATGGGGATTTTCACGGCGAGATCCGCGGCTTCGAAGACGTCGTCCGGGACACCGGAGGACTCCCGCCCCACCAGGAGAATATCATCGGACCGATAATTGCACGCGACATAGGACATGGTGGCGCGTGTGGAGAGCAGAACGAGACGACGGGGCTCGCCTGCGGCCGCGCACGCAGACCTCCAGGTCTGGAAGGCGTCGAAGGAGACATGCCGCGCGATCGTCACCTGATTCAGATAGTCCATTCCCGCACGCCGGAAGGCGCTGTCCGTTGTGGGAAAGCCAGATGGGCCAATGATGGCCGCCTCCACGCCGAGGCAGGCGCAGGCGCGAAGCATGGTTCCGGCGTTTTGGGGGATATCCGGTTGATAGAGCGCAAGCGTGAGAGACATGGCTGGAGTCAATCCTTATGGACTCAACGGCTTTGCGGCAAATCGCCGCGATTGTGCGCCGCGGCGAGAAACGAAGCCGAAACGGCGAAGAATCCCGTCCTGGCCTTGTGGACATGCCGCGAGATTCGCGCCACATAAGCCTCGCACGGGCGGGGCTTAACCATCGCCCTGCGCAGCGCCATCCGCCTCAGGGTGGCGTGCGCAGCCAAAAAATGGGACGATTGCCGCGAGTGAAGCTTACGCTAGTCTTAGAGTGCTTCTAACTCGCAACGGTCTAGAGAGGTCAGGCGTGAGCACTAAAAACGTCACCGAAACTACGCCGGCGGAACCAAACCGTCGAGACATTCTCTACATCGCCACAGGGGCCGCCGCGACGGTCGCGGCCGGCGGCATGGTCTGGCCGCTCATCTCTCAAATGAACCCCGACGCCTCGGCTTTGGCGCTCGCCTCTACGGAAGTCGATCTCGCGCCCATCCCGTTGGGACAGATCGTGACCGTCAAATGGCGCGGCAAGCCCGTGTTCATTCGCCACCGCACTGCGGATGAGATCAAGGCGGCTCAAGATACGCCGCTCACCGAGCTTCCCGATCCGGAGGCGGATTCCAAGCGCGCCCAGAAGCCCGAATGGCTGGTCGTGATTGGCGTGTGCACGCATCTGGGCTGCATCCCGACCGGCAAATCGGGCGAGTTCGACGGCTGGTTCTGCCCCTGCCACGGCTCGACCTACGACGTTTCCGGCCGCATCCGCAGCGGACCGGCGCCGACAAATCTTGAAGTGCCCAAATACGCCTTCCTCAGCGACAAGAAAATCAAGATCGGATAGTCGCCGGCTTTGGATTTTCCGCGCTTCCCCGCCGCAATCGACGCTTTCGAGAAAGTTCCATGGACGGACATTCCCAGTATACGCCAAAGAGCGGCTTCGCCAGGTGGCTGGAGCGCCGGCTGCCCATCGTCAGCTTCATGTACGATTCGTTCGTCGCCTATCCGACGCCGAAGAATCTCAACTACATGTGGACCTTCGGGGCCATCCTCTCCTTCATGCTCGTGGCGCAGATCGTCACGGGCATCGTGCTCGCCATGCACTACACGGGAGAAACCACGCTCGCCTTCAACTCCGTCGAGAGCATCATGCGCGACGTGAACTGGGGCTGGGCGCTGCGTTATGCGCACGCCAACGGCGCGTCGATGTTCTTCCTTGCCGTCTATATCCACATGGCCCGCGGCATGTATTACGGCTCCTACAAGGAACCCCGCGAAGTGCTGTGGATCCTCGGAGTCGTTATTTTCATGGTGATGATCGCGACGGGCTTCCTTGGCTATGTGCTTCCCTGGGGCCAGATGTCCTTCTGGGCGGCGACCGTCATCACCAATCTGTTCTCGGCTTTCCCGGTCGTCGGCGGCCCCATTCGCGAGTGGCTGATCGGCGGATATTCCGTGGACAATCCGACGCTGAACCGCTTTTTCGCGCTCCACTATCTCCTTCCCTTCATCATCGTGGCGGTCGTCGCGCTGCATGTCTGGGCGCTGCATGTGACGGGGCAGAACAACCCGACGGGCGTCGAGGTGAAGGACGTCAAGAAGGAGACTGTGCCCTTCACGCCCTTCGCAACGATGAAGGACGGCTTCGCGATCGGAGTTTTCCTTGTCATCTACGCGTGGATGACTTTCTTCGTGCCGAATTATCTCGGCCATCCGGACAATTACATCGAGGCCAATCCGCTGGTGACGCCGCCGCATATCGTGCCGGAATGGTATTTCCTGCCCTTCTACGCGATCCTGCGCGCGATCCCGAACAAGCTCCTCGGCGTCATTGCGATGTTCCTGTCGATCCTGATCATGGCCGCGCTGCCCTGGCTCGACAAATCGCCGGTGAAGTCCGGTAGTTATCGCCCGCTGTTCCGCAAGTTCTACTGGGTCTTCATCGCCGTCAGCATCGCGCTTGGTTATCTTGGCGCGCAGCCGGCGGAGGGCGTCTATCTGTGGCTGGCGCGGATCGCCTCGCTCTACTACTTCCTGCACTTCGTCGTGATCCTGCCCTTGCTGACCAAATATGAAAAGCCGGAGCCGGTGCCCGAGTCGATCGACGCCTCTGTCGCAGCGGGGAGCGTCACACATGCTTGACGGGCTTCTCATGTTTCGCGATCAGGACTCTTCCATGAAGCGCCGACTTTTTGTCTCCTGCCTTTCGGGCGCGGCCCTGTTGATGTCCTTCCTCGCAGCGCCTGCGCTTGCGGAATCCGGGCATCACGAAAAGAGACCGGAGGCGCACGAGTGGAGTTTCGCCGGCGCCCTCGGCCGGTTCGACCGGGCGCAACTGCGGCGCGGCTTCAAGGTCTACAAGGAAGTCTGCTCGACCTGCCACTCAGTCAAACTACTCGCCTTCCGAAACCTCAGCCAACCGGGCGGGCCGGAGTTCAGCGAGAAGGAAGTTGTCGAGCTGGCCGCGAGCTACAAGGTCAGGGACGGCCCCAACGACTCGGGCGAGTATTTCGAGCGCCCGGCGCGGCCGAGCGACCGCGTCCCGCCGCCCTTCGCCAATGAGCAGGCGGCGCGCGCCGCCATGTCAGGCGCCTATCCGCCGGACATGTCGGTTCTCGTGAAGGCGCGCGGCTATGGGCGCGGCTTTCCGACCTTCCTGTTCGACGCGATTCCGGGCTTCTCCTATCAGGAGCATGGCGTCGACTATGTCGCCTCGCTTCTGAAGGGCTATAGCGAGCCGCCGCACGATATGAAGATCCCGGACGGTCAGTATTACAACGCCTATATGGCCGGCAACCGCATCGGCATGCCGCCGCCACTCTCCGACGGGGCCGTGACCTATGACGACGGCGCGCCGCAGACGGTCGATCAATACGCGCGGGACGTCACCGCCTTCATGATGTGGGTGGCGGAGCCGCATCTCGAGGCGAGGAAGCGGATCGGGCTGGGCGTCATCTCCTTCCTGATCGTTTTCGCCGGCTTGCTCTATTTCACCAAGCGCAAGATCTGGTCGAACGTGGCGCACTGAGCGCCTCCTCCATTCTCATTTTTGAAGAGCCCCGCGAGCTTCCGCTTGCGGGGCTCTTTCTTTTGAAAAGCCGCAGCGCCCTTACTGAACCTTCTTCATCTCGGCCAGCGCGGCCGTCGAATGTTTGACCGCGCCGTCGGCGTCGCCGAAACGCGCGCGCGCTTCCGCCTTCTTCAGCAGGCGGATGGCCTCGTGAATGATCTTGTTGGCCTTGCGGTCGGCCTCTATCGCCTTCTCGTGCAGCGCCTCGCGGGCATGGCCGAGCGCGCTGCGCAGGTGGATCACGATCTCCTTGGAGTCCGCCTTCACGTCGTCGGAGATGGCTTCCTCCGTGTGCTCCATCGCGGCGGCGAGATGCGCCCCGATCCCCGCCTGCGCGGCGACGGGCGCAAAGGCCAGCGCAAGGCCGATCAGCGCGGCTGCCGTTGCATTCTTCATAAGCGATCCTCCCCCAGTTTCGCCGGACCGGCGTCCGGCCTCCGCCTTGAGAGTGGGGCGGGTCCAGCGGCGAGACAAGGCCAGGAGCCCGGCCTCGCCTGCGGCCCTTCCTTGATCCACCCCCTGGAATCGTGCACAAGGCTGCCGCTCAGGCCCCGGAACCGTCCGGCGGCGTCGCTTCCTCGGAAAGGTCGAAATGTCGGAGATTTTGCGCGTCGGCATCGCGGGGCTCGGCACCGTCGGCGCGGCGGTGGCGCGGCTTCTCCACCGACAGGCGGAGGCGCTGACGGCGCGAACCGGCCGCCGGATCGTGGTCGCGGGGGTCTCGGCGCGCGATCAGGCCAAGAAGCGCGACGCCGATTTTTCCGGCGCCGAATTCTTCGCCGATCCGGTGAAACTCGCGGCGTCGGAAAAGATCGACCTTTTCGTCGAATTGATCGGCGGCGCCGAAGGCCCGGCGCGCGCCAGCGTCGAGACGGCGCTCGCCCACAGTAAGTCCGTCGTCACCGCCAATAAGGCGCTGCTCGCCGCCCATGGCCTGCATCTGTCGCAGCTCGCCGAGGAGAAGCATGTAGCGCTCGCCTTCGAGGCTTCGGTCGCGGGCGGCATTCCGATCGTCAAGACGCTGCGCGAGGGGCTCGCCGGCAATTCGATCGAGCGCGTCTACGGCATTCTCAACGGCACCTGCAACTACATCCTCTCGCGCATGGAGCGTGAGCAGCTCTCTTTCGAGGAATGCCTCAAGGAGGCGCAAAAGCTCGGCTACGCCGAAGCGGACCCGACTTTCGACATCGGCGGCTTCGACACGGCGCATAAGCTCTCGATCCTCACATCGCTCGCCTTCGGGGCGCGAATCTCCGCCGAGTCGATAGACATCGAAGGCATCGAGCGCGTCTCGCTCGCCGACATCGAGGCGGCGGACGAACTCGGCTTCCGCATCAAGCTGCTAGGCGTCGCGCAGCGCACGGCGGACGGCGTGGAGCAGCGCGTCCATCCGACGATGGTGAGCAAGAATTCCGCGATCGCGCAGGTGATGGGCGTGCTCAACGCCGTGACCATCGACGCCGACGCCGTGCATGAGCTGACCCTCGTCGGCCCCGGCGCGGGCGGCGACGCGACCGCCTCCGCAGTCGTGGCCGACATCGCCGACATTGCGAAGGGCATCCGTTCCGCGCCCTTCGGATTGCCGTCGAACCGGCTTGCCGAAATGAAGCGCACGCCGATGCGCCGGCACGAGGGCGGCTATTACATCCGCATGTCCGTCCGCGACGTCGCCGGCGCCTTCGCCAAGATTGCGACGCGCATGGCGGAGCGCAAGATTTCGCTCGAGAGCATCATGCAGCGCGGCCAGCGCGGCGCGCCCGGCGCCTGCGTGGACGTCATCCTCATCACCCACGCCACCAGCGAGCATCTCGTGCGCGAGGCGCTCGATCTCATCTTCCAGGACGGCACCATCGTGTCGCGTGCACAGGTCATCCGAATTGAGCGCGAATAACACGGCGCGAAAAGCGCAAATGCCGCAGGAGCCCCGGTTGGACGCGGCGGCGGTGGAACGTTTCCTCACCATCGAACTCGCGCGCGCGACCGAGCGCGCCGCCGTCGCCGCCGCGCGCCTGCGCGGTCGCGGCGACGAAATGGCTGCGGACCGCGCCGCCGTCGAGGCGATGCATGAGGAGCTGGCGCGCCTTCCGGTGCGCGGCCGCATCGTCATCGGCGAGGGCGAGGGGGACGGAGTCTCGAAGCTCTATGTCGGCGAAGAGATCGGCGCGTCGGGGCCGCATGTCGAACTCGCCGTCGCGCCGCTCGAAGGCGCGACTCTCTGCGCCAAGGACATGCCGGGTTCGATCGCCATCGCGGCCGCCGCATCGTCGGGCGCGCTCTTGCACGCGCCCGAATCCTACATGGACAAGATCGCCATCGGCCCCGGCTATCCCGAAGGGCTCGTCGATCTCGACCGCGATCCGGCCGAAAATGTGCGCGCGCTCGCGCAGGCCAAGGGCGTCGCGCCGGGCGAGATCACGGTCTGCGTGCTCGACCGGCCGCGCCACGCGGAGATCATCTCCAAGTGCCGCAAGGCGGGCGCCTGCGTGCGGCTCATCACCGACGGCGACGTTGCGGGCATCGCCTTCGTCACCGATCCGGCGGAGACCGGCGTCGACATGTATCTGGGCCGCGGCGGGGCCCCCGAGGGCGTGCTCGCGGCGGCGGTGCTGCGTTGCGCCGGCGGCCAGATGCAGGCCCGCCTCGTTCTCGAGAGCGCGGAGCAGCGCATCCGCGCCTTGCGCCACGGCCTCACCGATCCGGGCAAGAAATATGGCGTGACGGACATGGTGACGGGCGACGTGGTCGTCTGCGTCACGGGCGTCACCAACGGTCCGCTCGTCGACGGCGTGGTCTTCGACAAGGGCCGCGTCGAGACGCAGACGCTCGTCTACCGTTCCGCCACCGGCACGGTGCGCCGTATCGGCGCCCGCCGCAGGGCGGCGGGCCGAGAGGTTTGAATCGAGCCGGTTGCTCGTCGATTGCAGGGGATTGCTGCGGGTGAACCCCAAAACCACAGATTTGCTGAGAAGCCTGGCGAAGCGCCCCGCCGATCACGATGCGGTCAAAGCGGATTTTCGCCAATTGCTGGTGGAGGAATTTGGCGTCGCGCTGGCGGATGTGCGGTTCGAGGCGCGCATCGAAATCAAGAGCCGCATCGACGCCTTGATCGGGCGCACCATCTTCGAGGCCAAGCGGGATATCGATCGCGAGTGGCGCGACGTCGCCGAACAACTGCCGCGTTATCTGGCGAATCGCGAGCAGGAGACGGGCGAGAGGTTCGTCGGCCTCGCCTCGGACGGCCTGAAATGGATCGCCTGCGAGCTTTCCGAGGGCCAGTTGCTCAAAGTCAAGGAAACGACTCTCGATCCGGAGAAGCCGGGCGAATTTCTTGCATGGCTCGACGGCGTCGTGGCGCTGAAAGTGTCGCTTGCGCCGGACCCGCTCACGATCCGCGCGGAACTCGGACGGGATTCGCTCGCCTTCCGCCGCGCGGACGCGGAGCTGACCGCCCTGTGGGATCGACTGAAATCCGACCCCGCCGTTTATCTCAAGCGCCAATTGTGGTCCGAGCTTTTGAAGCTGGTTTACGGGCGCGACGTCGACAACGAAGCGCTTTGGCGTCAGCACAGTTTTCTCGTCGTCGTCGCGAAATGCGTCGCGCTGGCGGTCACCGGGCTGCGCGAAGACGAGCCGAAGAGCCTGCTCGGCGGAGACGCCTTTGTGGCCGCCGGCATCAATGGCGCGGTCGAGAGCGACTTCTTCGATTGGGTCGTGGCGGCCCCGGCGGGGGAGGCGCTGGTGCGCCGGATCATGGCGCATGTCCGGCGCTTCCGTCTGGCGGAAGTGCAAACGGATATTCTCAAGATTCTCTACGAGTCGCTCATCGACCGCGACGAGCGCCACGGTCTGGGCGAATATTACACCCCGGACTGGCTGGCGGCGAAGGTGGTGAAGGCGAGCGTCACAAACCCGCTGCAACAGCGCGTGCTCGATCCCGCCTGCGGCTCCGGAACATTCCTCTTTCACGCCATCCGGCTTTTTCTCGAGGAGGCGGAAGACGCTGGCATCGACAAGAAGCGGCGCGCGCTCGAAATCTCACAGCATGTGTGCGGCATGGACATCCATCCCGTCGCCGTCATCATTGCGCGCGTCACCTATCTTCTCGCTTTGGCCCCCGCGCTCACGGTGCGCGCGGGCGAGATACATGTGCCCGTTTACCTCGGCGACGCGATGCAGCTTTCGATCTCGCAGTTTCTGGCGGGCGAGGAACTGACGATCCGCGTGCCGCCTCCGCCCGCCGGCGAGGGCAAGAGCGGCGAGCGGGACGAGAAGGGGCGCCAGCAGCTCGACTTTCCGGCGACGTTCTGCCGTGAACCGGCGCTTTTCGACAAGGCGATCGAGCGGATGCGGACAGGCTCGGAACAGGGGATGACGCGCGCGCAGATCGAGACGGCGCTGCGCCGCATCACCGAGCAGTTCTACAAGGCCGACATCACGCATGAGCAATTGCTCGCGATCGACGACCTCGGCAAGACCTATGTGACGATGGACAGCCTGCGGCGCGAGGGCCGCGATTCGGTCTGGGCCTATGTGGCGCGCAATCTCTCCCGTCCGCTCGCCTTTTCGTCCGGCGACGGCTGGGCGCATGTGCTCGTCGGCAATCCGCCCTGGGTCGCCTATCGACATATGAGCCCTGATCTGCAGAAGCGCTTCAAGGAGCTGGCGCGGGCCGCAAAGGTTTTCGTCGGCGGCAAATTCGCCACCCAGAACGATCTTAGCGCGCTCTTCACGACGCGCGCCGTCTCGCTTTATCTGCATGGCGGCGGGCGCATCGGCTTCGTGCTGCCGATGGCCGCGCTGACCCGCGGACAATTCGAGCCGCTGCGGCGCGGCTCCTTTCATCCGACCTGCATCCAGTGGGACGCGGCCTGGGCGATGAACGACGACGTGCAGCCGCTCTTTCCCGTGCCGTCATGCGTGCTGCTCGGCCGCCGCCGCGCCACCTCGCGCGCCGTGCCGGAGACGGCGCGCCTCTATTCCGGCGCGCTGCCGATGCGCGATGCGCCGGAGGAGCTGGTTGACCGGCTGATCGCGGAGGGGAAGTTCAAGGCCGTTGAAAATGCGCCAAGGCCCGCCGAAGGGTTGTTCACGGGCGGGTCGGCTTATCGAAAACTTTTTCGCGACGGGGCGACGCTTTATCCGCGCAAGCTTTGTTTCGTTGAACGAAGGCAGATGGGACGGCTGGGGCCAGACCCCTCCGCGCCTGCGATCCGCAGCCGATCGTCGTCGCAAGAGAAGCCGCCTTGGAAAACTCTGCCCGCGCTGGAAGGCAAGGTCGAAATCGAGTTTCTGCGACCGGCGCTGCTTGGCGAAAGCATTCTGCCGTATCGCGTGTGGGCCCCTTTCGAGGCGGTGATCCCAGTCGACGACACGGGCGAGGTTCTCGACGCCGAAGCCGCGCTCAACCGGGGCCATGACGGCCTCAACGACTGGATGCGGAAGGCGGAGAGGGTTTGGAACGCCCATCGCCCATCTGAGATGAGCCTGGTCCAACAGTGGGATTATTACGGAAAACTAGCTTCCCAATTCCCGAGTTCAAAGCTCCGAGTGGTCTACGCAAAAGCGGGAACGCTTCTCGCCGCCTGCGTCATTCGCGACCCCGCCTACGTCATCGATCACAAACTTTACTGGGCCACGGTCGCCACCGAAGGCGAAGCGCGCTACCTCGCCGCCATTTTCAACAGTGAAACAACACGCGCCCGCGCCGCGCAATGGCAATCGCGCGGGCAATGGGGCGCGCGAGATTTCGACAAGGTCGTCTTCAACCTCCCGATCCCGCGCTACGACGGCAAGGACAAGACCCATGCCGACCTCGCGAAAGCGGCGGCGAAGGCGGAGAAGATCGCCGCCGCAGTTGATCTGCCCGAGAGCGTGAAATTCCAGCGCGCGCGCAAGATGGTGCGCGACGCGCTGCTCGGGGCGGGCGTCGCGCAGGAGATCGACTCGCTCGTTGCGCGCCTGCTGGATCAGTAAGTCCGGCCCATCCGGAATGATGGCGCCTGAAGCCGTTTAGCGATTCGCATCCCAGGGGCCGCGCGGCGACAGTCCCGTGGGCCGGGGCGCCCCGGCGGGCGCTGCAACGGAAGCGCCAGGCTGCGGCGACGGTCCGCCGAAGGATGGGCGCCCTGCGGGCGAAGGCTGCACGTACGGCTGCGGCGCCGGCGCCCCGGTCTGAAAGCCCTGAGGCGGGCCGCCGCCGGGATAGCCGCCCATTGGCGGGCGTCCGCCCGGCCCCTGGGGATAACCCGGGGACGGGGGCGCGCCATAGGGCCTCCCAGGGCCATAGCCGCCAGAGTAGCCGCCCGTATGGCCCCCGTAGCCGCCGGGGTAGCCGCCGCCATAGCCGCCGTATCCCCCATAGCCGCCGCGCCGCCACGGCGCGGGGCGAAAGCCGGGGCCGTAGCCGTAGCCGCGGCCATAGCCTCCGCCATAAGGGCCGGGTCCATAGCCATAGCCGCCGTAGTAGCCTGCGGTGGGCGCGCATCCGGCGAGAGCCGCGCCTGCGACGAGGAGAATTCCAAATTTCAGATATCGCATCGCCCGCGTCGCTCCGTTGCAATCAATCGCTGCGCATGGGAGACAGTCGTCCACATCGGGTGAACCCTATGTGAACAGGGCGACACACGCCCGAATCCTCCCCTGAAAGCATCCTTAGCACATGATCCCCGCCGCCCATGTCTCCGCCGCGATCGAAATTCTCGGCGACCTCTCGCAGCGCCGCCGCCCTGTCGCCGAGGCGCTGAAGGATTGGGGCGCTTCGCACCGCTTCGCCGGGTCCAGGGACCGCGCCGCCATCGCGAGCCTCGTCTTCGACGCCATGCGGAAGGCGGCCTCCGCCGTCTGGGTCATGGGCGCCGACACGCCCCGGGCGCAGATGCTCGGCACGCTACGCGAGGCGCGCGGGATGGACGCAGCCGTGATCGCCGCGCTCTGCACGGGCGAGGGGCATGCGCCTGCATTGCTGACCGACGAGGAGCGCGCCCGGCTTGAGACCGCGACGCTCGACGACGCGCCCGCCCATGTGCGCGGCGACTACCCCGAGTGGCTGGCCGGGCGGCTCGAAGCCGCCTTCGGCGACCGCGCGGCGCAGGAAGGCGCGGCGCTTTCCGCTCGCGCGCCGGTCGACCTGCGCGTCAATATTCTCAAAGGCTCCCGCGAGCAGGCTTTGGCGAAGCTCTCGCATCTCAACCCCGCGCCGACCCCGCTCTCGCCCCTCGGGCTGCGCATAGAGGCCGGGCAGGGCAGAGGCCCCGCGCTTCCCGCCGAGACCGCCTATGTGAAGGGCTTTGTCGAACCGCAGGACGAAGCCTCACAACTCGCCGCGCTGCTCTGCGCCGCCGGGCCGGGCGAACAGGTTCTGGACCTTTGCGCGGGCGGCGGCGGCAAGGCGCTGGCGCTGGCCGGGCAGATGCACAACAAGGGGCAGCTCTACGCCTATGACGCTGATGGCCGGCGCCTGATGCCCATCCACGAGCGGCTGGAGCGCGCGGGCGCCCGCAACATTCAGGTGCGCCAGCCGAAGGGCAAGGCCGACGTGCTGGCTGATCTCGCAGGCCGCTGCGATCTCGTCCTTATCGACGCCCCCTGCACGGGAAGCGGCACCTGGCGCCGCCACCCCGACGCCAAATGGCGCCTCGCGCCCGGCGCGCTCGAGCTGCGGCTGAAGGAGCAGACCGCGCTGCTGGAGCAGGCCGTGCGCTTCGTGAAGCCGGGCGGGCGGCTCGCCTATGTGACCTGCTCGCTGCTGCGCGACGAGAACGAGGATCAGGTTGCGGCCTTTCTGGCCGCCCACCCTGATTTCCAGGGTCTTCCCGGCGCGCAGATCGCCGAGAAAGCCGGGCTCCCCGACCTCGCCCGCTTCGCGTCAAAGCATGGGCCGGGGATCAGGCTTTCCCCCGCGTCGAGCGGGACGGACGGGTTTTATGTTGCGCTGTTGCAAAGGAGCGGGACGATCCCGTAAGGCAGGGCATGACCACCACCGACGCCTTCCACCACGACATCGCCGACCGCCACGACAAGGTGCTCATTGTCGACTTCGGCTCGCAGGTCACGCAGCTCATCGCGCGGCGCGTGCGCGAGGCGGGCGTGTATTGCGAGATCGCGCCGTTCCAGAGCGCCGGGCGCGCCTTCGCCGACATCCGCCCCAGGGCGGTGATCCTCTCCGGCGGCCCGTGCTCGGTGACGGAAGAGGGCTCGCCGCGCGCGCCGCAGGCGATCTTCGACAGCGGCGTGCCGGTGCTCGGCATCTGCTATGGCGAGCAGACCATGGCGACGCAGCTCGGCGGGCTGGTCGAGGCCGGCCATCACCGCGAATTCGGCCGCGCCGAAATCACCGCGCTCGAACACAGCGCGCTTCTCGACGGCGTGTGGGCCAAGGGCGCCAGCGCTACGGTCTGGATGAGCCACGGCGACCGCGTGACGCGCTTGCCTCAAGGCTTCCGCGTCATCGCCGCCTCCGAAAACGCGCCCATGGCGGCGATCGCTCATGAAGAGCGCCGCTACTATGGCCTGCAATTCCACCCCGAGGTCGTGCATACGCCGGACGGCGCGAAGCTGCTCTCCAACTTCGTGCATAAGGTCGCGGGGCTGAAGTCCGACTGGACCATGGCCGCCTTTCGCGGCGAGGCTATCGCGGCGATCCGCAAGCAGGTCGGCGACGGGCGCGTGCTCTGCGGCCTTTCGGGCGGCGTCGACAGCGCCGTTGCGGCGGTGCTGATCCATGAGGCGATCGGCGACCGGCTCACCTGCGTCTTCGTCGATCACGGACTGCTGCGGCTCGGCGAAGCCGAGGAGGTCGTGCGCCTCTTCCGCGACCATTACAACATCCCGCTTCATCATGTGCAGGCGGAGGAGCTGTTCCTGGGCGCGCTGGAGGGCGTGGACGATCCGGAAGTGAAGCGCAAGACCATCGGGCGCCTCTTCATCGAGACGTTCGATGCGGAAGCGAAGAAGATCGCGCAGGACGGACGCGGCGCGCCGCAGTTTCTGGCGCAGGGCACGCTCTATCCGGATGTGATCGAGAGCGTCTCCTTCACCGGCGGGCCGTCGGTGACGATCAAGTCGCATCACAATGTCGGCGGACTGCCGGAGCGCATGAAGATGGCGCTGGTGGAGCCGCTACGCGAACTCTTCAAGGACGAAGTGCGCGCATTGGGCCGCGAACTCGGATTGCCCGAAGCCTTCGTCGGGCGCCATCCTTTTCCCGGCCCCGGCCTCGCCATCCGCTGCCCCGGTCTCATCACGCGCGAGAAACTCGACATATTGCGCAAGGCCGACGCGGTCTATCTCGACGAAATCCGCAAGGCGGGCCTCTACGACGACATCTGGCAGGCCTTCGCGGCGCTGCTGCCGGTGCGCAGCGTCGGCGTGATGGGCGACGGCCGCACCTATGATTACGTGCTGGCGCTACGCGCCGTGACGTCGAGCGACGGCATGACGGCGGATTTCTTCCCCTTCGACATGAATTTCCTCGGCCGCGCGGCGACGCGGATCATCAATGAGGTGAAGGGCGTGAACCGGGTGGTGTATGACGTGACGAGCAAGCCGCCGGGGACGATTGAGTGGGAGTGATGCGCAAGCCACGTGACTTCGATGCGAGGCTCTCTGGGATATCTGGCGGCCAATGGAAGAAAAAAGCTCCGGCCTATCGGCGGGTTGAACATTGAACGGCGACGGCCGAACTAAGGTCGTCAACGGACTTTCTCGGCTCAGATCGTGCGCGTATTTGCAAACCCAAAAGCGAACTATGATCGAACAATCGTTACTCTTTCGCAGGAGCCTTGTTGAAGAGCGAAGCGACATCGGACCCGGCTGTAAAGTCAATCAGCGCAAGGCATCGAGAGAAGCTGGGCGTCAATCGAAAATCCTGATCGACGCACTCCCGATGTAACCTTTGATTGTGCACGATACCACGACTTAAAATCACCTGTAAAAAGAAGACTTTCGACATTGCGTCTCTCGCCGACGCCGCATTCGATCGTCACGATCACTTGATCCCCTGCGCGCGTGACCAATGGTCGGGCGCAGTCTGCCGCCTGATTTCCAATGATGCTGTCTGCTTCAGCGATGCAGACGTCATGCGTTCGCATGCCAGTCTCGGGAGAAACAGTCGTGATTCTCCACAGCCCCGGGGTTCGTATTGGCAGTTCGGAAGAAGCATCCGCCGATGCGCCATCTCGCATCAATGTTGCGCCGATGAGCGCGATGGCGGGCGCAAGGACGCTTATCCGGAACGGGCTTCTCATGATCTCTGCCAGAGCGTTGAGGGTTGTTTTAGCTTTGGGGCATAGCGATCTCGCGGCGGCCATGTAAAGCCAGCTTCCAATTTTTCCCATCGTCGGGCGAAACTCTCCTACTGAGTCGTTCACGCCGGCAACGCAATCATCGCCTTCCTTCAAGCGCCGCCTCCCGTGAAGACTCGACCTGTCGCGCAACCGCAACGCAATGGCGCCTGGACTCCACATCTGGCGCCCGGCGCGGAAGCGGCGTTCGACGAGGCGGCGCTTTCCGACAAGGTCAAGCGCGGTCTCTATGTCGCGTCGATCGCCCGCTGTCTTGCTTGCCACAGCGCGGAGGTCGACGATGCCCCCGATCATGTGAACGGGCTCGGCGCCGGCGGCAGATTGTTCCGGACGCCGGTGGGCGTCGCCGTTGCATCGAATATCACGGCGCACCCCGAAAAGGGGCTCGGCGGCAGGTCGGATGACGACATTAAGCGCGCGATCACACAAGGCGTCTCGCGCAAGGGCGAGGCGCTCAAGCGCCCATGTCCTCACTTGCCAAGGCGCATTTCGCCAAGATGTCGCCGGAAGACCTCGACGCGCTCATCGCCTATCTGCGGACGCTCCCGCCCAAGGAATAGTCAGCGCCGCTTCTGCACGGTTTCCCGGATCGCCTTGGCGAGATCGCCCTCGAAGAGAATGGCGGAGCCGTAATGCGTTTCGATGTCGAAGGGACGCGTCCAATTCATGTCGAGCGACGCGCTGTGCAGCGCGATCAGCCGTCCGTCTTCAGAAAAAAGGCCTGACCCCGAGCCGCCATAGCCATCATTGCAGTCATGGCGCGCCCGTCGGACATGGCCCTCCGTGGGCTCGTCGATCCTGTGGATCACACAGGATTCCACCGTTGCGGGAAGACGCGTATTCGAATGTCCCGCAGGCGACACCATCGTCACTTTCATGCCCGCTCCCGTCAGGATGTCGCTCGCGACGGGGATCGGCTGCGGCTTGATGTTGTCTGGGGTCGGCTCAATGAGGCGCAGCAGCGCCCAGTCATCCGTGATGTGCAACGCCTTCGACTCGACGGAGGCGCCGATGCGCAGGCTGTCGGCGTCGAAATAGTAATCGCCGCCGCCGATACGGAAGAAGCAGTCCGTGACAGGATGGGTCGGGACCAGCTTGCGATCGACGAAATTATGCGCGTTCAAAACGACGAGGTCGCGCGAACCGATGAGCCAGGCAGCCGCGCCGCGCTCCAGCGTGCCGTAATCGGAATAGCACATCAGCACGCCTGCGCCGGCGAAAACGCGCCATATCGGCTTCGTTCATTAGGCGACGGCCATCCTGTGGATAGAGCGCGATATCGACGATTTGAGCGCAAGGTGTTTCGACATTGCCGATGAGGAGAGAAAGCAGAAAGACCAAGGTCACGCGGCGGATCGTACGATCGGTCATGTTGCTCTTCTTCTTGGGACGCCATTCAGCGAGAGGAGATACCGCAAGCGCGAGCACGTCAAGACGCCCGGCGCCCGCCGAGGCGCGGAGTGCCGATTAGGGAAACACCGGGAGGCTATATGCCGATCTTTCCCGCCGAACATTACCGATAAATCGTGAAGACAGGCCACGCGCGGTAAATTTATATGCTGACGGATCGTCTCTCCCATAAAGCGCGACAAGCGCCTCCAAGGAAGCGACCTAAAACGAAATGCGACGACTCCAGAGGAGATCGTCGTCCGTCTTTACGAGGCGACGTCAACCTTTCAAGAAGCCATCAACGGCCTTGCAGGACGTCGCAGGAGGACTCGTCTATGAGGAAATTCCTGAATTCCGTTTCCCTTCTGTCGGTCCTGATCGCTGCGCCGGTGGCGATGGCGTCGATGGCCCAGGCCGAGGACAAGCTCGAAGCTCTGACCAAGAGCGAAGACAACTGGGTGATGCAGGGCAAGAACTACAGCGCCAACCACTTCAGCACGCTGACCCAGGTCAACGCCGAGAACGTCAAGAATCTAAAAGTCGCCTGGTCGTTCTCGACTGGCCTGCTCAGTGGTCATGAAGGCTCGCCGATCGTCGTGGACGGCAAGATGTATGTTCACACCTCCTTCCCGAACAACACTTTCGCGCTAGATTTGAGTGATCCGACCCGCATCCTTTGGCAGCACAAGCCCAAGCAGAACGCCGCCGCCCGCGCGGTCGCCTGCTGCGACATCGTCAATCGAGGCCTCGCTTATTGGCCGGGAGACGGCAAGACTCCGTCCTTGATCGTCAAGACGCTGCTTGACGGCAATGTCGTGGCGCTCAACGCCGAAACCGGTCAGGAGTATTGGAAAGTCGAAAACTCCGACTTCAAGGTCGGTTCGACTCTCACCGTCGCCCCGCACATATACAAGGATATCGTCCTGATCGGCTCTTCGGGCGCTGAGCTCGGCGTGCGCGGCTACATGACCGCCTATGACATTCGCACCGGCGAGCAGAAATGGCGCGCTTATGCGACCGGGCCGGATTCTGACGTTCTCATTGGCGACAACTTCAACAAGGCGAACCCGCATTACGGTCAGAAGGGCCTCGGCACCTCGACCTGGGAAGGCGACGCCTGGAAGATCGGCGGCGGCACGAACTGGGGCTGGTTCGCCTATGACCCGGGCGCCAACCTCGTTTATTACGGCTCGGGCAACCCGGCGCCGTGGAACGAGACCATGCGTCCCGGCGACAACAAGTGGACGATGACCATTTGGGGGCGCGACCTCGAAACAGGGCAGGCCAAGTTCGGCTATCAGAAGACCCCGCACGACGAATGGGACTACGCGGGCATCAACTTCATGATGCTCTCCGAACAGAAGGACAAGGAAGGGAAGCTGCGCAAGCTACTGACCCATCCAGACCGCAACGGCATCGTCTATACGCTCGATCGCACCGACGGCACGCTGATCTCCGCCGACAAGATCGACGACACGGTCAACGTCTTCAAGAAGATCGACCTGAAGTCGGGCTTGCCGGTTCGCGATCCGGAATATGGCACGCGCATGGACCATCTCGCCAAGGACGTTTGTCCGTCGGCGATGGGCTATCACAATCAGGGCCTCGACTCCTACGATCCTAACAAGGAACTGTTCTTCCTCGGCGTGAACCACATTTGCATGGACTGGGAACCCTTCATGCTTCCCTACCGCGCGGGTCAGTTCTTCGTCGGCGCGACGTTGAACATGTTCCCGGGGCCGAAGGGCGACCGCCAGAAGGGCGAGGGCCTTGGTCAGATCAAGGCCTACAACGCCATTACCGGCCAGTTCAAATGGGAGAAGATGGAGCGCTTCGCGGTTTGGGGCGGCACCGCCGCCACTGCCGGCAATGTCGTCTTCTACGGAACGCTCGACGGCTTCATCAAGGCGCGTCACAGCGATACCGGCGAACTCCTCTGGAAGTTCAAGCTGCCCTCCGGCGTCATCGGTCATCCGATCGTCTATCAGCACAAGGGCGTCGAATATGTCGCCATCCTGTACGGCGTTGGTGGGTGGCCGGGCGTTGGTCTGGTGTTCGACCTTCAGGATCCGACCGCTGGCCTCGGCGCGGTCGGCGCCTTCAAGCAGCTCGCCAACTACACCCAGATGGGCGGCGGCGTGATGGTGTTCTCGCTCAATGGCCAGGGCCCGTACGACGACGTGAATGTCGGCGAATACAAGGCGAACTGATGTCCTCCCCGCTTGAAAAAGCGACTGTGAGACGATTGCTCGGATGCGCTCACGCGCGTCCGAGCGACGCCCAACGACAATAATAGCGAGAGAAAACTGCGATGTTGCGTGTCCGCTCATCTTTCTGGTTTGGCGTCGCTGCCCTGGCGCTCCTCGGAGTCGCCAAGGCGAGCGCAGCATCTCTCGGCGTTTCCGGCGAAGCCACCAAAGATACCGCTCCCGCCGCCGCGCCGGCTCCGGCCGCCGATCCGAATGTGTTGCGCATCTGCGCCGCGAAGAACCAGCCGCCGCTCTCATTGGAGGACGGCTCGGGCGTCGAAAACAAGATCGGCGTCGCGCTCGCGGACGCCATGAAGCGCAAGGCGCAATTTGCCTGGTCCGAGAAGCCGGCGATTTATCTTGTGCGCGACTATCTCGACAAGAACCAATGCGATGTGATCATTGGCCTCGATACGGGCGACCCGCGCGTCGCGACGTCGAAGCCCTATTACCGGACCGGCTATGTCTTCGTGAGC
This sequence comes from Methylocystis sp., assembly GCA_002929055.1. Classification (GTDB taxonomy): domain Bacteria; phylum Pseudomonadota; class Alphaproteobacteria; order Rhizobiales; family Beijerinckiaceae; genus Methylocystis. The sequence continues at coordinate 11,020 of PERY01000003.1, read as the reverse complement.
CGGGCCGACCGTGATCTCGACTTCAAGTCCTGGAACGACGCGCGACTGAAGAAGCTCGGCCACATCGTCGTCGCCTTCGGTTCCCCAGGCGAAGTGCTGATGAAGGACATGGGCGTCTATGAAGACAACATGGCCTATCTCTACTCACTGGTGAATTTCCGGTCGGCGCGCAATCAATATACGCAAGTCGACCCTGGCCGCATGGTCGGCGAGGTTGTTAACGGCGCGGCGGAAATTGCTGTCGGCTTCGCGCCGGATGTCGCGCGCTACGTGAAGGCCTCGACCGTTCCGCTTCGAATGACGTTGATCGAAGACGACGCGGCGAAGAGCAGTGGCGAAAAGGTGCCGCAGCGCTTCGATCAGTCTGTCGCCGTTCGGCGAGACGACAAGGCCTTGCTGGCCGCGGTGGATGCGGCGCTCGTCACCGCGAGGCCGAAGATCGAGGAAATCCTCAAGGCGGAGGGCGTGCCCCTTCTGCCCGCCAACCCATAAATGTGCGGCGACTACCGGATAGGAAGCAAGAAGTGTTGAACCAGAAGACAAGGGCGACCCGTCTCATCGTCGCCGCGGTTGGGACGTTCATGGCGGTTTCCGCAATCGCGCAAACGGCGATCACCTTCCGTAACACCATCACGGGTGAGGTTCTGAATTTCAACGACGCGCTGCCGGAGGGGAAGGACACGGCGGCGGTCAAGGAATTCATGACCTCGGGCAAGAATCCCTACAATGAGGATCCGAGCTGCCTCAAACAGGGCGAGCAGACCTTTCTTTCCGCCTGCTCCGGATGTCATGGCCATATCGGCGAAGGCAAGATCGGTCCCGGTCTCAACGACGCGTATTGGACCTATCCGCAGAACGAGGCCGACGAAGGCCTCTTCTCGACGATCTATGGCGGCGCGCAGGCGTCCATGGGTCCGCAGTATCAAAATCTTCAGCTCGACGAGATGCTGAAGGTGATGGCTTGGGTTCGTCATCTCTTCAAGGAAGCGCCGGAGAAGGCGACGTGGCTGTCGGACGATCAGCGCAAGTCTTTCAAGCCGTACGCGGGTCACGAGACTCTGCCGGATAGCCCACCCGGCAAGTGTCAGGCCAAGAAGTAAGGCCAGCCAAAAGCGAGTTCCGCCCCCATCGGTCGGCGGCGCAAACGAAGAGGCGCAGGCCTCGCACAAATGGAGGAACCAGGGATGCGTAAGATGCATTTCGTCGCGGCGCTCGCCGTCGGCTTCATGTTCACCGCCGGCGGCGCTCTCGCCTATGACGGCACCAAGTGCAAGGCGCCCGGCAATTGCTGGGAGCCCAAGCCTGGCTTCCCGGACAAGGTCGAGGGTTCGAAATATGATCCCAAGCACGATCCGAAGGAGCTCGCCAAGCAGGGCGCTTCCGTCCAGGCGATGGAAGAGCGCAACAAGAAGCGGGTCGAGAACTTCAAGAAGACCGGCAAGTGGGAATATGACGTGAGCAAGATCGCTCAATAAGGGATTCACCGCGCGACAACGCGGTGAATCTGAAGCGGCCACGATCTGGAATCGATGTTATTCGACAACAGCGCATCGAGTCCTTTCCCGAGATCGTGGCCGCCTTTTTTCGATAGCGTAAGGTCGTGCCTTGAACGAGGTCTCCCAATCCGAATCCAAGCTCGCGGAATGGCGCGAGCGCGCGATTGCTTTCGAGCAGGAAATCCAGAAAGCAGTTGTTGGTCAGGACCGCGTCATCCGCCTCGTCACGATCGGCGTCTTTGCACGTGGCCACATCATGATCGAGGGCGATGTGGGCGTCGGCAAGACGACCTTGCTTCGCGCAGTCTCTCGCGCCATGGGCGGGGATTTCGTCCGCATCGAGGGCACGGTCGACATGATGCCGGGCGATATCCTGTATCATACCTATCTTGGCGACGATGGTCGTCCCCGCGTCGACCCATCCGAACTCCTTCGCCTCGCCGAGACGCTGCCCGTCTTCTTCTTCAATGAGATCAACCGCGCCCGCCCGCAGGTGCATTCGCTGCTCCTGCGTCTGATGGCTGAAAGAAGCGTCACGGCGTTCAACCGGCTCTACCGCTTTCCCTATCTCCAGGTCTTTGCGGACCGCAATATTGTAGAGCGCGAAGAGACCTTCGAACTCCCCGCCGCCGCGCGCGACCGCTTTTTCATGGAAATCTCCATGGCCGCGCCAACCGATCGCGAGGCTAGGCGCAAGCTGGTTTTCGACCCCGTGTTCCAGGATGTCGACACGCTGCTCGAACGCGTCACGCCGGGCACGATGGACTACCGCGAGATCGGGGGCGTGGCGCGGAGAATCCAGGAGTCGGTGAAGGCGAGCACTACCCTGGAGAGCTACGTTCTCAATCTGTGGCAAGGCCTTACGCGGCCCGCGTCGGTGGGCATATCTCTCCCGGATGTCGACGTCTCTATGCTTGTCAAAGGCGGCGCCAGTCCGCGTGGCCTCGCCACGCTGGCGCGCGCGGCGCGCGTGCGCGCCTGGCTCGAGGGCCGGGATTACATGACTCCCGACGATGTCAAAGACGTCTTCTTCGAAGTCATGGCGCATCGCATCTTCGTCGATCCTATTCATACGCTACGAGGCGACGAGCCGGTGAGACAGCTTTGCCATGCGGTCTTCGAAGCCACGCCGGTCCCATGAAGACGCCCGCCGAGATTCTGTATCGTCCGCACGGACGCTTTCGGTCCAATCACACGGGCGCGCATGTATCGAGCGAAGTAGGCGGCTTTGGGGTCTTTCGCGATCAGGCTCCGTTCCTGCGCCATCCCGATGCGAGGCGCATTGACCTACGGTCCACCTTGCGCGACCCCTTTGGCGAGACGCATGTCCGACGCTTCGAGCAGAGAAGCGCGATCGATGTCTATGCGATTGTAGACCTTTCAGCATCCATGGCCTTCGTCGGCGCCGTCGATCGCTTCGCCGTCGCCTGCGAAATCTGCGCGGCGCTCGCTTTTTCCGCGCCTCGGATTGGGGATCGCTTCGGCCTCATCGCCGGCGGCGACTGCCTGCGCGAAGACCAATTCTTGCCGGCAACCCGTTCGAGAGGCGCGGCGCTGCGCGCAGTCGAGCGATTGCAGAGCATACGGCCCGCAGGCGCCCATTCGGACAGCCTTGTCGACGCAGCGACGCGTCTCGGCGCGGGGCGCAAACTTGTCCTTTTGATTTCGGATTTTCGCTGGGCGTTACGCCAGATCCAGCACGTTTTCGGCGCGCTCGCCCTTCACGACGTTCTGCCCGTCACACTCGTCGACTCCGTCGAACTCGATCCGCCGCGCTGGGGGCTTCTCGAATTGCAAGATCCCGAGACCGCCTGTCGGCGCCTGCTGGTCATGCGCCCAGCCCTGCGTGACAGGTGGCTAGAGACGGAGGCGAAGCGCCGGGAGGAATTGATCCGGCTGGCGGCCGGGCGCGTGCGGCCGCCGATCTTCATCGAAGATCGCTTTAGCCCGCTATCCCTCAGTTCACGCCTGATGGCGGCGTGAGGCGCGTCATGCGTGTCGGCTTGCTCACCATCCTTTCGCTGCTCTGGGCATTTCCCGCGAAAGCCGATGACGCGCGCGTGAATATCCATTCTGCGCGGCCATTCGGCTATTTCGTTGGTGATCTCATCCGCGCGCGCGTCGAGGTCACCACGTCGGCGGACGCGACTCTCGTCGCCGCTTCGCTGCCGCATCCGGGTCCACTCAGCATTTCTCTGGATATCAAGGCGGTCGAGATTCATGCGACGATGATCGGCGCGGAAAAGCGCTGGGATCTCGATCTCGTTTATCAGAATTTCTATGTCGCGCTCGATGCGCGCAATATCGAAATTCCGGGGTTCGAACTGCGTTTCGGGGACGAGACGGTCCCGATCCCCGCCTGGAGCGTCGGCGTCGCGCCCTTGCGCGAAATTGCTCCCGCGAAGCAGGAGCGACCCGAAGATTATTTGCGTCCCGATTCGCCAGCAGTGTTCGCCAGTGAGACGCAACCCGAGCGCCTCGCGATCACCTTCGGAGCGCTTTCCATTCTCGTGCTTGGAGCTGTCGGGCGGGATCGCGCCTGGCCGCCATTCCAGAGTAGACGCGAACGCATTTTTAATGCGCTCGCGCGCGAACTCGCCACGAAGGCGCATGGCGGAGCTAACGCTTTCCCGGACGCCATCCAGAGTCTGCATCGAACAATTGATCGCGCCAACGGCGGAGCGCTTCTGGGCGAAGACGTTTGCAAGTTCCTGGCGCGGCGACCCGAATTTGCGTCGTTGCAGCCTTCCTTCGACCGCTTCTACGCCGCGTCGCGCAGCGAATTCTTCTCGGAGGACAAGGCCGACAACTACGGATTTAAGGAATTGCTCGATTTTGCGAGAGCGCTCGCTCGGCAGGAGCGCGCGCAATGACGCTCCTCGATTTTGACCATCCGGGAGTGCTCTTGCTGGCGCCAGTCGCTGTCGCGCCCTTGCTTCGATCCGCTTTGCGCAACTCCACCGCCCCGTCGCTCGAATGCACCCCGGAAGATAGCCTTTCGGAAATCGTCGGCGTGACGCTCAAATTTCTCGGCGTCGCGGCGCTGCTCGCATGCCTCATGGGAGCGGCCGGACCATTTTTCCCGGGAGCGGAGGTCGAACGCCTGTCTGAGGGCGCGCAGATCGTGATGCTGATCGACCGCAGCGGCAGCATGAACGAGACCTTCGCGGGGAGGAGCCCCTCCGGCGGCGAAGAATCGAAGGCGGCGGCGGCCAAGCGCATCCTTAAGACCTTCGTCGACAGCCGCCTACGCGATCTTGTCGGCGTCGCGGCCTTTTCGACATCCCCCATGCTGGTCACGCCCCTTTCGGATCACGTCGACGCGACCAAAGCGGCGATCGACGCAATCGATCGCCCGGGGCTCGACTACACCAATATTGCGCGTGGCCTCACAATGGCGCTGTCGATGTTTCGTGCAAGCGACGCCGATCATTCACGCGCAATTTTGCTCATCTCCGACGGCGCCGGCGTCATCGATCCGAAAATTCAGGACGATCTTCGTGCCGACTTCAGGAAGACCAGCGTCAATCTCTATTGGCTCTTCCTGCGCACTGAAGGAAGCCGGGGAATTTACGCAACCTCAGAGGGCGAGTCCGAGTCGCCGCAAGCGGCGCCCGAACGGCATCTCGATCTCTATTTTAAATCGCTTGGCGTGCCCTATCGCGCCTTCGAAGCAGAAGGGCCGAAGGCGACGGAAGATGCGCTCCGGCAGATCGACCGGCTCGAACGCCATCCCATCCGCTATTCGGAGAGGCTGCCGCGTCGCGATCTCGGGGGTGTGTTTTTCTCCTCGGCCCTTTTCGCCGCCTTCCTGCTTCTTTTGGCCAAGTTGGCGGAGGTCCGTCTCTCACCCTCGAGAGGCGCGTCATGATCGGGCGTCTGCGTGAGACAATGCTCCGTTTCGGGCGGGCGCACCGCTCGACTCTTCTCTTCGCCGTGGTAATTGGCTCGGCCCTAGTGGCGCTCTTCGAAGGCGCGGCATGGCGGCGCGCGGTTGCGACGAATGACGCTATCGAGGCGCTCCGTGCAGGGCGCGACGTTCCCATCGATTTTGAGGCGCCCCCCGAGGCGCTGCTCGCGCGCATCGCCTATCTGGCGAAGCACGATCATCTCGATCAGGCGCGCGACTTCCTCGAAGCGTTGGATCGCCGCGGGAACGCCTCGATCCGTGCGCACGCCCATTATCTTTTTGCGAATGCGCTGCTTCGAACCGCGCTGGAGCATATCGAAAAATCCGATCTCGAAGCCGCCGGGCCCTTCGTCAATCTTTCGAAACGCGAATATCGTCGTGCGCTCCAGCTCGATCCTGATTTTTGGGACGCGAAGTTCAACATAGACGTAGCGGCGCGGCTCGTGCGCGATTTCCCGGATTTCGAGAGAAAGAGCGGCGACGAGCTCAGCGCGGACCCGAAGAAGCTCTGGACCGACATTCCCGGTAAGCCGAAAGGCCTTCCGTGATGCGCCCCGACCTGCGTGATCCTCGCTTCATCCTGCTGGCCTTGGCGGTGGCGCTGCTCGTTGCGACCTTTGGCGCGCCGGTGGTGCAGATGACGCGCCCGGGCTATGATCTGCTTGCGATCGTCGACATCACTGGAAGCATGAATGTTCGCGACTATGTCGCGGGCGGAAAGCCGGTCAGCCGGCTGGAAAAAGTCAAGACCGCGTTGCGGGATTTGATTGTCGCGCTGCCTTGCCCCTCGCGCGTGGCGCTTGGCGTCTTCACCGAGCGGCGACCTTTTCTGCTCTTCGAGCCGATCGACGCCTGCGCCAATTTTTCTCCGCTGGGAGGGGCGATCCAAGCGATAGACTGGCGCATGGCGTGGGAGGGCGACAGCCGGATTTCGGCGGGTCTCTTCCGCGCCGTGGATATGGCGCGCGAACTGAAGACCGATCTCCTGTTCTTCACTGATGGCCAGGAGGCGCCGCCGCTACCCGCCTCGGGCGGTTCCGTCTTCGAGGGAAGAGTTGGCGAGACGCACGGGCTGATTGTAGGGACTGGCGGCTATGAACTCTCGCCGATCCCGAAATTCGATGATAGGGGCCGCGAGGTAGGCTTTGTCGCGATCGACGAAGTGCCGCATGAAAGCCGCTTCGGACTCCCGCCCAAAGGGGCGGAGCAACGCGAAGGCTTCAACGCGCGCAACGCGCCTTTCGGCGCGACGGCGGCCGTCGGCGTGGAGCATCTCTCATCGGTGAAAGAGGAATATCTCCGCACGCTCTCGGAAAAGACCGGCCTCGGCTATTTCCATCTCGACGACAACGCGAGCCTACTGGACGCCTATCGAGCCGCCGGGACCGAACACGACCGCGACGGGTCGCTCGATATACGCCCTTTTCTCGGCGGCCTGTCCGCCGCTTGCCTTTTCGCGGCCTTTTCAGTGGGGCCGCTTTCGGACCGCATCGCGCGTAGAAGGCGACCCACGCGCTTCGCCTGGAAACGACAATGAGGGAGTCTCAAATGAGAACAACGTTATCGCTGCTGGCTTTCCTGTTGGCCGCGCCCGCTTTTGCGCATGGGCCGACGCCGATCAAGGTCGACGAAACCATCGTCATCGCCGCCGATCCGAAGGCCGTATGGGCTGTCGCCGGCAAGTTCGATGGGCTCGCCGCGTGGCATCCCGACGTCCAGTCGGTAAAAGCCACAGGGGGCGACGCGGCGGGCGCCGAGCGCGAGGTGACGCTCAAAAAGGGCGGCGTGCTGAAAGAGGGGCTCGACGAATATGACGCCGCCGCGCACAAACTCGCCTGGCGTATGTCCGATCCTAATCTCGACGCAATGCCCGCGAGCTCCTATTCGCTGTCCTTCTCTGTCGAGCCGGCCGCGAACGGCGGCAGCCAGGTGAAGTGGTACGGCCGCCTCTATCGTGGCGACACCAGCAATGAGCCGCCGGACAATCTGAATGACGATGCGGCGCGCACGGCGATGGCGACCTTTCTTCATAGCGGGCTGGAAGGTCTGAAGAAGAAAATTGAAGGCAAGTAGCATGAGGCTGCTTGGCGTCTCGAAAGCGGGAGCCGCGCTCATCGCGTGTCTCCTCTTCGCCGCTTGCGGCAAGGAGGAGCGTGCGGCCGAGGCGAACGACGTCATCGAGACGCAGGATGAGAAAAGCAGCGCCATCTGGCTACGTGCAAACGAACACATTGATCCCGCGCTCTGGCTCGCGAGTCGGGAAGCCGGGCGCGAACTTTCCGCGAGCGATCCGGCCGTGGAGACGATGCGCGAGGCGATCGTGACGGCGCGCGCACATTTCCTGGAGTCCCACCGCATGCTCGCCAACAGAACGGCGCAGATCGGCAAGATGCTCGCGGAAGACGGGCGTGCGGAGGACTACGCCGGCATTTTACATGAACTCGCCGACGTCGCGAAGGCCGCAGGACAGACGCAGACTTATGGCGAGCTTTGCCAGCATTATTATAATCTGCGCCACAAGGGCGCCACGCGAGAGGAGGCGTTGGCAGTACTGGCCGAGCGCTACAAAGCGCAAAAGCAATTCAGATAGGGTGAGGTCTTCAGACCAGCCTCATCGCGACCTTGTTCTCGACAGCGATGCGCAAAAGGTCCGCTTTCGACCGCGCGCCGAGTTTGCGCTTCAGCAGGATGCAGTTGTTCGCGACCGTCTTGTAGGAGACTTTCAAAATATGCGCGATCTCCGTCATATCCTTGCCACTGGCGAGATTGCGCAGGATCTCGATCTCCCGGTTGTTGAGGGCGTCGAGCGGGTTTTTGGTCAGGCTCTGATCTGCAAAGGCGAGTTTGAGCGCCAGATTGCTCGAGAGGTAGCGTTCGCCCGCGCCGACGGATCGGATCGCCTTGATGAAAACCTTGGGATCCTCGCTTTTGGCGAGATAGCCTCGCGCGCCGCGTTCAATTGCGCGGGCCGCGAAGACCGGATCGTCATTCATCGTGAACACGATGACTTTCGCATTGGGATTGCGCTTCAACAGCAGACGCAGCAATTCGAAACCGGAGACGCCAGGAAGGTTGATGTCGAGAACAATCACGTCCGGCGCGGTCGAAGCGTATTTTTCGAGCGCCTCGTCAGCGTTGTGAGCTTCGGACACTACTATATCCGTCTGCCCGGAGAGCATGCCCCGGCAGCCCTCGATCACCATCGGATGGTCGTCGACGATCAGAACGCGCATGACGATTTTTCTTGTTGTGGACTTCAATCTTTGTTGTGAAAACCATGCGCGGTGTCAATGACATTGTGGCTTTGCGGCCATTCTTTCCAGGCGACGGGCGATGATTTCCTTGAGGGCAGGGCTGAGTTGGTTGATTGGCGTGGTGCTCCTTGCCACCCTTCTGGTCAATCTCGCCATTCAAATGATGCATGCCGGGCCACGCGTTCGCGCTGAAGCAGGAAGCAATCTCCGACTTGCGCGGGAGTTTGTCCTGACAACAATTGCAAGTATTCCCGATAACGCGAACCCTACGCCGGCTCTCCGCAGACTTTTTGCAAATCTTGGCAGCTTGCGCCATGTCGACATCAAGATACTCGAACAGGGCGAAGCGCCGCCGGCTCAATGGTCAGCTGATCACATCAACGATGCCGATCCGCCGGCATGGTTCGTCAGACTCGTCGACGTTCCCCCTCCGCGAGTCATTCTCGTGCCCATCCGGGGTCTCGAGAGTGATTACGGCAACGTGGTGATCGTGTCCAATCCGCTCGATGAGTTAGAGGAAATATGGTCCGACATGACCTGGCTGGCGTCGATCAGCCTTCTCGTGACGCTTTCGATCATCGCTCTCGTGCTCCTTCTTGTCCGCTTTTCCCTCACGCCCTTTAGCGCATTGCAGGCCGGTCTCGCCGACCTCGAAGCGGGGAGAGCAGGAGTTCAGATCGCACCTCGCGGGGCATCGGAGTTTCAAAACATTTCGAAGGCGCTCAATTCGCTGGCGACGACGCTTGACCGCGTGCGACAGGAGAACCGCGATCTCGTCAACGCACTCATCGAAATTCAAGACAGTGAGCGCAAGGAAATCGCTCGGGATCTGCACGATGAAGCGGGGCCGTGCCTGTTTTCCATTCGCGCGGCGGCCGCTGCGCTGCAAGAAGTCGTCGCGCAGACGCCCCCGGACGCTGATCGGCTGAAGCAGATCGCAACGATCGTGGACCGCGCAAGTGAAGCGCTTCAGTCTTTGTTCGGAGGCTTGCTTGGGCGCTTGCGGCCCACGGGTCTTACTGAATTGGGCCTCGAGGGGGCGCTCAAAAGCCTTTTCGACTCCTGGTCGCTCGGCCACCCGGAAGTCGATCTACGCCTAGCGTCGCCTCATGACTTGTCGTGGCTGGACGAAACGACCGCCTTTACGGCCTATCGGGTCATTCAGGAGAGCGTGACCAATGTTTTCCGGCACGCGCAGGCAAATTGGGCTCAGGTTGCGGTGACGTTCGAGTGGGAAACCGCAAGGAACGCGCAAGACGATATAGCGGAAGAGATTCCGACTTTGAATGTCCTTATCGAGGACAACGGAATCGGAATGGCGCTAGGGCATCGTTCTGGAATGGGCCTTCTGGGCATGCGGGAGCGGGTGCAAGGGCTTGGCGGCGCGATGAAGGTCGAGCGCCGCGCCGAAGGCGGCACGAGGGTGTTCGTCTCGCTCCCAATCCGCGACGAAGAGGAGTTCGGTGGTGGCTAGCTCCCCACTTGAGGCGCGGCGACTTCAGGAATAATTGGCATGCGCCGTTCGTAAATTTTCTGGCTGAATACGCCTCGGTTGATCGCTATGTTGGCTGGTGGCCGCTTCCGGGGGCCCGGTTCAGGAGGAAATAACCATGATTTGGTCGAGCCCAGTCATCGTCGAAGTTTGCGTGGGCATGGAAGTCACGAGCTACTCGTCGGCTGAAATCTGAGACAGAGCTAATCGGCGCGGCGAGAGCCGCGCCGTGTCATAGTAAATCGTGGGCAAGAGGCTTTTTGCCGCGGCAGAAAAGGCCAAAATACGGTGGCACGCTACCGCCCCAGGCGCTCCATCAGCCCCATCGCAGCCGCCGGATTGCGCACCTTTGCGCCGCGGATGACATAGAGAAACACGTCGCGGGCATTTCGCTTCGGCATGTTGACGGAGAGGCGTGGCAGATCGGCGGGGGCTTCGCCCTGCGCCCAGATTCGCGCACGCGTCGCCCAGGCGTCCAGCTCCCTTTCGCTATAGCCGGCAGGGTGCGATGCGTCCGTGCCCATGATGCGCGCATAGACGAAGGGCGCGGTGAGGTCCGCTATGAGCGGAAACTCGGAGTCGCCTGCAATCACGATGGCGACCTGATGCGCGCGCGCAAGGGCGACGAAATCCGTGGACATGAAACTTTCATTGCGCACTTCGACAGCGTGGCGCAGGCGCGTGCCCTCGATCTCCTTCGGCAGAGCGGCGAAAAACCCTTCGAAGTATTCGGGAGCGAATTTGCGTGTGTGCGGAAACTGCCACAACACAGGCCCGAGCTTTTCGCCCAGCGCCGCGACGCCGCTGTCGAAAAAGCGCGCGATGGAGGCGGCCGCCTCCTTCGGCGTGCGGCGCGTCACGACATAGG